>CAVRUM010000012.1:0-160970 GCA_963724375.1 uncultured Acidobacteriaceae bacterium
CAGCTCATGTGCTCGAACCTCGGCCACAAGAACCAGGCCGTCATCGAGGCCATCGCCGAGCAGGCCCGCAAGCTCCCCTACATCATGCCGGCCTACGCCACCGACGCCCGCGTCGAGCTCAGCCGACTCCTCCTCGACGTCCTCCCCGTCGGCCTCACCAAGTTCTTCTTCACCACCTCGGGCACCGAGGCCAACGAAGCCGCCTTCAAGATCGCCCGCATGTACACCCGCAAGACCAAGATCCTCGCCCGCTACCGCTCCTACCACGGATCGACTATGGCCTCGATCGCCGCCACCGGAGACCCGCGCCGCTGGCCGCTTGAATCCGTCGGCGGCAAAGGCCAGGGCTTCGTCTTCGCCCCCGAAGTCAACTGCTACAAGTGCCCCATCAAGCACACCTACCCTCAGTGCGGAATCGCCTGCGCCGACTACCTCGAGCACATGATCGCCAACGAGAGCGACGTCGCCGCCGTGATCGTCGAGCCCGTCGTCGGCACCAACGGAGTCCTCGTCCCGCCGAAGGAATACATGCCCAGACTGCGGGAGATCTGCGACCGTCACGGCGTCCTGCTCATCGCTGACGAGGTCATGTCCGGTTGGGGACGCACCGGCGAGTGGTTCGCCATGGACAACTGGGGTGTCAAGCCCGACATCCTTGTGACCGCCAAGGGAATCACCTCCGCCTACGTTCCCCTCGGCCTCTGTGCCACAACCAGCAAGATCGCCGAGTACTTCGACGACCACTTCTTCGCCCACGGGCACACCTACGAAGCCCACCCCATGACCCTCGGCCCGGCCGTCGCCGCCATCCACGAGATGCAGCGCCTCGACCTGGTAGCCCGCTCCCGCGAGATGGGCCAGTACCTGGGCGCCAAGCTCCAGGCTCTCAAGCCGAAGCACCCCTCGATCGGCGACGTCCGCGGCCTCGGCCTCTTCTGGGCGGTAGAGCTGGTCCGAGACCAGCAGGCCAAGACCCCCTTCAACACCATGCAGGACAAGGTGGACGGCAAGCCGGCCGTCGTCGAGCAGGTAGCCGCCGACATGCTTAAGCGGGGGGTATCCCTCCAGGCCTGGATCAGCCACTTCGTCGTAGCCCCACCCCTCATCATCGAAAAAGAAGAAATCGACATGGGCGTCGACGCTTTGGACAAAGCGCTCACGATCGCCGACAACGCTATCTGAAGCTGGAACTCACGGCCCCTTGTAGACCACGCCGCCCTTCATCACGAACGAGACCCGCTGGGTAACGCTGATGTCGTCCAGCGGATTGCCCGGGACAGCAATGATGTCCGCGTAGTATCCAGCCTTGAGCTCGCCGATCTGCCCTTCCCAGCCGAGCAATTTGGCTCCGTTGATCAGGTCGGCTTGCAACACCTGAAGCGCCGGCATTCCGAACTGATGCATCAGCACCAGTTCCCGCGCCTGCCTTCCGTGCGGAAACGGCCCCACATCTGATCCGACAGCAAAGGGAATGCCCGCAGCAAGCTGCTTCTTGAACTCCGCTGCGTGATAATCGAACATTGCGCGCTCTCGCGCTGCCACGGCTGGATTCGCAGCATGATCGGCGAAGTACTCGAAGATCGTAAACGTCGGCACCGCCGGGATCTGCTTCTCACGCATGATTCGCATTGTCTCCGGGCTTAACTGTGCCGCATGATCGATCGACGCCACGCCGGCCTGAGCCGCGTATAGCGTCCCCGGCTCGCCCATCGCATGCACCGCAACCTTTTTCCCCACGCGTGCCGCCTCCTCGACAGCGGCCTTCAGTTGATCTGTCGTGTACTGATACGGTGTTGAGAATACCCCGTCATGAATGGAGTCCTTTCCCGTCTCATAGATCTTGACGAAGTCTGATCCCTCCTTGAACTGCTCGCGGATGGCCTCGATGATCTGCTCGGAGTCGTTCGCATAGGTCGCATTCGACAGCACGTGCTGCGCAGGATTGAACTCGTTGGCGTCCTCGTGGCCGCCGAGAATATCGATGGCGTTCCCGCTGATGCGCAGCCGCGGTCCCGGGATCAGGCCTTGATTGATCGCATTGCGCACCGCCGTATCCGCCGACCCGGCACCCTCGGTGCCCATGTCACGCTCCGCCGTGAATCCAGCCATCAGATCGTCACGCGCGACAAGCGTCGCCAGGATCGTCCGTTGTGGAACAGACTCCTCGACCGTCTGCAGGTCTTCGGCCCCGGGATGAAGAAACAGGTGCACGTGAGCGTCGATCAGCCCTGGCATTAATGTGACGTCGCCCACATCGAGCACTCGAGAGCCCAGCGGGCGATCCACTGAAGCGCCCACGGCCACTATCCGCTCGCCCTCGACTAGCACTTCCCCCGGCGAGACGATCTTGCCTGCGGCAACGTCGAGGAGCCGGGTGGCATGGAGCACCACCGGTTTGGATTCGCCGGATTCTTGCTGTCCAAGCGAAGAAAGATTCACCGCCAACAGAATTGCCGTGGCAAAGGCAGCGCATCTCGTAAATCTGATCATCGTGTGCTCGAAAGAGAAGAGATAACGAACACGAGCGATCTTAAATGCCATCACAGGTTCGGAGAGAGGAATTTGAGCCGGCCAAAGTTCGGCTCCGCCAAAATTCAGACGGTCTGAGGGCGAATCAGAGGTGTAACTCGGGCCATAAGACTTCCCTTTGGAATCGCAGAAAAGCTTTCTGCAACCGCTGTAAATGGAATCGTAGGCGCCCTGCAGTTTGGCCGCAACGACGATTCAGAATCTCAGCCCACGTGAGCGAGAAATTATAGCTCCCAGACAAACAGTCTGAGGTCTTCTCAATAAAGCGCGCATGGCCTACATCACCAAGGCAACGCGTTCCAGCTCCGACTGCATGCACTCATAGGAGCAGCCGGCACCTTCGATACGCATTACGGCAGCGCGTGCCTGGTCAGGATTCACGCCATAGCCACGGCCTGCGAGGAATGCAGATAGAACTTCAGCCGCCTGCCAGAAGTCGATTCCGGACTGCAAAAGCTGGTTGCGCAGATCCGCCAGTTCTGTCCTAGCAAATTGCTCTACCCTGTCGCTTTCCATTGTCGATTCTCTCCTTGCAGTCACTGCCATATTCGCCACGGCTTGATTCAGTTAGACACCAGAGATCTGGTCCGAGTTGCTGCGAAATCGCAGGTTGATTCGACAAGCAAACTGTCGTTCATACGAAATTGGCCCCTCCGAAGCAGTCAATTCGCGTGTGCTCGGAAATTACTGCATGCCCCTGACCTAAACATACGCATAGAGAGGTCGTGCGGTTTTCACCAAGGTGTAATTTCTTTTCACCGAATGTGCTGTCGGAGAGGGAAATGCGGCGATGAAGCGTGTTCATCCTCATTGACGTGTAATCAAGACTGGAATCTGATCCGTTATCTCGTACCGCCGTTCGCATACCGCGCAGCGGATCTCATTCGATCCGATCATCAGTCGTCCGTAGCATGCTGGGCATACAATCAGGTCGAGAATCTCATGCAAACGGTTGATCTCGTGCATGAACCCAGTTTAATGGGTAGTCCTAGCGGGCAATCGACCGAGAAGAGGATCATGCTGCGAGCCGGCCTGACCGGTGGATTAGGAAGCGGTAAGAGCACCGTGGGAGAGATGTTCCGGTCGCTCGGCGCCTACGTGATCGAAGCCGACGCGATCGGACGGGAGTTGATGTCCCCCGGCCAGAGCGTCTATCGGGCTATCGTGAGACAATTCGGGCCGGCGGTGGTGAATCCGGATCAAACCCTGAACCGGCGTCTGCTAGCCGATCTTGCGTTCCGGCAGAACCGGCTTGCAGACCTCAACCGTATCGTTCATCCGGCGGTGATCAGCGAGCAACAAGACAGGGCGGACCGCATCTTTGCCGATGATCCTAATGCCGTCGTCATCGTTGAGTCAGCTCTTATCTTCGAAGCCGACGCCCAAGGCACGGCACCCGGATGGAGACGGCGCTTCGACCGGGTAATTCTCGTAACTGCTCCGGACGAGCTGAAGATCGCCCGCTACCTGGCTCGGATGTCAGACAGCACGCGCTCCAAGCAGGATCTCGAAGCTGATGGGCGCTCTCGATTGGCTGCCCAGATTCCCGATCGGGAGAAGGCTCCGTTCTGCGACTATGTGATCCATAACGAGGGAGATATCCAGCAAACGCGGCGCGAGGTCGAGCGGATTTTCGCGGAACTCAAGGCCGCCTCCCGGGTCTGAATCGCTCAGAGTCGATAAAATCTTAATAACGTCTCCTCGGGGGAATGCGGGCCGGGGAAACCCGTGGTAAAGAGTGCGTCCATGATTGTTCGAAGATTGATCCTTGTTCTTCTCATTGTTGGTGGGTTTTGGTATCTCACGTCACGCTACGAGGGGTCTCAGCGCGAGGTGACTCTTGCCGGCAACGGGTCGCCCCTGACTCTGACCGAGGCCCACGCTGCGCCGGAGTTCGATGCCGAGGAGAGCAACAACATTCAGGTCTATAAGAAGGCGATGCCTTCCGTCGTGAACATCACGTCTTCGACAGTCCAGCTCAACTTCTTCTATGGGCCGGTGCCGCAACAGGGGCAGGGCTCCGGCTTCGTCCTCGACAAGCAGGGCCATATTTTGACGAACTACCACGTCATTGCCGATGCGCAGAAGATCGAGGTCACCACTTATGACAAACATCGTTCCAAGGCTCGCGTGATCGGACGCGATCCGAGTCACGATCTGGCCTTGCTTCAGATCGATGCAACACCGAATCTTGTCCCGGCAGTGCTCGCGGACTCTAAGAATCTTGTTGTGGGGCAGAAGGTCTATGCCATCGGCAACCCGTTCGGGCTTCAGGGGACGATGACCACCGGGATAATCAGCGCGATCCGGTCGATCCACAGCCCTCAGGGCAACCCCATCGAGAACGCCATCCAGACGGATGCGGCCATCAACCCCGGCAACTCTGGGGGGCCCCTGCTCAACTCACACGGCGAGGTGATAGGGATCAACTCCCTCATCGCCACCGGAAACGAAGGCGTGGAGCAGAATGCCGGTATCGGGTTCGCAATCCCGATCGATACCGCCAAAGCTGTGCTGGGCGACTTCCAGAAGTACGGCCGCGTGCGCAGGCCATCCCTTGGCATCGTGTCACTCCCGATCGATCCCAACCTGGCCGGGCAGATCGGACTTCCGGTCGATTACGGTGTGCTGATCCAGCGCACTGTGGCGAACGGCGCAGCGGAGCGCGCGGGCTTGCGAGGCGGAACCGAAGTGGCGCTCTACGGCAATATGCAGATCTACCTCGGAGGCGACCTCATCGTTGGCATCGACGACCAGGAAGTGACCAACACGCAGGACATCGCCGACATCATGAACCGTCATCAGGCCGGTGACACCGTGACGGTAACCTTCTATCGGGGACGGCGGAAGATGACCGCGCGGGTTACTTTGGGAGAGGCTCGCGATCAGGCGGCGTAACTTCAGGACACTGTCCGAAAGATAGTTCGTGAGGAAGATTCGTTCCGGCAGAGAATAGCTCTGTGGACCTGAACGAACCGGTCACGATAGGCAAGGCGAGGATTTTCTGCGTCTTGGGGAACAGGCTGGCTCTCCGTTTTCTAGCGGCCTCCCGTGATGCGGTCGCTCTGGCGGGATCGGGCGCTCCGCAGGACGTTGCTTGGCGCGTTGAAGAAGCGCTGGCGGCGATGCTGGTTCACCGCGCCAAGTGCCGTGAATGTGATCTCTCACAGGCTGCGGGTTGAGCGGTCTCAACCGATAGTCTCCCCCCGGAGCAGTAGTTTCAGCGCCGCTTACTGCAATTTGAGCCGCGGGGAGTCAGGTCCTGGCAGAGAGACCGGCTCCCCACTTTTTCTCTTTATGATGCGCCGACTTCTTCCCGGACGCATTCGCGGTCCGGAAAGTACTCGCCATTGAGTATGCGGTCGAATTTTCCGTCGGGATTCATGTTGCGCCATCCCTGGTTCATGATCTGGTAGGCGAACATACTGGCCTCGAATCCGGTGTGGCTGAGATGCAGGAGCGTGCCGCCAGAGGTGGTTGGAGTGAGTGTCCAGCCACAAATAGTGTCAAGCCGGTGGTTGGCCGGGCCGCCCTGCCATGAATAGACAAAGCGCGTGAAAGGCTCGCACTCGAGCACCTCGCAATCGACGACCCCATCCCAGTCACCCATGGGCTTAGTGCGGAAATTGAACTTGTGTCCAACGACGGGTGTGATGTCGTTGGGCATAAGCCACACGGCCAGGAGCTTTGGCTCGGTAAGAAGTCGCCAGACCTCCTGAGGCGGATGTTCGAGGACATAGTCGACTTCGATAGATTCAGTGCCGCGGGGCATCGGGATCCTCCTTTGATACGGATTTGTCGAGAACGGACTTGAGATTGTTCACCGCCATTGTCGTGCCAGGCTATCGATTGTTTCGTCCTTCAAACCGGGATTCCTGAGGGCCTTGGCGTTTGTGTTTCTGTCGTCGCTGCGGACTCAATTGACAAGCCTCATACTACCGGCACTGCAGTGACTCCGATTCCGATCAGAGTTTGGAGATTGCCCGTTCCCACCCTAAACAAAGCGATGATGGCGCGCCGAGATATTCCCCGCTAGGATCGTGGATCGTATCTGTTGCAAGCGCATCTCTTGTGGAGAAGCGGGGTCGATGCGTCGTCCTACGTTGCCCAGTCTCCCGCGATTCAAAGAGCAGACAGCTATTCAAGGAGGAAGTATGGCAGCCGATTCATCGAACGATCCATCGAATCAGATTTCCGAACCGGCACCAGCGCGAGGCGGCGCTTTGCTCGTGCGGCTCGTGGCTATCGGCGGCCTGCTCGCAGTGATTGCGGGTCTCTTTGCGTATGCGAGGGGGTGGCTCACCCCGCACGCGCTTACTCCTGCGGCAATGGTGAACACGTTTGAGCGCGTGGATGGGCCGCATCCGGGATTTCGCCGGAATCACGCCAAGGGGGTGTGTGTCACCGGCTATTTCGAAAGCAACGGCCAGGGGCAGGCGATTTCGAAGGCCCTGGTTTTCCGTGCTGGCCGGGTGCCGATCGTGGGACGCTTTGCGCTTGCGGGCGGACAGCCGTACGCGGCCGATACTCCGCATACCATTCGCAGTCTGGCGATTCTTTTCAAGCAACCTGACGGCGAAGAGTGGCGCACAGGCATGATCAACATCCCCGTGTTCGTCGTCAATACGCCGCAGGATTTCCACGATTTTCTGGTGGCGTCATCGCCTGTGCCAGGCACGGGAAAGGTGGATCCCGCAGCCATGGGCGCGTTTCTGGGCAAGCATCCGGAGACTGCTGCGGCGTTAAAGGTAATCGGCAGTCATCCGTTTTCCTCGGGATTTGGCGACAGCCCGTACTACGGACTGAACGCCTTTCGTTTCGTCAATGCCAACGGCCAGTCGACGCCGGTCCGCTGGTGGATAAAGCCGGATCAGACGTTCGATGGAGCCAATGCCAACACTTCTGACAAGAACTATCTGTTCGATGCATTGATCACGCAGCTTCATTCCGGGCCGCTGCGCTGGCATTTGATTCTCACGCTGGGCGAGCCGGGAGATCCGACGGCAGAGGCGGCTCTCTCCTGGCCCGCCGAGAGGAAGCAGATTGACGTGGGGACGATCACGATCGACACGATTGAGAGCGAGGAGACGAGCCCGACGCGGGATATCACCTTCGATCCGCTGGTATTGCCGGATGGGATATCGGCATCGGACGATCCGCTGCTGAGCGCGCGATCGGCGTCGTATTCGACGTCATTCAGACGGCGCGAAGGCGAGCAGAAGAGTCCCAGCGCTGTTTCGACCGCGGAGGTGGAGAAATAGCCATGTCGACCACGAAGAATCCCGCACAATTCGCATTGCTATCGCGACTCCTGCATTGGCTGATGGCCGCATTGATTATCACCATGCTCTTTATCGGCGTGTCGATGGTGTCGAGCCTGGGCGATTATCACCGGCTGGTGTCGATTCACCGGCCGCTGGGCATACTGATTCTCATTCTGGCTGCGATCAGGCTTGTGACCCGCTTGTTGACCCGTGCGCCAGAGTTACCCGCAAGCATCTCGCAACCGGAGCGCCTGGTGGTGAAGGTGTCGGAGGTTGTGCTTTATTTCCTGTTCATTTCTTTGCCGCTGGTAGGGTGGGCGATGCTGTCGGCGGGCCACTATCCGATTGTGATGTTCGGGTCAGTGCATCTGCCGCCTATCCTTCCGCCCAGACCGGAGCTGTACGCCACGCTGAGAACGACGCACACCATATTGGCGTATCTCCTGTTTCTGACGTTTCTTGCCCATATGGGCGCGGTGCTGTTTCACACGCTGATCGTGCGCGACGGTATCTTGAGCCGCATGGTTCCGTGGACCGTTCGCTCGGCGAGAGGTGAGAGTCGAAGCTGAATGAGTGCGGCGCGGCTTATCGCGAGACGTAGGTCGCTGTGGAATTGACCTGCCCGGCCTGGTGGCGGCTGCGCCGCTTTTGCACGGCAGAGGCGAGCTCATACAGGAGCGTGCGGGTCTCAGGCCAGTCGATGCAGGCGTCGGTGATGCTCTGTCCATAGACAAGCGGCTTACCCTTTACGAGATTCTGACATCCAGCGACGAGATTGCTTTCAAGCATGACGCCGATGATCCGGTGTTCCCCGCTTGTGATCTGTTCTGACACGGCATGGCAGACGGAGCCTTGCTTGCGATGGTCTTTGCCGCTGTTGGCGTGGCTGCAGTCGATCATGATGCGAGGTTTGACGCCTGTCTTTTCCATCTGCTCGACGGTAGAGGCGACGGAGGCTGCATCGTAGTTCGTGGTCTGCCGGCCACCGCGCAGGATGATGTGGCAGTCCGAGTTGCCTGAAGTAAGGAGGATGGCGGATTGCCCCGTTTCCGTGGTGCCCAGGAAGGTATGCGGGTGACTTGCCGAGAGGATGGCTTCAATCGCAATTTGTACGTTGCCGGAGGTGCCGTTCTTGAAGCCGACCGGACAGGAGAGGCCGGAGGCAAGCTGGCGGTGGACCTGACTCTCGGTTGTGCGCGCGCCGATGGCTCCCCAGCTTACGAGGTCGGATACGTATTGGGGGGAGATCATGTCGAGGAATTCAGTGCCGGCGGGGACGCCCATTTCGGCCAGATCGAGGAGCAGGCGGCGTGCGATGCGCAGTCCGTCACTGATACGGAAGGATTCATCGAAGTAAGGATCGTTGATCAGCCCCTTCCAGCCAAGCGTGGTACGCGGCTTCTCGAAGTACACACGCATGACGATGAGGAGATCGCTGGAGAGCTCGGCGATAGCTTCCTTCAGATGTCCAGCGTATTCCCGGGCAGCGATGGGATCGTGGATGGAGCAAGGGCCTACGACGACAATCAGGCGATCGTCTGATCCGTTGAGAATATCTACGATCTGACGGCGCGCTTCGAAGACGGTGCAGGAAGCGCTCTCGGTGATGGGCAGTTCCTCTTCGAGAAAAATTGGAGGAAGGACGATTCTGCTGGATTTGATTCTGAGATTGTTTGTGGGATACGTCATGGGTGCTTCGATCAGGATACTAGGAATGGCTGGTGTAGCCGCAGCGGATTGCGCTAACTGACTGGAGCAGCGACGGCACGAAGCTGGCGCTCGCGCTGCACCAGGAATTGATAGATAGCCTCGCCGGTGTCCGGACAGGTGCGAACATCGAGCACGTCAAGCGAGCCGAAGCTCGAGGCAATCTGAGACGGAAGAGCCTCGTCTACTCTCACCGGCACAACGCGGCCCCGAAAGCGGGGATCCTTCAGCGCAGTGTTTACTTCAGCGCGTACCCAGTCGCTCGTTGCAGAGTTCTCGGTCAGGATCACCAGCATCCAATCGCATTTGAGCAGGCCATCCTCAATGCGATGAATGTAGTCTTCACCGGGAACGATGTCCTGCTCCGAGTACCAGGTTTCGACGTGCTGCAACGCGAGAGGTTCGCGAATCCGTGACTCGACGTACTCGCGGTCACGATAATTGTGACTAAGAAATACACGCAACGGGCGGTCCGGAGTCAGGCGCTTAAGGCAGTAATGCTGATACCTTATTTTGACTCCCTGGTCGGGTTTTCCCAGATCAAAAGGCGACGGCCCCTCGAACTCCAGCAGGATGTCGCGGGAATCTTTCCATGTCGCGTTATCGACGAGTACGCGGCGTCCGTTGCGCGCGGCGAACTCGAAGGCCGAAGCCAGATTGACGACGGTGCCGATCGCCGTGAAGTTCTTCACGTCGGCGCTGCCGAAACTACCCAGCGCGGCGGTACCGGTAGCGATCCCGATGCCGATATCCAGGAAGCTGAGATCCTCATTGCTCTCATCCATCCAACGCTGTCTCAGGCTGTCGAAGCGTTCCAGTATGTCGAAGGCGCAGCGGACCGCGTTGGAAGCCGCTTTCTCACCCTGAAAGATAGCGAAGACCGCGTCTCCGACGAACTTGTTGACGATACCGCCGCGACGCAGGACCTGGCTTGCCAGCATCCCGAGAAAGTCGTTCAGGATCTCCTGCGTGCGCGTTGCTTCGGATTGCGTCTGGCAAAGCTGGGTAAATCCCCGCATATCCGCAAACATGGCAGTGAGGCGTTCGGGGCGCGCCGGCTGGTCGATGACCTCAAGGTACTGCGATACGCCATCGCGAGCGTACAAACCGGTTTGCGCCACCAGCCTCTGAACCAGTCTCACGCTATTGATCGCCGCCGCGGCTATCCTTCCCAGGTACTCGAGTAATGCGAAATCATGATCGTCATAACGGCAGTATTGTCCGCTCGCGTCCATCTTGTTCAGCAGTTGGAGAACCCCAACCATCGATCCGGCAATCTGCAGCGGTACGGAGATCACGGACACGGTGACATTCTTGATCTGGTCGTCGACGCTCTTAAAGTGCTCGGCATCGTCCTGAGCGTTAGAAGATAAGGTGATCTCGCCGGATCGAAAAGCCTGCCCCGCCTTGCTGCCCTCGAGAGGAATCCTTTGATTGGATCGCTCGCCGAACTTTTGCAGTAATTCGTTCCCCTTGGGGCCGCGAGCTGCGGCAAAGTACAGTCCTTTGCGGATGGGATCGTAGAGCAGGAGCGACCCTTCAGGAGAATTGGTAGAAGCGCAGGCGCGCTCCAAAACCGCGGCAACCACCTTGCGGTGATCCACCTGAGTGGATAACTCTCCGGCGAGGTCCAGTAAGGCGGTCAGTTCCTCTCGGGAGATTTCCTCGGTTCCGGCCATATCAACCGAAGGTATACTCGACCTTCGCCAGGCGCAAGATTCCTCACTGCCCAGATTGGCGAACTGGCAGCCCTCTCACCATCACGGATGGCCACCTCGTTACCCGGCCAGAATCCAGGGTGGGGCACCTGTGATCTTTCAAGAGGTTGTCCATTCGATCAGGACCGGAGAAGCTGTTTGTGACGAGCAAGCAGTAACTCAGGAGACCGAATGGACTATCACAAGAATGCCCCATGGACGGCGGTGAGTCGAGAGCGGCTGGCCCGCATGGTGATTGAAGATGGCATAAGGCTGGGGTCGGCAGCGTCCCGGTTCAGTGTCAGCGTCAAGACAGCAGCCAAATGGGCGGGCCGTTATCGGCAGTCTGGCCCAGCTGGCCTTGTCGATCGCAGCTCGCGTCCGCGCCGCAGCCCGCGGCAGATCAGTTCCTTATTAGTGGAAAAGGTACTTGCACTTCGTCGCCGGCACATGCCCGGCTACCAGATTGCTCGCCGCACCGGCCTGAGTCCGGCTTCGGTCAGCCGCATCCTGCGCCGGGCAAAACTGAGCCGGTGGCGCGATCTGAATCCCCCGCCTCCGGTGCAACGCTACGAGCATCCACGGCCCGGCGACCTGCTGCACCTGGACATCAAGGGCATGACACGCTTCGGCGAGGTCTCGCTGCGCGGCGATGGCAGGCTGCGCGGCAAAAAGGAACATCCAGGCTTCCTGGCTCTGCACGTGGCCGTCGACGACCACTCACGTATGGCCTTCACCCAAATGCTGCCCGATCAGAAGGCTGAAACCACCATCGCCTTCCTGAACTCGGCCGTCGAGTTCTTCGCCCGCCAGGGCATCGCCGTGCGCGCGCTGCTGACCGACAACGGCTCTAGCTATCGCTCCACTCGGTTCCGTCACGCTTGCCAGCAGATGGCAATCAAACACAGCCGCACCAGACCTTACACACCCAGAACCAACGGAAAGGCCGAGCGATTCATACAGACCGCGTTACGCGAATGGGCTTATGCCAAACACTGGTCCGACTCCCAGCAAAGAGATGCTCACTTGCTGCCTTGGACCGACTACTACAACCGAGAAAGACCCCATGGTAGCCTCAACTACAAGCCGCCCATCAGCCGCTCCGAAATCGGAACAACCTCTTGATCATCTACAGCCACCCGCTGGTCGTGGCGGATCGAGAAACATGGAGGGTGGGCCATCCGCCTCTCATGACCTGATCGAATGCCCTCCCCTTTCCCTCCATTCGGCCTATAACCTCTCGCGTCCTTCTCGTCATTCTACTTGGCGACGAGGGCTTCCTCTGGGATGAACGCGGCCTGTCTACCCAACGCGAGTGCCCGCTGGGCATTGAGGACGCCGTAAAGCTGGATGAGCTTGGCCACGAGGCCTGTCCAGCCGGTCTGGTGACTGGCGCCCAACCCGGCGCCATTGTCGCCGTGGAAGTATTCATAGAAGAGAATGTTGTCGCGCCAGTTGGGATCGTTCTGGAATTTCTCGGTCCCGCCATAGACGGGCCGTCTGCCATGCTCGTCGCGCAGGAAGATCCTTGTCAGCCGGTTCGAGATCTCCTGGCTCACCTCGAATAGGTTCATCAGCTGCCCGGATCCGGTGGGGCATTCGATCTTGAAGTTGTCGCCGTAATACAAGTAGAAGTTCAGGAGTGCCCGGATCAGGAGCGCGTTTACCGGCATCCAGACCGGTCCCCTCCAGTTGGAGTTGCCGCCGAACATGCCCGTATTCGATTCCGCCGGTAGGTAGTCCACGCGGTATTCCTGGCCTTGGACATTCAAGACGTAAGGATGCTGCTCGTGGAACTTCGAAAGCGAACGGATGCCATACGGGCCAAGGAATTCGTTTTCATCAAGCATCCTTGTGAGAATCCGCCGCAGCCGCTCCGGGGTCACCAGAGCCATGATTCCCCGCTCCGCTACACCGAAGTGTCCCGGGCCCGTGGGGTGAATGGTCTTCAGGAGTTCGGGCATCCGGCGCCAGCGTTCGGTAATGTGTGCATTTACTTCCGGGACGCGCTCTCTGGCGCTAGCCTCGATGATTGTTGTCGCGCAGAGCGGAAGGAGGCCCACCATTGAGCGCACTTTAAGCCGTGTCGCGCTACCGTCCGGCAGCCGCAACAGGTCGTAATAGAATCCGTCCTCCTCGTCCCACATCCCGTCAGCCCCCGGCTTGTTCATAGCCGAGGCGATGTAGCAGAAGTGCTCCATGAACTTTACGATCATGTCCTCGTAGGTGGGGTCATCAAGGGCGAGCTCATAGGCCAGTTCCAGCATGTTCTGCGTGAAAAGTGCCATCCACGCCGTGCCGTCCGCCTGCTCCAGATGCCCGCCGGTGGGAAGCGGCGCGCTGCGATCGAAGACGCCGATGTTGTCGAGGCCGAGAAAGCCGCCTTCGAAGACGTTCTTGCCGAAGCGGTCTTTGCGGTTTACCCACCAGGTGTAGTTCAGCAAGAGCTTCCGGAACGTCGTCCTTAGGAAATCAAGGTCTGGCTCGCCGTGCAGCGCCTGCTCGATTCGGTGCAGGAAGAGTGTTGCGAAGGCGTGGACCGGTGGATTCACGTCGCTGAAGTTCCATTCGTAAGCAGGCATCTGGCCGTTCGGGTGCAGGTAGAGGGCGTTGAGCATCAACTCCATCTGCTGCTTGGCGAAGTCTGGATCAACGATTGAGAGCGGCAGCGTATGGAAAGCCAGGTCCCAGGCCGCGTACCAGGGGTATTCCCACTTGTCGGGCATGGAGATGATGTCGTGATTCAGCATGTGGAACCAGTCCGAGTTCCGCGAATTTCGAAACCCGGTATGGAGCGGGTTGGAATGGTGCTCGTCCAGCCAATTGTCTCCGTCGAAGAAGAAGAACTGCTTGCTCCACAGCATCCCACTCAGAGCCTGGCGCATAACCCGGGCCTCGTCTCCACTTACCGATGGCGGGGTCACCGACTTGTAAAATTCATCCGCTTCACGGAGCCGGTTCGCGAAGATTTCATCAAATTGCTTTCCAAAGGGTCTGTCCTTCTGGACAGAATCGGATTTGGAAAGCCGCAGGCGGATCACTTTGGTTTGACCGGCATCTACCCTTACGCTGTAGTCCGCAGCGACCTTGGTGCCCTGCTTGTCGGGATTCACCGCGTCCTGCCTGCCATCGACCACATAGTCGTTGATGCCGTCCTTGGCGTAGCGGCTCTCGTTCTTTACTCCGGGAAAAAGCCGCTCGTGGTTTGTTTCGTTCTCGGTGAAGAGCAGCGGCACATCGCCTTCGCAGGACAGGATGAATTCACCCAACTGCGGGTGCGTGACTGCGACCGCACTCGTGCCCGCGGCTGCCTCGATCTGCCTGAGCATTGGTTTTTTAGGGGCCCTGTTGGATTCGGCGATCCACGACGACCAGTTGTTGCGAAACCATAACGTCGGCAAAAGATGCAGCTCGGCCGCATCCGGTCCGCGGTTGACAGCGGTGATCCGTATCAATATGTCTTCGGGGCTGGCTTTGGCGTATTCCACGAAGACGTCGAAGTATCGATCTTCATCGAAAACCCCGGTGTCGAGCAGCTCATACTCCATGTCGTTCTTGGAACGACTACGGTTCGTCTCTACCAGGTCGGCGTAGGGATACGCTGCCTGTGGATACTTGTAGAGGTACTTCATGTAAGAGTGCGTGGGCGTGCTGTCGAGGTAGAAGTAATACTCCTTCACATCCTCTCCATGGTTGCCCTCGCTGTTGGTCAGTCCGAAGAGGCGCTCCTTGAGGATCGGATCCTTGCCGTTCCATAAGGCCAGCGCGAAGCAGAGGTGCTGCTTGTCATCGGAAAAACCGGCGAGGCCGTCCTCGCCCCAGCGGTAGGCACGCGAACGGGCCTGATCGTGTGTAAAAAAATTCCAGGCATCACCATTCTCGCTATAGTCCTCGCGGACGGTACCCCACTGCCGCTCACTCAGGTAAGGTCCCCATTTCCTCCAGGGATATTTGTCCTGCCGCGCATCATTTAACCGCAACTGTTCCGCTGTAAGCATAACCTCCTCCTCCTCGGCAGCCCGCTCGAGCTGTCTGTGTTCGTCCCAGCCGAAGTTCATTCAGGCCAACAGCCGAAACTAAGCCATAGCAGATGGAAGGCGCTGTGATGAGCATCACGTGACGTGGCGACTAGATCGTCAAATGCCACTGGCAGGATCCGGTCAAGCCACAGGCATTGGGGTAGCCCGATGCCGGCTACCTGCGGCAGGAGTTACGAGGGTTGAGGAACGGCTCTTCGGCGTTTGCGCTCCGCCCTGAGAAAGATGGCCACTCCAATTCCGATGAGGATTGCGGTTGAGATCAGGACCTTCGCGATGGCGAGGAGTTTGTTGGGCTCGTCTTCTCCAGGGATGACGGAGAGGACGATGGTGAAGGCAGTGCTCAGTAGTCCGATGGAGGCGAGGGTGATAGCGACGGGGCGGCCTCCGGGGACGCGGATGGTGTCGGGCGGGGCTGGGGCGGCTTTGCAGTCGAATCATCGAGGCAAAGAGAAATAAGTAGGGGATGAAGTAGGCGATGATCGACATGGCGACGAGGACGTCGTAGGCTCCGCGGACGGTGGTTCCGGCCTGGCTGAGGAGGGCGACGACGATGCCCGCGGCTCCATAGGTGGCGATGGCGACCCAGGGGGTTTTGAAGCGGGGATGGATGCGGGCGAAGACGGGCGGGAAGTAGCAGTCGATTCCGGCGACGAAGGGCAGGCGCGAGGTTGATGAGAGGTAGGCGGCGGCTCCTCCGACGGCGTTGAGGCCGAGGAGGAGGGCGACGGGCGCGGCGAGCCATGCGAGATTGAGGCGGGAGCAGAGGGTCATCATGCCGCGCATGAATCCGTCGACGCCGTGGACGGCGGTGGAGGGGAGCGCGACGAGGAGGGCGGCGGTTCCGGCGATGTAGGCGACAGCGAGGATGGTTCCCCCGGCGAGCAGTGCGCGGGGGATGGTGCGGCGGGGGTTGCGGATCTCCTCGCCCATGAAGGAGCCGGCCTCGCAGCCTCCGAAGGCGAAGAAGATGGTGGACCAGAAGATGGCGTTGGCGAGCGAGGGGCGCGGGATGAGCTCGTGGGGGGCGAAGGAAGTGGCTGATCCGAAGTGGCGCGCGGAGATGACGGCGAGCACGAGCAGAATGGCGATAGGCAGGGTGCTGCCGAGGGTGCAGACGTTGTTGAGCCACTTGCCGGCGTCGACTCCGACGATGTTCATGAGGGTGATGAAGGCGAGCCAGGCGACCGCGAAGATGAGGAAGTAGCCGCTGCTCGCGGAGAAGTGCTGGCCGCGCGCGCCGAAGGCGAAGAGTACCGAGCCCGCTCCGAAGTAGAGGACGGCGGGAAAGTAGGGGAGGTTGGACATCATGTAGGTCCAGGCAGCGATGAAGCCTGAGAAGTCTCCGTAGGCTTCGCGGGTCCAGACGTAGAGGCCGCCTTCGGCGGGGTATCGGGAAGATAGCTCGAGGACGGAGGCGGCGAGGGGGATGAAGAATCCTACGAGTGCGAAGAGCCAGACGGCGAGGGTGCTGGCTCCGGCGGCGGCGGCGGTGGCGACCCAGCGGACGGAGAGTCCGCTGACGATGTAGAAGAGGGTGAGGTCGCGGAAGGTGAGAGCGCGCTTGAGAGCGGGTGCGGCTGAGGTTGTAGGGTCCTTCGGGCAGGGTGACGCGGCGGACGTTGCGGACATTTAGAGCGCAGCATACCGGATGCGAGGGGAATGAAGAAGAGGGAATGCGAGGGCTCAGGAACAGGAACAGTTTTCCCACGTCCGAAAATCCGGACGTGGGGCACCTGTGATCTTTCAAGAGGTTGTCCATTCGATCAGGACCGGAGAAGCTGTTTGTGACGAGCAAGCAGTAACTCAGGAGACCGAATGGACTATCACAAGAATGCCCCATGGACGGCGGTGAGTCGAGAGCGGCTGGCCCGCATGGTGATTGAAGATGGCATAAGGCTGGGGTCGGCAGCGTCCCGGTTCAGTGTCAGCGTCAAGACAGCAGCCAAATGGGCGGGCCGTTATCGGCAGTCTGGCCCAGCTGGCCTTGTCGATCGCAGCTCGCGTCCGCGCCGCAGCCCGCGGCAGATCAGTTCCTTATTAGTGGAAAAGGTACTTGCACTTCGTCGCCGGCACATGCCCGGCTACCAGATTGCTCGCCGCACCGGCCTGAGTCCGGCTTCGGTCAGCCGCATCCTGCGCCGGGCAAAACTGAGCCGGTGGCGCGATCTGAATCCCCCGCCTCCGGTGCAACGCTACGAGCATCCACGGCCCGGCGACCTGCTGCACCTGGACATCAAGGGCATGACACGCTTCGGCGAGGTCTCGCTGCGCGGCGATGGCAGGCTGCGCGGCAAAAAGGAACATCCAGGCTTCCTGGCTCTGCACGTGGCCGTCGACGACCACTCACGTATGGCCTTCACCCAAATGCTGCCCGATCAGAAGGCTGAAACCACCATCGCCTTCCTGAACTCGGCCGTCGAGTTCTTCGCCCGCCAGGGCATCGCCGTGCGCGCGCTGCTGACCGACAACGGCTCTAGCTATCGCTCCACTCGGTTCCGTCACGCTTGCCAGCAGATGGCAATCAAACACAGCCGCACCAGACCTTACACACCCAGAACCAACGGAAAGGCCGAGCGATTCATACAGACCGCGTTACGCGAATGGGCTTATGCCAAACACTGGTCCGACTCCCAGCAAAGAGATGCTCACTTGCTGCCTTGGACCGACTACTACAACCGAGAAAGACCCCATGGTAGCCTCAACTACAAGCCGCCCATCAGCCGCTCCGAAATCGGAACAACCTCTTGATCATCTACAGGCACCCGGCTTGAGGGGTGATGTCCTCAATGAGGCGAGATCAGTGTCCGTGGAGGTACCAGGGGATGTTGATGACGATGATGCGCTGGTTTCCCTTGACGAGGACGAAGAGCTTGAGGAGGTTGGCGCGCTGGTTGTGGAGCAGGTTCTCCCACCAGTGGTGGACGACGAGCTCGGGGACGAGCACGGCGATCTGGCGGTTGGGGTTGGACTTCTCCTGGTCGAGAACGAAGTCCATGACCGGGCCAAGGATGAAGCGGTAGGGGGATTTCAACTCGACGAGCCTAGGAACGGCGAGGCCAGCGCGTTGGAGGGGCTCGGCAACCTTGTGCTGCCAGTCGTCGCAGATGCTCGCATCGCCGGCTCCGGTCTCGACGTGAACGGCAATGATGTCGTTGGATATGCCAAGGGCGAATTTGAGGGCCTTTTCGGACAGGCGGCTCCAGCGGTCGAGCGGGATGACGACGAGCGGCGGGTTAATGTTGTCGAGGCTCAGCGGCTCGGGGCTGGCGGTCTCACGCTCGACGCGGCGGTAGTGATGCTTGACCGCGACCATGAGGAAGATCATTGAGGGCACGAGGAGGGCGGTGATCCAGGCTCCGTCGACGAATTTGGCGACGAGGACGACGAGGGTGGTGATGCCGGTGGCGGTGGCTCCGATGGCGTTGACGGCGGCGCGCAGGCGCCAGCCCAGGTCGCGATCGTGGAACCAGTGCACGACCATTCCGGCCTGCGAGAGCGTGAAGGCGAGGAAGGCTCCAATGGCGTAGAGGGGGATAAGGCGGTCGGTGACGCCTCCGAAGAGGATGAGCAGGAGGGCAGTGAGCGTGACGAGGGCAGCGATTCCCCAGGAGTAGAGAAGCCGGCGGCCGCGCACGAAGAAGACGTGAGGCAGGTAGTCGTTGATGGCGATGGAGCGGGTCAGGCGGGGGAAATCGGCGAAGGCGGTGTTAGCCGAGAGGGAAAGCACGAGCAGGATTGATGCGATGGTGACGTAGTAGAAGACGCCGTGGCCCATCACGGCGTCGGTGAGCTGCGAGAGCACACTCTGGTAGCCCGCAGCTCCGGGATCGGTGGCTCCAATGCCATACCAGCGGCAGAGGAAGGCGATCCCGGCCAGGAGCATGATCAGAAACCCGATGATGATGGTGAGGGTGAGGCGGGCGTTCTTTACCGTGGGATCTCGAAAAGCCCTGACTCCATTGGAGACGGCTTCGACTCCGGTCATTGCGGTGCAGCCGCTGGAGAAGACCTTGAGGATCAGCCAAAGGGAGACTACAGCCGTTGCCGGCGGAAGCCTGGGGGGCGCGATTACAGGCGTGGGATGTCCGCCGCTGGCGAGGGTCTTGAAGATGCCGACCACGATGATTATGAGCAGCGTGCCGAGAAAGAGGTAAGTCGGAATCATGAAGGCGACGCCGGTGTCGTGGACGCCACGCAGGTTGATGATGGTGAGAATGATGAGGATCAGCAGACACAAGCCGAGGGTGTGCTTCTGCAGACTGGGAACGGCGGAGATGAGCGCTCCGACCCCGGCAGAGATGCCGACGGCGGCGGTGAGGATGTAGTCGATCATCAACGCCGCGGCGGCGAGAAGTCCGGCACCGGCGCCGAGATTCTCCGTAGCTACGGTGTAGGAGCCGCCGCCCTGCGGGTAGGCTCCGATGGTCTGGCGATAAGAGAAGTAGACGATGACCAGGAGCATGAGGATGGCCGTCGTGATGGGCACGATGAGGTGGACGCCGAGGAGTCCGAGCGGGATGAGCAGGGTGAGGGCGGCTTCAGGACCGTACGCGGCGGAGCTGAGAGCGTCGAGGCCAAAGATGGGGATGCCGGCCGCAGGACCAACCTGCTCCCCGCGTTCCTCAGAGTTAGCGAGCGGCTTGCCAAACAGCAGATCGAGAACCTTCATGCGGTGTGTTTCCTGCGGAGTTTCGGGTCTTCTTCGACGCGAACCACTATATAGGGTGGGTCACGAACAGGAAATGAAAGGAGCGGTTTGCCGAGAGCTACTCGAATTTTTCAGCGACCTAATCACGATTTCGAAGGGTTCAAGGCCATTGCTGCTCTAGCATTGCCTGGAAAATTCAATGCGATGAGGAAGGTGCTGCTGCGGCGGGGGCCAAAGTTTTCTCACTCGCTCGTCGCGATTCAGTTTGGACCAGCGAGGATCGACGGCCACGAACCTCATGCGCACCTCTTCCTGTTCCGAGGCTTGCTGAAGGTACCTGAAGGCACTTTCATCATCGCCGAGTCCGACGTAGGCCAATGCGAGGCTATAGGAGGGCAGATGCCGTGTTTTCGCCATGTGATGCAGGTGCTCGACTGTTTCCTTTGCCCGATCCAGCCATCCCTTTTTGGCCAGTGCAACGGCCTTGTATGCAAGGGTCTCTGAGTTTCCTCCAGACAGGTCGAAGGCCTGCTGAAACTCGGTCAATGCCGCCTGCAGGTCGCCAGATTCGATAAGCGTCTTACCAAGAATGAGATGTCCAAGCCAGAAGACGGGGTCGAGGGCAATCGCGCGGCGAGCCATTACGGCTGCATCGTCATTCCGTCCGGCCTGGTAGAGCATTTGTCCATGGACTGCGTAGTAGTGAACCGAATAGGGATCCAGCTCGTGGACAATTTTGATTTCGGCCTCGGCCTCGTCGTGCCGGCACAAGTTGGAAAAGGTATGGGCCAGATAGAAATGGGCGAGGGCGTAGCTCGGGTTGAGGTCAATTGCTTTTAGAGCGGCATCGATGGCCGAGTTCCAATCCCAAGTGAGCCAGAAGTGACATGCCGCGAGGGCGGTATAGGATTCCGCGCATTTGCCGTCTTGCTCTACCGCTCGCAGGGCGGCGGGGAAGCCCATCGCCCGGCACTCGGCCGTGGGATAGTCACTGTTCACGGGCAAGGTGGCATATGCGTCGGCAATGCCCGCATTGGCTAAGGCGTAGTCGGAATCCAGGGCCAGGGCCTGATTGTAGAACTCGATTGCGCGCAAGACACCCGATCGGTTTCGCTGCGCAAAATAGAAGCGGCCTTTCAGATAGAAATCAAAGGCATCGGGATTAGCGGTTTGCTTACGGACCGCGACTTCGACTGGAACCTTCGCCACGACGTTCTCTGCGATTGCGCGACCTAAATCGGTCTGCAAAGCAAGAATTCCGGAGCTCTGTCCGTTGTAGCTCGCTGCCCAAACGAGTGTCTGATCGTCGACACGGATCAGCTGAGTCGTAACTCGAACGCGATCCGCTTCGCGGCGTACGCTGCTTTCCAACACATAGTCGACCGCTAGTTCTCTGCCGATATCGGAGATGGACTTGGTGGTGTTGCGATAAGCCATGGATGAGGTTCGCGCGATTACGCCCAGATGCTGAGGGTCTGCGGCACCCAGCGCAGCAATGGTTTCCTCTGTCATGCCGTCGCAAAAATAATCCTCCGATGGATTGCCGGCGTAATTGGCAAACGGCAACACCGCAAGCCGGGTGCGCCTGGCGGCTGGCGTACATCGGCCTTCTACCTCGGCAACCGCTGCGATAAATCGATAACCTTTGCCGGGCACGCGCTGGATGAAGCGCGGCCGTTCGGGATTGTCGCCCAGCGCTTTGCGGACCTTCCGGACCGCGGTATTCACCCCATTCTCGATGTCGACGTAGACGTCTTCGCCCCAGAGTTTCTCGGCGATTTCCTCACGCGAGACCACCGTGTCTGGCCGCGAAATCAGGAGGAGCAACAACTCCATCGCCAGCCTCTCAACCTTGACCTGGCGTGAACCGCGACGCAGTTCATAGGTCGAGGGAGTC
The DNA here is from genome assembly GCA_963724375.1 of uncultured Acidobacteriaceae bacterium. Lineage (GTDB taxonomy): Bacteria > Acidobacteriota > Terriglobia > Terriglobales > Acidobacteriaceae > Silvibacterium. The sequence continues at coordinate 21,783 of CAVRUM010000012.1, forward strand.
AGCTCAAATCCTCCAAATTTTAGGACCCGTGGCAAAGTCGTTTTCCCGCGAGGAGGCAGAGCCAGAGTACTCCGCAACGTGAACTCGGACAAGAAGATCGGCGTGGCCTGATTCTTCAGGAAAACTTCAGACGCTCTCTATGGGCTTTGTCGTCCGGAACGAGCATCATCACGCTGTCTCCAAGACCCGACGAGGAGGATCTATGAGAGGAAAGATGATTCTTGCGGCAGTCGTTGCGCTCTGCAGCGCAAATGTCCTCAACCAGTGCGCCTTAGCACAGACAGACGACCACCGTTGCAGCAATTGGCTGATCCAAGGGACCTACGGATTCACCATCGAGGGACAAAAGCTTGGAGGGCCGGGACCCACCGGGCCACAGGTCGGGGTTGCGATCACCACCTTCGATGGTGAGGGCAACTTATCTCAGCTTGACTCGGTTGTCATCGGCGGATCGCAGGTGTCCGACTTCTCTCACCCTCCTGCCAGCGGCACCTATTCCGTCAGTGCCAACTGTACTGGAACATTCACGATTGAGTTCCAAGATGGCCGGCCGCCGGTCACTGTGGACTTTGTTGTTGTTGACGATGGCGGAGAGATCGACACCGTGGTTCTGGCTCCGCCAGGTGTAGTTGGCCCGCTTGCTACGCGGAGTATCGGAAAGCGGCGCTTTTCTTCTCCACGGCTCTCTTTTCAAATCGCAGCTCCGGAGAGATAGCGCTGGCTGCAGGATGTCGTCCAGCGGCCCAATCTTCGCACCCCTTCCACGAGGAGTCTGTATGAAAACAATCGCAATGGTCTTAGTATTGTTGGCCGGACTAACCGCAGCTGGACAATCGAAGTCGGACGAGGAAGCCATTCGCGGCATCCTTAATGAGGAGGTCGCGACCTGGAACCAGGGTGATACTGATGGTTATTCGAAGCATTTCGCCGAGGATGGAACGTTTACGAATGTTCCAGGAATGTTTTTTACCGGACGGCAGGCGTACCGCGACCGGCACGAGATGATCTTCAAGGGACGGTTCCGGGAGACCAAGCTGCAGCTTGAGGTCGTGTCGTTACGGTTTCTGACACCGGATATTGCAATCTGCGAGACGCTGACATGGGTTTCAGACTTCAAGAATGGCGCGCCTCCCTATCTTCATCTCGACGCGAAGGGCCGGCTACGGACACGTCTTTTGCAGGTGATGCAAAGGCGTAACGGCGAGTGGCAGATCGAGGTTTACCACAACGTCGACATCAAGCCTGACGTTGATACGCCCGAACCGAAATAGGGCTGTTGGGTCGTCCTTGCTGCAGGTTGGTGCAAAGGAACCAAGCAAGGGCGACTCTGAACACCTAGCCGTCGAGCTTGCGGACGACGAGCTCGTTGAGGAGGGCCGGATTGGCCTGTCCCTTCGAGAGCTTCATCACCTGGCCGACGAAGAAGGCGGCGACGGTCTTCTTGCCTCCCCGGTACTGCTCGACCTGCTTTGGATTGGCGGCGATGACTTCGTCAATCATCTTGTCGATGGCAGAGGCGTCGCTGATCTGCTGCGGCTTCTCGCGCTCGTAGACGGCGGGGAAGTCTTCGCCGGTTTCGAAGGCGGTGTCGAAGAGCTGCTTGAGCTGCTTGCTCGAAAGCTTGCCGTCCTCGGCCAGATCGGCGGCCTGGGCGATCCCGGCCATGGAGATGGGCGATTCCTCCAGCTCTAGTCCCTTGAGCTTCAGGCGCATGGTGAGCTCGCTCTGGACGAGGTTGGCGACCCGGCGGGGGTTCTTTGCGGCTCGGGCAGCGGACTCGAACTGGTCGGCGAAGGAGCGGGTGGCGGTGAGGGTGGCGGCGTCCTGCTCGGTGATGCCGTACTCGCCGATCATGCGGGTGCGGCGGGCCTCGGGCAGTTCGGGGAGCTGAGCAGCGACCATGTCACGGAAGGCGTCTGAGACGATGAGCGGCGGCAGATCGGGCTCGGGGAAGTAGCGGTAGTCGTGGGCCTGTTCTTTAGAGCGCATGGAGTAGGTGCGGCCCTCGTTGGCGTTCCAGAGGCGGGTTTCCTGGACGACGCGGCCGCCGGACTCGATGACCTCGACCTGGCGTTCGATCTCGTACTCGAGAGCGGAGCGGATGAATCGGAAGGAGTTGACGTTCTTCACCTCCGCCTTGGTGCCGAATTTTTCCTGGCCGCGTGGGCGGACGGAGACGTTGGCGTCGCAGCGTAGGGAGCCTTCCTCCATGTTGCAGTCGGAGACGGCGGTGTAGAGGAGGATCTCCTTGAGGCGGGTGAGGTACTCGTAGGCCTCGTCGGGGGTGCGGATGTCGGGCTCGGAGACGATCTCAATCAGCGGCGTGCCACAGCGGTTGAGATCGACGTAGGTGCGCGTGGCGGAGTCGGGGAAACCGTCATGGATGCTCTTGCCGGCGTCCTCTTCCATGTGCAGGCGGGTGATGCCGATGCGCTTGGTTCCGTTGGTTGAGGGGACTTCGATATAACCGTGCTCGGCGAGAGGCTTGTCGAACTGGGAGATCTGGTAGCCCTTGGGCAAGTCGGGATAGAAGTAGTTTTTGCGGGCGAAGATGGAGCGTTCGCGGACCTGGCAGTTGAGGGCGAGGGCGGCCAGGGTGGCGAATTCGACGGCGCGCTCGTTGAGGACGGGAAGGGCTCCAGGGAGGCCGAGGCAGACCGGGCAAACGTTGGTGTTGGGTGCCGAGCCAAAGCGGTTTGGGCATCCGCAGAAGGCCTTGGTCGCGGTGAGGAGCTGGACATGGACCTCGAGTCCGATGACGGGTTCGTACTTAGCCAGGCTTTCGGCGGGAACGCTGGTGGCGGTGCTCATGAATCTTCAGTTTAGCAAGGGCGCATCACCCGGCGGACGGACAAGCGGCCGGGGCGGACCGAGAGGTAACACCTCCAAAGTGCTATCGTCCGGTTACTATCGGAACCCTACACTGAACCAGCGCATATGGCCACGATCACCGCTCCTGCTCCGGTGCAGACCTCCCCGCTGGCAAAATCGGCCTGGCGAAGCCGTGGTCCGTTGGGAATCGCGCTCGGGATTTACGGAGCACTGACAGCGGCGCTCCTGCTTGCCTCTTATGCCGCCGCTGACCACCACTTTGTCTATGCGCTGGACGACTCGTACATCGCGATGGCGATGGCCCGGTCGCTGGCCCTTCACGGAACATGGGGCATTACCCGCTTTGCGTTCAGCTCGGCCAGCTCGAGTCCGCTATTCACGTTGATTCTGGGATTGTTGTATCGCCTGACGGGGGTGCATCAAGTTACATCGCTGGTCGTCTCGTGGACGGCGGGAGCGCTTGCAATCTACCAGGCTGACCGCTTCCTTCAAGAGCGTCTGAACTGGCGTTCCCGGACGGCTGTCCTGACGATTTTTGTAGTCGCAGCTCCGCTGTTTCTTATCGGACTGCTCGGGATGGAGCACACGCTGCACCTGGCCCTGGCGCTGGCTTTCCTGAACGCGTTCGAACAAGCATCGGAGTCGCCCCGCCGCCTCTTCGTTATCGCAGCATTAATGGTGGGAGCCAGATACGAAGGCCTCTTCCTGATAGGCGCAGCGGCGATTCTGTTTGCGGTAAGACGCAGCTGGCGTCCAATGGCCTGGATGATCGGTGGCGCGACGTTCACAGTCGCGGCTTATGGCGTGTTCGCAGAAGCGCATGGCTCGTATTTTCTGCCCAACTCGGTCGCCCTGAAAGGGACTGGCCTCCAGGGCTGGCTGGCTCCGTTCCTGGTGATCACGAAGTTTGTTATTACCCCGCACCTGACGCTTCTCGTGCTCGCGCTTTTTATCTCTGCATTCGCGCTGCGTGCCAGCAATTCGCGGATCGCGCGGTTGGCGCTTCTTCTCGCCATTGGCGGAACGGGTCACATCATCTTTGCCAGGGCAGGATGGTCTTTCCGTTACGAGGCGTATTTCGTCGGGCTCGCGTGCCTGGTTCTGGCGTTCGCCATTGCCTCCTGGCTCGACTTCGCACGTGTTCCCCGGGTTCTGTTCCTGATTTCTCTGCTCGGCGCAGGGAGCATGCTGACAGTCCGATCCGGCCTTGCATTGCTGGCGATGCCGGGTTACTCGCGAGCGATTTATCTTCAACAATTCCAGAGCGCGAGATTTCTCCGTACGTACTTTCCGGCCAGCAGCGTGGCGGCTAACGACATAGGCGCGATCACCTTCTTTACGGACATCCATTGCACGGATCTTGCCGGGCTGGCGGACAGCAGGATATTTTTCGCGAAGAAAGCCGGTCTTTATACGACCGATCTCCTGCGATCGGAAACGGTCGCGAACAAAGTGCAAATCGCGGTCGTCTACGATAACTGGTTTACCGGCACGAGTCCTGCCTATTGGAAGGGACCTCAGCTACCCAAAGAATGGGTGCGCATCGCGGACCTGCACGTTCCCCACTCGGAGATTCTCGGCGGCGACGTGGTCAGCTTCTACGCGACCGATCCGTCGATGATCGAGCCGTTGCGCGTTGCGCTTCATCAGTTCGCGCCAACGCTCCCGGCCGCGGTCCACGTCACGTTCGCGCAGTAGTTTCGAATCGGGAAGTGACTGAGCCTCACGGATCCCTGTGCCCTCACTACGGAGGATGCGGAAATGGCCGCCATTTTTATGAAGCGGGGGCGAAGCCAGAGTAATCCATTTGAGCACGGGAATTTTCCCCAGGAGTTGAGTCTTGCCTCATACACCTGAAGAGATTGAAACGTTGAAACGTGCGCCTGCCGTGCCGGGCGTAATTGAGGTAGTTCTAGAGCGTTGGAGTCCGCGAGCGTTCGCCGACAAGCCGGTATCGCATAAGGAACTGCGGACAATCTTTGAGGCGGCGCGGTGGGCAGCGTCTTCCTATAACGAGCAGCCGTGGCGGTTTCTGGTGGGACACAAGGGAGATCCTACGTACCAGAAGATTTTCGAAAGTTTGGTGGAGTTCAACCAGTCATGGGCGGGCAAAGCGCCGGTCCTGATTCTCTCGGTGGCGAGCAAAAACTTCGCCCACAATGGAGCGCCGAATCACTTCGCGATTCACGATACGGGGGCGGCGACGGCATATCTTTCGCTGCAGGCGACAGCGCTGGGACTGCCACGCATTCGATGGCCGGATTCGACCAGAACAAGGCACGCGCTGCCTTCGATATTCCCGATAGCTACCTCATGGGAGCCGTGACCGCGCTTGGTTATCTGGGCAAAGTGGATAACCTGCCTGAGGGCCTGCTGGAAGGCGAGGTGGCGCCGCGCGGCCGCAAACCGCTATCCGAGATTGTTCTCTCGGAGTGGGGACATCCGGCGAAGCTTTGACCACCGGCGCAATGTTCACTCCGGGGATTCTCCTGGAGCGCTTCTCATCGTTAATTCATCGTAGATTGATTGCCGCGGCGCATAGGCTCTATTCAGGGCATGCGGCGTGTTCTGCTTTTCGTCAATCCGCTATTGATGCGCCGGCGCGGACGACGCGCGGCGGTAGAGCGGGTGGCCGCTTTACTCAGAACCGATGGATGCGAGGTTGTGACGCAAGACACGCTCTCTGCGCATTCGGCCGGCGAGCAGGCGCAAGAGGCAGTGGCGAGCGGATTCGATACGATCTTTGTCTGCGGCGGCGACGGCACCATCTTCCAGGTCATTCAGGGTGTAGCCGGTTCAGAGGCTGTACTGGGCGTGATTCCATTCGGTACCGGCAACGTACTGGCGCAGAACCTGCGGTTGCCGCACGATCCAGTGGCGGCGATGCTGGCGCAGAAAAATGCGCCGGCCGTTTCGATCCCGCTGGGCAAGATTGTGTGCAAGACGCCCGGCCATGTCCGGGATAAGAACTGGTATTTCACGATTGCGGCAGGGATGGGAGTTCATGCCGCGCTGATGAACCTTGCTCCCACGGGGACGGGCAAGCGGCTGGGCGGGGCACTGGCTTACTACGCCGGAGGAATGCGCCTGTTGGCGCGACATCCGATCGAGCCGTTCGATATGGAGGTGACGACGCCGGGTGGCAATGTGGGTCACTGGCGGGCCAACGAGGCGATAGCAGTGCGCGTGCCGGAGATTAACCTATGGCGTCCCGGCGGAGATCTGCTGAAGCCGGAGCTGCGTCTGGCGAGCGTACGGGAAACCACACGGGTGGGGCTGGCCCACGCAACTTATCATGCGATTGTCACGCGCAGAACGGTCAATCACAAGGCAGGCGCCGAACCGGGCCTGCCGTATCCCCGCTTTGATGACGCGACCATGGTCGTGTGCCGGCCCACTCCGGACTTTGCGTACCGCTCGCCGCTGCTTGTGGAGGCCGATGGGGAAGTGATCGGGACCGAGCGGGCGACCATCACGATTGCTCAGCGACGGTTACGCCTGCTCTGGCCGGGATATCGCGACTCGTAACTTATACGGGTACGAAATATTGAGGAGCCCAGGCGGGTGGGCAGCCCCGCCTTAGTTACCGTTCAGAGCCAGCAACACTGTGTCGGGTCCCAGCCATGCCATCTGCCGGTGAAGCTGCTTTTCCTGCTTGGACTCCGGAAAGTCAGCATTCACTGCAATGCTGGGACAGTGAATCTCACGCAGGAAGTAGCTGTCTCCGTACTTGTAGAACACCAAGCGGCTGGAATAATCAGTGACCCTGGCGTCGTCGTCCGCCCTGGTGAGGACAAAGATCTCCTGGCTGCCGTTGCGGACGAGGATGGTGGTCCCGTCGGACTGGGTGAGAAACTCGTAGTTTCCGGAGGAGAAGTGCTTGTTCGCGACAACGAAATCGAAAGGAACATTGGCGCGAACCTCACGATCCTGCGCCTTCGCGATACCAGCCGTGCAGAATCCCGCCAGAACCAAGAGAGAGATGACTAGAAGCCGCTTCATGAGGATGTCTCCTTTACAAAGCGAGAGTAGATCGCTCATGGATCGCGAGTCGTTAAAGTGCCGTCCAATAATCGCCCAATTTCACTGACTGTTTTTTGACACTTTTCGACAAGAGCCGGCAGATCCGGCTATTGAGGAGCGTAAGTTGCAGAATTTTCAGGTGTAACGTTGCTTACCTGCCAGCCATTGTCGCTCTTCACCAGCGTCGCCGTCCCGGTCTGTTGCCCGGAAGTATCGCCGGCTAGCTTGGGAAATGCTGCTTTCATCTCGGCAGAGTCGGCCCAGTCGGGAACAGCGGTCAAGCCATAGTGATAGCTGACGCTGTATTGAGTAGCGCTTGTGTCGGGAGGGGTGAAGCTATCCACCGTGGTGACCTCGGGGTGGCTGAAGCAAAAATTGCCGTAGCCCGGCTGAGACGAGTCAGGTGTCCATGCGGCGCGGCCCTTGGCAGAGAGGTCGTAGTCATTTACCTGTTTCGAGCCGATGAGGAAGCGCTTCTTCTCGGCGGAGGTTCGCGTCAACATGCCTGCGTCGGTGAGCGCGTCAAAGCCTTTAGTTTGCTCGTCGTTTGAGGTGTCGGCCTGCACCGGAAACTTGATCGGACTCGACCAGAGGCATTCCTGCCTGGTGCTGTAGTAGGCGTTGATTGCCGACTTGAATGCTCCTTTGTCGACGCTGTTTGTTTTGCACCCGGCTGCTACGAGCAGGGCACCGCATAGCAAAAGGCTGGCGATACTCCGATTACGCATCTTCCCGTGGGTCTCCTTCAGACCTGTGAGATGCGTGAATCGGCGACCCAGCCGCGTAGGGTCGAAAATTTGAGCTAATACGGAGTCTTTTCGGGCATGTCGATCCAGGTCTGGAAGCTCTCCCAGGCTTCGTCGGAGAGGATCTGCCGCAACGGCACGGAGCGCGCGTCGCGGTGGAGGCGGATCTCCTCGTAAAAGTACGAGTCATCGAAGCCGGCGCGGGCCGCGTCCTTGCTGTCGCTGCCGAAATAGATGGCTTGGATGCGTGCCCAATAAATTGCCGCCAGGCACATGGGACAGGGTTCACAGCTGGTGTAGATGTCGCAGCCCTTGAGATTGAACGTGTTCAGCGCGCGGCAGGCGTCGCGGATGGCGTTGACTTCGCCATGCGCTGTCGGATCGTTTGTTGTGGTCACGCTGTTTGCGCCCTCGCCGATGATCTTGCCGTCTCTGACGATCACGGCTGCGAACGGGCCTCCTTTGCCGGCGCGAACATTTTCAATTGCGAGCTGAATGGCCCGCTGCATGAAGACGGGATTGGGATCGGTCGGCATGTCGTTTCTAACTTGCTCTTTGGATTTGTGCGCGAAATTATGGACAGTATGGCACAGGCCTTCATATCGGAGCGTGTGGTTACGCCGGAGGGCGCCCGCGCGGGCGCGATTCTCGTGGAAGAAGGCCTGATTCGCGGCTTGTGCGCGGCGGCGGAGGTTCCGGCCGGATGGGAGGTGCATGACTTCGGGGAGCTTGCGATTTTGCCAGGCCTCGTGGACAGCCATGTCCACATCAACGAACCGGGACGCACGGAGTGGGAAGGCTTTTGGACGGCGACACGCGCTGCGGCGGCGGGCGGGTACACAACTCTTATTGACATGCCGCTCAATTGCCTGCCCGAGACGACAACGGTCGCGGCGCTGGAAGTGAAGCGCGAGGCAGCGCTCGGTAAGTGCTTTGTCGACTGGGCGGCGTGGGGTGGTGTTGCGGGCGATAATGCAGAAGACATAGAGCCGCTGGCGCAGGCGGGGGTGAAAGGCTTCAAGTGCTTCCTGATTTATCCGGGCTGCGAAGGCTTCGAGATGGTGAGCCGGGAGCAATTGGAGCGGGCTCTGCCCCATGTTGCGCGGACGGGGTTGCCGCTTCTGGTGCACGCGGAGCTTCCCGAACCGATTGAGGCAGCGACGTCTGAACTTGAAGGCGCGGACTGGCGGGAATATGACACCTATCTGCGGTCGCGGCCCGATGAGGCGGAGCTTTCGGCGATCCGGATGCTGCTCGATCAGTGCCGAAGGTACAAGTTTCGCTTGCACATCGTGCATCTGGCGAGTGCGCTGGCGCTGCGCGATTTGCGAGTGGCACGGCGTGAGGGTTTGCCAGTCACCGTGGAGACTTGTCCGCACTATCTGCGCTATGCCGCGGAGGACATTGTAGACGGCAGCACGCTGCACAAATGCGCTCCGCCGATTCGCAGTCGAGACAATCGCGAGCGGCTGTGGAGCGCCGTTTGGGATAAGGAGATCGATCTGGTGGCGACAGACCACTCGCCGTGTCCGCCGGAGATGAAGCGACAGGACTCGGGCCGGTTCGACCAGGCATGGGGCGGTATCGCGAGCCTGTCGGTTGCGCTGCCGGTGATGTGGACTGGCCTGCCAGCGCGCGGCCTGAGCTTGAACGATCTGGCGCGATTGATGGCGGAAAAGCCGGCGATGCTTGCAGGTGTTGGCCATCGCAAGGGCAGGATTGCGGTTGGTTGCGACGCGGACCTGGTGGTGTTTGATCCGGATGCGGAGTTTGAAGTCACGGCTGACCGGCTCCATACGCGGCACGAGATATCGCCGTATGTGGGTGAGCGGCTGCTCGGGAGGGTGGTCGCGACTTATCTGCGCGGGCGCGAGGTGTTTCGCGAGGGCAGGTTCGCGGGAGAGCCTTTTGGCGTAGAGGTTTGAGCCCTACGTAGTATGATGAGTCAATTTCCTTGAAGCCAAGCTGGCGCGGCTCCGGAGGGTTTCGGAGAGCCGGCGGGCTTCATCCTAACGCGGTAAAAGGAGCGGGCTCTTGCAGAGCGAGCGCGTGGTCGGGAAGCCGGTCTTTCGCAAGGAAGGGCTTGCGAAGGTGCTGGGCTCTGCGCGCTACATCGATGATTTTTCGCTGCCGGGGATGATCTACGGCGCGACGGTGCGCAGCGCGATTCCGCGCGGGCGCGTACTCGGTGTCGAGTTCGGTCCGGGTATCCCGTGGGATGAGTTCACGGTCGTTACGGCGAAGGATATTCCGGGCAAGAACTATATTGCCCTGATCAACAACGACTGGCCGTGCCTGGCGGATGGGTTCGTGAATCATCCGCAAGAGCCGATACTGCTGCTGGCCCATCCGGACCGGCATCTGCTGCCCCTGGCAGTGGCTGCCGTCCGGATTCAGTATGAGGAACTGCCGTCGGTTCACTCGATCGAGGAGAGCGAGTCAGGGCAGACGATCATCTGGGGCGAGGACAATGTACTCAAGTCGTATCTGCTGGAGAAGGGCGATGTGGATGCGGCCTTCGCGCAGCCGGACATTATCGTTGTCGAAGGCGAGTACTCGACCGGCGCGCAGGAGCATCTGTATATCGAAAACAACGGGGCGATCGCGGCCTACAACGAGCGCGACGGTGTGACCTACTGGGGATCGCTGCAGTGCCCGTTCTACGCACATAAATCGCTTATGGCTGTAACCGGGTTGCCCGAGGACAAGGTGCGTGTGATTCAGGTGGAGACAGGCGGGGCGTTCGGCGGCAAGGAAGACTATCCATCGATGATTGGTGCGCACGCGGTGCTACTGGCGATGAAGTCGGGACATCCGGTGAAGATTGTGTACGACCGAATGGAGGATATGGCGGCGACAACCAAGCGGCATCCTTCGCGCGCGCGGCATCGGACCGCTGTAACGAAAGATGGGAAGCTGCTGGCTGCGGATATCGAGTTCTGTCTGGATGGTGGTGCGTATTCGACGCTGTCATCAACAGTGCTTTCGCGAGCGACGATTCACTCCGGGGGAGCTTATGTGTGGCCGAATATCCGGGTGAAGTCGAGGGCGTATGCGACTAATACTCCACCGCATGGCGCCTTTCGCGGCTTCGGCGCGCCGCAGGCACTGTTCGCCACGGAGCGGCACATGGATCGAGTAGCAAAAGCGGTCGGGCTATCGCCGGAGGAGTTTCGCCGCCGCAATTTGCTGCGCACCGGAGAGACGACGAGCACGGGACAAGTGGTCCGGCAGCAGATCGACCTGCCGGGCTGGATGGAGCGCGCGCTAGAACATGCGAGATATTACGAAAAGAAGGCACGGTTCGATCGCGAAAACGCGAATAGCGCTCGGAAGAGAGGCATCGGGTTCGCGGTGTTTCTCCACGGTTCTGGGTTTACGGGCTCGGGTGAGCGCCATCTGAACTCGCTGGTGGGAGTGGATGCCACGGCAGAAGGGCGTATCCGCGTGCTGGTTTCGAGCACGGAATTCGGACAGGGCACAAACACGATTCTTTGTCAGATCGCGGCGGAAGCACTGGGTGTGGACTACGACATTGTCCAGATGGCGCCCGCGGATACGAGCATCGTGCCGAACAGCGGGCCGACAGTGGCGTCGCGCACGGCGATGGTGGTGGGACGGCTGGTGCATTCGGCTGCGCTCGGCCTGAAGCAAACGCTGATCGCAAGCGGGCTGTTGGGCGAGCGATATACGACGGAAGAGTTGGTGCAGGCGGCGAAGGCATATATCGCGAAGCATGGCGGACTTTGCTCGATGAGTAGATATCAGGCCCCTCCGGATGTTTACTGGGACGATCAGAAATATCGGGGCGAGGCGTATGCGGCGTTTGCCTGGGCGGTTTACGTGGCCGAAGTCACGGTTGACCTTACGACCTATTCTGTAACCGTCGATGATTTTGTTGCGCTGCAGGAAGTGGGACGCGTGCTGAATCCGGTGCTGGCGACGGGACAGATCGAGGGTGGCGTGGCGCAGGGTATCGGCTATGCGCTGTATGAAAAGGTGTCGTGGGATCGCGGGCTGATGAAAAACAACCAGATGACAAACTACATCATCGCTACGTCGCAGGACCTGCCGGAGATTCGGGTGTACTTCGAGGAAGTTCCGTTTGAACACGGAGCTTATGGTGCGAAGGGCATTGGCGAGCTGCCGATGGATGGGCCGGCACCGGCAATCCTGAACGCGATCGCACATGCGACAGGCGAGGATTTCCATGCAATTCCCCTCTTGCCCGAGGATATTGCGGATCGCTTTTCAACACGCTTTCCCGTCGCGCCGGAGATGGCGTCCGTATGAGCGAACGCGAAATTTCCTTGAGGGTAAACGGCATAGAGCGAGCGGTGAGCGTACCGCCGATGGCGCGCCTGCTCGATGTGCTGCGGCATGAACTTGGGCTTACCGGCACCAAGGAGGGATGCGGCGAGGGCGAATGCGGGTCGTGTTCGGTGCTGATGAATGGAGAACTGGTAAACAGCTGCCTTGTGCCCATCGCGCAGGCTGCGGGCGCCTCGATTGTGACGATCGAAGGACTGGCCAACCGGGGCAGTCTGCACTGTGTGCAGCAGGCGTTTCTCGAGTGCGGCGGCGCACAGTGTGGTATCTGTACGCCGGGTATGATCCTCGCAACAGCACATCTGCTCGAGCGAAATCCTCATCCGAGCCGCGCGGAAATCGAAGAGGGACTGAATGGGAACCTCTGCCGCTGCACCGGGTATATGCGCATTTTCGCGGCGGTCGAGAAGGCTGCGAGCACGGTTGAGGCGGGTGCGATTGAATGAGGTCGTATCCCGCCGATTATGAGCTGGCGAGCCCGGGAAGCCTGGATGCTGTGCTGCGGCTGCTGCACGATGAACCGGGTGAGTGGGCACCAATCGCGGGCGGCACCGAGATTATGGTGCTCTACGGCGCGGGGAAACTGATCACGCGAAAGTACGTGAGCATCGCGTTGGCGGAGCTGCGGGAGATCACGGAAGACGAAAGCTCGATTTCGATTGGCGGAGGATGCAGTTTTACCCAGATCAGGCGGCACGCGGGAATTCAAAAGCATTTTCCGCTACTTGAACGATGCGCGTCGTGGACCGGTGGCATAGCCAATCAGAATCGCGCGACGATCGGGGGGAACCTGGCGAACGCTTCGCCCGCGGCTGATTCTCCGCCTGCGTTGTTTGCTTACGGCGCAGAACTCGACTTGATTTCAGCCGTCGGAAAGCGGCGAGTTCCGTACGAGAAATTTCACCTTGGATACAAGAAGACCGCGCTTGCCCCTGATGAGTTGATCGGCGCGGTGATTTTGCCCAAGCGCTACGATGATTCGCTGAGGTACGTGCGGAAGGTGGGGGCGAGGAATGCACAGGCGATTTCGAAAATCTGCGTGGCGGCGACTGCAAAGATGAATTATGGCCGCATGGCGGAAATCCGCATCGGGATGGGCAGCGTGGCGCCGACTCCCCTGCGGCTTGTTGCAACCGAAAGGACGCTCATGAGGGCAGAGCTGAACGATGCAGCGATTCTCGAGGCGCGGAGGGCGCTGATGGGCGAGATGGCCCCGATCGATGACATCCGGTCGACAGCCGTATATCGCAGGCTGGTTGCCGGCAATCTGCTGGAAGAGATGCTGCGGACATTTGCAGGAGCGGCGAGGTGAATCCGGTGCTTGCGCGGTGGAACGAACTTACGGAGCCAGAGGCGGCACAGAAGATTCTGCCCTGCTGCGGGGCGCCACGCTGGGCGCATGCGATGGCGAGGCTTCGGCCGTTCGATGATACGGAATCATTGCTGGCGCGCTCGGAGGACGTGTGGATGCAGCTCGATCCTGAGGACTGGAACGAAGCGTTCGCGAGCCATCCGCGAATCGGTGAGAAGAAGGCTCCGAGTTCGGCGACAGCGCAATCGGCCGCTTGGTCGAGCGGCGAGCAGAGCGGCGTCGAGCGGGCAGGAGCGAATGTCCAGGAGCAGCTCAAACGCGGGAACGCTGAGTATGAGCGGCGGTTCGGCCGGATATATATCGTCTGCGCGACGGGTAAAACTGCGGAGGAGATGCTGGCGATCCTCGGCAGGCGGCTGGAGAACGATGACGCAGAGGAGTTGCGAGAGGCGGCAGAGCAACAGAGGCAGATCACGCAACTTCGGCTGAGAAAGTGGCTAGAGCTTTGAGCGGAATCTCGACACATATCCTGGATATTTCACTGGGGCGTCCGGCCGTCGGCGTGCGTGTCGCGCTGGAGCGGAAAGACGCTTCGGGCTGGCCAGAGATCGCGAACCAAGTGACGGACGAAGATGGGCGGGTGAAGCAGATGATTCCCGCAGGCGACGATTTAAGGGTGGGGCAGTACCGTTTGACGTTCGGAACGGCTGCGTATTTCGACGCGCTTGGCATCAAGGGACTTTATCCGGTTGTACAGATCACCTTTGCAGTTACAGATACTTCGGGGCACTATCACATTCCGCTGCTGTTGACGGCGAATGGCTATTCCACTTATCGGGGAAGCTGAACTTTATGGCAATTGCGCTTGGCGAAAACCGTTACGGGAAGTCCCGCGTGCGCCTGATGAAGGTGCGGCGCGAGCGTGCGAGACACGAAGTGTTTGAGTGGAATGTGGAGGTCTGGCTTAGCGGCGACTTTCGAAGCTGCTTCGAAGACGGCGACAACAGCCGCATCCTGCCAACCGACACGATGAAGAACACGGTGTACTCGCTGGCGCGGGCTTCGTCGGCTGTTTCGATGGAAGATTTCGGTATAGAGCTGGTTTCGCACTTTATCGAAACGGATCGATATGCGGATGGTGCGGGAGCGCGCATCGTTTCGACGCCTTGGAAGCATATCGACGGCTTTTCGGATGCATTTACTCACGCGAGTGATAAATATGATACTGCTACGGTTACGTTAATGCGTGGTGGTCTGCCGAGGGTTTCTTCGGGATTTGATAAGCTATGGCTCCTGAAGACGGCGAAGTCGGCATTTGCCGGATATATGAAGGACCGCCTGACGACGCTTAAGGAGACCCATGACCGGCTATTCGGGACGCTGGCGACGGCGGAATGGCGGTATACCGGAAACGGTCTGGACTACAACGCGCTGCGGCAAAGGGTCGAGTCGGCTCTTGTTTCGACATTTGCCGGTCACGACAGTCTTTCAGTGCAGCAGACCCTCTATGCAATGGCGAAAGCGGCGCTCGAGGAGGTTGCCGAAATCACCGATGTTCATCTCGTGATGCCGAACAAACATTGCAATTTGGTCGATCTCTCACCGTTCGGCCAGGACAATCCGAATGAGATTTTTGTGCCAACCGATGAGCCGCACGGGTCGATCGAGGCGCATGTCACCCGAAGCGACGACCGGTGGATAAAATGAGAGGAATGCTCGCAATCGACCCGGGCACGACGGAAACGGACTTCGATGCCCTTGCGGCGGTCGTGCTGGCGCGCTGTGACGCGCTTGCCCGATGCACGGACGATCCTGGCCGCATCACGCGTACTTTTCTCTCTCCCGCAATGGAAAGCTGTTATCGGCTGGTACAGGAATGGATGCGGGACGCCGGGCTGACGGTCGGCTTCGACCGCGCGGGAAACATTCGGGGACATTATGGGGCCGTGTCGGAGGCTGCGCCGCGGCTGGTTATCGGATCGCATCTTGATAGTGTGCCCAATGCGGGGCGCTATGACGGCGTGCTGGGCGTGATGCTCGGGATTGCGTTGGTCGAGGCGCTCGGCGGGCGCCGGCTCGGCTTCGGCGTCGAGGTGATCGGCTTTTCCGACGAAGAAGGAGTGCGCTACGGTCTGCCATTTATAGGCAGCCGGGCGGCTACCGGGACGCTGCTGGCGCCGCACCTGGCTCGCAAGGATGCGGCTGGCGTCGCAATGTATGCTGCGCTCGATGCTTTCGGCGCTATGCACGCAGATGTGGCGGATCCAATGCTTGATCCGCGGGCGCGGGCTTACGTCGAGTTCCATATCGAGCAGGGACCGGTGCTCGAGCATACAGGGCTGCCGCTCGGGGTGGTGGAGACGATCGCGGGGCAGAGCCGCGCGAAGGTTACATTTTGTGGCAGGTCCGGACATGCGGGAACGACTCCGATGTTTTTGAGGCGGGACGCTCTTACCGCGGCCGCAGAATGGCTCACGACGGTCGAGTCGACGGCCTCGCGTATGCCGGGATTGGTGGCAACAACGGGGCGGATTGCGTGTGAGCCGGATGCGGCCAACGTTATTCCAGGGTTGGTCCGATGCAGCCTTGATGTGCGGCATGCGGACGATGCAATACGGCGCGGCGCGGTCGAGGATTTTCTGCGCACGGCGGAAGCGATCGGGGACCGGCGAGAGATCGAGGTTGAGCACGTTGTCGAATACGAGCAGGCTGCCGTGGGGCTGGATCGCAGTCTCGTCGCACTGGCAGATAAGGCGGTTTCGGATGTGAGGGTGTCTCCGCGGCACATGACGAGCGGTGCGGGCCACGATGCAATGATCATTGCGGCGCATATACCTTCGGTGATGATCTTTCTGCGCAGCCCGGGAGGGATCAGTCATCATCCTGAGGAAGCGGTCTACGTTGAAGATGTGGCGGTTGCGCTTCGTGCCGGGATGGGGTTCCTGAATGGATTCGAAGCTCACATCGAGCAAATCAGTGAAAGCGAGCGGAAATCTTGCACCACTTAGGTCTCACACGCAGCATCCGACGCGCGAACCATTCGCTGCACACGCCGGACGCCTTTATCCGGACGCAGATTCCAGGCATGACCAAGGGGGCGGCGATTGTTCACGCATCGCCCGCGCTGGGCGCGGCCTTTACCCAATACACAGCGGAGATGGAATCGGGCGGAGTGCTCGGCGCGTGCGCTTATCAGCGATTCCTGTTTGTGCTTGAGGGCCAGATTGAGATTGCGGTGGGCAGGGTCCTTCATCTGCTCGGGAAAAATGACTATGCCTATCTGCCAGAAGGAATGGATTATCGCGTGGTCGCGTCCGACCAGGCGCGCCTGGCGGTGATCGAAAAGGTTTATAAGCCGGTGGAAGGCGTTCCTGCGCCGAAGGTGATCTTTTCGAACGAGGCGAAAATCGACGGACAGCCGTTGATGGGCGATCCGGACCTGATCGTCCGCGGGCTGCTGCCGGACACTATGGCTTTCGACTTCGCGGTGAATACGATGACGTACCAGCCGGGCGCCGGGCTGAGCATGGTCGAGGTCCACGTGATGGAGCACGGGCTGCTGATGCTCGAAGGCGGAGGCATTTACCGGCTCGACGAGGATTGGTATCCGGTCACTGCCGGCGACTTCATCTGGATGGGACCCTATTGCCCGCAGTGGTTTGGGGCCATTGGAAAAACACCGGCAAAATACCTGATCTACAAGGACTGGAACCGGCACCCTTTAGCGTAGGAGCGAATGAAGATTCAGGTTGAGCAGGAGTTGTTGAACCGCGAAATCGATACGCTTGCCGGGTTCTCCGACGCAGAGGCGCCGGCGGTCACGCGCGTGGTTTTCAGCGAGCAGGATCGGAAGGCGCGTGCATGGCTAAAAGAGCGCTTCGCTGAGGCTGGGCTGGCGGTTCGTGAAGATGCGGTCGGCAATACATTTGCGCGATGGGAAGGTGCAAAGCCCGATCTGCCCGCTGTGGCAACTGGCTCGCATGTCGACGCGATTCCGCATGCGGGGAAGTACGATGGCGTGGTCGGGGTACTCGGCGGTCTTGAGGCGATTCGCGCACTGGAGCGCAATGGGTTCAGGCCGAAGCGCTCGATCGAGTTGATTGTTTTCACGTCGGAGGAGCCTACGCGGTTCGGGCTGGGCTGCCTGGGAAGCAGGCTGATGTCCGGAACACTCGCCCCGGACAAGGCCAGCGCGCTTCGCGATGGGGAGGGGGAGACGCTCGAGTCCGCGAGGCACCTGGCAGGGTTCAAGGGGCCTCTGGACAGCGTGAGGATCGCAGCGGGAAGCTATTCCGCCTTCGTCGAGCTGCATATCGAGCAGGGGCCGATCCTGGAGGAGGAGAAGATTCCGCTGGGCCTGGTCACGCACATCGCGGCACCAGCGAGCTTCCGGATCACGATCGAAGGCGAGGGCGGTCATGCGGGCGGACGGCTGATGCCCGGAAGACGGGACGCACTTTGCGCTGCGGCGGAGATAATCCTTGCGGTTGAGCGGGGGGCGCTGGGCACGGGCGCGATCGACACGGTGGGGACGGTGGGTATCTGCCAGGTGCATCCGGGGGCGGTGAACTCGATCCCCAGCCGCGTACAAATATCGGTGGATGTGCGAGATACGGACGCGGCGCGGCGTGACAAGGTACAGGCGACGATCGAGGCGGCGATCGAGGAAATTGGGCGGCGCCGTGGCGTGGTCGCCAGAGTTGAGATTATCAACTCCGACCCTCCGGCGGAATCATCGCCGGAGATACTGGCCGCACTGACGGCAGCCTGCGAAACGGAGGGAATTGGTTACCGCAAGATGGTGAGCCGGGCTTATCACGATTCGTCCTTCATGTCGCAGATCGCTCCGATTGCCATGCTGTTCATTCCGTGCCGGGGAGGAGTGAGCCATCGGCCGGACGAATATTCGTCGCCGGGGGAGATCGGCCGGGGAGTGAGAGTTCTGGCGCGCACGCTGGCGGCACTTGCGGGCGACGCCCAGCCGGTTTGACCGCACAGGTCTCCAATCCTTACCTTAGAGAAGACCCCACACAAAAGAGGCCTGCCTATGTTCATACCTGTGCTCGATCTGGAAAAAGAGCCAGTCCGGTTCGATATTGCCTTCCAGCCAGGCGCTATCGACTTCGGCTTTGAGGCGAACCAAAAGGGTCCGCTGGCTGTGAAGGGTCAGGCCGACCTGATCGAGGAGAAACGCATCGGCGAGGCGCGGGGATCGCTCCGAACCGTGGAGGACATCCGCTTGCGCGGCAGTTACGCGGGGGATTTCGAGATTCCATGCGCGCGGTGCCTGGATCCGGTTGAGCACACGCTTAGCGGGGAGTTTGACCTGCTGTTCCGGCCTCTTGGCGCCGATGCCGATGCCTCGGAGCGGGCGATTACGACGCCGGAGACGGAAATCGGTTATTATCAAGATGGCGGTCTTGCGCTCGAAGATGTCGTGCGGGAGCAGGTGTTTTTATCCCTACCTGCGCGTTCGCTTTGCCGCGAAGACTGCAAGGGAATCTGCCCGCGCTGCGGCAAAAATCTGAACTCCGAATCCTGCACCTGCGACACGGCTCCGGCCGATCCGCGGTGGTCGGCACTTTCAGACTTGGCCAGCCGGATGAAGACTTAATTCGACGGCCCACCCGGCCGGCGTCATGGGACGCGATAGGACAGCGGGTGCGGACCGGAGCAAGGAAAGGAATCTGCAATGCCTAATCCAAAGCGGCGCCATTCGAAGGCCCGCACCTCAAAGCGCCGTGCTCACGATGCGCTGACCTCTGCCAGCCTCTCCGAGTGCCCTAATTGTCACGAGCGCAAGCTTCCGCATCGCGCATGCGCCAAGTGCGGCTACTACAAGGGCCGCGAAGTGCTCGAAGTCAAGGAAGCAAGCTAGCCCCGCTCGATGCTGATCGACATCGCTCTCGATGCCATGGGGTCTGACAAGGCTCCTGACCCGGAAATACGGGGAGCGATTCTCGCCTGCCGCCAATTTCCGGTCCGAATGCACCTCATCGGTCCTGAAGACGTGCTGCGGCGAGGGCTTTCGATGGCTCTCGACGGCGAGCGTCTGCCTATCAACATCGTTCATGCGAGCGAACACATCGGCATGGACGAAAAGGCGGCCCATGCGGTACGGGCGAAGCGCGATAGTTCGATGCGCGTCGGGCTGAAGCTTGTCCGCGAAAAGAAAGTTGCGGGATTCATTACCGCGGGCAACACCGGAGCCGCCATGGCCACGGCCAAGATGGTGTTGGGGGCCCTGCCGGGTGTGGACCGTCCGGCGCTGGCGATCGTTGTGCCGACCCTTTCCGGTACTCCATCGATCCTGCTCGATGTGGGCGCCAACGTAGACTGCAAGCCGCACAATCTAGAGCAGTTTGCCGTGATGGGCGAACTCTATGCGCGCAGCGTGCTCAAGATACCTCGCCCACGAGTCGGCGTGCTCTCGGTTGGCGAGGAAGAGGGCAAGGGCAATGACCTGACCCGCGAGACGTATGCCCTGCTGAAACAGCTTCCGATCAACTTTATCGGCAACGTCGAGGGCCGGGACATCTATAACGGCAACTGTGACGTCATCGTCTGCGACGGCTTCGTGGGCAACGTGGCGCTGAAGACCTCCGAGGGGCTGACGAAGCTGGTTCGGGAGATGCTCAAGGCGTCATTGACGACTACGGTTACGGCGCAGGTGGGGGCGTTACTCTCGCGCAAGGCTTTTAATGCTTTCAAGAAGCGGCTCGATCCGTCGGAGTACGGCGGAGCGCCGCTGCTGGGGGTGCGTGGGGTATGCATCATCGGCCACGGGTCGTCGAACGACCGGGCGATCATGAACGGGATCCGAGTCACTGCCGAGTTTGCGCAGGCGGGAATCAACGAGCGCATCGAGCGCGAGTTCTCGCAGAGGCCGCAGCCGGTGGGGGCGAACACTGTGGGAGTGGCGCTGCAGTAGGCTTATCAGCACATCAACGCCAGCACACCACGCTTAAGCCATTCATTCTAAAGTGTAATTCGCTAGTCGACGCGCGGTTAGTGTCTTCGACGCCGGCCATATTTCGGAGCGTTGTAAAGTCATTTCAGTATGGGGCTGGTCGAGAAAACGGTATTTCTGAGCTACCGGCGGGCCAATCTCGCCTGGGCACGGCTGGTTCTGAAATATCTGACCCAGCACGGCTACGACGTATTCCTCGACTTCGACGCGGTGGGCAGTGGCGCCTTCGAGAGTGTGATCGTCGAGAATATCCGGTTGCGGGCCCATTTTGTTCTCCTGCTGACTCCAATGGCGCTCGATCGGTGTGAGGAGCCAGACGATGTGCTGCGGCGGGAGATCATAACGGCCCTGGAGATGAAGCGGAATATTGTGCCGCTCATGCTCGAGGGGTTTGATTTCGACACTCCGGGAACCGCAAAACAACTAACCGGCAGACTTGCCGCGCTTAGGAATTACAACGCTCTGCGAGTGCCGGGAGAGTACTTCGACGAAGCCATGGAGCGGCTGCGGACGAGGTACCTGAATGTAGCTCTCGAGGGGGTGCTCCATCCGGAGCCTGGCATAAAGGAGGATGCGGGAAATACGACCTCATCCGTGCTCGAGCGCGACAGCCTGACGGACGATGAGTGGGTGGCGCGGGGGTTTAATCCAGCGAATTTTACGGCTGAGCGGCTGAGGTATGTGAAGACGCCGATTGTCGGCACGTTTTACTCGAGTCCGGCGCCGGATGCGCCGTCGTTTGTGCGCGTTGGTGACCTGGTAAGGGCAGGAGAGCCAATCTGTATCGTCGAAGCGATGAAGTTGATGAATGAAATCGAGTGCGACGTGACGGGAACCGTGGTAGCAAGACTCGTTCGTAATGGCGAGGAGGTCGAGTTCAGAATGCCGCTGTTTGCGATTTATCCGGAGTGAGGTGCTGCGCACCGCGCAGGTCATTACGGTTTTGAATTCCGAGCCACGACATCCGTGAGGTGGGCTAGGGCCTAGATTCGCTCTACTGCCGCCTCCGGCCTATTGCCGGTCGGGCGGGATGTTGTAGAGGAAGAAGAAGCGCAACTCGAGGAACGGGCCTTTGAAAGCCTTGGGAAGCGGCGGGTAGGGGGATGCTCCGGTGATGCCTCCCCAAGCGGCGCGATCGAGCGAGACGTCTCCCGAGGGGCCTTCGAGGATCATCTCCTTCACGCTGCCGTCGGGAAAGATCTTGAAGCGGATGGCGACAACGCCCTGCTTGAGGAGCGGCGGCTGGGCGGCCTCGGGAATGATGGGGTACCAGGCGCGCTTGGTGTCAAAGATGACGCGCTGCATATAGGGGCCGAAATCGACACCCATGGTGTCGGAGAGGATTTCGACTTTTCCCTGCTGGGCGGGATGCTGCGCGGGAGCGTTAGCTCCCATATCTCCGCCGTACTGGCCGGCGCCGCGGGCCTGGCGGGCCATCTGCTGTAAATCCTGGCCTACGGTCGAGTGGCCGGTACTGAAATCGGGCCGCGTAGGCGCTGGACGCGGCGCTTCGATCTGGCTCTGCTGATTCTGCGGCAACGGCTGCGCGGGAGGCGACGGGGGCGCGGCCTGCGCGACCTGTGGAGCGGGCGGAGCCGGCACGGATGGCGCGGGCGACGGCGGCAGATCAGGATGCGCGGGCGGTCCGGCACGACGCATGGCCTCAAGCTCCTGCAAGGTCTTTTTGTCGAGGGTGGGCTTGCGCGATTCGGCGACGCGGTTTTTGTCGGAGAGCGGGGCGGGTTTCGGCTTGATGTTCTTGAGCGCGTCGGGGGGCAGGTCGAGGTAGGTCATCTCCTTCTCACGCTGCTTGAGGATGACCGACGGATCGACGACCTTGACGTTGAAGAGATATTTCGGGCCGTAGGCGATATACCAGAAGACGAGCAGGTGGATGATGAGCGCAATCCAGACCTTTTCGCGCAGACTGGTCCAGTTACGGCTGCCTTCGAGCTCTTCGATGACGTTGAGGAGCTCGTGGAACTCGTAGTCCTCGTATCGATTAGGCCGGCGGAACTGGGGCGGCTCGGGTGCGGCGCTCGGTGGACTGGGCGGAACTTCGGTGATCGGCATTCTAAGACTGTGTGGACAACGTGTGCCGAGCAGAGACGCGCAATTTTACCGCCGTCGACACGGAGTTGAGGATCTTCTTATTCTCTCATTCTTTGACGTATTTCCGCAGCGATGTTTTGCCGGGAAGGTGGTGTTTTAACAAGGGCTATCCGACTGCTGTTCGACGCCAATCCCCTACAATCGTTAGATATATGAGCAAGGCCGTTGTTATCACTGTGAGTGACCGGTGCAGCCGGGGCGAATGCGAAGACTTGTCCGGACCGGCTGTGGTGCAGGAGCTTGAGTCCGAAGGGTTCGAGGTAGAGGCACCGCTTGTTGTACCTGACGAGCAGGCGGCCATTGAGGACGCAATCCGAATGGCCGCCGCGCGGGCCAGGCTGGTGGTAACAACGGGCGGCACCGGAATTGCGCCCAGGGACGTGACGCCCGAAGCAACGCGAGCAGTGTGCGAGCGGCTAGTCGAGGGCATTCCAGAGCTGATGCGTATCGAAGGACTCAAGAGGACGTTTCGCGCGCCGCTGAGCCGGTCGGTATGCGGGACGATCGGTACCACTCTGGTGCTGAACCTGCCGGGGAGGCCGAGCGGGGCGGTGGGATCGCTGAGGATTGTTGCGCCGCTGCTGGCGCACGCCCTGGACCTGCTGGCGGGTGAGACGCGACACGATCCCATGGAAGACGAGGAAGATCAGGATTGAAGCGGCTGGCACAGCTTTCAGCAAAATACCGGGTTCTCTTGCTTGGCTTTCTGAAGCCCCTGGGCTTCTGGGGTGTAGGAGCGGTCGCTATGCTCGACTCGAGCACGATTCCGGTGCCCATGGATCTGATCATTGCCGGTTACGCGTGGAGCGACGCACACCACTTCTATCTTTATGTGCTGGCGGCGGCGGTCGGTTCGGCGATCGGTGGCCTCGTTCCCTACTGGCTGGGGCGGGCGGGCGGGGAGATTTTTCTCATGAAGCGCATCGACCGGGTGCGTTTCGAGAAGATGCGCGACCGGTTCGAGAAGCAGGAGTTCCTGGCGCTGATGATTCCCTCGATGATGCCGCCACCGACTCCATGGAAGTTATTTGTGTTTGCGGCCGGCGTCTTTGAGATGCGGGTGGTCACATTCATGATGGCCGTCGCGGCAGGCCGCGCGCTACGGTTCACAGTGGTGAGCCTGCTGACAATCGAGTATGGTCCGCAGATTGTGCACGAGCTGACGGAGCTGATGCATGCGCATCTGATTGCCACACTGGTGGCCCTGTGTGTCGTACTCGGGGTGCTGGTGTTTCTCGCGCTACGAAAAGTGGCGGGCAGACGGGCTCCGGCTGTGTGACAAAGAAAATTTGCCGGTTCGATTAACCTCGAAGCTCGCGCACTCTCTTCGAGTCTATGCTCGCTCCCGAATCTGACTCGTCCGGATCTCACTCCTGGGCGGCGGGCAGGCGAACGATAAACATCGCGGCAAGAAAGCATCCGGCCAGCACCAGCATTTGCAGGCTCTCCTGGCGCAACAATATGACGAAAAGCAGCTTGTTCTGCGGCATAAGCTGGGCTGTGATGCGATGCCTGAAGAGGATATGCAGCACGCCCAAGGTGTGTCTTAGAAGAGAGGCGGCAAATATGTTAAGCAGTGCCACCGCGATGACGACAGATCCCAGGATCCGGCATTGTCGAAAGATAATCGCGACTGCCGGCAGCGCGATTATTAGTAGCCGGGTGTCGTAATCGCGGTGATAGATCGGCAACAGTGATATTGCCGACAGGGCTGCAAGGGCAAGCCAATGATCTGCCTGACCGGAGCCTCTTCTGATCGCTGCCGCAACCCATAAAGCCATCGCGGCGAGAAAGATGACATAGCCCACTGCGTTATAGGTGATCGGGTCGGCAATGAAGACACTGGATACCGCCTGGAGGTTCGCAAAGCCCGTGGCGCCAGGGTTTGTCGGGCGCGGATCGTTTGTCAGCCCCGGCTTCTGGCTTTCAATGATTTGGGCGCTCATATCCGAAATCCAGTGTGCGCTGACAGGGCGCGATTGCAATATGCATCCGCCAATGACCAGCAAAATGATGGACCCTGCGATGGCGAGTGCGGCCTGACGCCAGTAAATCCTTTTGAAGACCAAGTAGAGCACGATCATGATTCCAAGTTGCGGCTTAAGAGAAAGACTTAGAGCCAGGAGGATCGTCGCCAGAGGAATGTAACGGCCGTGCAAATAAAGAAGCGTCCCCAAGATCAGCAATGAAATGACAACTCCGGCGGACTGACCGGCTCCGACGATGTGTACTACAGTCGACAACGAAAACAGATAACAAGACCCCAGGATGGTCACCAGCCACCGCGACGACTGCGGCACCATCGAACGAACAGAAACAACACACGCAATTAACAAAAGCCCGCTGATGGCGGAGAAAAACATGCTGGCAACAGGGAACCTGAGCAGGGCCAGCGGTGAAAATACCAGGAGTGTCGATGGAGGATATACCGGAGGTGTTCTAACCCAGCGACGAGGGTCCTTTGCCAGTCCGCCACTTTGGTAATACTGCGTGTCGAGCTGCGCAGTGTCATACGGATTGCACCCTTTGAGCAGACAACGCGCGCCGGTGTACACGGGAATGAAGTCGATTGAGGATCGGAGTGCCTGCCGGCAGCCTGCTACAAGAAGCCAACAGGCGGCAAGGGCGAGGATCGTGAGCTGCAGGTTGCTTCGGATGAAGCCGCAGGCGGGCCCGATGATCGGCAGGTGAGACGCGACTGTGGTCTTACCGGTCACCAGCTCTCGACTCCCTAGAGGGGGAAGTGAAACTTATAGGGCCTGATCGAGCTGTTAGATAAGTTTAGCATCGCCGGTCGCACAGGGAAAAAGGAGGTTCGTTCTCTACTGCGAAAGTATCGTGAACAACGCGTCAGGCTCCTTTGCCGGCTCCCGCCTCGTAGCTGTGACGCGAGCGAGCACTCTTTCAAGCAGGGGAGTCATGTGAGTGAGCTGGCGAGCGCGGATCATCATGTCCCAGATGGGCTCGAATTTCTTCCATCCGGACGCATAAAAGAAATGCTTCGCCTGATGCTTGAGCGTGCCGTGATGGAGCGATGCGCGGGCTATGGAACTCCAGCGATAGAACTCGCGGTAGGCCCAGTGGTATCCGGCCTCAAGGACCTCGGGCTTGAGCAGGGCCGGGCGAAAGACGACGTGACGCGTGTCGTAGAGGTTCCAGTCACGGGTGACAATGCGTCCTTCCCGGAACATGCGCGCGTGAAGCCGGGTTCCGGGATAGGGCGTCTGGATGTGGAAAGTCGCGGTGGTGATGCCGTGGTCTATGGCCCAGTCGACAGTGCGGCGGAAGACGTCCACGCCGTCGTCGTCCATGCCAAAGACGAAGCTGCCGTTGATCATGATGCCGAGTGAGTGCAGGCGGTCGGCGACCGCCTTGTAGTCGCGTCCGAGGTTTTGGCGTTTGTTGCTGCTTTTCAGGTTTGCGGGGGCGAGAGTTTCGAATCCCACGAAGATACTGCGCATGCCGGCCTCGGCCGCGCGCTCAATGAGATCTCCGCGAAGGATCGAGTCAACGGTTGCGGCCCCCTGAAAGACGCGGCCCATACCTCTCATGCCAGAGAAGAGGGATTCGGCGAAACGACGGTCGCCGAGGAGATGGTCGTCGAGAAAGTAGAGATGACGACCAGGCAGACGGTCGATTTCGGCGAGTGCGTCGTCGACGCGCTGCGTGTAAAATCCGCGGCCGCCCTGAAAGAAAGCGTCTTTGTAGCAGAAATCGCAGTGCTGCGGGCATCCACGGGTTACGACGATGGAGTTCGGAACGAGGTAGAGGTATCGGCGGATGAGATCACGGCGAATAGGAGGGACGCGTTCGAGGGTGCGTCCGGAGCTTGAGGAGTAGACGTGCTGCGGCGATCCGGAGCGAAAGTCGGCGAGGAATTTCGGGAAGGTCTGCTCACCGGGGCCGAGAAAGATCGCGTCCGCGTGGGCTGCGGATTCATCGGGAAGGGAGGTGACGTGCAGGCCTCCAAGGCAGACGAAGGAACCGCGGCTGCGGTAGTGGTCGGCGATGCGATACGCGCGGTAGGCGTTGGTGATATAGACCTGGATGATTACGAGGTCGGGGGCATCATCCAGAGTGAGTGGCTCGACGTGTTCGTCGAGGATGACGGCGCGGTCGTCGCGAGACAGATAGGCGGCGAGTGTGGCGAGTCCGAGCGGCGGGAAGAGCGAGTACTTGATGGGACGCCAGCAGGGATCAGTGGCTTCCTTGAGCGCCGGCAGGATGAATTTGACGTTGAGGGGTCGTGAGCCGGGGGCGATCATTGCGTGCCGCCGAGAGGTTGAGCAGCGGTATCGGGGACTGATGCTGTGGGAACTCCGCCGAAGCGGCGTTGGCGACTTCGGAAGTCGGTGAGCGCAGCCTCGAGGTCAGCGGCGTCGAAGTCAGGCCACATCGTGCTTGTGAAGTGGAGCTCAGCGTAGGCCGATTCCCAGAGGAGGAAGTCGGAGAGGCGCTTTTCTCCGCCGGTGCGGATAAGGAGGTCGATATCGCCGGTTGTGGTGGAGATTGCGCGGCACAGTTGTTCTGGCTCTTGAGCTTCGCAGCAAGAGAGAAGCGCGGACGCGGAGCGGGCGATCGATTCGCGCGACGAGTAGTCGATGGCGATGCGCAGATGAAGGCGCGCGCAGGCTGCGGTTAAAGATTCGGCATGGACGATTTCACGCAGCAGCAGGTGTGGGATGCGGTCGCGACGACCGAGGACCTCCACGCGCGCTTCGGATCGGCGGAGCCGTTCGGCTTCATCGCGCAGGTAAGTGCGCAGAAGCCAGAAGATGCTCTCGACTTCAAAAGAGGGCCGACGCCAGTTGTCGGATGAGAAGGCATAAAGGGTGAGCTGGCGGATGCCGAGGCGAGGCGCGTGTTCGACGGTGCGGCGTACTGCTGCGACTCCGGCGCGATGCCCGGCCACCCGAGGCAGTCCGCGACGTGCCGCCCAGCGGCCGTTGCCATCCATGATGATGGCGACATTGAGGCCGCTATTCAAATTACTTTGCAGTGTAAAGTTGGCGGGGACAAATGTGCTTTGCATCGTAAAGTTATCTCCCAAATTTTTTTAGGCTTCTGATGGGGCCAGGCGGCGGACCAGAGTAGCGGCGGGCTCATCCCCGGTGCCGATGGCGGCGTCTTTGACTACCTGCTCGAGGGTGGAGAGGTATTCGAGATAGCGTCTGCGGCCGGAGGGGGTAATGCGGCAAACGGTTTGCGGGCGGTTGTGGTCGTGCCCTTTGAGAATCTCGACCATTTTTGCTTTTTCGAGCACCGAGAGATGGCGGCTGAGGTTGCCGTCGGTGAGAGAGCAGAGCTGCTTCAGGTCGACGAAGGTCAGTCCTTTTGGGTTGGTAATAAGAGAGGTGAGCACACTCAGACGGGCGCGCTCGTGGATGACGCGGTCGAGGCCTTCGTAGGCGAAGCGGCCTTCGCTGGAAGGAGATTTATGCTTCATCGTCTACCTCAGGCACGGCAATGAGCAAAATGGCTGCGACCAAAGCCTGTCCGGCACCGTAAGAGATGCCCATGGTCCAAGGCGAGAGTGCGCGCGCGTCTCCGAGCGAAAGGCAGAGCAGGCCGGTAAGAAGGTACCATGCGCCGGCGATGGTCATGAGACGCGGCAGAAAGCGGCATGAGGAGAAAACGCCGAGGCCGAAGATGACCTGCCAGAGGCCCGGAAGCATCCAAAGTGCGGTGGGAACTTTGCCAACCAGCACGACGGTGATGAGCGCGCCTGCTCCGACCGCCGGCAGGAACTGCTCGACGGCCATACGAATCATCTCGTCGGCGAGACCGGAGTGCATACGGCGGGCGCGGGTAAGCATCTGGGCGCCGATCAATGCGGCTGAGAGCGCAGCGGTGGAGATCCAGATGGCGAGATATGCGGGAATGTGGGTCGCCGGATCGGGGAGCCAGAGAGATTGCGCGGCTGCGGCCACGACGGCGATCGCTCCGGTTGAGGCAAGAGTCGCGGGGCCGTATCCACGGAACTCTGTGGTGCGGGCCATCTGGCGGCGGATGCTGGTGATGTCACCGAGCGCTTTGTGAAGGTCGTTCACGAAAAATCAACTTTGCATTGCAAAGTAATGGAGCAAGCGGCAGGTTGTCAAGATCTATTGCGGGGTCGCAAGTGAGTGGCTGTTCAGGCTACGAGGATGGGCATTTGATTTCTCGGGACGGGCAACGTAATCTGGCCGCGAATTCGTGGAAAGCAGGGAGACATTGATGAGCAGCTGTTCCCGGGCGTTGATGACGGCTCTGATGGGGTGTTGCCTCGCGGCAGCACTGCCCGCGATTTCACAGAATACCCAGCAGCAACCGAGCACGCAGCCGGTTCCTGGGAAGCCGAAGGGACAGAATCCGGGAGGGCGTCCGCCGTCGAAGCCTGGTGGCGACATGAGCATCCAGCCGTACCCGAATCCATCGCGTCCGCCGAAGCCGGGAGGCGATGTGAGTATTCAGCCATATCCGAATCCTCCGAAACCGCCACAACCGGGACCGAGGCCGCCCAATCCGGGTCCTAAGCCTCCACCGCCTGGCGGAAAGCCGCCGGGAATCTATCCGCCGCCGCCGCCGAAGCCTCCGGGCCCAAAACCTCCACCACCTCGTCCGCCAAACTGGGGCAGGCCGCCGCAGAATCGTCCGCCGTATCAGTGGCGACCGGGCGATTGGGATTATCTGCACAGGTACTACTATCGGAATCTCGGATATATCAGTCGTGCGGGACGTCCGGTCTGGATCGCCGGTGGGTTCATCCCGTACGGATATATCTCTTACCTGACGCCACTGCCACCGCATCTCTACGGATACCTGCCGCCTCCTCCGCCGGGATACATGATGGGTTACTTCCAGGGATACGTGGTGGTTTATGACCCTCGCACCGGATTCATTGTGAACGTGGTTGATCTGTTGAGGTGATGACCGGCGTTGCCGGAGCAAGGATCGATATGGAGCGGGATTCGCGGAGATCCTTGTGAATGCCGGGGCCCATCATTTCCACGTCGACGGTATGCGGGCCCGGAGTGATCTGTGCGGAGTTGAGCGGCATTTGGAGGAAGGCGAGATAGCCGCTTCCGGAGTCGAGGGTGAAGAGGATCTCCTGTTCGGTTTCGACCGCACCGGATTGCGAGCGCAGGATGAATTTCGCTTTCCAGCTCTCGGGCTTGCCCTTGTCCAGTTTTTCAGGTGGATAGAGACGGACAAAGGCATGCAGGGTGTCGGTTGAGGCGAAGCTGCCGAGAGTGTCGGGCCTGATGCGGCAACCACCGGCGCGCATGGGGTCAACTGCGAAATGTACCTGCTCCGGAGCGCCGGGGACGGGGCGGTGCTGGAGGCCTGTGGTCGGGACGCTGTCTGTGCGGCAGGACTTTCCGACAATAAGGCTGCTTACATGCATACCGGGGCGCGGGAATTCGACATCGACCTTTTTCTTACTGAAGGCGTAAATGTTGCCTTGTCCATCGTGGACAGCGATGCTCCAGAGATAGTGGCCCGGGGCGAGCTGGCCATCGCGTTCCCATGAGAGGCTTCGGCCATCCCAGTGAACGCGAAGCTCACGTTCGAGGATGACGTGAGCCAGATTAACGTCTTCGACGCGCTCGGCAACTGAAAGCAATATGGGGCCCCGGCCATGGCCGATCCATTCGACAACGGCGCTCATGGGCAGCACGGGCTCAAGACCATCGCGGACCGGAAAATAGTCGACGCGCTGGGTCAGGCGGAATTCAGGCGACTCGATGGGAGCCGAGGCGGCTTTTTTCAGCAGCGCGGAGATTTGCTCCTGATTCATCGCGCGTTCGGTGTCGGTAGAGACGCCGACGGGGATGACGTCGAGGATGGCTACGTGGAAGTTATGGTGTGTCAGGCGCACTTCTACGTCGGGGATGCCGTGATCCTGATCTTCCGGAGTCATGTCGAAATCGAGCGCGTAGCCTCCGTCGAGGTCGCGATGGATCTGGCGGGCGAGGTCGTCGAGGGAATTGGCAAAGCCGCCAAAGGTAGCTCCTGCGGTCTGCATCATTAGAGAGGCGCGGTAAGCGGAGTAGGCGAGTGAGCCATTCATCGCCGGGTCGACCTGCATATGGTAGGAGGGCCTGGCCCAGGACAGATCCGTCGAGGCGTCGCCGCCGGGGATTATTGGGTCAGGGCCCCCGATGTCGCCGATGTAGATGTGGGCGCCTATGTGTTGGGCGACTGTCGTGAGGGCTTCGGGGCCGGCGTGCTCGAGCATCTGGTCGTTGAGACCGTAGAACGACTCGCTGACGGGATTCATGGCGAGGATGACCTTCGGGCCTTCGTAATGCTGCATGATGCTGATGGCGATTTCCGCTTTGCTGAGCCAGGGGCCATCCCAGCGGAAGCTTCCGGGCAGGGTCACGTTGCTGGCGTACTCGAAGGTCTCTTTCGTGTGTGCAACTTCATCGAGGTAGGCAAGAAGCTGGGTACGTCCGTTAGTGAAGGGCGTCATTTTGCCGTTGGAATCGAAGATGCCGACGCGCCAAGGCAGGAGTTCAGCGGGTTGCGCTGAGAAATACTTGACCGCTTCTCTTAAGCCGATGTTGTGAACGACGGGATCGTTGGGCGGAAAGACCAGCAAAACCATCGGAGGAACAACGGTGCGCTGCGTGCCGGGGGCGTGGAGGCGGAAGGCACGGGGTTTGCCATTGACGATCAGGGTGAAATCGGAGGCGTCGAGGCTGGGGGGTGTGAATCCAGCGTGATCGAGGACGCGTAGGGAGACCGTGGCCGAGCTGGCGGCGGCAAATCCATCGCGGCGGAGCAGATCAAGTTCGTGGTAGAGGGTGGAGTTCGAGCCGGCCGATTGTTGCTGCTGGTTCTGTTGGAGAAGGTTTCCCGAAATGATGGTCTGGTCCGGGTTGGGTGCGGCAGTTTGTCCGACTGGAGTTGGGGTGACCGCTCCGGGCGGCGGGGTCTGGGCACGGCCAGGGCAGGAGGTCAGGAACATCGCTGCGATCGTGAGTGATGCCCAGCGTCCCATGGTTGATATACGGACGTGCGAGCTTCCAGGCTGCAAGTATACGGGAACAGGAATCGGGTTGGCCTAGCGGCACGCCGCGTTGTTGGCCTTCGGAATTGAAAGAAAGTTGATGCTCGCCGGAGCGAAAATGACGCTGCCGATGGGAACAGGAGTTCCGGTCAGCGGCGGCAGAGTGTCATCGGGGCCGAGTTTCAGTTCGACGCCGTTCAACTGCACTGTAGTGTCGAGCAGGTTAGTTGCGGTCAGGCTATAGCGCTCGGAGGCGGTTGGGATTCTGAGTGTGAGCGCTGCGCTTCGGTCGGTGTTGATCGCGAGAAGCGCCACGCCTCCGGGAACGTTGCGCAAGCAATGCGCGTAGAGCTTCAGCCCTGGATCGGGCGAAGCTCCGGGATTGAGGACGATGGTCCCCATCAGGCGGTGCCAGACGAGAGCAGCCCAGTAGTCTGGGCGAGGCACGTACGTATTTTCGTCGAGCAGGCCGTAGTCGCTCGCAGAGAGCGTGTTGTGCGCTACTACCTGGACGCCGCGCTGTGCCAGGAGCCCAAGTTGGTTGAGATATCGGAATGTATCAATGAAGGTCGAGGCCCAGCGGTCGCCTCCACAGGCAGCCTGACCGGTTTCGGTGAGCCACATTGGTTTCCCGGGAACAAAGCGATCGCGCAGGTCTGCGTAAAAGGCCTCCACGGTGCCGGTGCGTGAGAGCCATTCGCCTGAAAGAGCAGCTTCCGGCGTTGTCCCGATGCTTGTGCCCATGGAGCACCGGCTAGAGACTGCTCCGTAGAAGTGATAGGAGAAGGCATCGAAGACGGGACCGGTTGCCTGGAGTATGTCCTCGGTCTTGATGATCGACATGGGCCCGGGCGCCAGAGGGATGCCTTCGCCGACGCTGCCCGGTCCGAGGACTGTCATATCCGGCGCAGCCTTGTGGGCGAAAGGGATGAACACAGCTAAATCGCGAGCGTAGGCACCAGCGTCATAGCCTTTCGGAGCACCGCCCATCATGGCGAATGTTGGTTCGTTCATGAATTCCGCGGCGGCGATCGAGCCTCCCACGGACCTTGTGTAGGTGAGAAGGTGGCTCGCCTGATCCGAAGTCCAGACGCCCGCGGCGTCGCGGGTTCCGGGACTGATGGCGAAAGAGGTAATGATCTTTGCGTCGACAGCGTGAGAAAAGTCGACGACACCTTTCCACTCCGGGCGTGTCAGCACGCTGTTGAAGCCTTGAGGCGGGGTTTGCAGCGGCGGATCGTCTGAGTCCTGAAAGTAAGTCGAGTTTTGCCAGGTTCCGCTCACACGGAGATAGGCGGGCCCGAGCGCGGCGGCGAGTTTGCGAAGGCGCGGGTTGGTCAGATCGATGGGCGGGCGATATTCAAAGAGCGAAGGGCTTATGCCTGCTGGCTGATTGGCAGCCGGTGACGGGGGTGCTTGAGGCTTGAGTTGTGAGCCGTAGGGCTTCCAGAAACGTCCTCCGGTGACCTCGACCATCTCAACGTTGTAGGACTGGAAGCGTTCATCGATCGTCCCGGTCCGAGGCATCGTGGATGGATGGATCGTGGCTTGCGGCTTGGGTTCCTGCGCAGCGAGATTCGCGGTTGAGAGGAAAGTCGCGAGCATTGCCAGCGCAGCAGTTGGAATCGGTCGCGGGGTCATGTGTTCTCGAATATTCCCGGCAATAATACTCGCATCGTTGTTTCGAGGGTGCGCTATGGCTGCGCGTAATAGCCGGTGCGTGTGCGCGCAATGAGTCCTGGCTTGTCGACGCGGACCTGAATCTGGTGGTACTCGTTCGGCTCGCCAGACGGGGACTGGAAGGAGATCTCGTACCAGGCATCGGCATCCTGGAAGGCCTGCCGGAGCAGCGCAGAGACGTCGTTGCTCGAGTTGAGCACCAGGCCTCCGGTCTGAACGGCGAGCACCTGCAGGCTCAGATTGCCTAGGTTCACCTGGCTGGGCTTGGTCACGCCCTTGAGGAACTGCTCATAGTAAAAGACGCGCAGGCTGTCTTCGCTGGCTCCAAGCGGGTTGATGTTGTAGATGGTGATGTTGGCCTGTCGAAGCTGTCTCGATGCCTCCACGATCGAGGCAAAAATACGCTGTTGCTGCTTTCCGTCGAGCTGAACCGAGGGTCCGGTGAGCAGCGGCCAACCTGGCGAGACCCAGAGGATGAGCTTGCGGCCGGGATGAGCAGCCTCATTTGTTGCGAGCTGCTGAAGGGCGTGCAGCGATATGTCGAGGCGGTCCTCCGCTCCATAGAATCCGGCAGAGCGTCTAATCGCGCGCAGGGCGACGGTTTCACGATCCAGCGAGTCAGCGATTGCATTGCCATTTCTAGAGAAGGCGCTCTGCATGCGGACGCCGTCGTCGGTAAAAATGGCGAGCGCAAGACCGTGGGCGAGTTTGCCTCCGTCGGCGCGGAGAAATTTGTCGATTTCGCTACGCTCGAAGGCGATGGTCGTGTAATCAGTATTGACGGCGTCGATGAGAAGAACGACTTCCAGGGGCGCGTCGGGTCCGCTGTAAGCGCGGAAGAAAGTAACAGGCTGCGCGACCTTATTGTCGAGAACGGTGAAGTCTTGCTGCTCAAGTCCGCTGACTGGCGGTCCGGATTTTGGAGTGACGACGACGTCGAGAGAGATCGGATTGCCCGACGGGGCCGGCGATGGCGACTGCTGAGCCGAGAGCAGCGGCACAAACGAAAGGCCGACAAGAAGCGGAATGGTGCGAAGCAGTGCGGTCAACATCCAGTTGCCTTGTCTGCGCGAGCCGTGAGGGGAGTTCGAGCGCTGAGAGGGTAGACGCGGGGAGGGAGTCAAGAGTTTCCCGTTGTCCTTCCGGGGATCCGAATGAATCTTTTCACGGTACGAAGAAGACGATATGATGCAGTGCCGTTGCACCCGGAACTCTGTAATGGGAGCCAATTGATGCGAGTAGTCACAGCTTTGCTGTCAGCGCTCTGCCTGGGCGCGCCGCTTTTCGGCCAGATCCCAGCGTGGATGCCGGATCCAACGCAGCAGCAGATGTATACGCTGCATCGCTCATCGAGCCGCGAGGCGACCGGGGCAAATGCAGATTATCGGACAGTCACACCAGGGCAGACCATGACGGTTCTCGACGTCGATGGGCCGGGAATGATCTCGCACATCTGGTTCACGCTAAATGACTGGGAGCCTTACAGCCTGAAGCGGATTGTGCTGCGGATGTATTGGGATGGTGAAGAATCGCCGAGTGTGGAGACGCCGATCGGGGATTTCTTCGGATTGGGCAACGGCATCTATTACCCGTGGCAGTCGGCGGTGCTGTCGGTGGGTGCCGACAAGTCGATGAACTGCTGGTTTCCCATGCCGTACGCAAAACATGCACGAATCACGGTTACGAATGAAGGCAAGCAGACGCTGAACAATCTCTACTGGAACATCGACTACAGGGGGTATTCGACACCACTGCCGGTGGGGACGCTGTACTTCCATGCGCAGTACCGGCAGGCGCAACCGGCCAAAGGATGGGCAAAGGATTGGTACGAGAATGGCGATCCGCTGATCAATTACCGGCGCGATCTCGACGGCAAAGATGACTACATCTGGTTTGAAGCCAAGGGGCATGGGCAGTTCGTGGGTGTGACCATGTCGATTCTGCAGAACCAGGATGGATGGTGGGGCGAAGGAAACGATGCCTTTTGGATCGACGATCCGGACAAGATAGCCGACGTGGGGACCGGGAGCGAGGATTATTTCCTTGGGGCGTGGGATTTCGGCGGTGCTCCGCAGGCGTTTCCGTTACATGGATCGCCCATGATAGGCAAGGAACTGGCAGGGGAGCGCTGGAGCGTGTACCGGTTCCATCTGGATTCGCCGATTCCGTTCAAAACGTACATGAAGGCCGGCATCGAGCATGGGCACGCCAATGCGCGCTCAGACAACTTCTACTCGGTCGCCTACTGGTACCAGGCGGAGCCGCACATGCCGTTTCCGCCGCTGCCGGAGATGAGCGATCGGATTCCGACGGTGCAATTTGTGGGCGGTCCGGGCAATTCGAAGGGGCCGTATGAGCCGGGGAATCCGCAGCCGAGATAGAGGACGGGTTCAGCGACCAGCGTTTGGGGAAATCCCACGTCCGAAAGCCCGGACGTGGGGCACCCAGAGCGGAGTAGTGTTAGACGCCGGCGGTCTGGTTGTGGGCGCCGAGTTGCCGGGCCAGTGCGGGCAGGCCGAAGGCGAGTCCAGTTACCAGCGCTGTGGAGATGAGATCGTTGCGGTAGAAGGGTAGCCCAGCAACATAGGACATGCCGAGCCCGGCGAAGGTTTGCGGGTAGAGCGGCGAGCCGATCCAGGCAGCGAAGTTCGTGATCAGAAAGAAGGAGGTAGGTGCGATCGCAACGGCGGTTCCGACGCGGAGAGCGGAGACCTGCTTTGCGAGCAGGACGCGCCCGAGCAGGATGATGCCGGCGTACCAAGCCCAGGTGACGAGGTAGGCGGAAATATGGAACGGGTAGCTGTATGCGTAGACGGTGAGGTAATAATCCGTCGCGGCCAGCAGCGCGACAGGCAGGATGGCCTGGCGCAACGGGCGGCGGGCTCCGAAGTAGAGCAGCGACCCCCCCACGGCGGTGAAGTTGAGCCATGCGGGATGTGGGGCCACCCGGCTGAGAACGGCGAGCAGAATCAACAGGTAAGCGGACATAAAACCTCGGTGGGATAAGGACTTGGCTCTTTAATTCTGCGGAGTCTTGGGAGTGGGGTCAAGGAAAAGTGTGTGGTGAGGTGAAAAGAAGCTTTGATGGGGCAGCAGATCTGGCAAGTCGGCGGTAAGCGGTCAGGGATGAGACGGCCGGGGGTGAAACTGTCGGGAATAAAGCAGTTCAGGGATGAGACGGCTAGTGATGAAGCGGCTAGGGGTAAAACGGCTAGTGAATCATCGACCGAAGGAGCCATAGCGTAATCGTGGCCCTGGCCGCTTTACTCCTAACCGCTTCACCCCTGACTGCTGGCAGTTCTACTCACTTCTGCTCTCTGCCGCCCATAAAGATGTCTTCGACTTCGTTGCCGGGGCCGATATAGACGGATCCGCCGAGCGGGTTGCGGCCTGGATTGCTACTGGTGCCGTCATGGAGGGCGGAGTAGCTGAATCGCATGTCGTCAAACTGGACGGTATGCCAGTTGGGCTCCGGGCCGGGGCCTTCGCCAAGCGGTGCGTTTTTTCCGAGATCAGTGACGAGCGGGAATTTCGACCAGTCGAGATATACGCGACCTAGCCACGACTGCTTGGCGGCGGCGACGGCAGGGGTCACAGTGGGCTTGTAGGTGATGTTCGAAGGATCGGACTGGACGTCGTCGTGGCGGGTTTGGACTTCGGCGGTCTGGTAGTAGTCGCGAGTCTCGGCGACGACATGCCATGCGAAGGGGTCGAAGGGGTAAGGTTCGGCGTCGATGTTCGCAACGGGAGCAGCAATGACGCCAGAGCTGCGGACGAGCTCGATGGCGTGAGATTTCTCCGCGTTGCGCAGCGACCACCACAGGACCATGAAGACGAGGGCAGCAATTGACCAGGCGCGTCCGCGAAAGAGTGGACGGCGGGCTCCTATTTCTCTGTCGGCGAGACCGAAGAGTGACGGCAGGACGAGGGCTCCTGCGAGGGCGAGCAGCAGAAATGGATCCACGATAAAGACGATGCTGCGCTCGTACCAGCGCGGATTGAAGGGGAAGAAGGGACGGAGTCCGTAATTGTTGGTGTAGTCGAGCAGCAGGTGGCTGAGGTCGGCGATGAGCGCAAAGAGAAAGATGAGTGTCCAGCGCGGCGGCGGCAGGCCGGCTCTGGCAGGCTGGGGTTTGCGGCGAGCCTTGTGGATCAGCCAGATGACAGCAGTTGTGACCACGGCGATGACAGGCGCGGCGATGAAGGTGTGGGTAATACCGCGATGATGCTCGAAGCCAACGAGCGGGCCGCGGAATCCCCAGAAGATATCGAGGTCGGGAGCTTCGGCGGCGAGCGTCATGGCGAGAGTGGCGTAGGCAGTGTTGCGATTGAAGCCAGCGCGTCCGAGGTTCGCCCCGGTGAGGAAGTGGGTGAGCGGATCCATAAGGGTTCGGAGACAGGATACAGGGAGGGCTCAGAGGACAGAGCTCAGGACGCAGACGGGCGAGACTACACATGTTTCTGTCTCGGTGACTTGCTCTCTCAGAAAAATGTTTTAATCCCACCTATGAGTTCCAAGGCGATTGAGAGCAGGGTTGAGAAGCTGAGGGAGTCGATCCGGCACCACGAGTACTTGTATTACGGGCTGGATACGCCGGAGATTTCCGACGCCGAGTTTGATGAGAAAATGCGCGAGCTGAAGAGGCTTGAGGAGGAGCATCCGGAGCTGGTAACTCCGGACTCTCCGACGCAGCGTGTGGGCGGTAAGCCGAAGGAGGGATTTCCCAAGGTTGCGCATTCGCGCCCCATGTTGTCGCTCGACAACGTAACGAGCGAGGAGGAACTGAGCGAGTGGGACCGGCGGGCACGGGCGCTGGCGGGCGAAGGCGCCGATATCCGTTATGTGTGCGAGTACAAGCTCGACGGGATGTCGATGGCATTGCGTTATCGCGACGAAGGCAATGGCGCAGCGCAGTTGGTCTGTGGCATCACGCGCGGTGACGGCACGATCGGCGAGGACGTGACTGGCAACGTGCGGACGATAAGATCGGTGCCACTGTCGATTTCGCACGAAAAGCTTGCAAAGGGAAAACTGCCCCCTGCATTCGAGGTGCGGGGCGAGGTGGTGATGCCGCTAGCAGCATTCGTCAGGATGAACGAAGAGCGAGAGGCGTCGGGGCTGGCTCCGGCGGTGAATCCGCGGAATGCGGCGGCGGGCACGATTCGCACGCTCGAGCCGAATATCGTGGCGCGGAGGCGGCTCGATTTCTACGCATACTTTCTGCTCACGGAGGCAGGCTACAACCTGTTCGAAGAGCAGTCCGAAGCGCTCGAGGCGTTGGCGTCGGCGGGGTTCCGCGTCAATGTACACCGGGAAGCGGTGAAGGATATCGAGCAGGTGATGGCGTTTGTGAATCGTGCCGAGGAGAAACGTGCCGATCTCGGTTACGAAATCGACGGAGTGGTCATC
Organism: uncultured Acidobacteriaceae bacterium; assembly: GCA_963724375.1. Classification (GTDB taxonomy): domain Bacteria; phylum Acidobacteriota; class Terriglobia; order Terriglobales; family Acidobacteriaceae; genus Silvibacterium. The sequence goes on from CAVRUM010000012.1 coordinate 60,195, forward strand.
AAGATCGACTCGGCAGAAGTGCAGCGACGGCTGGGATATACGGGGAAGGCTCCGCGGTGGGCTGTGGCGTACAAGTTTACGGCGCGCGCGGGCATCACCCAAGTTGAAGACATCAAGGTTCAGGTGGGGCGGACGGGCAAGCTGACTCCGGTGGCGTGGCTGACGCCGGTGTTCATCGGCGGGACGACGGTGAGCCGGGCTACGCTGCACAACGCCGACGAAATCGAGCGGCTGGGGCTGCTGATCGGCGATTATGTGAAGGTCGAGCGGGGCGGCGATGTGATTCCGAAGGTTGTGGAAGTAATTGTCGACAAGAGAAATGATGGGGAGGCGAGAAGTAAGTTTGAGTTTCCGACGCATTGCCCTGTGTGTGGCAGCGAGATCGTGAAGACAGAGGGTGAGGTCGACTATCGCTGCGTAAATGCGGACTGCCCGGCGCGGCTGATAGAGAGCCTGCTGCATTTTTCCGCGCGCAAGGTAATGAATATCGAGGGGCTGGGCGAGGCGGTCGTCCAGCAGTTGCTTGATCGCGGATTGGTGAAGAGTATTGCCGATCTGTATTCGCTGACCGAGGAGCAGCTGCTGTCACTGGAGCGCATCGGGAAGAAGACCGCGGATTCCTTGCTTGCAGAGATTGAAAAGTCGAAGTCGCTCCCGCTGAACCGTGTTCTTTTCGGGCTGGGGATTCGCTTTGTAGGCGAGCGGACGGCGCAGTTGCTCGCAGAGGAGTTCGGCTCGATGGATGCGCTGATGGCGGCCTCGACTGAGGAGTTGGAGCGGGTGAATGAGGTGGGTCCGCGGGTGGCGCAGGCGATCCGCGAATTCTTCGACGAGGAAAAGAACCGAGCGCTTATCGAAAAGCTGCGCGCGGCCAGGCTGACCTTCACGGCGGAGAAGCGGAAGAAGTCGTCGCAGCTCGAAGGGCTGACATTTGCGTTAACGGGCACTCTGCCAAGTCTTTCCCGCGAAGATGCGAAGGCGAGGATCGAGGCCGCAGGCGGGCGCGTATCGGGATCGGTGAGCAAGAAGACGGACTACGTGGTCGCCGGTGCGGAGGCGGGATCAAAGCTGGACAAGGCGCGCGAGCTTGGCGTGAAGGTGTTGGATGAGGCAGGCCTGGCGGAGATGCTGGGGAGCGCGGGTTAAATCCCGAACTGCAGCCGTTCGAGAACCGGACCGAGTGTGATGACGGGTAAATAGCTCAGAGCGGTGACCACGACCAGGAAAGCTGTGAGAAGCACCGCGAAGGATACCGAATCAGTTCGCAGCGTGCCGCGTGTTGGAGGGATGTTTTTCTGCGAGGCAAAATATCCCGCGAAGAACAGAGCCGGGACGGCGAGTCCGAATCGGCCGGCCAGCATGGCGATGGCGGTCGCGATGTTGTAGAACGGCGTGTTCGCGGAGAGGCTCGCGAATGCCTGGCCATTGTTAGCGAACGAAGAGGCGAAGGCGAAGACGATCTCGGTCAGGCCGTGGGGGCCGCTGTTGGTAGAGAGGCCCGCGAGACCCGCGTGCGATGAGATGGCGATGGCAGCCAGCGACAGAATCGTCACCGGTCCGGTAAGCGCATAGATGACGACCATCTTGTTTTCGCGCGGGCCGATCTTTTTGCCGAGGTACTCCGGAGTTCGGCCAATCATGAGGCCCGAGAGGAATACGGCGACAGCGGCGGTCATGATCATGCCGAAGAACCCGGTGCCGAGACCTCCGAAGATGATTTCGCCGAGTAACAGGTTGATCAGCAGGACCAGACCGCCGAGAGATGTGAAGCTGTCGTCGGCGGCATTGACGGAACCTGTGGCGGCGTTCGATGTGACCACGCCCGCGAGTACCGTGCCTGCGATTCCGAAGCGCACCTCCTTGCCTTCCATGTTGCCTCCGGATTGAAGACGGGTCGCGGTCGCATCGGTGCCGTGCAACTGTGGAGTCGTGTGTCGCTCGCTGAAATGCAGAGCGAGCAGTCCGCAGGAAAAGAGGAAGAGCATCACCCAGTACAAAACCCACCCCTGTCGGCGGTGGCGTACCATTCGCCCGAAGGTGTTGGTGAGCGCTGCAGGTAGCGACACAATCGAGAGCAGTTCGAGGAGGTTTGTCAGCGGCGTGGGATTCTCATAGGGGTGCGCGCCGTTGGCATTGAAGAAGCCACCGCCATTTGTGCCCAGGTTCTTGATCAGCTCCAGCGCGGCGACCGGTCCCTGCGGAATGACCTGCTGGCTTCCGTCGAGGGTCCTGGCTGTGACGTAAGGGTGGAAGTTCATCGGGACTCCTTGCCAGACGAGGAGCAGCGAGCCGATTACCGCGCCGGGGATGAGGACCCAGAGCAGGCTGCGGGTGAGATCGACCCAGAAATTGCCGAGCGTCTGCGTCGACTCCCGCGCCAAGCCCCTGATGAATGCGATGCCGACTGCGAGTCCCGCGGCGCCGGCGAGAAAGTTCTGCACGCAGAGGCCGGCCATCTGGCTGAAGTAGCTCATGGTGCTCTCACCAGCGTAGGCCTGCCAGGTTGTCGTGGTGGAGAAACTGATGGCAGTGTTCAAGGCGAGATCGGGAGTGAGCGGGGTGGTCTGATATGCCGGGAAATACCAGGGCAGAAAACGTTGGAGTCTCAGGATGACGTAGAGAAAAAGTGTGCAAACCAGGCAAAAAACGATGAATGCAGTTGCATATTGTGCTGCGTTCATTTCAGCCGATGCGTCGACTGCTGTCAGGCGATAAATCCACCGCTCGAGCGGCAAACATAATCGATCGAGAGCGGTGCGCTGGTGAGTAAACACCCGCTGCATGTATCCGCCGAGCGGTTTGACGCAGGCGGTGAGAATGATAACGAAGAGAAGGTATTGAACGGCGTCGTGCAAATTCATCGTGACGCCGGCGTCAGCTGTGCCGGCGAGAGTCTCAGATAAGTGTTGCACAGCGGAAATAAAGAAATCGTAGGTGTCTGCGATGCGGGCGCTCGTCTAAACATCTCCGACGTGACTGTGTCAAGCCTGAAGAGACTCTTCATGGGCGCGCGGCGCGCGAACTTGCATTCAGACCGCATGCCCGTTAGCATCCACTCAGAGACCGGCCTGCAAAGCAGGTGCTGGTGGTCAACGCTGGTTGAACCTACATTCATCGAACAGGGAGCTCGACTCGACAATCGGCTCGGTGTGCAGTGTCCGCCAGTCCGGAATGCCTAAAGAGCCGCGGAGAGTTCCCACCGTCTTAGGACGGGTTCACCGGCGCGCCACTTCACGGCCCAGCGGGTCGGTCTTTAATTTCTGTGCTCCGCTCGTCTGCCACTCAACAAATCGGAACATGAAAAAGATTTCCGCGGAATGGTGGTTTCTGTCGGGCGGTGTGATCGCGCTTGCCGTGGGCTTAGTCTTGCGCTTTTTTGTGAAGCTGGACGGCGATACCGGCGACTTCGGTCAAGGGCTGTGTGCGGGACTGGCGTTGGCGTTTCTTTTTGGCGGCCTGGCCAAGGTCCGGCGCGATGCCCGTCGCGGCTCACGCGATTCGGGGCGCGTCTGATTTCGCAGTGTATCCACGCCTGCTTCAGATCGGACATGTCGCTCTGCCGACTTATGGTGCGCTCACCGCTCTCGCTTTAGTAGCGGCGCTGGCTGCAGGCATGCACTTCGCCCGACGCCTCGCGCTCGATGCCAACAAGGTGTGGGCGCTGTCACTCACGGCTGTCCTCACCACTCTGGTTGGCGCGCGAATCCTTGTGGTCCTCGCGCATTTCGATGCGTTCACGCAGCATCCGTTCTGGGTCCTGGGGCTGGCGACAGTGCGCGACTGGTGGATCGGGCCGGTGAGTGTGGCTGCTGGTGCCGGAGCAGGGGTGCTCTATGCGCTGGCCGAGGGCATGCCTGTGCTGTCTGTCGCGGACGCACTCGCTCCCGGAGCAGCGCTCGCATTAGCCATCAACCGCGCCGGAGCATATCTAGCGGGGATAGACTTTGGTGCACCGTCTTCCGCGCCCTGGGCAGTCACTTACAGGAGCCGCATCGCGGCGCTGTGGTACCGCACGCCGCTCGGCGTCCCGCTTCATCCTGTGCAACTCTACACAGCGGCAGTCGCACTTATTGTGTTCGCATTGCTGATCTGGTATCTGCCACGACGCCAGCGCGAGGGTGAGATTGCCGGCGCGGCGCTGTTCGCATTTGGTGTGGCGAGCTCAATCCTGGAACTCTGGAGCGCGGGTTTGGTTCATCCGGCGTTTGCGCTGGCGCTCTCAATCGCGGCCGTGCTGGCCGGAGGCGCGCTGTGGTTCGACCGCAGGCCAACTTCTCATCGCTATACTGCTAGCGATGAGACGCCACCTGTTACCTGATGTCTGCACCCTGCTCATTGTCCTTTGTGCCCAGGCCCTTCATGGGCAAGCCGGAGCCGCGATTCCGCCGCCGATCTATCTTTATCAGGGCGGGCTTTATCAGGGCGGAGCGCCCGGAGCGCTCGGGAGCGCTGAGGCTGACAAGCCGCGCATGTACGCGTTCCTGCCGAAGAAGCGCTCAACAAGCGCGGCCTTTCTTGTCATTCCGGGGGGAGGATACCAGAACGTCGCGATCGGCCACGAAGGTTTTCAGATCGCCACGTGGCTGAACGCGCAGGGAATGGCGGCCTTCGTGCTTGACTATCGTGTCGCGCCTTATCATTATCCCGTGGAAATCGACGACGGGAGGCGCGCCATGCGTCTTATACGCGCGCACGCCGCCGAATACGGCATCGATCCCAACCGCTTAGGCGTTTGGGGATCGTCAGCCGGTGGACATCTCGCGTCGTCGCTGGGCACGCACTGCGAAAATGTACCTGACACGGTGACAAATGGTTCCGCGAACTCCGATCCCGCTGATTCTCAATCCTGCAAGCCGAACTTTATGGTGTTGGAATACCCCGTCATCAGTATGCAAGGCCCGATAGCGCACACGGGCTCGCGCAAGAATCTTCTGGGGCCCGATCCCAGTCCTGCGCTTGCGCACGAATATTCGAATCAGTTTGCCGTTACCCCGCAGACGCCGCCGACGTTTTTGTGGGCCACGCAGAACGACCCTACAGTCCCGGTCGACAACTCGATCGAGTTTTACCGGGCGCTCGTTCGAGCACATGTCCACGCGGAGCTGCACATCTACGACTACGCGAACCACGGCTGCGGGTTGTGCGGCTCCATCGTTCCCCTCTCAACGTGGCCCGGGCTGTTGCGCAACTGGCTCGTCCAGCATAGCTACCTGCCTCCTGACGCGCCGCCAATGCCGCCGCCCGAGCCGAACTCCGCCGTGTGGCCGCAGGGGCTGACCGGACCGGGCGAGCCTACGCAGAAGTGAGCGTGACGAAACATACCGTCCCAGGGGAAGATGCCGGCAAGCGGCTCGACGCATGGCTCGCATCGCAAATGGAAAATGTGAGCCGGGCGCGGGTACAACTTCTGCTTTCGGAAGGAAAGGTGCTTGTCGATGGCTCGGGGGCAAAGCCGTCGCTGAAGCTCCGCGGCGGCGAGACGGTCGAGGTAATTGGCGAGGCGGCGCCTCCTCCACTGCATGCCGTGCCCGAAGATATTCCGCTGGATATCGTTTACGAGGATGACGATCTTTCTGTAGTGAACAAGCCCGCGGGGATGATGGTGCACGCGGGCTCGGGAGCGACGGACGACGCCCGCAATCGGGGCACGCTGGTGAACGCGCTGCTGAGCCATTATCGTCAGCTCTCGACAACCGGAGGCCCGCTGCGGCCGGGGATCGTGCACCGGCTCGATAAGCAAACGAGCGGTCTAATCATCGTTGCGCGGAATGACGCGGCACATCAGAAGCTGGGAGAGATGTTCTCGCGGCGGCAGGTTCACAAGACGTATCTCGCCCTGGTCCATGGACACGTCGGGCAGGATCGCGGAACTATCTCGGCGGCCATTTCGCGGGACGCTGTGAGGCGCACACGCATGACGACGCGCCGCGAGTCAGGGGCACGTTCGGCCATCTCGCATTACATCGTGCTCGAGCGGATCAATTCGTTCTTCGGGGCATTCACGCTTCTCTCAGTGCGCATCGAGACAGGCCGCACACACCAGATCCGCGTGCACCTGTCGTCTATCGGGCATCCGATTGTCGGGGACACGCTGTATGGAGCGCCCGCCCGCATCGTCGCCGGAACGGCCACACGACGAAAAAAGTCGGATCCGGAGCCAGAAGGCATTTCGCTTGACCGCAACTTCCTTCACGCTGCGGAGCTTGAGTTCGCGCACCCCCGGACCGGAAAAGCGCTTCATCTGCAGGCGGTGCTGCCGGAAGAACTGGAGTTGTTTTTGGCCAAACTCAGGAGTGCCGGGGCTGCAAAAACGTCCCATGACTAAGCGTGGCCGGGAATTCTCCATATCGACCATTAATAAGTAAGACTCGTCGCCGCCGGGCATCGCCGTTTTGGTGCGAAAATCGGACTTAACCCTTAGCTAAGCTGCAAATAATGTGGCGCTTAGCGTCAAATCGCTTAAGAAGCTAGAGGAATCGCCGAGCGGACACTGACCACTGCCGCCCAAGAGAAAAAAGGCCCAAGCACCCACGCTGCCGGGCCTTCTCCTGTAAAGCGGGCCCACGCCCCGCTTTAACGTCGCTGTGATGGCTGCGCTCTTAAACCCGTCCAAGAGGCGAACGTTCAGCGCACACTCTCATTTTGACGGCCTTCCGCTGCATGCGCCCACCCTATCTTTTGGACAATCGAGCTTTTCGAGCCATCGGGCCTGGGAAGTGGAAGAATAGGTAAGAGAACCATATCGAATGACTGCCCAAAGAGTCCTGCAAATCGACCCGCGCGACAATGTTCTGGTGGCTCTTGAGCCTCTCCCCGCTGGCGAACAAATCGTCTTCGAGAAGACTTTCTATACGCCGCCGACCGGAATACCCGCCAAACACAAGTTCGCCACCGAGGATCTGCCAGTCGGGTCGCACGTCATCATGTACGGCGTGGTTGTCGGACGGGTCCGCGAACCCATCCCTCGCGGCGGACTCATCACAACCCGCAACCTAGCCCACGAGGCGACCGGCTTTTCCCGCCGCGACACCCAGTTCCATTGGACGGCTCCGGACGTTTCCCGCTGGGAGCGCCGCACTTTCGACGGCTACCACCGCGCGGACGGCCAAGTGGGCACCCGCAACTACTGGCTGGTGATCCCACTGGTCTTCTGCGAGAACCGCAATGTCGAAGCCCTGAGGGAAGCCTTCGAGGAGGAACTGGGGTACTCTCGCCCAAAAAAATACAGCGAACTTGTGAGAGCCCTGATCGAGCGGCATGGACGCAGATCGTCCAGACCGTCCTCAGACCTACACCCTCCAGCCACAAGCCCGGAGCGGGTATTCCCCAACGTGGACGGCATCCGCTTCCTGACCCACGAAGGAGGGTGCGGCGGGACTCGCCAGGATTCGCAAGCCCTCTGTGGTCTCCTTGCCGGATACATTCACCATCCCAACGTAGCCGGCGCCACGGTCTTGAGTCTCGGCTGCCAACATGCCCAAGCCTCCATCCTGATGGACGAACTGCGGAAGCGCGACCCGGCGATGACCAAGCCCGTTCTGCTTTTCGATCAGCAGCAATCGGGCCTCGAGTCGAAGCTTCTGACCAGGGCTATCGAGGCCACCTTCGACGGTCTGGTCAAGGCAAATGAACTGCAGCGCGAGCCTGCTCCTGTCGGGGAGCTAACGGTTGGCCTCAAATGCGGCGGCTCTGACGGCTTCTCCGGCTTGTCGGCAAATCCTGTGCTCGGCCGGGTTTCGGACATGCTGGTCGCGCTTGGAGGCAGATCGGTCCTATCGGAGTTTCCTGAGCTCTGCGGAGTCGAACAGAACCTCATCGACCGGTGTCTTGCTCCAGAGGATGCCGACCGCTTCATCCAGCTGATGCGCGACTACGACGCGCGCGCCAAAGCAGTACATTCCGGATTCGAGATGAATCCCTCGCCGGGCAATATTAAGGATGGACTCATCACCGACGCCATGAAATCTGCCGGCGCTGCGCGCAAGAGCGGCACTTCTCCTGTATGCGGGGTGCTCGACTATCCCGAATACGTAACAGCGAAAGGACTGAATCTGCTCTGTACTCCGGGCAACGACGTGGAGTGTGTCACGGCGCAAGTGGGAGCGGGCGCGAATCTCGTCCTGTTCACCACAGGTCTCGGAACGCCCACCGGAAATCCCATTGCCCCGGTAACGAAAGTCTCGACCAACGGGCGGTTGGCGGAGCGCATGTCAGACATTATTGATTTCGACAGCGGAGCCGTCATTCGAGGCGAGGCGACACTGGAAGAGGTTGCCGATTCGCTGCTGGAGAAAGTGCTTGATATCGCCAGCGGCAAAACTCTCACCAAGGCTGAAGAGCTGGGACAGCACGATTTCATTCCGTGGAAACGCGGCGTGTCCCTTTAGCTTTTCCGGTCTCTCCTCACACCCCGCAGCGTGGGTTACATTCGAACCATGAACATCCGGATGGCGACGGAAGCCGATTTGGACGAAGTGTTGCGGCTCACCAACACCGCTTTCGAAGTTGAGCGATTCTTCAAGAACGAGGACCGCCTCACTGCGTCAACGCTGCGCAGCTACTTTGACAAAGGAAACTTCCTCGTCCTTGAAGAGGATGACCGCATTCGCGGCTCCGTCTATGTGGAACTTCGCGGCAAGAGAGCCTACCTTGGTCTGCTCTCCGTCGATCCCAGCCAGCAACGGCGCGGCCTAGGGCGCCGCATGACAGCAGCCGCTGAAGAATTCGCCCGGGAGATGGGCGCGCGCTTCATGGATATCACCGTCGTTAACCTGAGGACGGAGCTGCCGCCGATCTACGAGAAGCTCGGCTATCGGATTACCGGAACTGCGCCCTTCCCCGCCGAACAGATGCCGGTCACACGGCCCTGTCATTTCATCTGCATGACCAAAGAACTCGGACACCGCGAGCCTTGACGCCTGCCTTGCTGAGAACAAGTTTGCAGAAGCCATTCAGCTGATCTCGAAGATGTCCTCTCTCTTTGCTGATTGCGCCAGCGCGCGCTCGGCGACCTGGCGCGCCGTCTCATAGAAGTGCGCAGCCTTCGCCGATTCAGGACCGGCGAGAGCGACGGGAAGCCCCGTATCTCCGCCACTGCGAATAGCCGGATCAAGCTCAATTGAGCCTAGAAACGGAACTCCAAATTGCTTTGCCGTCCTCTCCGCACCGCCCTTGGAGAAGATATCGACTTCCTGGTGGCAGTGGGGACAGGTGAAATAGCTCATGTTCTCAACAATCCCAAGCACCTCCACATTCACCTGGTGAAACATCTCAAGGGCCTTGCGCGCGTCCTGAAGGGACACATCCGAAGGCGTCGACACGACCACCGCACCGGTGAGCGGTACCGTTTGAACCAGCGAGATAACGACGTCGCCAGTGCCCGGGGGCAGGTCTATCAGCAGGAAATCCAATTCTCCCCATGCCACCTGCTGCAGAAACTGCCGGATGATCTGGTGCAGCATCGGCCCGCGCATCACCATCGGCTTATCGCCGGGTGATATGAGTCCAACGGAGATGATCTTTACCCCATGGGCAACGTTGGGTTCAATGAGATTGCCAGGCAGCACGCGCGGCTGCTGACTGGTTCCGAACATCAGAGGCACATTCGGACCATAAACATCGGCATCAAGTAGTCCAACGCGAAATCCCAGCTTTACTAGCGCAATCGCGAGATTCACGGCTACGGTGGTTTTTCCAACACCGCCTTTGCCTGATCCGATCGCTACGATATTTTGCACCCCGGGCAGTGGTGTGGGGCCCGGCGGTGCATGGGGCGGAACATGTGAATGAGCCATTTCTTTAACTCCCAAAAATCAAGCTTTGGCGAAATCGGCTGCTTTTGCCGCGCGCTTGCGCTCCAGCTCCAGCTGCCGCATTTCGCGACGCCGGCCGGCGTCTTCATAGCGTCGCTTTTCGTTTTCCGTCTGCGGCCGCAGCTCCGGAACCGGCACACGCCGTCCTTGCGAGTCGACAGCAACGAAGGTCAAATATGCCGAGGCGACGTGGCAGTGAGTGCCCGCGATTGTGTTCTCGACCCACACTTTGACTCCCACTTCTATCGACGTGTTGAAGGCGCGGTTCACCCTCGACTTCAAGATGAGCAAATCGCCGACGTGGACTGGCGCGATGAAGTCAATGTGCTCCATCGATGCGGTTACCACGTGCGAGCGGGCATGGCGGTAAGCGGCCATGGCTCCGACGAGATCGATAAAATGCATCAACCTGCCGCCGAGCAGATTGCCCAGCGTATTCGTGTCGTTCGGCAGGACGAGTTCCGTCATCTCCGACTCTGATTCGCCGCCGCTGCGCACCAGGCGCGGAGGACCGGAAAATTCCATGTGCGTACTGGCCCCTTTCGCCCCGGCGCTTGCAAATTGCGCTCCAGCGCACTTCGCCAGGCTATACATTCAGTGTGGGCAATCGTGCGCGATTTCGCAAATCACATTTCGCTCCATTTTGTTCGATTATGATCGAGGGACCCGCGAATTCCCGATTGATTTTAGAGCGATGGCAACTCTGGAAGCGATCAGTGAGCAAAACGTATCGGCGTTCAGAGCAGTAAGGCTCCGCGCTTTGCTGGATTCTCCCTCGGCGTTTGGCAGCACTTACGCCCGAGAGGCCGAGTTCGACGATGCCAAATGGCTGGAGCGGGCGGCCAACATGAGTGGGCAAAGAGGAGCTGGTTTTCTAGCATTGGACGGCAACGAACCATGCGGGATCATTGGCGCTCTTCTCAATGGGGATGAGCCCCACATCGCTCAGGTCGTGTCGATGTGGGTGGCGCCGACGCACCGCAGGGGCGGTATAGCCAGCGCGCTGATCGGCGCTATCGGGTCGTGGTCGCAGGCCCACGGGGTTCACACGCTGCGCCTGATGGTGACGAGCTGCAATCAAGGCGCGATTGAGTTTTACAAGCGATGCGGTTTCGCCATGACGGGCAATACGGAGCCTTATCCACATGATCCCGCTCTAATCGAATACGAAATGGCAAGGTCGGTCCAAATATCGGAACTCCAACCGAACACATCTCCTCCTGGGGATTGAGAGAGAATGTTTTCTATGGATAAGGTCGCAATGCTGAATGAAATCCTCGCACAGAACCCCAGTGACGCATTCGCGCGTTATGGGCTGGCCATGGAATACGCCGGCCGCGGCGAGACGGATACGGCTCTTGCCGAGTTTGCCCGCCTGCTCGAGGAGCATCCCGACTACACCGCAGGCTACTTTATGGCAGCCCAGGCCCTCGCCAAAGTCGAACGCTTCGACGAAGCCAAGGTCCAGCTTGCTCAAGGCGTCGCATCGGCGCGACGCACGGGAAATCAACACGCCCTGAGCGAGATGCAAGCCATGCTCGATGATCTGGAGCTTCGCGGCTGAACATTCTGTACCCCGAGATCGAAAAAGGCTTTATTGGCTCATCAAAATCACTCGGCGTCTGCCGATGCCCAGAGCTACTGGAACGCGCATAATTTCACGCAATGAAGATTCCCCTGTTTCCGCTGGATGTCGTGCTCTTTCCCGGCGCTTCCCTCCCGTTGCACATTTTCGAGGAGCGCTACAAGGAGATGATCGGCATCTGCCTGACAGACAAATCTTCCTTCGGAGTTGTGCGCGCCCAGCAGGACGGGCTCGCCGTTATCGGCTGCACAGCCCGCATTCTACGTGTGCTGCAGGAGTACGAAGACGGACGTCTGGACATTCTGTGCCGGGGAGACAGCCGCTTCGAGATCGAATCCCTTGAGCAATCCCGCGATTTCCTTGAAGCCGAAGTGGATTTCTTTGAAGACGAGGGCGCCGTCGCTTCCCGGGAACAGCGGGAAAGGTGCGCAGCCCTGCACTTCGAAGCGCTCGAGTTGGCCGGCATCGAGGTTCTTACGATGCACCTCAGCCTTGACGGACCCGTTTCTTTTGCCCTCGCCTCAGCGCTCCCCGCGGACCTCGGATTCAAACAGCAACTGCTCGCCATCCGTTCGGATGCGGAAAGAACCGAGCGCTTGCGTGATTTCTACGAGGCCGTGCTGCCCATGCTTCGTGAGGATGTCCAAAAGTCGAGGGGCGCTGCGAAGAACGGCAATGTCATGTAGCCGTAACAAAACAAGCTCCATTTCAGCGTCGCCTCCGCCGCCGGAGCCGTTGCGTCGCACGAATGACCCGCTTCGTCTACTCTTGTAAAAAGAACTGCGGCGCTCTACCGCCGAATCTGGAGGAGAAATGACCAATCGGCGTCTGCCGCAAACCCTTGGCGAACTCCGCGCCAGCCGCGATTTTTCAGAGGCCCGTGTTGGCCGCCGATCCGTCAAGGACGAACTCCGCGACAATCTGATCGCGCGACTCAAGACCCGCGAGACCATCGTTCCTGGAATCATCGGCTACGAGGATACGGTTATCCCGCAGATCGTCAACGCTATCCTCTCGAAGCAGAATTTCATCCTCCTTGGACTGCGCGGCCAGGCGAAGAGCCGCATCCTGCGATCGCTTACCGCCCTGCTCGATGAACACTTGCCCTACGTAGTCGGTTGTGAGATACGCGACAATCCGTATCACCCGCTCTGCAAGCGCTGTCGTGATCTGATTGCCGTCCAGGAAGAAACGACGCCGATCGCCTGGCTGACCCGTGATACTCGGTACATCGAAAAGCTCGCGACTCCTGACGTTACCATCGCCGATCTAGTTGGCGACCTCGACCCGATCAAAGCGGCGCGCGGAGGGGAAGACCTTTCGAGCGAACTGACCATGCATTACGGCCTGCTTCCCCGCGCGAACCGAGGCATCTTCGCGATCAACGAATTGCCCGACCTCGCCGGAAAGATTCAGGTGGCGCTGTTCAACATCATGCAAGAAGGCGATGTGCAGATTAAGGGTTATCCTGTCCGCTTGGAGCTCGATGTCGCCCTCGTCTTCACCGCCAATCCGGAGGATTACACGGCGCGCGGCAAAATCGTGACCCCGCTCAAGGACCGCATCGGATCAGAGATCCGCACCCATTACGCCGAAAATCTCGACGAAGGTCTGGCCATCACCGCCCAGGAGGCATGGACCGACCGGCAATCTTCCGAGATCGAGATTCCCCACTACCTTCGGGAGATTGTCGAGCAAGTGGCATTCTCGGCCCGCGAAGACAAGCGGGTCGACAAGCGCAGCGGGGTCAGCCAGCGCCTGCCGATCGCCACGCTGGAGCTTGTCGTCTCGAACGCGGAGCGGCGCGCTCTCATCCACGGCGAAAGCCTCGTTCTGCCCAGAATCGGCGATCTCTACGCAGCGTTGCCTGGAATCACCGGAAAGCTCGAACTAGAGTACGAGGGAGAAATGCGGGGAGCTGACACCGTCGTGAAGGAGGTTCTCCGCACGGCCATTGGCCGGGTCTTCGATAAGTACTTTGGCAATACCAATACCCAACAGATTGAGCAATGGTTCAACCTGGGAGGCACCGTAAAAATCGACGACAGCCAGCCTTCAAAGGCTGCGCTTGAGGAGTTACGCCAGATCCAAGGACTCTTTGAAAAACTCTCGCCCCTGGGCATCAAGGGATCGGATGCGCCCGAGAAGATAACCGCCGCGGCTGAGTTTTTGCTCGAAGGTATGTGCTCACACCGGCGCTTGAGCCGCAGCGAAGAGCGCGCCTTCGTAGCTCAGAGAAAGCCCCAGCCGACGCGTCAGGAGCGCATTGCCTCCGAGCCGGAATATGAGGAATGGCAGCCGCGCCGGTCGCGCCGCAGCGGCTTGAACTGAGGAGCCCCTCAACCGCAGCGCAACCAGAAACCACAGTGCAAACGGGGACTCGGAAGCAACTGGGACTCGAAACTGGAGACTTCTCATGAAGCGGGTTCGGTACACCAAATACACCGGCGACCTGGCGTCCGAAATGAGTATGGAGGACCTGCTCCAGGCGCTCTCTGACTATTTGCTCGATTCCGGGTTCCGCAACCCGTTTATGGAGTTCCAGGAACTCGATCATACCCTTGATGATCTGCGCGAGGCTCTTCGACGCGCCCTTGAGTCTGGCGAGTTGTTCGACGACCGCATGCAGCAGGCCCTCGATGCGATGAACGAAGAGGGCAAGCTTGATGAGCTGATCGAAAAGATGATTGAGCGGCTTGAGCGCGAGAACTTCATCTCTACCGGAGATTCCCGGGATCCCGGATCCATCTCGCAGGCAGAGGGCCACACGGCAAACGGCCAAGGCCAGGTCCGCTTTGAGGTCACCGACAAGAGTCTCGACTTCCTCGGTTACAAGACCCTTCGCGACCTGCTCGGATCTCTCGGCAAATCGAGCTACGGCCGCCACGATACCCGTCACTGGGCTACAGGGATCGAGACCAGTGGAGCATCCCGGCCCTATGAATTTGGAGACACCCTGAATCTCGATGCGCCTGCGACGCTCGCGTCGGCTATTTCTCGCGAAGGGCTTTCACTTCCCCTGAATATCGAATACCGCGACCTGCAGGTGCACCAGTGCGAATATCAGAGCTCATGCGCCACGGTGGTTATGCTCGATTGCTCGCACTCCATGATCCTTTACGGTGAGGACCGATTTACCCCGGCGAAAAAGGTTGCCATGGCGCTTTCGCATCTCATTCGCACACAGTATCCGGGAGATTCCCTGTCCCTGGTGCTGTTTCATGATTCAGCTGAAGAGCTGCCTATCTCCCAGCTCGCCCGGGTGAAGGTTGGTCCGTATTACACCAATACCCGCGAGGGCCTGCGGCTGTCTCAGCGCATTCTCAAAGCGCAACGCAAGGACATGAAGCAGATTGTCATGATTACCGACGGCAAGCCTTCGGCGTTGACGATGAATGACGGCCGCATTTACAGGAACGCCTTCGGTCTCGATCCGCTGGTCGTGAGCGAGACCCTGGAAGAGGTGGCCCGCTGCAAGCGGTCCAATGTCATGATCAACACCTTCATGCTGGCCTCAGATCCCGGGCTCGTCCATTTCGTGCACCAGGTCTCCGAAATGTGCAGCGGAAAGGCCTACTTCACCACGCCTGACACCCTCGGCGAATACCTTCTCATGGACTACATGCAGCGCAAGATGCGTACCATCCACTAAACCAGGAGTCCGGGATGTACTTGCGTCGGCTTTGGCGTCGCTTGCGCGGCCTGCAATGGAACCGGCGTTGCTGCCGGCTTGTGTACTGCCGCCGGGTCCCCGGGGCGTCTATCCAATCTGTGACGCAGGAGTACTGCCAACTCCAGGATGAGCTGCAACCGCTCCGATAATTGGGGCGAGGCTCCCGGTTCAGTCATCGCAAGCTGGGCCTGCAGCAGCAGTCCCGCTACGGTCTCGCGCAGCTCGCTCTCGATCGAATGGGCGGCGGCAGAAATTGCCACATCGTGCTCGCGCTCGCGCCGGGAAAGCGCAGCCCGCACTTCACGCACCAGCCTGCCACACCCAGAAATCGCAAAGTTTATTTCCAAGGGTATCGCCAGGCGGGCATGTTTCAGGAGAGAGTCGGATCCGTCTTCCCGAGATTCGACCAGCGATTCGTCGATCACCACGATCGCAAAGTCACGCCGGCGCAGAGCCGTCAGCGCCTCCTTGCGGCTCGACACCGTCTCCACGGATATCCCGAACTGTTTCGATAGCACGGCGGCGCAGTTTTCCGCTCCGGTGATGGCACTGACCATAAGAATGCCGTTGTGCACGTCGACTCCTCTCCAGTTGTAGATCTGTCCTTCGACCTAGATCCCCGCTGCCGATTCGCCCAGTCCGTATTCCTTGAGTTTGCGGTAAAGCGTGGTCTTTCCGATTCCCAGCAGCCTCGCCGCTGTCAGCTTGTCACCGTTGAGCCGGCGCAGCGTGTCGAGGATGGCCTGGCGTTCGAGTTCAGCCAGCGGTGTGACTGCGCTTCCTATCTCGGGCCTGGACTCCAGCTCAACAGCGGCCGGAGCCGTTCGATAGGCGTGGAGGTGAAAATCCTGCAGCTGGGTTGGCAGGTCGCCTGGCTGCAGAACAGGCCCGGTAGCGAGGGCGAATGCGCGCTCGACCGAGTTCTCAAGCTCGCGCACATTCCCGGGCCATGGATACTCCATCATGGTCCGCAGCGCGCCATCGCTCAATACCTTCGACTGTCCGGTGTTCTTCTTCATCCGCTCGACGAAATGCGCCGTCAGGAGCGGAATATCCTCGCGACGGTCTCTAAGCGGAGGAATGCGCAGACTAACTACGTTCAGGCGGTAGAAGAGATCCTTGCGGAACCGGCCCTGCTCCACCATCGTGGCCAGATCCCGGTTCGTTGCCGCCAGGATACGGACATTGATGGGCACGCGATGCGTGGCTCCTACGGGACGTATCTCCTTCTCCTGCAGGGCGCGAAGCAGCTTCGCCTGCAGGTCCAGAGGGAGTTCGCCGATTTCGTCGAGAAACACCGTGCCGCCCTCGGCCGAGGCCAGAAGCCCATCCTTCGACCGGTTGGCTCCCGTAAATGCGCCCTTGACGTAGCCGAAGAGTTCGCTCTCCACAAGCGTTGGAACCAGAGACCCGCAATCCACCGGCAGAAATGGCTTCGCAGCATTCGGCCCATTCGCATGGATCGAGCGAGCCACGAGTTCCTTGCCCGTTCCGCTCTCACCCAGGATCAGTACAGCGTGGGTAGTCTGTGCGACCTTCGACAGGATTCGATACAGCCTCTCCATCTCGCCACTGCGCCCGATGATATTGCCCAGGCCCTGCTCGGTCCGCAATTTGTCGCGCAGCTTCCGGCTGGCTGCGTCCACGAATCGACGCTCGGCGGCACGCTCCAGGACCGCAGCCAACTCGTCGAGAGCGAACGGCTTCGTCAGATAATCGGCGGCCCCGGTGCGCATCGCCTCCACAGCCGAGCCCACTGTGGCGAACGCAGTCATCACGATCACCGAGATCTCCGGATGCAGCATCCTCACCTCTTCGAGCAACTCGAGCCCAGCTCCGCCGGGAGACTTGAGATCGAGCAGCAGGATGTCGACGCTGTTACCACGTAGCAGGCTTCGGGCCGCAGGCAGACTGTCGATTGCGTGAGGGGTGAATCCGCGGCTGGCGGCGATTTCGAGACAGGCCGATCGCATCGCAGGATCTTCATCAACGATCAGGACATGCAGCCGTCCCGGGCGCTCTGTGGGGTAGGCGTAGTTCGTCATAAGGCGTGGATGCGGAATTATTACGGGCATTCTATGCATGCCTTGCTGCCTCGTCAGCTACTATTCCGATGTTGTTCGCGATTTCGTACGTGCCGGAAGTAATAGGCAGCTCGAGCTCAAAGCGGGCACCTCGTCCAGAGGACGAAGAGGCGCGAACTGTCCCGCCGGCTGCTTCGATGAGCTCCCGGACGATGCTGAGCCCCAGTCCCCGGTGGGGCGGCTTCGGCCAGACGGCAGCAGCCTGACGGGTCGTGAACTTGGGAAGAAATATACGTTCTCGAATCTCCTCCGGAATGCCCGGGCCGCTGTCCTCAATGGTGATGATGGTGGTACGAGGAGAGCTATCCGGAAGCAGGCCCGGTTCGAGGAAACTCAAACCGTCGCCATATTGTGCAGCGATCCGGACCCGGCCTCCCTCAGGCATTGCTTCCGAGGCATTGCGCACCAGGTTGAGCATCACGCGAGTGAAGTCTTCCTTCGTCAGGCGGCTCTGTCCCGCGCAAGGCATCGCCGCGATTTCAAGCCTCACGCTCGGGCCAGCAATCCCTGCCAAGAGCGGCCGCATTTCGAGGAGTAAGCGGCCGAAGTCATCGACGCGCTCGGGCGCAGGCCAAGGTATGTTCAGCTCAGTCGGATGGATTGGGTTCGCGTCCCCCAAAATCGCCTCTGCTTCCCGCGCGGTGCTCTGGCGAGCCCCAGTCCCAAGGCCCGGTCGCCGCCCGGCACGGCGTGGCGCGGACAGGCGTTCCACAAGTTTGGATGCGGTGTCGCTGATCGCAACCAGCTCCTGCGCGTAATGGGAATTGCCAACGGCGAGAACACCCGGCTCGGCGAGAAGCTCGCAATAGAGTCTCAGGGCAGACAACAGGTTGCGCGTATCATGAGCCAGTTGATCGAAGCCTTCCGGCTTCAAGGTCGGAGCGGAACGGCGCACATTCTCTGGCGGCCGTAACGGGCCGGTTTGTTGGGAACCAACGACGGTGCTGGGAACGGGGGAGTGAGGAATAAATTTCCCGATACGCGCCTTAACCGAACCCTGCATTCAGCTCTCCTGACCTTGAGGAATCACTTGATGGCTGCGAAAGCGGCTCCGCAAACCGTCTTTCCTTGGCACGTTCAATTACACGTCGGATGCCAAATCGGAAAACTGGCTGTATCCACAAGAAAAGCAGAGCCTTACTTCAAAGCGAGGCTCCCTTCCTTCCGAAGGCCGAACGGCGTAACTTTTCCCGAATCGGGAACCCGAAGCCCGGCCGGTCGCCCAAATCGCTGAAAAGACAAGCTGAAGCCGCTAAGTTCCAGTTCGGAACCAGCTCGGCGTCAGTCCGGATTTGGAACTCGTACAATGGGGCTCGATGCCTGCAGAAAACTTCTTTCGCGCCCTGGGACGCAGCCCATCCGAACTTCGTACCATCCGCCTCACTCCCGGCTATGTTTCGACCGCCGAAGGTTCCGTTCTGATTGAGATCGGCAACACCCGCGTCCTCTGCAACGCCACGATTGAGCAGACGCTGCCTGGATGGCTGCGCAACAGCGGCCGCGGCTGGGTCACTGCCGAGTACGGCATGCTGCCGCGTTCCACCCTCACCCGCACCGCCCGCGAATCTGAGCGGGGAAAGGTCGGCGGCCGCACCCACGAGATCCAGCGGCTGATTGGCCGCTCGCTCCGCGCGGTCGTCGACATGCAGGCCCTGGGCGAGCGCACCGTCATTCTTGACTGCGATGTGCTTCAGGCTGACGGTGGCACCCGCACCGCCGCTATTACAGGAGCCTGCGCCGCGCTCTCCATCGCCCTTAATCGGATGGTAGCGACGGGCGCGCTCAAGGCCCCGCCGCTGCGCCAGCTGGTGGCGGCAACCAGCGTTGGCATCGTTGAGGGCACCGCATTGCTGGACCTTGCCTACGAGGAGGATTCCCAGGCCGAGGTGGACATGAATGTCGTCATGACCGAAGACGGAGGGTTAGTCGAGGTTCAGGCGACAGCCGAACGGACCCCGTTTGCGCGCAGCCGCATGCTGGAAATGATGGACCTTGCCGAGGCCGGCATCCGCCGACTGCTCGATGCGCAGCGCGAGGCTATCGCCGATTCGGAAACGTCATAGGCCCTGGCTCCTCCGCGTTCAACCTCGGGTAGAATGCAAGGGAACGCGGTTTCCGCAAAGATCATCCTCCGGCGATACCCCCACTCAGGCGAGCCGGAAGCAATTAATCGCGTAAGCCAAAGAAGCAGGAGAAAAGATCATGTCCATCAAGCTCACCCCCGGAAAACTCGAGGGATTGAAAGCCGTGTCCGATCCGCGCGGCGTGATTGCCGCCGCAGCCATGGATCAGCGTGGCTCGCTCAAGAAGTCTCTGGCGAAGGAGAAGGGTGTCGCTGAGGTTCCCGACTCGGCCCTGGTCGAATTCAAGGAGCTGGTCACCGATGTATTGACCCAGCACGCGTCTGCCATCCTGCTCGATCCCGAGTTCGGATTACCCGCCTCCAAGCGCCGCCATGGCAAAGGCCTGCTGCTGGCCTATGAGAAGACCGGCTATGATGCTGCCACGCCCGGCCGACTGCCCGACCTGCTTGACCTGTGGTCGGTGCGCCGCCTTGCCGAAGCTGGCGCCGACTGCATCAAGATTCTGCTTTACTACTCACCCTTCGAACAGGATCGTATCAACGATCTGAAGCACGCATGGGTCGAGCGCATCGGCGACGAATGCCGCGCCCATGACATTCCATTCTTTCTCGAGACTGTCGGTTACGACGCTCACGGCGGAGACGAGAAGAGCATCACTTACGCTAAGCACAAGCCTGAAATAGTGAAGGGATCGATGGAGGAGTTCGGCAAGGACCGTTACGGGGTCGATGTGCTGAAGGTTGAGGTTCCCATCCAGATGGAATTCGTTGCCGGAACCAAGGCATTCAAGGGCGAGCAGGCCTACACTCGCGCGGAAGCTCTCGAGTACTTCCGCAGCGCCGCCGCGGTCACCAACAAACCGTTCATCTATCTGTCGGCGGGCGTTAGCAATCCCGTCTTCATTGAGACCCTCGAGCTAGCTACGGAAAGCGGCACCAGCTTCAACGGCGTGCTTTGCGGACGCGCTACGTGGAAGGATGGCATATCCGTCTACGCAAAGCAGGGCGCGAAGGCCTTCGAGGACTGGCTTAATACCAGCGGAGTCAAGAATATCGAGAACGTAAACGAAGCGCTCAAGGCTGCACATTCCTGGCACGACAAGGTCGAGGTGGCCGAAACGGCTTTGGCATAACTGGCCGGGGTTCGGTACTAACTGCGAGAGCGCCACAAGTTATCTTGTGGCGCTTTTCTTTTCGTCGCGGGCAGCGACTATTACCTTAGTGTCATTTCTTTGGCACCAAATAGAGTCCCATTACCCCTTTTCTGGTGATTTCGCTTGTCGATCCGTGGAAATATTCTTCCTGCATGAAGAATTTCACGCTCACCTTGTACGCGAAGCGCAGAAGCGATGGCAACTATGACTATTCGCTCAAGGTGTGGGAAAACCGTGCTACGGGCAGCCTGTTTACCGCGACGAACGTTGAGAGTCAGTCTCTCATAGCTCAGCAACTCGAAACGGTACTACCCATCGGGGGAGATGCGGCATCTCAACCCTCAGCAGCCGAGAATGCGGAAGAGTTCTGGTTTCCCTTCACTATGCCGATGTCGGAAGAGCAGGCGGCAAACCTCGGGTGGCGGAATGACGTGGCCCCCGAACAGGGCCTATTGAACTGATTGGCGCTTCCGGGTGAGTCACCTTCCCTGGAGGCGCTGTGGTGCAAGAGCCTTTGCACTGATTAGGTTTCTTCGGTGGAAGTACATAGATGTATAGAAAGCTCAACCTTATTGCAGGAACCTCGCTGATTACGGCGCTGTTCCTCTTCTTCCAGGCCATCCTAGCGATCGGCGCTATCTGCTCGATCGTGGTACTCTTTCCCGCAATGCTCTTCAGGTGGTCAACGAGCGGCCAGAAATAATTTGCTGTTCAGAGCGCCCGCCGGAGCTGCTCGGAGCAGCGGAGACCTCGATAAAAACAATCTGTTGAAGTTCCCGAATTAGCCACAGGGGATCAAGGTGAAGGTGTTCCTGCGGGCTTCCAGCAGTGGACGAATTCCTTGCGGGTGTGGTCGGTGCCGCGGACGCTAAATGAGCGGGTCTGCTTGGAGTAAATGACCTGCTGGAGTCCGCCGTGGATGGAGTTCACGTTGTTGTAGTGCCCAATACCTGTGCCTAGGTATTCGCGGCTCATTTTTATGTAGCTGTGCCATTCCGGGTTGCCGTTGGCTTGAAAGGCGGAGGCTTCTAGCAGGCCGTCGTCCGGCTGCCAGACGACTTCGATGGTGCCGCCCGTCGGCTCCAATTTTGCGTGGCCGGTTCCGTCGCCGGTTCCCTCGAGCTGGACACGGTATTGAGCATAGCGCCCGGCGAGCCCAGCGTAGTCGCGGGTGAGCTCGCGCAGTTCGGACCGCTTTCGCAGCCGGGGGCCGATCTGCCAGTCGGCGACCGCCCCGAGAGCCGATCCGAGAACAAATCCGATCGCGAGCGTCCACCAGTGGATGGTCATTTTCGCGCACACCTCCGTAGAGAAGGACGAAGCTCTTCGTAGGTGTACGGAAGTTCGGGGGCTTTGGTTCCAGAAAAATGCAGGGATCAGCGGTCAGCGATCGGGACACCCTCCCCCCGCCTCTTTCGAGAGGGGCTATTGAGTAACCCGGACCAGGAGCAAGGTCTGGTCATCCTGTTGCACACCGTGTTTACGGACTTCCGTCATGATCAGGTCCCAAATCTGCGGCAACGGTTGCGCCGCGTGTTGCGTCAGGAGTTGCGCCAGACGGGTCAGCCCAAAATCCTCGTCTCTTGCGTTGGGTACCTCCGATATGCCGTCTGTAAGCAGAAGGAACAGATCCCTTGATGAGTACGCAACGCGCTGGCTGACATAGCCACCTCCGGGAATCAGGCCCAAAGGAAACTGCTCCATCGAGAGCTGAGCCGTGTCCTGACTGCGATCCCGATAATGCAGAATGGGGACGTGCCCGGCCGAAGAGTGCTCCAACTCCGCCGAACCATCGAAGTGCAATAAAGCCAGCGTGGCGTACATATCAGGTCCCTTTAGCCCGGGCAAAACGCGGTCTGCGCTTTCAAGCAGTGCAACCGGCGTCTGCCGGAATTGGACAGCAAGCCGCATCGCCGTCTTCAACATCCCCATCAACTGGCCGGCAGCCAGGCCGTGTCCCGATACATCCGCGACATAAACCAGCAGACTCCCATCGGTCGCGATGACATCGATCAAATCGCCGCCCATCTCAGTGCTGGGAATCGATTTGCCATACACCTCGAAACCGGCGTTCTGGAAGGAGATGGTCGGCACCAGAGTCGCTTGAATGCCGTGGGCCAGAGAAAGCTCGGTCTGCATGCGGATGTGGGCCAGGCCCTCCGTACCGGCGAAGAACAACAAAAATCGGACCCCAAAACCGATACCAACCAAGATCCCGATCGCATCGAATAGCACGCGCCTGTGTACCGCTTCGGGGACCGGGAGAGGCGTCGAAAGGTGCGAGGCCCAGTAGCCCAGCCAGGCGGTCGCGACAGCCAGCAGGAGCAGAAGAGGAACAAGACTAACTCTTTTGATTGCGGCAGCCCTAGCCGCCGTCGCTCCCGTGCCCATTAAGACGGGCCAGAAGAAACCTCCGCCGAGACGGGAAGCATTGAGCTGCAATAGGTCGAACACGAAACCAGCGGCGGCTCCGACGAAGAAGTACCCTGCCAGGAACGTCTTCATTCGCCCTAGCGGCAGCATGCGCCAGAAGGGACTAAAGGCGGCGGGATAGGCTGATGTGAGGCCCGACAGCGATCTCCGGAGGGAGTTGCTCATGGAATCGATCTCCCGGAACCTTAACCGTCCAAAGAGACAGATTTCAAGCGCAATGGGGGCGGATGGGCTTGCTGCGATGATTTCTCTTTGCGCCCCGGGCGACTTTCGCGGTCAGGCTGCCCCGCTCAAGCCGACACCCAGATTGAAGGGGGCACCGTCGGTAGGGCCCATTCAAGCCAGTTCCGGCTTGAGTGGGCTACCGTCGGGGTAGGAGAGGATTGGGATTTAGCGAACCCCGCCGCTGGCGACGATGGATTCGCCGGTGAGCCACTTTGAGTCGTCGGAGGCGAGGAAGACAGCGACCGAAGCAATGTCATCTACCTGGCCGATGCGCCCAAGCGGAGTCTTCGCAACGAGGCCTTTCTCGAAGTCGGTTCCGATGAAGCCCGCGGCGTGTACGCCTTCGGTCTCGACCATGCCGGGGTTGAGCGAGTTGACGCGGATTTTGCGGGGGCCGAGTTCGTTGGCGAGAACTCCGGTGATGGCGTCGACTGCTCCCTTGGTGCCGGTGTAGACGGCGCTGGCGGGCGGGTAGATCTCGGTCACGGCTGAGCCGATGTTGATGATGCTGCCGCCTTCCGGGAGATGCTTGACGGCGGCTTGTGTGGTGAGAAGAACGCCGAGCACGTTAACGTTGAAGATCTTGTGATAGTGGTCTTCGGTGATGGTTTCGATGGGCTGGAACTCATAGACGCCGGAGTTGTTGACGAGGATGTCGAGACGGCCGAAGTCCTTCACGGCGGTGTCGATGATTTTCTGTGCGTCGGCGGCTTTGGAGACGTCTCCGCCCACAGCGACTGCCTTGCCGCCAGCCTTGGTGATGGCGTCGACGACGACGTCGGCACCGGCCTTGCTGGAGGCGTAGTTAACGACGACGGACGCGCCCTCGGCGGCCAGGGATTTGGCGATGGCGGCTCCGATGCCCTTGGAAGCGCCGGTCACGACTGCGACTTTACCTTTAAGCTTGCTCATGGTTGGATTTCTCCCGAAATCTTCAAATTGGAGCTACAGGCGGGAAAGATTGCTTCGCCTTGCTCAGGTGAAGAGATGAGGATGGTTGTTGACGAGATTCAATAGTTCAGGATTAGTGAACAATAAAACTCTTGAACCTTTACCGCTGAATTGACTCTAATAGACAAATGCGGCCCTTGCTTCATCCATCGATCGAAGACGTTACGGTAGAGGGGATTCTCTATGCCCTTTCCGATCCCGTGCGGGTGGCGATCTATGCCGATATCGTGGCGCAGGAGTGTGCGCAGAGCTGCTCCAATTTTCTGACGGTGAGCAATAAGAGCATTCCGAAGTCGACGCTTTCGCAGCACTTCAGGATTCTGCGCGAGTCGGGACTGATCCGGAGCGAGCGCCATGGCGTGGAGATGCATAACGTCTCGCGCTGCACGGAGTTGGAGAAGCGCTTTCCGGGTCTGATACGGGCTATTGTTACGGCGCATACGATTCAGTCTGCGGGCGAGGTTCGGGCGAAGAAGGCAGGCTCGAAGAGAGCTGGTAAGAGATAGGCTTGATCAAGCTCCTCCGGTCGTGAAGGGTGGCCCTGATTTTGTTGGACAAAGCGTGCGCTGGATAGAGTGAAATGACGGGCTCTATGGTGGCGTGAATGCCGGGGCGAAAGTGTTCTTAGTCGCACTACCCGTTCTAAAAAGAATGTCTGGTCAGCTTATTCAGTGCTTTTTGGGCGTCCTCGCCGGTGTCGCGGGTTCATCGGGGACCATGACGGTTACATGGATACTCGCATCCTGAACCGAATGCACTATCACCGTAATGTCATATACGCCGCTGCTGGGAAAATTGGCGACGTATCCATTCGCTACATTCCACCCATCCTGCTTTACAGAGGCGTCGCCTTCCTTGGTTATGTGCACGTCGGCATCAGGGTGTTCCGGCGCAGCGTCTGTAAAGGACTTCCGCCTAAGCACCCATTGCACCAGGGATGATCTGCCGTGGATGTTCGCTCCCTGCTGCGGCGTGAAAATTTCAAGGGTGGTCGAATGTGTTGACACGGGATTGAAAAACCATGTTGCGACGGAGAATATGCCTGCGAGCATACCTCCGCCCCCGAACAGGAGGGGAAGCCGGTCCGCGAGAGTCTTCTTTTTCTCCTGGCCGGAAGCGTCAAGATTCTTCGACGCCGGCTTATATTCCTTCAGGTCGTGAATGGCTTCGAAAGGAGCGATGACATCCTTGAAAAGCTTCCCGTCAGAAATGGAGCTCCGTACCGCCACTGTGCGGCTCTTGCGGTCCAACTGGATTACAAGGTCATTTCCACGCGGCCCCTGCAGATAGATCCGGGCCGCAACATAGTCATGGCTTGTTCGCAGCTGCCCGAGAAATCCGCTCAACGTCGTTTGCGGAATCTGTTGCTGCGCAACGTCACCCTCAGTTGTCGAGGCGCTCACGATCACATACCGGCGTTCGTCGCCAAATGCTTTTTCGACGGCTCTGCCGATTGCCGTGGCTATCGTCTCGTCGAAGGTCGCGTTCCAATCTTCCGTCCTTTCATACTTCCGAGCGAAACGGTAGTACTGATAAGGTCTGCCCGGCACGGGATCGAGTTTTAATTCCGTCTCGTAATCCAGGAAGGTCATGGCGCCCGGCGTAGCGGCGCCGGGCTGTTTACTCAAATCCAACCCAACCTGCTCTCGTTTGAAATCGACATCGAGAGACTGGCGAGACTCGTCATTCGAAATGGAGCAGCCGGCCGACTGCATTTCTTTCCAGCGGCGACGGACCTCTTCGCGCCACGATTCGAAGTTGGACACGGTGTAATCCTGGTCGTGCTCGCGGTATCTGCCGTTGAAAAAGGTCCGGTTTTCCGCGACTTTGGTCTGGATCTGCAGATAATTGTTAATCCACTCGTCGTCGATGGGCTGCTGGGTGTAATAGAGTTTTTTCTCGCCCTTGAGTTCTCCTCCTGGGGTTACCCGCGGAGCAACTCTCAGCGAGTCTTCGAATGCGGTGAACACATCGCGTAATGCGGAGGCGTCTTCCGCGGAAGCACTCAGCGTGACCAATTTTTCCGGAATCTGTAAGCGTAGATTGGCAGTTCGATTTGTCAGGAACGCCCTGAATTCGGCTGTAGTCAGGTCTGGCCATCGTAGATTGATCCTCTCCTTCCATGTTTCCGCGGTTCGTATTTCTTCGGCAGTTCCCGGATCGCTGTTGGTTGTGAACGATCCATTGAAGTTGTGCTCATCGCCGAGCCACGCTCGTACCACATCGGCCGCCTTCAGCCAGCCGCCGGCTGAAACCGTCTCGAGTAACCGGTACGTGCCGTTTCTCTTGAACATCGATGTCGGCAGTGGCGAGAGCAGATTGAGTGCTTTCGGGGCCTCGACCGGCTTCAGCCCAACTGCTGCCGCAAATGCCTCCATTTGTGCCTGGAATTCCGGAGCGCGCGCGGCCTCGCTGCGCAGGGACATATTCACGCTGCCCAAACCAATGGTGAGGTCCAGACTTTGCGGGCTCTGGCTTAAATAGAGGCGGTAGATTTTCGCCGGCTCACCCAGCGCATTCAGCCATTCCTGGATTGTGGTGAACTCGACGGTCTGCTCGATGTTCTGGTCCTGCATCGGCTGGGTAATCGTCGCAGTTACGTAGGTTGCCGCCGAAAAAGGCGGAATCAGATGCTCCTCGATCGCTTTACGGAGGCCTGATGCGTCAGGCTCCTGCCAGATATAGCGGCATCGAGCCTGAATGGTGGTCTTTTTCTCTTCCACGGATATATACAGCTCGCAAACTGAGGCGATGCTATTTTCTGGCAAGAGAGACATGTTGGCAACAGACTCAGTGGATTCTGTCGACTTCGGGGGTCTCCACATTTGCAAGCTTTTGACCTTTGGAGTCTTAACCTCCGCTCGGCAGCACCTCGAATGGGCGCATCATTTCGTTGTCTTCGTGTTCGAGGATGTGGCAGTGCCAGACGTAGCGTCCGGCGTATCCGTCAAAGGGGATGATGATGCGGGTGACCATGGCGGGATCGGCGCGGACGGTGTCTTTCCATCCCCTCTCTTCGGGCGCGGGTGGCTGGGCGGGTCCGAAGAAGCGGAAGGTTCTCTTGGTTTGATATTGGAACTGGTCGAAGGGCCGGCGGTCGAGGATCTGGAAGCGGACCAAATGTAAATGGATGGGGTGAGAGTCGTCGGTGAGGTTGACGAATTCCCATATCTCCGTGCTGTGGAGGAGAGGCTTTTCGGTGATGGGCGCGTGCCAGGGAGTGTTGTTGAGCAGCATGCCCATGGAGCGCTTGATGTCGTCCATGTTTTCGTCGAGGGTGAGGCGGCGGGTCTTGGTCGCGCTGGACTCGGGGATGCGCTCGACAGGGTGTAGCCCAGAGGGGATGACGGAGGGCGCGGCGCTACTGGATTTTGCCGGAGCGATGCGAAACTGCAGGATCTGGAAGCTGTCGCTGACGAGTTCGATGCGCTGTCCGGCCAGAGAGCTGAAGTCGATGAGGATGTCGGCGCGCTCGGCGGGGGCGAGAGTGAGCCGCTTGAGGGAGACCGGTGCAGTGAGCAGTCCCTGGTCCGAGGCGATCTGGTGGAATTCATGTTTATTGGCCAGGGAGAAGCGGAAGAAGCGACCATTCGAGCCGTTCATTAAGCGGAAGCGGTAGAGGGCGGGCTCGACGTCGACGTAGGGCAAGAGCATGCCATTGGCGAGGATGGCGTCTCCGAAGACTTCCGGCACCCAGACTTCGCCGGGCTTTTCCGAGACAGGGTAGTCGAGCTGACCGTCGGTGCGGAGGATTCGATCACAAACGAGGATGGGTATGTCGTGACGCCCGGTGGGCAGGTTGAGGGGATCCTCGCGGGCATCCCGGAGTATGCAGAACCCAAGCATGCCCGCGTAGGTATTAAGTCGGTTAATCCCCATGGTGTGATCGTGGTAGAAGAGCGTGGCGGCGTGCTGGAGCGAGGGATAGTGGCACGTCTGTGAGTGGCCGGGAAGGGTCCAATCGTCGGGGTACCCATCGGAGGCGGCGGGTGTGCGTCCACCGTGAAGGTGGATGACGGCGCGAACGTCAGGGACGTCACGGCCTGCTCCGTGGATGTCGTGGTCGATGGCAAAGAGGTGGCGGGATGGAAGCTGATTCTGCCATTCGACGATCATGCCTTGAGCGATAGGGGACTCGAGAGTCGGGCCAGGAAAGAATCCGCCGATGGTCCACATGCGAGTTGGCGGCAGGTCACGGTGCACCTTGACCGGGGTCTCGGCGATGGGAAGTTGGTAGAAGGGGATCTGCTGTTTAGGGTCGTCGGGATGGGGACGGGTTCCGGCCAATTTGGCAATGGGCGGGATAGGAAGCGGATCGACGAAGGGTGCAAGGGTTGAGGGGTCGAGTATCGGGGACTTGGCCTGGGCTTTGCTTTGGGCGCGAAAGGTAACGGCGGCGGCGGCGAGGCTCGAAGTGCTGATGAAGCGACGGCGGGTGATCAGGAATGAGGACTTCAAGAGAGAGCGATCTCCAAAGAAAAAAGGGTAGCAGCGCTGTAGCCGCTACCCTCGAATATTTGGTTGGGGTTACTTGGGCCCGTGATCGGTGACCACAACTCCGGTGGTGGGATCGAGGATGTAAGCACCCCAGTTAGGCGGGTTGGGAGACGAGGGCGCAAAGTTGAATAAGCCGTTGAGGGTTCCAGCGAATGCGTCGAAAGAGCCGGTAATGCGCTCGCCGCCGAGCCAGTTGTCTTCGATGAAACGAAGGATCGAGCTCTGGTCGGTGACGGTGTGGTCGACGTAGTTCTGTTTGGCATAGGGCGAAATGACGAGCAGGGGAAGACGCGGACCATAGCCGCAGCGTCCCTGGGCATGCTCGACATCGACGCCGGCAAGAGCGGTGTTGGCACTCGCGCCGCACTCGCCAGGCGCGGTAAGGGCATCGGCGGAGGTGGCGGACTGGTTGACGATGGGACCCATCTGGTGGTCGTACCAGCCGTCAGAGTCGTCATAGGCGATGATGACGGCGGTGTCAGACCAGTACGCTGTTCCCTGGAGGAAGTTGATGACACCGACGATGAAGTTCTGTTCATCGAGAGGATCAGAATAGCCGGCATGGCCATCCTGGTAGCCGGGTGCCTTAAGGAAGCTAACCGCAGGCATGTTGTGGGACTGAACCGCGGTGTAGAAGTCGCTCATGTCGTACTGGTGGTTGGCCTGATCGCCGTCGACACCGATCATGTTGACCGATTTGGGGCGCAGGTGCTGCGGGTTGGCGGTCGATGTGTAGTACTGGAAGGGCTGGTGGTGCGGGATGTAGTCGGCCTTAGCGCTCATGGTGATGGTGGAGGTGTGCGAGCGCTTGCAGCCGGTGGTTCCGTTGGGATTCTTCGCGGTTAAGTCGAAGCCGCCCTCAAAGAAGCCCCAGGTGATGCCCTTTGCATTGAGCAGGTCGCCGATGTTCTTGCCTGTGAACTGAACAAGCGCCCCGGTTGTCGTGGAGCACACATCGCCGATGGGATCAGCGTCGCTGATGAGGGTCCATCCCCCGGCACCATCACCGATGATATCGCCGCCAGCGTTGCTCTGATCGGTAACGTTGTTGGTCTGACCTGAGACGAGGTTGATAGCACCCGGGGTTGATGGTCCGAAGGTAGTGCCGTAGGAGTTATCGCTCATGGCAAAACGCTGAGCGTAGTTCCAGAGCGAGGTGACGGTATTGCCATCGTAGTAGCCCATTACCAGGGCGGTCGATGATCCGCTAGAACCCGATGGCGGCGGACCAGCGGTTCCGGTGAATTCCGGGAAGGAGTCCATCAGGCCGGCGTGGAACGCCTGCTGCTCGGGCATGTAATCGTGGTCCTGATCGGCGGTTGCCGCCTGGGAGCGGTCAAGGCGGAAGGGATTCGATGCGCTGCCCTGATTGCCTGTCTTGTTGAACCAGTTGGGATTGTTAAAGAGCAGGCCATCCGTGTAGCCGTTGACGGTCGGCGTGTTTACTTTGGCGTGAAAGGCGGGCTCACTAGGCGGGTTGGTCGCCTTCGGATAAGTGCCGAAGTAGTGGTCGAAGGAGACGTTTTCCTGGAAGATCACAACCAGATGCTTGATCGGGGTGGAAGTCGAACTGGACTGCGCCTGGACGGAGACGGGTCCTGCCATCTGACCGGCAACCAGGAGGGTTGCCAGGGAAGTCGCAAGTGCTTTTTGCATCACTGTTCCTCGGGGGGTGCGGCGGGTTTTCCACCGACCGTACCAAGGAATAAACGCGCACTGCGATCAGTGCTTTACGGGGATGTTACAGGACGGAGAAAAAACAGGGGCCTGCGAATAAAACTGCCGGGTCCTGCGTCTTGTAACGGCCGCGCGAGGGCATCAGCGACGCTGGCTCTTAGCCCGGTGTCTTCACCTTGGCTTTGAGCATCTCGACGGCTCTCTCGAGGCGGCGCGTGCGTGTTTCTTCCTTTTTGGCTTCGGTGATCCAACGGCAGTATTCCTTGCGATGGGTGTAACTGAGCGATTCGAAGAAGGGCAGCAGGCCTTCTTTCTTCATGAGCCTGAGGAACGGGTCGGGGACTTCGAGAGTGCGCTCGGATTCGTCTTTCCAGACGATGACGTCGATGGTGTCGCCGGGATTTTTGTGTAACCGCTCGCGAATGGCTTTGGGTAGATGCAGGGTGTGCTGCGGAAATCCGTACTTGATAAGCGAGCCGGTATAGGAGATTCCATCGAAGGTGGCGTGTATGGGCACCTTACCTTTTGTGCCAAACGTTTCCTGGGTGTCGTAAGGGAAGAGCACGCCGGTTCCACCTCCGTCCCCGGCGATGATTTTGGCGGTGAAGCTGTATTTCTTCATGGTTGAGTATTGTGCCACGCCGCTTTTCCGACCTGGTAGCAATTCACCGTGAACGGTGGACGGCGGTCCCTGTGATGGGGGTCACCGACACCGGCTTTTCTCGACAGATTCAATAGCAAACAACATTCAGACGGCTGGAGGTCATTATGGCGAAAACGATGAGAGCAGCAGTGGTGGAGAGGTTCGGTGAGCCTTTCAAAATTCGCGAGGTCCCGGTTCCGGAACCGGGGCGCGGCGAGGTTCTGGTGAAGATTGTCGCCAGTGGCGTCTGTCACACTGACGTTCATGCGGCCGATGGCGACTGGCCGATTAAGCCGATCATGCCATTGATTCCGGGGCACGAAGGAGCCGGAGTAGTGGCGGCAGTGGGTGCGGACGTAACGCATTTGAAGGAGGGCGATCGCGTTGGCATCGCCTGGTTGCACAGCGCGTGCGGTTATTGCGAATTCTGCCTGAGCGGATGGGAGACGCTTTGCCCGGAGCAGAAGAACTCGGGCTATTCGGTGAACGGCACGTTCGCAGAGTATGCGCTCGGCAATGCGGAATTTGTGGGGAGAATTCCTGACGGACTGACTTTCAAGGATGCTGCGCCGATTATGTGTGCGGGAGTAACGACCTATAAAGGCCTCAAACAGACGGAGGCGCGGCCCGGCGATTGGGTAGTTATCTCAGGAGTAGGCGGCCTGGGCCATGTTGCCGTACAGTACGCGAAGGCGATGGGGCTACATGTTGCAGCAGTCGATATCGGCGAGAAGAAAATGAAGCTGGCTCGCAAGCTGGGCGCGGAGATCGCGGTGGATGCACGCGAAGTGGATCCGGCAGCGGTTATTCAGAAGCAGATCGGCGGAGCTCACGGAGTGCTGGTAACGGCGGTGTCACTGCCGGCATTCAAGCAGGCAGTCGGTATGCTGCGCCGCGGCGGGACCTGTGTCATGAACGGACTTCCTCCGGGCGAGTTCCCGATTTCGGTGTTCGACATGGTGCTGAATGGCTTCACACTTCGGGGCTCGATAGTCGGGACGCGGCTGGATCTCGAGGAAGCTCTCGCCCTTGCTGCCGAAGGCAAGGTAAGAGCGACAATTGAAGATCAGCCACTGGAGGCGATCAACGATGTGTTTGATCGTTTGAAGACCGGCAAAGTGAATGGGCGCGTGGTTCTGGATATTGGCGGGATGGTGAAACACGACCAGCACGCGCTTATGGTTGCCCAAGCATAGTGTGCAGCGATTATTTTAGAGATGGCCCTCTCCAAAGGGGGCCATTTTTTTTGAGACGAAGAACTTGATGATTGTATGGGATTAGGCTGAATGAGATAGGAGCAAGTTCCAAAGCGGCGGAGGGCGGGTGAATGCAGAAACAGTCGATCGGGCTCCTCTTATTGCGCATCCTTGTTGGCTGGGTATTCCTGTCTGAAGGAATCCAGAAGTTTCTATTTCCAGCGGCGCTGGGTGTGGGGCGGTTCAGCAAGATTGGAATTCCTGCTCCGGCTGTGATGGCTCCATTTGTCGGTGTGGTCGAGATTGTGTGTGGGGCGCTCCTGATTGTGGGTCTGTTTACCGTTGTGGCGACAGTACCGTTGCTGATTGACATTGCCGTGGCGATAGCAACGACGAAGATCCCGATGCTGCTGAAACAGGGATTCTGGGCGGCGATGCACGATGCGCGCACCGACTTCTGCATGCTGCTGGGGCTGGTGGCGGTCGCGTGTCTCGGAGCCGGATCGTATTCGCTAGACGCACGGCGGCGGGGGTAAAGGTCTAGCTCTCCGGGTTAGCAATCAGGCCAGTGAAAAGGAGTTGTCCGTTGCGCTCGTCGCGAATGGCAACAAAGAACGCATGATCGACGATCATGTGGAAGGGTGGCGGGCCGATTCTCGCGACTGCAGCACGGATCCCAACACTGGTGGCTGCGGCGGCTTCGGTTCCCTCTTCGTCGACGCGCAAGAAAGAGGCGTGACGGACTTCGCTGATCTGGAGCGGCCGGCTCTGGTTGATAGCCCGGAAATTTGCGCTGCTGCCGAAAGCGGCGCCCATGCCGAGCTTTATAAGAACGGAGTTCAGAGTTGCGCTGTATTCCAGGGTGAAGCGGGGCAGCTCGATGGTTCCTTTGCTGGACTGGAGCGATGAGATGAGCGAAGTGAAGTTTTCGGTGGTCAGCTGCTCCAGGAAGACGCGCATGCGAGCCTGGTCCTGAGGCAGGACTACGTACATCGCAAACGACCCGTCGGCATAAGGCAGCCGAATGGATTCGAGCCCGTTCGCGCTCGCGTAGTTGTATTGCCCGTAGTGCTTCATCATGGGGACTTTGCGAGTGTGACCAGCCGCGGTTGTGAAGTCGTGCGGCTGGGTTTCCTTCGCGTCGAATTGTGCGCTCCACTGTCCCTTGAATGCTATGGCGTTGGTCAGCATGGTGATCGTCGCAGGGTCGATGTTCTCTACGAGCTTCTTGATGCGGTCGTTGGTGTGATCGGCCACCCAGGTGTTGATGGTGTTCGCCGCGGCGGGAGTCCGGAAGTCGACGTTTTCGGCCTGTGTGCCGTACTCGGAATGGAGGATCTGCTGGAATGCAGGCTCAACGGGGATACCTTGCTGCACCCAGAGGGCGTTGGCGATCGAAAGCTGCACGGCCGCGGTTTTGCTGATCTCATCGGCCAAAGCGCGATTCGCGGCATTGAACGCAGCGGTCGAGTCGCCGCTGGTGTGGAGAACGGACAGGATGGCGTCGCGGGTGGCTCCCTCTGCTCCGTTTGCCGTCATGGCGAGGGCTACGGCGATGCTGGTGGGCGAGATGAACGCGTTCGTGTTTGGATGCTCGGCTGCCAGGTCGCGCAATACCTCAAAGCCGAACTGGGTATAGGGCTGGGCGAGAACGCGCGCTGCGTCGGGGGTGTTCTGGTCAGGATGTGCGCTGATTCCGGACATAAGAAAGACCGCGAGAGCAAACAGCCATCTCATCCCAACACGATACTCTCCCCACCGGAGAGGTGGATACTGGGGCCTTCCTGTCGTTGATGCGAATGCGGAGAGCGCAACAACGTCAGCTGGTAAGAACCTGCTCGAGCTTCTGCAGGCTGGAGCGATCGCCCATGACGATGAGGAAGTCGCCCGCCGCGATCTCGGATTCGGGCGGCGGATTGAAGATGGTTTCTCCGGCCTTACGACGGACGGCGAGCACGATGACCTCGGATTTTCGCGGCCCGAGAAGCTGTCCCAGGGTTTTCCGGGTGAATTGGCTTTGGGGCGAGACGCAGACCTGTTCCATGGTGACTTGAGGGCCCATACTGCCTCGGGTGAAGTCGAGAAACTCGACAACGTGAGGACGGACGAGGGCATCGGCGAGCTGACGTCCGGCCATGGAGTAAGGAGTAAAGACGGTGTCAGCTCCGGCGCGGCGCAGCTTTTCGCCTGCCTCCTCTTCAGAGGCGCGAGTGACGATCGTGAGGTTGGGGTTCAGGCTCTTTGCGGAGAGGATGATGAAGAGGTTCTCGGCGTCAGACGGCAGAGCGGCAATCAGACCTTTCGCATGGAGGACCCCGGCCTCGCGAAGCGCGTCGTCCTGGGTAGCATCGGCGACGACGGCGAGCATGCCTGCGCTCGTCGCTTTGGCGACGCGCTGTTCGT
Organism: uncultured Acidobacteriaceae bacterium; assembly: GCA_963724375.1. Classification (GTDB taxonomy): domain Bacteria; phylum Acidobacteriota; class Terriglobia; order Terriglobales; family Acidobacteriaceae; genus Silvibacterium. Next base: position 94,611 of record CAVRUM010000012.1, read on the forward strand.
TGCGGTCGAGAACGAGAAACGGCACGCCGGCACGCTGGAATTCATAGGAGGCGTTGCGTCCTACGCGGCCGAATCCGCAGACGATGAAGTGATTTTGCAGTTTGTCAATCATGCGTTTCTTCCTACGTTTGCCGTAGCGGTCCTGCAATTCGAGTTCGATGATGGTCTGCGTCATGGCGCCCGCAGCCAGGAACAGGGCGCTGACCCCGAAGATGATGAGGAACGAATTGAAGATGCGGCCGGCGTGGCTGAGAGGATGGAGTTCCTGGTAACCGATGGTAGTGATGGTGGTGAGGGTCATGTAGAAGGCATCGAACCATGTGTAGCGTTCGATGACGACGAACCCTATGGTGCCGGCGAGGATGATGATGCCCAGCAGAGCGACGATAAGAACGACGCGTCGAGGCAGGCGGCTGGACATCTGGAGAATTCCTCTGGTGTAAACGGCGGCGGATAGCGTCTCGTTTTCAGGTGGAGAGCCGGACGGGGGCTAATTATAGGTCTTCAGAGCGTGAGATGATGATCGGATGAATTCCAGAGTGAGTCGGCGTAAGGTCTTACGGGGATTGGTAGTCGCGCCGCTGGCGGCGCAGACATGGTGGAACATTATGGCGGAACACGGCGGCGAGAGCACGTTATTTGTGGGAACGCAGACGAAGGAAACGAGCAAGGGCATCTATGCGTACCGGTGGGACGCGGCCAAGGGGGAGATTGAGTTAATCGGGCTCGCGGCAGAGACGGAGAATCCGACATTTCTGGCCCTCTCTCCGGATGCAAAATATCTGTATGCCGCGAACGAGGTCGATAGTTTTCACGGGCAAAAGGGTGGAGGGGTGAGTAGCTTCGAGGTTGTCGATCCAAAGGCCGGAAAGCTGAAGGCGATTAATTCAGTGTCGGCGAAGGGGCCGGGGACGTGTCATGTGGAGGTCGACCATACAGGGCGGGCGGTCTTCTGCGCGAACTATTCAGGCGGAAGTGCGGCGTCGTTTCACGTGAAGGCGGATGGCGGGCTAACGGAGGCGGTGTCGTTCTTTCAGTATGAGGGGCATGGACCGAAGCCAGATCAGGAGATGGCGCATGCGCATCGGGTCACGGTAACTCCTGATAATAAATATGCGCTGGTGAATGATCTTGGACTTGACTGTATCCACATCTATGACCTGGATGCGTCAACGGCCAAGCTGACTCCGCATGATCCATCGGAATGGAAGTCAGAGCCAGGGGGCGGGCCGAGAGCGCTGCGGTTTCATCCTAATGGCAAGTGGGTGTATTGCGTGCTGGAACTGTCTTCGGAGGTGGCAACGCTGCGCTGGGATGCGAAGGCGGGATCGCTGACAACGATACAAACTGTAAAGCTGATTCCGGGGGGATATACGGGAAAGGATCCTCATGCCTCGGAGATCGTGCTGGATCGGGCAGGGAAGTTTGCGTATGCGGCGGATCGATTTGATGACGTGCTGGTGAGTTTCAAGATAGATCCGGCGACGGGGAAGTTGACGAAGCTGGGAACAAGCAAATATGGCGGGAAAACGCCGCGACATATTGCACTTGATCCGACGGGGCAATGGATGCTGGTCGCGAACCAGGATTCAGACAACATCTCAGTGGTGAAGCGGGACACGAAGACGGGATTGCTGGCTGAGACAGGAAAGGAATTTCCGATTGTGAAACCGCAGTGCCTGGTGTTTGTGTAACACAGGAATCAGGGATTAGCCATTAGCGTCGATGGTGTCCGAACGGTTGTCTTAACAGGGGAATTTTGTGATCAGGCGGTAACGAGTGCGGCGGCGCGAGCAGGCACGCTTTCTTTGAGCCGTTCTTTCAATTTGGATCTGGCCTGGCCGAGGGTGACCAGTTCCCATGCGGAGCGGTCCTTGAGCAAGCGGGAAACGAGCGCGGTATGCATCGCGTGTCCGGCGCGCTCGGCGACGACGTGACCGAGGATGTGGTGTCCGGCGAGAGCGAGATCGCCGATGAGGTCGAGGACCTTGTGGCGGACGAATTCATCATTGAAGCGCAGCGGGCCGTTGAGGACGCCCTTGCGGTTGAGGATGATGGCGCTGGATTCCGAGACTCCGCGGATGAGTCCCATGTTGCGGAGCATCTGCTCGTCTTCTTTGAAGCCGAAGGTGCGAGCCGGCGCAATCTGCGCAGCGTAGTCGCGAGTCGCAAGGTCGACAGAGAAGCCCTGGCGTCCGATAGGCGACGGGAAGTCGATCTTGTAGGAGACGCTGTAGCCCTGGCCGGGATAGACTCCGATGAACTTGTCGCCTTCGCGGACTTCAATACTCTTGCGGATGCGGAGATATTCGCGGCGACGCCGCTGAGTCTTGAGTCCAACCTGGCGGAATGCTTCGACGTAAGGCAGAGCGCTGCCGTCGAGAATGGGCAACTCGAGGTTGTCGAGTTCGACGACGACGTTGTCGATGCCGCATCCGATGAGAGCGGAGAGCAGATGCTCGGTGGTGGAGATGAGCACGCCCTGGCGCATGAGACTGGTGGCGTAGCTGACTTTGGCAACGTTGCGACCGGTAGCCGGGATCTCGAAGTTGTCGAGGTCGGTGCGGCGGAAGAGGATGCCGCAGCCGCCGGGTGCGGGCAGCAGCCGGAGCCGGACCGGGGCTCCGCTGTGAAGGCCGATGCCGGAGAACTCAATCGCGTCGGCTATGGTTTGTTCGAAGTGACTACTTTCGGTCAAACGGCAACCTCGTTCCCCAAGCTTGCTGCTGCGATCGGGCACGAAGGCATAGACTAACTGTCAGAACGAGAAGTTGCAGTGTTGTATCTTTGCCACAGTTTTGAGGATTTTTTGCACGGAGACGAATCGAGGTAGGGGCGAGCTTGTCCAATCGATTGATAAAGAAATCAATGGGTTACAGTCCATCTCCCCTCCTCGGGCAGATGGCGAGCAGGCAGGATCGAGTACTCAGTCTGATGCGGCATCTTGTCGAGATTGAGTCTCCCAGCCATGACAAGGCTGCGGTCGACCGGTGCGTAAACCTGGTGGAGAAGCTCTCTGCGGAGATCGGCGGTCGGGTACGGAGGCATCGGCAGAAGCATTTCGGGGACCTGCTCGAGGCCCGGTTCGGGCGGGGCGGCCGGTCGTCGAAGCCGGTCATGCTGCTCGGACATCTCGACACGGTCTGGGATATGGGAACGCTGCGAAAGATGCCGTTCAGGATTGCCGGTGGCCGGGCCTGGGGGCCGGGGACACTCGACATGAAGGCCGGGCTTGCGATGGCCTTGACGGCAATTGGATATCTCCTTGAGGCGAAGTTGCTCAATCGGCCAGTGGTTCTGCTGTTGGTGAGCGATGAGGAGGTCGGAAGTCCGGTGTCGCGTCCTGTGACGGAGAGGCTGGCCCGAGAATGTGAGGCAGTATATGTTCTGGAGCCCGCGCAAGGTCTTGCTGGCGCATACAAGACGGCCCGCAAAGGTGTTGGAGAGTACACGATTGACGTAAAGGGCGTGGCGGCCCACAGCGGCGTGGACTTCGGACGCGGCCACTCGGCGATTGCCGAACTGGCGCGCCAGGTGGAAAAGATCCAGAGGTTTACCGAACTGAGCCGCGGCATCACGGTGAATGTTGGCACGATTGCCGGCGGAACGCGCTCTAATGTAATAGCAGGGGAAGCACACGCTGCGGTCGATGTCCGGATCGCGAAAGGTGCGGATGCCGGCCGCGTCGAGCGGAAGTTTCGCCGTTTGCGCGCTATCGATCGGGGTTGCGTCGTAAATGTGGGTGGTGGATTGAACCGGCCTCCGATGGAACGAACGAAGGGGACGGTGGCGTTGTTTCGGCGGGCAGCAACTCTCGCCGAGACAATGGGTTTTCGCCTGCAGGAGGCCTCGACGGGTGGAGGGTCGGATGGGAATTTCACGTCGGCGCTGGGGATTCCAACGCTTGATGGCATGGGAGCGGTTGGCGAAGGGGCTCACGCGGAGCACGAGTCGGTGTTATTGAAGGAACTGGCGCCACGGACGGCGCTGCTGGCGGCGATGCTGTTGAAGCCGGAAGGGTGAAAGCAATGCTAAGGCTGATGGAATACGGGCTGTTGGCGGTGTCGCTTCTGGTTGTACTAGGGCTGATAATGAGGAGCCCACGCGATACTGCTGTGAAGCCGACGGGTGGCCCGGATGCGGAGAACGGGCGGGAGAAAGGATAGCTGCAATACCACACTAGCCGGTTGAGGCTGCCGCGGTTTCGCGAATAGGGGCGGTGGTCTTTACGAGGCGCCGGCGGGTGCCTTCGATCATGCTGGAGACAAGAGCCAGCGGCAATCCAACGACATTGAAATAGCAACCGTGAACGCGCGGTATCCAGCGGGCGGCGCTGCCCTGGATGGCGTAGGCTCCGGCCTTATCCATAGGCTCGCCGGATGCGATGTAGTCCGCGATTTCCGATTCGGACAGCGTGAGCATTGTGACGTGCGTGACTTCGGCGGCGGTTTCGACACTTCCGGGCGCGACGAGCGCGACTCCAGTGATGACCTGGTGGGTGGCTCCGGCGAGGAGGCGAAGCATGCGTGCGGCGTCGGCGGCATCGATGGGTTTGCCGAGGATCTCTCCGTTGGGCGCGACGACGGTGGTATCGGCCCCTAAAACGAGGAGCGCTTCCGCGTCAGGGTTGCGGGCAGAGTGCTGGGTGTAGACGGCTTCGGCCTTTTCGCGGGCAAGACGGACGACATAGGCAATAGGCGATTCGCCGGGCCGGGGATCTTCGGGAATGTGCGCGGGCGAAACGGTGAAGGTGTAGCCGGCCTGCGTGAGGATTTCTCTGCGGCGCGGCGACGCGGAGGCTAGGACAAGCATAGGTTGATTATCGCTGAAGGGGACTGGCCGTCCAGGCGGCGTTACTCGATGCGAGTGCCGGTGCGGGGGCCGTCGACGGTGCAGATGCCCCAGGCCATGCGCGGCGTATTGTGGGCGAGGCCGTAGCGGCCATTGGGATCGAGCAGGATGATGCCGCCGTGTCCGCCGAGTCGCTTGTTGAGGTAGGAGATGGCTTCGGGGGCGACCTCTTCGGGTGAGCGGCCCAGCTGCACGCGATCGGTGGCCCACTTGCCCAGCACCAGCTTCATGATGGGCTCTCCCCAGCCGGTGAGGGAGACGGCGGCGGCGTGGTTATCGGCGTAGCAGCCACAGCCGATCAGGGAGGAGTCGCCGACGCGACCGGGATCTTTGTTCAGAGTTCCTCCCGTGGAGGTCGCGGCGGCGATGTGACCACGCGAGTCGAGGGCGACGGCTCCGACTGTGTCGTGAGACTCAAGCGGAGGCGCGGCCGTTTCGGGAGACTTGTCGTCTCGGAATTCATCGCCGGCGAAAGTAAGGTCGGGGAGACCGGCGCGTTCCTTCGACTGGGCTTCTGCAAGGCGTTTGCGCTCACGATCGAGGACGAGTTCGGCGTTATCAATGAGGGGCATGCCGTGGGCGGCGGCGAACTCTTCGGCTCCCTGGGCGACGAAGTAGACGTGGGGGCTTTTGTCGAGGATAAGGCGCGCGGCCTGGATGGGGTTGCGCAAGCGCTCGACGCAGGCAACTCCACCGGCGCGGAGGGTTGCGCCGTCCATGATGAGCGCGTCGAGCTGGACGCGGCCGTCACGAGTGAGGAAGCTGCCGCGGCCGGCGTCGAAGGTGGTGTCATCTTCGAGCTTGGTGACGGCGGCTTCGACGGCATCGACGGCGGAGGCTCCGCGCTCGAGAAGGGCATAGCCGGTCTGGAGGGCGTCGAAGACTCCCTGCTCGTGGGCTTCGAGCATATCGTCGGGGATGGCCCAGGCACCGCCGTGTACGAGGAGGATGGGGCTGCGTGGCATGACTAGTTCAGCTTTCGGTTTGCGCCATTTGACCCTTGTTAAGGTTCTCTTGGATTACATATTACTAGGCGATACACTTTTTTCTGAATGACTGATACTCAAAAGCCGGTTCAGGATCCCCTTGTTCGCCAACGAATCTTTCCCGATCCAGCGCAACTGTTCGATTTTTCGCCCTTAGGCCTCAATGAAGCACTGCGGGACGGGATCGTAGTGGTCGACACGAACGTGCTTCTGGTTCCATACACTACCGGCCGTGCAAGCCTCGAGCAGATTCGACGTTGTTATGCATGTCTAACACAAGACGGTCGCCTTCGAATTCCTGGACAGGTGGTGAGAGAATTTGCCGATAACAGAGCTGAGAAGCTTAAGGTCCTTTTTCAGCAATTATCGCGAAAGCGCAACTTCAATTTTGACCGCAGCGAATACCCGTTGCTAGAAGGTGTCCCTTCGTATTTAGAACTGGTAAAACGGGAAAGCGAAATATCGTCTGTTTTGAGCGATTATCGAAAGCTGATCGCCGACTTATTGAAGACAGTGCAGGATTGGCGCTGGGACGACCCAGTGTCACAGATATATCGCGACCTCTTTAAGCCGCCATTCATCGTTGACACCGAGTTTCAACACGAAGAGCTTCTTGATGATTTGAAATATCGGCAGGAAAATAGGATACCACCCGGTTATAAGGACGCAAATAACACTTATTCCGGAGTGGGCGATCTAATTATTTGGAAGACGATTTTAAAACTAGGCGAACTAGAGAGGCGTCATCTAATTTTTGTTTCCGGCGAAGAGAAGTCAGATTGGCGATATCAGTCAGAGGGCCAAGCGCTCTATCCAAGATTTGAGCTGGTCGATGAATACCGGAGGATGTCCGGTGGCAAATCATTTTTGATGATTTCATTCGCAGAGTTGCTGCAGCAATTTGGAGCACCGCCTACTGTTGTTGAAGAGATAAAACAAGAAGAGGCTATTTCCGCGCTTGAGGAGCCGAGACGGCAACTTTCAACAGCTGCTGCGGAGAGAGCCGTTGCTGCGAATAAATCGATAATTAAATGGCTATTGGCCAAGCATCATGATGGCACGATTGAAGTCGATAATCGCGGCTTTCCGGATTATGGTACTTACAGCGGCGCATGGAAGGGAAGCTTTTGAAGTTAAATATATTCAGTCTCTGAATAACATAGGTCATAAGCTCCGCGAAGCATTTGAGAAAGCTAGACTTTATTGGGATTCCGCTCAAATACCAGTGAGCATAGTTTTGGTTGTGGAGAAGAAGAGCTTTGCTCCAGTTCTGCTCGTCTTTGTTCGCAAATTCTTTCGTGAGCGCGATCGATCGGACGGTGGGGTAAACAGAGTCATTGTCGGGATGTTAGATAGCGACGGTGAATTTCGATTCCACGGTCAGACTGGATGGGGCGAGACTTGAGGGTGAAGATTGGCCGGCAGAAGGTCAAATGGCTGGGACAGTTGCATAGCGTCGAAATGCTGCTATCTGCGCTTTGACTTTTTCTTCTTGGGGAATGGGCGCGGCTTCGGGCTTTGGCCCTGCATGCTGGGTTTGGCTTTGCTCTTCGATTTCTTCTTGGATTTTGATTTGGGGTTGTTGCTCTCCCACCCTTTGCGCAAAGGCGGCGCAAAGGATGGGGCACCCTTTTTCGTGCCGGACCGTGCGTCGAGCGAGTCGTGCTTCGCGCCTTGCTTTCCCTCTAATGCCGCTTCTGAGTTCTCCTCGAGGATGGAGAATTGCAGGCGTTTCTGGACGGCGTCGATGCGGTCGAGGAGGACGCGGACTGGTTGGCCGATGCGGAAGCGGCGTCCCCAGCGCTCGCCGATGATCTCGCGGGTGTTTTCGCGGAAGGTGTAATAGTCGTTGTCGAGGGCGCCGAGGGTGTGGATGGGCACGAGGCCTTCGACGAACAGATCGGTTAGCTCGACGAAGAGTCCATATTTGGTGGCGCTGAGAATCATGCCGTCGAAGTTGTCTCCGACGCGGTCGCGCATGAACTTGATCTTCTTCCATTCGACTAGTTCGCGCTCTGCGTCGGCGGCGCGGCGCTCGGTTTCAGAGCATTCCTGGGCGATGAGGGTGAGGTCGGACTCGGGGATGAGTTCCAACCCACCTTTTGCGCCAACAGAGGGTGCAAAAGATGGGGCACCCGGAGTTGTGCCCGAACGCTGAATGCTGAACCCTGAACCCTGTTTTGCGTGAGGCTCTCCGGGGACGAGGTGTCCCTGGCCGCTGATGCCGGCGTGGAGGAGAGATTTGGCGATGCGGTGGACGATGTGGTCGGGGTAGCGGCGGATGGGTGACGTGAAGTGCGTGTAGCAGGGCGCGGCGAGAGCGAAGTGTCCCTCGTTTTTTTCGCTGTAGCGCGCTTGCTTGAGCGAGCGCAGCATGAGGTAAGAGAGGATGCGTTCCTCCGGCTTGCCGGCGATCTTTTCGGTGAGCTTCTGGTACATGCGGGGGGTAACGGGGATATCTTCGGGGATCTCGTGTTGGCGGGGATTCGTGCGGCCGGAGTTGCCGCGGCGCTGCTGTTCTCGACGTTCGCCTCGAGTCTGGAATTTGCGAACGGGGAGGTTGCCGATGCCGAGTGAGTATCCGAAGGATGCGGCGATGTCCTCGAATTCGACGATACGGCGCGGCTCGGGCTTCTCGTGGATGCGGTAGAGCGAGGGAATGGCGAGCTGTTCGATCCATGACGCGACGCACTCGTTGGCTGAGAGCATGAATTCCTCGATCAGGCGGTGCGCCCAGTTGCGCTCAGAGCGGGTGACGGACTTCATGGCTCCGAACTCGTCGAATTCGATGATAGGTTCGGGGAGGTCGAAGTCGATTGAGCCGCGGCGGTCGCGCTTGTGGTTGAGGATTTCGGCAAGCTGCTTCATGCGCTCGAAGGCGGGGACGAGCGGGGCAAATTCGGCGCGTGTGGGCTCGTCGCCTTCGATGATCTTGTGGACCTGGGTGTAGGTCATGCGACGCGCGGAGCAGATGACGCCTTCGGTGACCTCGTAGCCGAGGATGTTCCCGCTGGCGTCGATGTCCATGAGGCAGGAGAGGACGAGGCGGTCTTCATCAGGGCGCAAGCTGCAGATGTTGGTCGAGAGCTCCTGCGGGAGCATGGGGATGGCGCGGTCGGGAAAGTAGACGGAGTTGCCGCGCAGGCGGGCTTCGAGGTCGAGAGCGGTGCCGGGAAGGACGTAGTGGGCCACGTCGGCGATGTGGACCTGCAAGTGCCATTGGCCAGTCGCGTTGTCATATTCGACGAGTACGGCGTCGTCGAAGTCGCGGGCGGTCTCTCCGTCGATGGTGACGATGGGCAGGTCGCGGAAGTCGCGGCGTGCAGCGATGACTTCGGGATCGAGATGAGCGACGGAGCGCGCTTCGGCGAGGACCTTGTCGGGGAAGATGCGCGGCAGATGGTGCTTGCGAATGACCATCTCGACGTCGACGCCGAAGTCGTCGGGATGGCCGAGGACTTCGATGACCTTGCCCCGTGCGGGACGAGTGGGTGTGGGCCAGGCGGTGATTTCGACGTCGACGACGAGACCTTCGAGGTTGTTGGGGTCGTAGTGGCGGGACTGGGCAGCGGCTTCTTCGCCGAGGACGCGGTGCGGTGTCGAGGCGGCGTTCGGAGAGGGGAGTTCGGAATCGAAGGGGATGACGATGGGCTGGGTTATCCGATCGTCGAAGGGAGTGACATGGTTCCCGGCAAAATCTGGCCGGTCGCGGCCTTCGCGTGCGTAATGGAAGACCCCGACGACGGTGGGGTTACGGCGCGTGAGGACGCGGAGGATTCGGCCGAGGCGGCGGCCGTCGGGGCGGGCCGGCAAGAGTTCGACGAGCACGTGGTCGCCCTGCATGGCTTCGCCGATTTCGTTGGGCGGGATGAAGATGTCATCGTCGCGATCGCCCTGCGCGGGACGGACGAAGCCGAAGCCGTCGCGGTGCAGGTCGAGACGTCCGGCGACGAGATTTTCGGGGCGATAGCCGGCGGCGCGGTCGAGTCGTGATTCGGACTTGCGATCAGACCGCTGATCGGATTTGGCGGGCGGCTTGGGGATCGCCCACTGTTCGCGATCGGTTTTTATCAGATGCCCGGCGGCGGTAAGGCGTGCGAGATGTTCGAGGAGAAGACGGCGTTCGCGGCCCCCGCCGAGAGAGAATTCGCGGACGAGTTGCTTGTATCCGGCGCGTTGATTTGGGGATCGCTCGATGTGGCGGAGAAGCTCCCGGTCGGTCACAGGGCTATGGTAGCGGGTTGGAGGGGTAGCAAGTTAGCCTGGGCCGGCGAGGCATCGGGTCAGCGGAGGGGGTGGTGTGGAAAAGCGGTGAGAAATCATTTGGCGGATTATCACCTGGGCCGATTCTGTCCATGATTCTGTATCTCTTTCTCACGGGTAACTTATTGCGCTGCCTTCCCGTTTCTGCAAGTGACTCAAATTTGGAACGTCGGGCGAAAAACTTTTGGCGGTAAAAGATGCAATTTTTCGGTGTGCGTGTATAAGATCGAGACACAGCACCGATTGCGCGGATTTGCAATTGGCAAACAGGCCCGTAGCGGGTCTGAAGCATGAGGGATCGATGTAATTCAGGCTCTGCGGGCGTGAGCGGCGATGCGATGGGGCGAAAGTTTCCCGCAGCGCCGCAACCGGGTCGGGGCCAAGCATGAAGAAGAGAGGACAAGTCAGCACAATGTGGAAACCGAATCAGCAAAGTAACTCGTCACAGACGCCCAGCGAACCGGTCCGTCCAGCAGCCCCTGCGACCCCAAGTTATGAGCCTGCGGCGCGTACTCCCACGGCCAGCGCTCAGCCAGCGTCAGCCGATCAGGCGACGATCGGCAAGAGTCTCGTGGTTAAGGGCGAGGTGAGCGGGTCAGAGTCGCTCTACATCGATGGCAAAGTCGAGGGTGCCATCAACCTGCCGGGTAATCGCGTGACCGTTGGCAGGAATGGGCAGGTTGCCGCCAACATCACCGCACGCGAAATCGTCGTGCTTGGCAAGGTGAGGGGCAACATGACGGCGAGCGATCGAGTGGATATCCGCAGCGAAGGGTCCCTTACCGGTGACGTGACCGCCCAGCGTATTTCGATTGAAGATGGTGCGTTCTTCAAGGGCGGGATCGACATTCGCAAGCCGGGCAGCGAAACAAAGCAGCCCGCTAATTCAGGTGCGAACGTCAATTCCGAGGCTGGGAAGCCGGTTCCGGTGCAAGTGTAACGGCTTCGGGCTATATATCGAGACAACGGCTCCGGGAGATTCCCGGAGCCGTTGTCTTTTGAGGCAGATCAATCCGGAGAGAGATGCCCCAAAAGGGCGGTTCCTGCGTTTACCGGTTGGCGGCGTTGAAAATTCCCGAGAGGTTATCGATCGCGGATGGATCAGCGTCGCCTATCACGAAAAATCTCAGGCCCTCTGATTGCCAGGTATCGACATTGAAGTTCTCGCGCTGGTGCACTCCTGCGGGTAATGCAAAAGTTTGGCCGAGTTCTGGTGCGTCCTGAAAGATCAGCGCGGAAATCTTATGCTGGCGTACGGCGACGATCAGTTGCGCACCCGGCCGCTGATGGAAATAAACCACGCGCCCACCAAGCAAGGTAAACTCCGTTCCTGCAAATTCGGGCACGTTGAACGAAAATGGGATCCTTCCCTGGAACCATGGCTTGACCGTGTGGCGGTCGGTGGAGACTACGTCGACGGGGTTGGCGCTGGACAGAGCATTGATGTGCAGATCGGCGATCTCAGCGAAAGCATCAGGGCGACGCAGTAACAGGCCGGATGCGATGACGATCAGCAGCACGGCAGCCGCGATGATGGCCGCAGAAAGAAGCTGGGGATGCCGCGCTCGGCGATTCGACCGCTTGATCTGTTGTTCGATGCTCCGGCGCAACTCCGCGCTGGGCCCAAAACGGGTGCGGGCGGCGCGCATCCCCCGCTTCATTCGAACGAGCTCGGCGATTTCGGCCGCGCACTTCGGACAGGTGCCGATATGTTCGCGTAGCCTGGCGCCCTCATCGGGCGGCAGTTCGTCGTCGAGGTAAGCGCCTAGCGCGACGGTGTTTTGATCACAGTCCATTTCGAGGCCTTTTCCGCGGGCTTTGCTGTCAACAGCTCGCGAAGCATTTTTCTCGCGCGAGCAAGGCGCGACATTACGGTTCCGATCGGCACGCCTGTAACCTGTGCAATCTCCTTGTATGACATTTCCTCTATCTCACAGAGCAGAACAATCTCGCGATAGTTCACCGGGAGGCATGCCAGCGCGTCCAAAACGGTTTGCTTTCCCTCCTGCTGTACCAGGAGGAATTCTGGTGTAAGACTGTGCGTGGCCAGCAGGCTGATATCTGATTCTTCATTGTCCAGCGGAGACGTACTGTGAATTCGCAGTCCGCTTCTGGAGGTAAGAAAGGAATTGCGCAGGATGCGGTACATCCATGCGCGCAGATTCGTGCCCTCCTCGAACGATCGGAATCCTTTTAGTGCCTTGGCGTAGGTCTCCTGCACCAGGTCTTCTGCGTCATTGCGATCGCCGGTTAGCCAGTGAGCGAAGTTATAGAGTTGGTCGAACAGGGGCATAGCCACCGCTTCGAATAACTCTGGATCCATCGTCCCCTTCCAGTCCGGGTGGGAATTATCTACCCGAGGATAGTCGAAGAAATCGAATAATGGCTGCGCGCTCTTCGGGTTTCGAGACTGAGAAGTCCATTTCGTTGCCCGGGACGAGCGCATCCGGGTCGGTTAGCCATTTATCCAGCGACACATCGTCCCACGTAAATCTTGAGGCTCGCACCGCCGCTGAATATCTGAAAGAAGAAATGCTACCGGCTTTGCGGCCGTAGACATTTCGCAGGCGTGGACCTGTCTGGTCCTGATCGAGAGAGTGGCATCCGCCGCATCTTCTTTCGAAGAGTTGCTTGCCGTGATCACTCTCCGGTATGCCGCGCCCGCTCTGCGCTGCAATGTTCAAAGCCGGAAGTCCGCTTAAAGAGATCATAACCAGAAGCGAAATGGCGAGCGAGGCGGCGATTGAAGGGTGTTTTGCTCCGTTGTTCATGATGATCGCGGCCCGGGTCCTAGACGGTGTCATGAGTGCCAATCGGTGCTCCGGATAGTGATGCGTCGACCACTGCGAGTGAGTGTCGCCGCGCCACAAAGTCGACGTGCGTCACGCCCAGTACGTCACGCAACCTGTCGGCCGAGACCTTCATCGGTCCCGGCGATGGCGCCGAGCCGGGTGCGGGCTGTGGAAACGCTGTCGACATTGCCGTATGAAAGGCCACGTTTCCCTCGACCTTTTGCATGACCTGGTGGATATGTCCGTTCAGGACGGTCACTGAACCAAACCGCCGCAGCATGGCGAGGGCCTGCTGGCTATCAGAGGTTCCCCATCCCCATGCGGGATAGACCGCCCAGAGCGGAATATGCGCAAACACAACAATTGGGGTGCTGCTTTTCAGACCAGAAAGGTCCTGCTTCAGCCAATCAAGCTGAGCCGAGCCTAGCTTCCCCATGCCTTCGAGCTGCACCACGTTGACGAGTCCGATGAAATGAACACCTTTGTGGTCGAAGCTGTACCAGCCGCTTCCCCTGGTGTCCTTGCCGTATCTCTCGAGGTACAGCTTGCCGTCGTCCACAGCAGTGTCGTGCTCGCCGGGCACGTAGAAGACCTGGCGCTTCGCGCCGGTGAGCACCTGCTCCAGAGTGTCGAACTCCGCTGGTTTTGCTGAGTGGGTGAGATCGCCGGTATGAATTAGAAAGTCGGTAACGCTGGAGTAGCCGTTGATCTTGTCCAGCGCGACCAGGAGGGTTGCGGTCACGTCAGCATTGGCCGGCTTGTTGAATCCGATGTGGCTATCGCTGATCTGGACAAAGGTGAAGTCGGTCTGTCGCGATGCATGGCCTGCTTCTCCGAATAGACGCGATGTGGGAACGCCTCCGGCAAAGCTCCAGACCAGTCCAGTACCGGCCCATGCCATGCACTTCAGAAAACCGCGCCGATCGATGCCGTCGATGCTTTGTCTCGGTTCAGCTGCTGTTTGGGGAACGTCACTCTTGAGAATCTCGCTCACAAGCTCTCCTCATCGACGGAATCGCTTCCGCACACACCGAGGAGAACTGCGGAGCGCAAATTTTATTCCCAGATGCGCGAGAAAAATCTGAACGTGAGAGTTCGAATCAGAAGGGCACGGGAGGGGCTTATTTGGGGGCGAAGGTGATAAACTTATTGGAGTATCTCCCGCCTCTGTGGGGCTATAGCTCAGCTGGGAGAGCGCGTCGTTCGCAACGACGAGGTCGTCGGTTCGAGCCCGACTAGCTCCACCAAACCAATTTGAAAATTACGGGCCTTTCATCAAGCACCGCGGCTTCGGGTATCCTTGTCCGTGCAAAGGAGAACCCATGAAGATCCATTCGAAGTTGCTCCTGTCGTTTGTGGTGTCCGCGTTGGCAGCCCTGCCTGTGGGCGCATTTGCAGCCGGTCCGAAACCCGTCAAGGTTGAGCTCAAGACTGCGGACGGAAAAGATGCCGGAGATGTGGTGCTCAAGCAGGAGAAGGCGGGAGTCGAAGTCAAGGTGGACCTGAAGAACCTGCCCCCCGGCGAGCACGCGATCCATATCCACCAGAATGCCAAGTGCGATCCGCCCGACTTCAAATCCGCGGGAGGACATTTCAATCCCGCCGGAAAGAAACACGGATACGAGAATCTGGAGGGGCATCACAATGGTGATATGCCGCAGAATCTCACGGTCAATGGAGACGGCAAGGTGAAAGCGACTCTGATGAACAAGGATGTGACGCTCGATCCTTCTGCGCCGAACTCCGTGTTTGCGAACGGCGGTACTTCGATCATCATTCACGCCAAAGCTGATGACATGAAGACGGACCCGTCCGGTAATGCCGGCGACCGGATCGCCTGTGGAGTGATCGTAGCGCCGTAGCCATCACGCGGCACATTAGAACAAGAAAAGGCAGACCCGGTGGTCTGTCTTTCTGTATTCCGGTCCCTTTACCTCGCTTTTTTCGCTTCTGTCTCGATCTCTTTCCACTCGCCGGGCGCCAGTTCCAATGAGCTGGCCCCAATGTTTTCCTCGAGGTGCTCGATCGAGGATGTGCCGGGAATCGGCAGCATCACCGGAGAGCGATGGAGCAGCCAGGCGAGGGAGACTTGCGCAACCGTGGCGTGGTGAAGTTTGGCTGCTGCATCCAGCGGACCGCCGGGACGCGCGAGCGCGCCCGCAGCGACGGGGAACCAAGGGATGAATCCAAGTTTGTGTTTTTCGCAATATTCGAGAGTCGATTCGTACTTCCGTTCGCTGATGTTGTACATGTTCTGGACGCTAACGATGGGAACGGTTTTCTGGGCTCGTTCGATCTCAGACGGGGTCACCTCTGACAGGCCTATGTGGCGGATCTTGCCCTGCCTCTGCAGTTCCTTGATTGCACCCAGCGATTCCGCGGCAGGAACCTTGGGATCGATCCGATGCAGCTGCCATAGATCGATGCGCTCTACCTTGAGCCGCCGCAAGCTCATCTCGACACATTGGCGCAGATACTCGGGCCGACCGACGGGGGCCCAGCGATTGGGGCCGGAGCGGGTGAGCCCACCCTTGGTAGCGATGACGAGGTCGCTGGGATAGGGATAGAGGGCCTCGGCTATCAGCCGCTCGCTGACATCGGGCCCATAGGAGTCGGCAGTGTCGATGAAGTTCACGCCCAACTCAAGCGCGCGGCGTAGAACCTGCTTTGCCCCCTCGGGGTCCTTCGGCTCGCCCCAGATGCCTTCGCCGGTGATGCGCATGGCTCCGAAGCCGAGGCGGTGGATGTGGAGATCTCCGCCGAGCGCGAAGGTGCCGCTGGCGGCTGCGTTCACATGTAGGGTAGCCATAACCGGAGAGATGCTACCGCTGGTCAACAGGCTTCAGCAACTGCACGGTTTGAACGGATGAATTTCTGAGAGCCCTTGCTCAGATCTGCGCGGCGTTCCGAGCGGCCTCGCGCCCTTCGCGGATGAGGTCGGGCAGGCCGACTCCATGATAGGCGTTGCCAACGAGGTGAAGGCCGGGGAAGCCGCCAACGAGATCGGAGAGCTTTGCGATGCGATCGAGGTGGCCAACTGCGTATTGTGGCAGCGAGTGGGGCCAGCGCCGTACGAGCGCAATGTCCGGATCAGGCAGGGGCCCGAGAGCCTGCGAGATGCGCTTGAGAGCGAGCATTATCAGGTTGGTGTCGCTGCTGCCGAGAAGCGCGGGCGCGGTATCTCCTCCGAAGAAGGCGCGGAGAAGCACAGCCCCCTCGGGCGCACGATGCGTGAACTTCTGATTGACGAAGGTACTGGCCAGGAGTTGCGGCTCGGTGTCGGGCGCAATGTGCGAGGATCTCTGCGGTACGAGATAGCCGAAGCCTCGGGGAATTCTCAGGTGGCGCGCGCGGTCAGCCGAGAACGCGAGGGCGATAACGATCGCGGAAGTTGCGTCCATATTGAGCAGCTGGCTGAACTCCGAGTTCAGCGGCGAAAGCAACCGGCGGGTGATATGCGCGGGTGTTGAGAGAATCAGGGCGTTAAAAGAGCCGGAAAATCCTGGGGCCGTGATACACCACCGCCCGGAATCCCGCATCAAGGAAAGCACCTCGTGATTGAGGCAGATGGCGTTCGATGGAAGCTTCGCAGCCATGCGCTCGATCAGGGTTTCCAAGCCAGTTGTGAGTGAGGTGAAAACTGAGCCTGAATTGCCGTTGTGCGTGCGTTGGAAGGCGGCGATGAGGCTGCCGTGCTCGCGCTCGAGTATGACGAAAGCGGGCATGACGGCGCGCACGCTCAACTCTTCGACGCTGCCCCCGAAGACTCCGGCGAGGAGAGGCCCAGCGATGGTGCGGGTGACTTCGTCTCCGAAGTGGCGGCGGACGAAGCTGGCGACAGATTCGTCTTCGCCTTCGGGCAGGGCAGAGCGCTTCAGATTGTCAGCCTCACGAAATTCACGCAGGAAGGCAAGGCGCGCCTGCCAGGAGAAGAGCGGAGAATTCAGGATAGGAGCCCACCGTGTGGGAACCATCATGCGCATGCCATCCGGCATTGGGATGAGCCGCTTGTCTTCGAGCAGGTACGTTCGCCGCCACGAGTCGTTCGAGGGGATGATTTCAGCTTCCAGGCCGAGCTCGATGGCGAGTTCGCGGGCCCAAGGTTTCTCGGTAACCCAAGAGTCGGGACCGCATTCAATGACAAATCCGTCGCGGCGGCAGGTCTCGACGGTACCTCCGAGTCGCGGCGAGGCTTCAAAGAGGTTGAAGTCAACGCCTGTCTGGGCGAGTTGATAAGCGGCGGCGACTCCGCTGATGCCTCCGCCAATGATCGCGATGCGCTTCATTGACATTCCAAACGTGCCAGCCCGCTGCGGGAGATATCCGCGAGGGCGGCGATGAGCAGAGGCGAGGCATTCAGAGATTCCGGGCGGCGGAGGTCCATGTCCAGATTGATTGCAAACTGGCGAAATCCGATATCGATGTCGTAGAGGATTTCAACGTGGTCGCAGAGAAAGCCGATCGGCTGGATGACGAGTTTTCGGACGCCCTGGCCATAGAGCGCTGTTAAGGTGTCCTCAACGGTGGGGCCGATCCAGGGGCCTCCGGACATGCCTTGGCTTTGGAAAGCGAAGAACCAGCGACCCGGTGCCAGGCCTACGCGTTCGGCAACAAGAGCTGCCGTTCGCTTCGCTTCCACTTCGTAGGGATCTGGAGTATCGCCAGCAGATTGCGCCTGGACGGTGCGTGCAGGCACGCTGTGGGCGGTGAACAACACGGGAACCGGCTCTCCCGCTCCTGCGCCCAGTGGTTCGAGCACAGCACGCAGGCGTTCTGCAAAAGCATCGACAAGCAGGGGATGGTCAGCCCATCCGTCAATGAACTCGATCTTCATGCCCTCCGCGGCAGCAAGCAGCGCTTTGCGATAGAGTCCGACGCTGGTGCGGGAGTTCTGGGGTGCGAGACAGATGGCGACGATGCGCTCGATTCCATCTTCGCGCATGGTGGCGACTACATCGCGGATGTAGGGCTTCCAATTGCGCATGCCGACGTAGACAGGCAGGTCCAGTTCCTGCGCGAGCAGGCGGCCCTGCTCGAGCGTGAGAGCGGTCAGCGGGCTGGGGCCGATGAGGGAGTAGCGATGACGAATCTCTTCGATGACGCTGTCGGGCAGCGGACGGCCGCCGGTTATGTTGCTGAGATATTCGGGGATCTCGTCGAGCGAGTCTGGGGTGCCGTGGGCGAGCAGGAGGACGGCGGTACGGTCAGGCATGACGAGTCTCCGGAGCGTACTCGCGCACGAAGCGGACGACATGCTGGACGTTTTCGACGGGAGTATTCGGAACGATGCCGTGGCCGAGGTTGAAGATGTGTCCGGGGCGGCCCCCTGGCCTGGTCGAGGATCTGGTGGACGCGTTTGCGGATCAGCTCCGGCCCGGCAAAGAGGGTGATGGGATCGAGGTTGCCCTGGACGGCGCAGCCGTAGTCGAGACTGCGCCATGCCGCGTCGAGCGGAATGCGCCAGTCGAGGCCGAGGACGTCGGCTCCGGTCTCGCGCATCGAGGGGAGCAGGCTGGCGGTGTCGACTCCGAAGTAAATTACGGGCACACCCATTGCCTGCACTTCGCGGATGAGGGTCTTCGTGGTGGGCAGGACGAAGTCGCGGTAGTCCTCGACGCTCAGCGAGCCCGCCCAGCTGTCAAAGATCTGGATGGCGTCGGCTCCGGCCTGGACCTGCTGGGCGGCGAAATCACGCAGGACAAAGGCGAGCTTGTCGAGCAGCATGCGCCAAGTGTCGAGGCTCCCGGTACATCAGCGTCTTGGTGTGGATGTAGTTGCGCGAGCCTCCGCCCTCGATCATGTAGCTGGCCAGCGTATAGGGCGCGCCGCAGAAGCCGATGATGCCGGCGCGATCACGGAAGTGACCGGCGACGCGATCGATTGCGTCGGCAACATAGCTCAGTTCGCCGGCGCGATCGGTGCGCAGACGGGCGACGTCTTCGGCGGTGCGGACGGGCCGGTCGATCACCGGGCCCTCGCCAGCGGCGAACTCGAAGTCGAGTCCCATGCACTCGAAGGGCAGGAGCAGGTCCGCAAAGATGATCGCGGCGTCGACGTCGAGCCTCTCGGCGGCGGTAATGGTGACCTCGGCTGCCAGTTTCGGCTGCTTGCAGATTTCAAGCAGGGAGTGATGGCGGCGGACGGCCTGGTATTCGGGCATGTAGCGTCCGGCCTGACGGAGGAACCAGACCGGCGTGCGGTCGACTGGTTTGCGAAGGCAGGCGCGGAGGAATCGCGAGCCGCCAGTCATTGGCGAATCAGGGCCTGTCCTCGGTTGGCCACGGGAGGGGATTTCAAGTCGTTCGGACATCTGAAGGAAGTTTACAGATGAGATTAAGACATCTCCTGTCATTCGTGCCGATTTGGCACCGATTGTCGGCGGGGGACCCCCCTCCCCCTTGAAATCTGTTCCTCATTCATTCTATGGGACTTAGGCGATACCTCGATTGTATCTGATACCAGGGAAATCACTTGCGCTATGTCATAGAAAACATGAAATTTGTAAGCCCGACCATTTCCCTTTTGGAACGGGCTGATTCCCGAAACAGGAAAACCCGGCTGCGGTTGCTGCCGGGCTTTCTTACCCTCTATTTCCATTGTATTTGGTTTGGGGAAATTGTCGGCCACTGTGGGACCGGCCTCCGAGAGCAGGAAGGAGGGTATTGCTTTCCCACCCTTCGCTGCGCGAAGGATGGGGCACCTGTGATCTTTCAAGAGGTTGTCCATTCGATCAGGACCGGAGAAGCTGTTTGTGACGAGCAAGCAGTAACTCAGGAGACCGAATGGACTATCACAAGAATGCCCCATGGACGGCGGTGAGTCGAGAGCGGCTGGCCCGCATGGTGATTGAAGATGGCATAAGGCTGGGGTCGGCAGCGTCCCGGTTCAGTGTCAGCGTCAAGACAGCAGCCAAATGGGCGGGCCGTTATCGGCAGTCTGGCCCAGCTGGCCTTGTCGATCGCAGCTCGCGTCCGCGCCGCAGCCCGCGGCAGATCAGTTCCTTATTAGTGGAAAAGGTACTTGCACTTCGTCGCCGGCACATGCCCGGCTACCAGATTGCTCGCCGCACCGGCCTGAGTCCGGCTTCGGTCAGCCGCATCCTGCGCCGGGCAAAACTGAGCCGGTGGCGCGATCTGAATCCCCCGCCTCCGGTGCAACGCTACGAGCATCCACGGCCCGGCGACCTGCTGCACCTGGACATCAAGGGCATGACACGCTTCGCCGAGGTCTCGCTGCGCGGCGATGGCAGGCTGCGCGGCAAAAAGGAACATCCAGGCTTCCTGGCTCTGCACGTGGCCGTCGACGACCACTCGCGTATGGCCTTCACCCAAATGCTGCCCGATCAGAAGGCTGAAACCACCATCGCCTTCCTGAACTCGGCCGTCGAGTTCTTCGCCCGCCAGGGCATCGCCGTGCGCGCGCTGCTGACCGACAACGGCTCCAGCTATCGCTCCACTCGGTTCCGTCACGCTTGCCAGCAGATGGCAATCAAACACAGCCGCACCAGACCTTACACACCCAGAACCAACGGAAAGGCCGAGCGATTCATACAGACCGCGTTACGCGAATGGGCTTATGCCAAACACTGGTCCGACTCCCAGCAAAGAGATGCTCACTTGCTGCCTTGGACCGACTACTACAACCGAGAAAGACCCCATGGTAGCCTCAACTACAAGCCGCCCATCAGCCGCTCCGAAATCGGAACAACCTCTTGATCATCTACAGGCACCCCTGTTTGTGTCTGATGGGAGGGATGAAGGGTGGGCCACCCGCCGTTGCTTCAGGGGACAGGTACCCATCAAAGCCTGCCTTGGCTTGAGTGGGCCAACCGGCCTGGACCCCTCGTTATCGCTTCGGTCGTACCTGCACCCGCACAAGCAATCCGTCAGTCTTTCGCGAAAGCTCCGCTTCTAGCCCATCCGGATTCTTCAAACGGTGTTCAGGGTCGTACACGAAGCAAAAAAGCGCTTTGCATCCGGGGTGACCCTTATACCGCGCGATATCGAGTATAAGTTCATCTCCAACCTTAACGTCGTCGAGACCATCGCGGGCCATCTTTGTTTCAACCATGATCGACTCTTCCTTTAAAAGAAAATCGACTCTGGCCCTTTTTCCGGCATAACTCGGCGTGTATTCCTCCGGACGAATGTCCGAGAATCGCGTTTCCAATAGCGCGCCAAGCAGATCCTGAACATCGTATTCGTCGTCGATGACGTAACCGGCGCGCTTTGCATGACGATCTCGCAAACTCAACGCAACGCGATGAAATCTGTCACAAAGCTGTTCGAGCCGCACCATGCCGCCAGGGAAGTCAGCGACGGCTTCACTCCCTTGTCTTCTTTCTTCCTCCTCACCAAGCGTCACCAGCAGTTGGTAAAACTCTGTGGGGTTAGCAACAACTACTTCAATCTGGTTATCCCATCGATGCATCCCGAAGGCATCGACATAGTTGACTTCCAAAAGATAGCCCTCTCGTTTAAGAAATTCAGCGGCCTTCCATCGAAGCTCACAATACCGATCCAACATATTTGGTGAGTGAGTCGGATAGAGGATGTTGTATCTTATTACGCTTCGCCTTACCGGAATAACAACTGACTCGGCTCCGAAGTCCAGTTCCGCTCGGATGTCAAGAGCGACGTCCATCACACTGTAAAAACGCTCATCTTCAAGCGTATGCAGCTTCGCAGCGGTAAGCATTGGGTTCCACGATTCTAATGGAGTTCTCATCCTAAATCTCAAATAGAGATATGCGGGCACCCGGCGCCCGGCCGCCTTTATTTGAGCTAACTCCGATGCTAGGATTTGGTTCACCCGGAGGTTCAAGTATGTCCACCTTCTTGTGCGGTCATGGGAACTGGCATCTCAAGGACGGATTTGCTCGCGTGCCCACGGGCACGCAGGTGACCTTCTACACGCAGAATGCGAAGACCCTGTATCTGCAGGAGGCTCTGAAGATTCTTGACGGAACGACGGAGTTCACGGCCAGCCAACAGGACGTGTACAAAGCGGGTCAGGCCGTGCCAAACATGACGCTCTCGGATGGCGGCGCGGATTGGAGAGCCAAGTTCGAACTGGCTGCCGAGAGCCGGACGGATCCATATAAGCTGATCTTCGCCGACGCGGGGCATCCCAAGAAGCTTTCAGACATCATGACCTTTCTGCCGGGCGAGCAGCTGGTGTGGATCGCCTGCCGCGCGGTAGTTTTCAACAAAGTCACGAAAAAAGAGGGAAACGTGAAGGTGTTTGTGGGCGCAAAGCTGGGAGTGAATGTGAGAGAAAATCCGAGCACGTTTTTCTCCGCGTATGTCTCGAAGGGGATGAACCCGCCCACGAACATCCCTAAGGACGAGTTCCGCGGTTTCATGCCGGCGGGTTGGAATAATGAGAAACAGGGTAGCTAGGTTCGAGCTTCGCACAGACCGTCAGTCAATGGTCGCAAGAGACACCGAGCAACTTTTCCGCACATCACCGGGCCGCCGGTCACGATGGCCTCTTATCCCACATCTCAAAGGCGAGATGTGGGGCACCCGGCTTGAGTGGCACATCGCCGCAAAAGGAACGCTGTCACAATATATGCGGCTGATTTTGCGTCCCGGTCATCCATGATTTTGCGGAGGGCCCATGACTAACGAGAAGCGGTCGCGCAAGATTTTTGGCAGATCGGTAATTGCAGTTGCCGGACTTCTGCTGTGTGCTATGCCGGTTTTGGTTCGCGCTCGACCGCAGGCGGAAAAGAACAAGCCGTCTGCGCCTGCCTATGATCCCTATCCGCCGGGGATTTTGCCGGCCGATGCGGGATCTGAGACGGCTCGCGTGCTGCGGGAGATTGATGTGATCGAAGGCCGGGCGCTGGCACGGTGGCATGCATTGAAGCCTCCGGTGCTGGCAGGCCAGCCGCCGGTGTTTCAGGATACGGGAACCGAGTCTATCGAGACGCTCGGCGAACTGATGCTCTTCGACAAGAACATTTCTCCGGGCAGAAATGAGGCGTGTGCCTCCTGCCACATGCCGTATTCGGGCTTCAGCGGACCGATTCCGTCGGTCAACCTGACGATGATCGCGTATCCCGGAACGGTTCGCTTTCGCGCCGGGAAGCGGATACCGCAGCGACATCCCTATGCGCCCTTCTTTCCAGTGCTGCAATACAACCAGGCTCAGGGGCTGTTCTTTGGCGGAAACTTCTGGGACTCGCGTGCGACGGGTTTCAGGCTACGGGTTCCGGACGCCGAACAGGCACAGGGCCCTCCGGTGGACCACGGTGAAATGGGGCTACCGGACACTGCGTGTGTCGCCTATCGGCTGTCGAAGGCGGTTTATAGGCCGCTGTTTGAGGAGGTGTGGGGCAAGGGCTCGCTGGATATCCGGTTTCCACCGGAGACGGAGGAGATATGCCGGACTCCGGGAGGGGCCGCAGTGTTTGGAGCAAATACGATGCCGGTCAAGCTGAGTCCGGAAGAGCGAACGCGCGCAAACGACGTTTACGATCGCTGGGCACAGTCGATTGATTCCTACGAACAGTCGATACAGGTGAGCGCCTTTTCGTCGAAGTTCGATGCGTTTCTGGCCGGCAAATACAAGCTGACAGCGGACGAAATGGCCGGATACAAGCTGTTCGATGGCAAGGGTAACTGCAACTCGTGTCATCTGGATGGCAAGGGGACCACTCTGAAGCCGGGTCAGACCGATACGAGCTCGAATGCAATGGTGAACCCATTGTTCACCTGCTTCGGCTCGGCCAACGAGGGAGTGCCTTTGAATCCCAGAGATGCGTTTTACTACGAGACCAAGGCAGACGAGAACGGCTATGTCGCCAATCCGTATGGTTTCGGCTACAGAGACCTAGGGCTTGGCACTTTTCTCAGGAGCGGATTCGGGTCGGGACCGAACCCGAATATCAGCTGGAAGCAGTACGCGGCTACCGTCGATGGCCAGATGGAGGTGTCATCGGCGCGGGACGTGGCGCTGGCACCGCCGCAGTGTCCCAGCACTGAAGCCCCCGGCCCGTATTTCCAGAAGGAGTTCTTTCACAACGGCTACATCAAGAGCCTGAAGCAACTGGTTCACTTCTACAACACGCGAGACAAGTATGCGTATCCGGTGACTTCAGGGCATTGCCCGGCTGGAACTACAGAGAAAGTAGATTGCTGGCCGATGCCGGAGGTGCCGAACAATATCGATACGACGAGCGGGAATCTTGGCCTGACCGATAAGGAAGAAGACCAGATCGTTGCTTTTCTGGAGACGCTGTCGGACGGGTTTACGAGGCCTTATCCCAACGTCGACACGTTTACGGGAACCTGCAAGACGGGTGGTTCGGCGGCAACCCAAGGGAACGAGACCCTGATTCCAACTCCGCCTTTGCCGCCGTGCGCGGGAGTGGTGTGTGGGATTGAACCCGTGCCCGGTCCCAAGGCGATCGCCGCGATCCAGCAGAGCGTTGAGGATGGCCGGGCGACACGGGCAAGGATTGTCGAGGGGCCGGAGATCGAGACAGCGACGAAATACCTGACGATTGTTCGATGGAGGACGAAGACCCCGGGTGGATCGCCGGTACATTACGGGATCGTGCATTATGGTGCGGATCCAAATCGGCTGACAGAGACGGCGGAATCTCCGATCAGGCTGAATCCAGATCACTCGACGACTCTCTTCCGAGTGCGTCTGAATAACCTTGCGGGGCAGACGACCTACTACTTCAGGGTGGATTCGGTGGGAGCGGATGGTATGAGCGATCGTGTGACAAGCCCGGTCAGGAAGTTCGTTTTGCGTTAGCCGCAATTTCAACATGATTGAAGTCAAGGATAGGTGGCTATAGTTTGGAGCAGCGCGTGTCAGCGGGAATTTCGCATAGCAAACTTTCTATCCCAGCCGAGGCGGATTGAAACACGACCGGAGGCTCACAACTTAATGCGCATCGTGCGGATGGTATGCATTGCCGTTCTGGCTGTGGGTGTCGTGAGTGGCTCACCTGGCCAGAGCGCTGGGTCTGGCACGTCAGCTTCTCTCGATGCGGAGCGTCTCCAGGCGATCGACTCCTTTGTGGCCAGCGAGATGACGAGGCAGCACATTCCTGGCCTGGCGCTCGGCATCTACAACCGGGGACAGGTGGTGCTGGCCAAAGGCTACGGCGAGGCGAATGTCGAACTTCAGGTGGCGGTGAAGCCGGAGACGATCTTCCAGTCGGGGTCGATGGGGAAGCAGTTTGTGTCCGCGGCGATCATGATGCTGGTGGAGGAAGGACGTATCTCGCTCGACGACAGCATCGTGAAGTATTTCCCCGACGCTCCGGTGACGTGGAAGCCGATCCTGATCAAAAATCTTCTGTCGCACACATCTGGCCTGTCCGAATACGAGAGCGATGAGCGCACGGGCCCTAATGGGCCGTTCTATCTGCGGCTGGACTTCACGGAAGACCAGCTGGTTACGAAGATTGAGGCGCTGCCGATTGAGTGGGTGCCGGGAACGAACTGGGCTTATCGCAATACGAACTATGTGCTGCTCGGGGTTGTGATCCACAAGGTTACCGGCAAGCCCTATTGGGAGTTTCTGGGGAAGCGGATCTTCAAGCCACTGGGGATGACGTCGACCCGTCTGATCAGCGAACGGGACATCATTCCCAATCGTGCTGCCGGTTACGAACTCGAGAACGGGCAGATCAAGAATCAGGCGTGGGTCTCGCCCACGTTCAACTCGACGGCAGACGGCGCGCTGTACTTTAACGTGCTCGATCTAGCGAAGTGGGACGGTGCGCTCTACGGGACGCGGCTGTTGAAACAGTCGAGCCTCGACCTGATGTGGACTGTCTACAAGCTGAATAATGGGAAGCCGAATCCGGCGAATTATGGCTTTGGATGGGACATCGATGAGCAGAACGGTCACAAGCGCATCGAGCACGGCGGCCAATGGCAGGGCTTCACTTCGCACATTGCGCGGTATCCGGACGACGGGATTACGGTGGTGGCGCTGACGAATCTTGCGGAGGGCGATCCGGGCCTTGTCGCTCATGTGGTCGCCGGGCTTGCCGATCCTGCGCTAAAGATGGCAAAGCTTGGCGCGATTCCGGATGATCAGCCAGCGATTGCAGCCGCATTGACGAAGGTGCTGGGGCAGCTCGCGGCGGGCGAGGATATTCGGTCAGAGTGTGACGTCAAACTTGCGGCGCGGATTACGCCCGAGGCAGCGAAGCGGACACAGGAGAAACTGGCAAAGCTCTGGCCGGGCGGGACACTCACGCTGGTGAAACGGACTCCGGTGTCGGACCAGGCGGGGTTGTCGACGTCGATCTTCCGCCTGAGTAAAGGCACGGAGGCCGCGCTGATCTACTTCGGCCGGGATCCCGATGGGAAGATTTCGTCGCTGGGGATTCGAGCCGATCAGGAGTATGAGTGAGTGAGGATGAGGTTAAGTCAACCCAATGTATCCAGGTCGACCCCGGTTGTCTCGATGCGGAAGGCCCATGTGACGAGTGCGCCCAGGAGCGAGGTGAAGACGAGGATGTACAACAGGGTCCGCGTGCCGATATCGGCAAGAAGTACGGGGAAGAGATACGCGGTGGTTACCGCACCAATTTTGGCGAAGGCAGCGGCAAAGCCAGCTCCCTGTGCGCGGATTCTGGTTGGGAAAACTTCACCTGCGAGCAAATAGGTCTGGGCGTTGGGACCCATGTTGGTCATGAAGTTGAAGAGCATGAAACCGGCGAAGATCAAAGCTGTCTGTGTGGCGCCGCTCGCTCCTGCGGACATTGAAGCGATGAACAGGCCTATGGCGCAACCGATGAAGCCGATGACCTGGAGGCGGATTCGTCCGACGCGATCGGCAAGCATGACTGCCGCGATGATGCCGACGATAAGCAGCAGGTCGATCATCGCCGAGCCTTTGGCTGCAAGCTGATCGTTGTTGATCAGATCGGCGAGGTTGCGGATATGGGTGGTCTTATGTCCGAGAGTGGCGGCGAGAATTGTCGGGGTGAAGATGCCGATGCCGTAAGTGCCGAGATCCTGCAGGAACCACGGCACGGAGGCGAAGATGGTCGCCCGCAGAGTTTTTCCTTTGAAGAGATCGAGATACTTACCCTTGGTTCGCTGATGTTCGGACATCGTTAGCAAGCGTACGTTACGCGGATATTGCGGTTTGCGTGCAAGAAGTCGCTTGACGGATTCTTCAGCGTGCTCATGATGGCCGCGATGCAATAGCCACGAGGCACTCTCGGTCACTTTGAATCGCCAGAGCGTAACAAGCGCGGCCGGAATGATGGCAACGGCATACATCACTCGCCAGGCGCCGATCTGCGGGAGGTTTTTAAGCACGATGTAGCCGAGCAGGGTTCCAGTGAGTGCACCGAGAGCCTGAAATCCAAATGCGGCGAGCACGGAGCGTCCTCGGACAGAGCTGGGAATGCTCTCGGAAATCATGAGATGGGCGGTGGGATAGTCGCAGCCAAGCGCGAGACCCAAGCCGAACAGGCACGCGACCAGCCAGACAAAGTTCGGACTGAAGACGACCAGAACGAGAAAGGTTACGAACATAAACATCTCGAAGACGAACATGCGCTTTCGCCCGAAGTAATCGGAGAGGCTGCCGAGTGCAATGGCCCCCACCAAAATACCCGCAAGACTGGCAGCGCTCACCATTCCGTGTTGGGCCTTGGTGATGCCGAATTCCTGCGAGACCAGGGGCAGGGCGACGCCGGTCATGAAGACGACGAGACCCTCGAAGAATTTTCCCGCCGCTGCCAGCCACCAGATGCGCCACTGCATGGTGGTCATGGGTGTCATCGACACAGGCGTGCCGTCGAGCCACGCGGGCGATTCGTCGATGTAGCTCTGGGGCGAGCGCGGAGCCCGCGCGTCAGTGGACGCGGCAGATTTTTTCGGCCCGAGGACGGTGTTACCTGTCTTTGCCATGGCAGTTTCTCCGATGTAAGGCTGGCGCCCGCGCTTAACGATAGCCAGCAGAGCCAGCGCCGGCGGACAGATGGCAAGCCGGTGAAAATCCTGATGGATCTGGTTGACTACCCTCGCCATGAATCTGGATAGCAAGGGATAAAGTCTCGGGCGCGTCACCGGACTGCGGCTGCGAAAGGGCGCGCTTTTTATATACGTGGCGCTGTAGCTCAGTAATTTTTACGTGTTCTCTTCCATCTCTGAGCTGTTGGAATCATGCAAGAATTCTCGCTCGCGGTCAGCTGACAAAAGTGGCAGCTAATCGTGAATATTCGTCGATTCAATGGTTACTGAGCATTCACATTTGACTCGAGTCACACGCGTGAAGAGAGGCATTGGGACGGTGCGAGCAGCGGTTTCTCAGTCGTCCGAAATCGCGACGTGGGGCGATCTTGTTACGGCCAACCCGGCAGGGTGATGATCCCACACAAGCCAAAGGAAGGCTTGTGTGGGGCACCCGGCGGTGTGGTAAGAACGGTAAGCTCGCAGATCTCGAAATCGAGACCTGGGAAGCCGTCAAGTTGGAGATTACTGGCCGGTTTGTTTAACGGGTGTTGCAGGAGCCGGAGCAGGGGTTTTGCCCAATACCCATTTGTCGTACCAGTCGAAGTAGCGCTGGTAGCGGTCGCGGATGAAGCTGGGGCGGGTGAATCCGTGGAACTGGCCGGGGTAAACGATGAGTTCGGTCGGGATGTTCAGGCTGCGGAGGGCTTCGTACATCTGCTCGCCGCCGACGAGGGGAACGTTGAAGTCCTTGTCTCCGCCCATAAAGAGAGTCGGCGTTTTGATGCGGTCGGCGTGGTAGAGCGGGTAGGCGAGCTTGATGTAGGTCTCCTGGGCTTTCCACGGCGGCTGGAGTTCGTTGTCGTACTGGTGGATGTACTGGTCGACTCCGTAGAGCATGATGGGGTTGCCGACGCCAGCTCCGCTGGTTGCGGCTTTGAAGCGCGTGGTGCTGGCGATGGTGTAGTCGGTGAGGATGCCACCGTAGCTCCATCCGCCAACGCCGAGGCGGTCGGGGTCTGCGTAGCCCTGCGCGACGGCTTCGTCGACCGAGGCAAGCAGGTCTTCAACCTCGTGATGTCCCCAGTCGGCGAAGATGGCCTGCTGATAGTCGCGGCCACGGCCTGAACTGCCGCGGTAGTTGACGTTGAGGACGGCGAAGCCGCGGGCGGCGAAGAGCTGGCGCTCGATGGTGAAGCTATGGGCGTCCTGGCCGTTGGGGCCGCCGTGAATTCGTAACAGCATGGGATACTTTTGTCCGGCGACGGCGTCGGGCGGAAGAGTGATGAGGGCGTGGACCTCGGTGCCGTCCTTGGCGTGGGCGGTGAGGTCGTGGGTTGTGCCGAGCTTAAGCTGTGCCACCAGGGCATCGTTGTGGCTGGTGAGCTTGCGGAGCTTGCCGTCTTCGAAGGCGAAGATGTTTGCCGGGCTGGAGTCGGTCGTCCAGATGAGAACACTGTGGCCGGCTGCATCGTTATGGGTGAAGGCGACGCCGGGATCGTCGATCAGGCGCTTTGTCGTGCCGGTGGCGACGTCAACGGACAGCGGATACTCGGAGCGGTCGTCTTCGCAGAGGACGGTGATGGATTTGCCGTCGGCTGCCCAGCGCGGCTGGGAGACGGCGCGGTCGAGTTTCGCGGTGAGGATGCGAGGCGGTGTTCCGTCGGCGCCGACGATGGCCAGCTGGTTGAGGTTGTACTCCTCGTATTTGGGATCGCTGCCCTGGGTGTAGGCGATGGTCTGGCTATCGGGACTCCACGCGATGCGGCCGCCGTCTTCGCCTTTGAAGGTAGTGAGCTGTTTGGGAGCGGAGCTGGGTTTGGCGTCGACGACGAAGACGTCAGTGTTGATGGTGCGGTCCCAGTCGGGGTCGTGATTGCTGACGTAGGCGACCTTGGTTCCGTCAGGGGACCAGACAGCGTTGGCTTCGTCGTGCGCGGTGTCATTGGTGAGCTTTTCGAGCTTCTGGGTGTCGATGTCGTAGAGGTAGAGGAGATTGCGGTTGGTACCTGAGAGGTAGCCCTGGATGTCCTGCTTGAAGTGGTAGCGGTCGATGACGATGGGCTTGGGTTTCTCTTCCTTCTTGTCGCCTTTTTTGTCGTCGCTTTCTCTGATTCGTCGTCGGCCTTGATGGTCAGGAGCAGCTTCTTGCTGTCGGGAGACCATGCGTAAGCGCCGAGGTGGCCTTTGACTTCGGTGAGCTGGCGGGCTTCACCTCCGCGCCGGTCAAGTACCCAAACCTGCGACCCCTTTCCCTTTCCGGGGCGCTCGGTTTCAAAGGTGATGTATTTGCCGTCGGGACTCCAGCGGGGGGAACTCGAGGAGGAGTCGACGCCGTAGGTGAGGCGGATGTCCTGCGTGCCGTCCCAGCTGATCATCCAGATGTCGATGATGCGCTTGTCGGCCTCGGTGTCGGTCCGGCTCAGAGTGTAAGCGACCCACTGGCCGTCGGGTGAGACCTGGGGATCTCCGACGTCCTGGAATTTGAAGATGTCATCGAGGGTGATGGAGTGGGGGGCCGGCGGCGCCGAGGGGGCCGGGGTCTGCGCGGATAGAGAAACTGCGGCCAGAACGACAGAAAGCAGGACAGTTAGAGGCGAGCGTCGAGACATGGAGAGAAGTATAAGGGCGAATTAGCCCACTCAGGCCAAAAGAAGGCTGACACACGCCGTCCACGAAGGGCGCATTGATTTTTCTGAGGATTGCTGCTAACTAATGTTTTAGTTGTTCGTCGAAAGAGTGACGGCGAACAAACGGGTGAGATGCCTCCAAGGAAATCCATCACGCTGACGGAAGCTGAGCTCAGGCTCATGAAGATCCTGTGGCGCCGCGGGGAATCGGCGGTGGGCGATCTTGTAGCCGCGATGCCCGATGGCGAGCCGTTAGCGTACAACTCTGTGCTGACGACGATTCGCATCCTCGAACAGAAGGGGTACGTCACACATCGCCAGGAGGGCCGAGCATTCGTTTACAGCCCGTGCGTGGCGGAGCAGGAGGCGAGTCGGACGGAGATTCGCCATATTATGCAGCGCTTTTTCGGGGATTCGCGGGAGCGGCTGCTGCTGTCAGTTTTGCGCGACGAGGAAGTGACTCCCGATGAATTGGAACGGCTGAAGGAAGCGATTGCGGCCGCAGAACAGCGGGCTGCGGAGGTTCAGGAGTGATCGCCCCGAATGTTTTGCAGTCGATCGAAGGCATCGCCCAGGTTGCGGCGTCAGCGTTTGTGGCGAGCCTGTGGCAAGGTGTTGTGCTGGCGGCTGCAGTCTGGTTGTGCCTGCGCCTGATGCCGAAGTTGACGGCAGCGGTCCGCTTTGCGGTGTGGAGCGCCGTGTTCGTTGCGATCCTGCTGCTGCCGCTTGCACAGATGAGTGGATCTCATGCGGCGGTTTCCGCCGGCGCGACATTCCACCTGGATGTTCGCTGGAGTTATTTGATCGCGGCTGCCTGGGCCATGGTATCCCTTGCTCGCGGAGCAAAGCTTGCTGTGAGCGCATGGCGGCTGCATGGGCTTTGGAAGAGGTCAACCCCCGTTCCCACGGCGTTGCCGATGGTTGGGTCTTCGGCAAGGTCGGAGGGCGGGTTCGGCGCGCGCGAAGTGCAAATCTGCACTTCGACGGAGATCGACCGGCCGAGCGTGATCGGATTTTTCAAGCCGCGGGTACTGATTCCTGAATGGCTTTTCGAGAAGTTGACACCGGGCGAACTGGAACAGATTGTGATGCACGAGTTCGGGCACATCAGCCGGGCGGACGACTGGATCAATCTCTTCCAGAAGATCGGGCTGGTGCTGTTCCCGCTGAATCCTGCGCTCATGTGGATTGATCGACGCCTGTGTTTCGAGCGCGAGTTGGCCTGCGATGACGGCGTGCTCGAGCATACGCATGCTCCCGGAGTCTACGCGACCTGCCTGGTGAGCCTGGCAGAACGCGCGAAGAACCGCCGGGTGGCGCCGCTGTCGCTGGGAGCATGGGAGCGGAAGTCAGAGCTGGGGCGAAGGGTGCAGAGCATTCTGCGCAGCGGAGAGCGGATGAGCCGGAAGCAGGCATGGCTGGCCGGAAGCGCGGTCGGAGTCGCGCTGCTAGGTGGCGCCGCGGGGCTCTCCAAATGCCCGCACTTTGTGGCGTTCACAGAGGGGAGCGCGGCTGGCGCGATTGCTGAGCGGGCTGTACCGATCGTCCCGAATGTAACAGCTGCGGAGTACCGTCCCGTGGTCTTCCATCCAGAGAGGGCCCCGCATGCAACGCTGCTGAAGGCGACCTTGCCCGCCGGGCCCGCGACGCAGCACGCGCATATGCCGAGTCATAAGGGAGCAGCGATTGCAGCGCCTGCGCGCGCAGCTACTCCGAAGCACGCTCCGACCGTGGAGCGGGTGAAACAAGCTTCTGCCGGAATGCAACGCTGGGTTGTGCTGACCACGGTCAGCATGGCCACGACGGATGAGCCGGCGGGTAAATCCATCCGTCCCCCGCTGCCTGTTCGTCCGGGCATGATGCTTGCGGTGGATGGAGAGCATGCTATTGCCGCTGTGCCAACCGGAGACGGCTGGCTCGTTTTTCAACTCTAACCACTGAAACAAGCACGAGAGGGGAATTGCTATGCCTGCTTCAACTAATAAATTAATTGGCAAGACGGCGCGCAGCGCCGGTATTGCCGGCACCGCGGCTGCATTGGTTCTGGGGGCCGCGTTCTTCATTCATCACAACGGAGTGCATGCTTCGGACGGCTACGGAACTCCGATCGAAGACAGCAGCGTCTCGGCGCTGACGGATCTCGATCACGCAATGGAGACGGTGGCCGCACGCGTGACGCCGGCGGTGGTAAATGTTGCGGTGACCTCGCGAGGCACCGGCGAGCAGAACGCGTCGGACGATCAGGAACAAGATCAGGGTGGCCAGATGCAGCAGATTCCGCCGCAATTCCGGCAGTTCTTCGGACCGGGCGGACCCTTTGGCGGATTTGGCCAGATGCAGCCGCAGCAGCCGCAGATTGAACATGGGATCGGCAGCGGCGTGATCATCTCGCCCGACGGCTACATCGTGACTAATAACCACGTGGTCGACGGAGCAACACAGATCCGCGTGACGATGAACGACCGTCGCACCTACAACGCCAAGGTGATCGGAACCGACAAACTCACGGACCTGGCGGTGATCAAGATTGACGGCCATGGCCTGCCGAACATTCCGTGGGGAGACTCGAGCAAGCTGCGCCCGGGCCAGACGGTTCTGGCTTTCGGCAGTCCGTTCGGCTACTTCCAGTTTTCGGTCACGCGGGGCATTGTGAGCGCTCTGGACCGGCCGAATCCTTACTCTGACAATGCGCGCAAGCCGGGCGGGTTCATCCAGACTGATGCGGCGATCAATCCGGGCAATTCGGGCGGCGCGCTGGTGGATGCGCACGGCGAGCTGATCGGCATCAACACGTTCATCATCTCGAATAGCGGCTCGTTTGCGGGCGCCGGTTTTGCGATTCCCTCGCAGATTGCGCACTCGGTTGCCGAGCAGTTGATCAAGACGGGCACGGTGCACCACGGATACCTGGGCATCAGCATGAACGATGTGACGCCGGATAACTACAACTTCTTCAAGTTGCAGGAAGCGACTGGCGCGATCATCTCGCAGGTGACTCCTGATTCTCCCGCGAGCCGTGCAGGTCTGAAGGCGGGTGACGTGATCGACTCACTCAACGGCAAGAAGATCCCCAACGGCAGCGCGCTGCAGGTGGCGGTAAGCGAGATGGAGCCGGGTGCGTCGATCTCTCTTGGAATCATCCGCGACGGCCAACCACAAACGGTGGACGTGAAGGTGGGCGAGTTCCACAACAGCTCCCAGGTAGCGAGCAACGACGGGGACAACGGCAGCTCGGGCAAGACCGGGAAGCTCGGTCTCGCGGTCGATAACCTTAACAACGATGCGCGGCAGCAGCTGCAGATCCCGTCGCAGGTGAACGGAGCCGTAGTCGAGAATGTGCGGCCCGGAAGCCCGGCGGACGATGCAGGCCTCGCCCCGGGAGACGTGATAGTCGAAGTCGACCGGAAGCCGGTTTCGGACGCCCAGCAGTTCGTGAACGATGTACATGCGAACTCGGGCAAGGATCTGTTGCTGCTTGTCTGGTCGCATGGCAACGCAACGTATCGCGTGCTTCATCCGGATAACAACAGCGGCAATCAGAACGGCGAGTAATACAACAGAGCACTGAGCCCAAAGCCCGCCTTCACCGGCGGGTTTTGTGCTTTCGGGCCAGTGTTTGTCACAGAGTTTGCTTGGATATAATCCTGTAAATCAGCGAAAGCGACAGGGAAGCGGAGTGAACGATGGCGCAGAGCCTACAGATTGTATCGAATCTCGCGGTCGATCCGGCAATTGAGTGCGCCAGCACGCTGCCGTCGAGCTACTACGTTGACACCGGGCTGCTGGAGGTTGAGAAGCACAAAATTTTCTGGCGCACGTGGCAGATCGTGGGACGTTCGGAACAAGTTCGTAACAGCGGTGATTACATTACCGTGGACCTGCTGGGCGAGCCGCTGCTGGTGGCGCGCGGATCGGATGGAGTGCTGCGGGGCTTCTACAACGTGTGCCGCCATCGCGCGGGTCCGGCGGCGCAGGGCTGCGGATCGCGTAAGGTATTCCGCTGCGGGTATCACGGCTGGACGTACTCACTCGACGGGCGGCTCGTAAATGCTCCGGAGATGGAAGGCACCGAGAACTTTTGCGCCGAGGAGCTTCGGCTGCGGCCCGTGCAGGTGGGTGAGTGGGAGGGCCAGGTGTTTGTGAATCTCGATCCGGCCGCTCCGCCGCTGATCGAGGCGCTGCGTGACTTGCCGGAGCAGGCGGCGAAATATCGCTTTGGCGAGATGCAGCTTCGCGGACGCCGCGAATACCACATGCAGTGCAACTGGAAGGTATACATCGACAACTATCTTGAGGGGTATCACCTGCCGAGCGTGCACCCTTCGCTAAACCGCGAGCTGGATTACGGCAGCTACACCACAACGTTGTTTGCCAACCACTCGCTGCAGTTCAGCCCGATTCGCGGGCCGGAGAATGAGTCGACGGTCGACCGCCGGTACAAGCAGGCGGCAGGCGATTTGAGCGCGGAGTATTTCTGGATTTTTCCCAACTGGATGTTGAACTGCTATCCGGACAATGTGTCGCTGAACATTGTCCTGCCTACGGGGCCGGAGACCTGCGTGGCGATCTTCGAGTGGTACTTCCTGCCGGACGAGGGCGCCGCGATAGAAGAGACGATGCGTTTCAGCGACGAGATCCAGCTTGAAGACGGGCATATCTGCGAGGTGGTGCACCAGAACCTGAAGTCGCAGTCCTACGACACGGGGCGCTACAGCGTGAAACAGGAGAAGGGAGTGCATCATTTTCATTTGCTGTACTCGGAAGCGATTCACGCCGACCGGTAGGCAGTGCATGGCAGGCCTTAACTAAAACGTTTGACTAGACTGTTTATCGAGTGATAACTTCCCCTTTTGCGCTGACTGATCGAACGACCGAACCTCAACTCATTACCCACGAAGAGGACAGTATTCCCCCAAGGATCACATCGGGCCCTGCGTCAATTCGCTGCATGTCGCGTGCGCTCTGCCTGCTTCTGCTCTGCATTCCGTGTTTGATCGCGACGGCTGTTCGGGCTCAGGAGAATGCTGCCACGGTGCAGGGAACGCTGCAGAATGCTGCCGGGGCGCCGGTTCCCGACGCAGTTGTCCATTTAAGCGGTGCGAGCGGTGAGGTGACGGCGACTTCCGACTCCGAAGGGAAGTTCCAATTCAATGAGCTGGCGGCGGGGGAATATCAGCTCATGGTGAACTCGGGCGGGCGCGCGATTCAGTTCGCTCATCCTGTGACAGTGAGCGCGGGACCGCAGTCGATATCGCTGACAATCACCGAGCAGGGGCTGACGCTGAGCGCGGGTCCGCAGGAGCAGGCGGGCGGCGAAAAGCTGACGAGTCAGAAGGTCAACGAGCTTCCGCTCAACAAGCGGGACTTCAGCGCACTGCTGCTGATGGCAGCGGGCACGATGACGGACGCGAATGGCGCGACGAACTTCACGGCGCAGTTCGCCATCAACGGGCAGCGCGGCGTGGAAGCGGTGTTTGCGATGGATGGCGCGGACATCAGCGATCCGGAGATGGGGGGCTCGACGTTCTCGAACTTCAACGTAGATGCGGTGCAGGAGATTCAGTCGAATTCGGGCTGGATGCCAGCCCAGATTGGGCAGGGAGCGGCGGGCTTTACGGATATTCTCACGCGATCGGGAAGCAGCGGGTTCCACGGATCATTCTTCGAATTTCTGCGCAATTCAGCACTGGACGCACGGAACTACTTCGATCACGCGACACCGGAGACTCCGGGGCGCATTCCTCCGTTTCAGCGCAACGAATTCGGGTTCACGAATGGCGGACCGGTGGTGCTTCCCCACCTTTATGACGGGCGCGGGAAAACGTTCTATTTCGGCCAGTACCAAGGGTTCCGGCAGGTGCTGGGAACGACGCAGGTGTTTCCGGTGCCGACGCAGCTCGAGCGCATGGGCTACGACGCTACGGCGTATCCGGGCGATGTGCTGATCGTGCCGGTCGACCCGAGCATCGCGTCGATTCTCGCCCGGTATCCGCTGCCGAACCTGCCTACGGGATCGTTTGGCGTGCACACCTATGCGGCGTCGTCGAAGGTGGATACGGATGCAGACCAGTTTTCGATACGCCTCGACCACAAGCTTTCAAACAAGAACCAACTCTTCGGGCGGTTCAACCTCAACAACATTACGGGGCCGACGACCAATCCAGACCAGACGGCGATCGATCGCCTGTTCGGCGTGACGTACGTCGATCATCAGCGCAATCTGGCCTTGACTTTTACGCGGACGGTGTCTCCGAACTTCTCGATGCAGACCGAGTTCAGCGTCACCAGGAGCACGCCTTCGTTTCCTACCGAGGACTACACGGATCCCGCCGTGAAGTTCAACGATGCGCTGTTTGAGGGCTTCAACACGGCCGGCGGATCAGTCATGAGCGCGTTCGGAAATCTGTTTCAGCTGCAGCAGGGCTTTGCCATTAACAAGGGCAGCCACACGATCGCGGCCGGGGGCGAAGTTCGGCTGAATCGCGACACGACTTATTTCGGGATCAGCCCGAACGGCGAATACGATTTCGGCGGGGGGACGGCATACGCGCTCAGCGATATTCCTTCGCAGAGCGGCATGCACAATATCAGCGCGGGTGACCCGCTGCCGGATACGCTGTCAAGCTTCCTCTCCGGGAGCCCGTTCATTTACACGCGCGCGATTGCTCCACCGTATTTTTCGAATGGACCGCATATCGGACCGGCAGCGGTCAATCGCAACATGGGCGCCGTGTATGCACAGGACACGTGGAAGATTTCAAATCGTTGGGTACTCGACTACGGGTTGCGGTGGGAGATCTACACGCCGATCACTGAGCGGGCGAAGCGGACTTCAGGCTTTCTAAATTATGGGCCCGATCAGGAGTTTGCGATCAACCCACAGCCGGGATACAAGACGAATCTCGACGGATTCATGCCACGCGTGCAGCTGACCTGGAAGGTGACGGACAAACTGCGAGCGCATGCGGGCGGCGCGCTAACGGTGATTCCGCCGAACATCTGGCAGGACAACTT
This sequence comes from uncultured Acidobacteriaceae bacterium, assembly GCA_963724375.1. GTDB lineage: Bacteria > Acidobacteriota > Terriglobia > Terriglobales > Acidobacteriaceae > Silvibacterium. Next base: position 132,092 of record CAVRUM010000012.1, read on the forward strand.
TCTGACCGGCTCAACGCCGTTCGTGGTGTATCCACGGCTGACGGCAGCGAAGGGTGCGCCGATTCAGTACGGGTTTCAGATCACGCCGTCGCAGCTGCCGAATGTTTACACGCCTGCGGGGGTGGAAATTTTCCCGGCCCACGATACCAAAGACGTCCCGGCGAACACGGTGATGGACGTGGACCGGTATCAGAAGGACGTGGCGGCGCTGACGCCGAGCGGGGTGATCAGCCCGCTGAACCTGAGCGCGATCGCCCCGTCGTTTGGCAACGCGTGGCTCTATACGTGGACCATGGGCCTGGAACGCGAGTTCGGCAAGCTGACGGCAGATATCGGCTATGTGGGCACGGCCGCAGCTCATCTGCCACGGACGAGCTTTCCGAATGCATATCCCGGGGCGAGCCCGGAGTTTGCACCTCATACGCAGTTCGATAGCTCGGGGAACGTGATCGGCGGGTTCGGCGTGGAGAATGTGATCACGGGCACGGCGCACTCAAGCTATAACGCGCTGCAGACATCACTTACGGGAACAGTGCCGCATGGCGGTCCGGGGATTCAGGCAAGCTACACGTGGAGCAAGTCGCTGGACGATACGAGCCTGGTGATTGGAGGAACGGGAAGCACAGGAGCGCAGGCCCTGCCATTTCCGCAGAATCCGTACAACACCCATGCAGAGAAGGGACCGTCGAACTTTGACGTGACGAACGCCTTCACCATCAGCGCGGCCCAGAACCTGCCGATGGACAGCATCGATTTTCTGCAGAACGTAAACAAGAAGATCACCGCGGGCTGGGAGATGCTGGTGATTTCGACCATCACGGGTGGATCTCCGTTCACGGTGTACTCGGGCGTGCAGCAGACGGGCGCGGGTTCGAACGGCGTCGATCGGCCGGACCAGATCGGCACCCCGGACCTTTCGACGGCGCGGAAGAGGCGCGAGGATTATTTTGGCCGTGGGGCAGATAATGACTCGTTCTTTTCGATCCCGATCAACCTGCCGGGAGGCACGGGGCCGAACAGCGGATATTTCGGCTCGCTTGCGCGGAACTCGTTCCGTGGGCCGGCTTACTATGACTACGATTTTTCGTTCATCAAGGACACGCCGTTCGGGCAACGCAAGAGTGGGATCGAGCTGTTCGATATGCAATTCCGCGCGGAGTTTTTCAACCTGTTCAACATTGTGAACATGGGGCTGCCGGCAAATACGATCAAGGGCTCGGGCTTTGGGCTCATCAGCAAAACGGCGGGGAACTCGCGACAGATTCAGTTTTCGTTGAAGCTGATTTATTAGTCGGGATCGATTAGGGTGATAGGGGCTGAACCAGCCTGACGGATAAAACATGCGCATATTCTGGTTGTTCGTCGCTTCTGCTTTGTGTCTGTCGTGCTTCTGTGGCCGGTCCTGCTCTTTGCTTGCGCAGGAGACCGGCTGGCCCCCCTCCGCCGATCATGTGACTCTGCCTCTCTGGCCAGGCGCTGCGCCGGGAGCGCAGCCCAATCCGAAGCCCGAGGCCGATACCACGACCGCAACGGATCGGGCGGTCGCGGGGGAGCCGGTAATCCGCATCGGAAATGTCTCGACGCCGACGCTTACTATTTATTCGCCAAAGACAGGGGACACCGGAACGGCGGTAGTGGTGTTTCCCGGAGGCGCGTACAAGATTCTGGCGATCGATCTTGAAGGTACTGAAGTCTGCGACTGGCTGAACAAAAGGGGCATTACCTGCGTTCTGGTGAAATACCGTGTGCCAGACTCGGGGCCGTATCCGAAGTCAGCGGCGGCCTTGCAGGATGCGCAGCGGGCTCTCGGGATGGTGCGCGCGCATGCCTCGGAGTGGCACATCGATCCGAACCGAATCGGAGTGCTGGGTTTTTCGGCGGGGGCACATCTGGCCGCGGCGCTGAGCACGCATTTCGAGAAGCGGCTGTATGATCCGGTCGATGCGGTGGACAAGTTGAGCTGCCGTCCTGACTTTGCGGTGATCATTTATCCGGGATATCTTGCGCTCGCGGAGCAGAACTTCGCTCCGAACCCTGAGATTCACGTTACCCCGCAGACACCGCCGAGCTTCATTGTGCAGGCCGAGGACGATCCAGTGCATGTGGAGAATTCGACGGTGTATTTTCTGGAGCTCAAAAATGCGCACGTGCCAGCGGAGCTGCACATCTATGCAGAGGGCGGTCATGGGTACGGATTGCGGCAGACGGAGCTTCCGGTGACGACGTGGCCAGACACGATGCTGACATGGCTGCATACCATCAAGATGCTGCCGTCATCCGCGCCTTAGAAGCCCATCAGAAGAAAGTCTCGACCATGTCGACGACGCGGTAATCGCTGTCGAGGATGGGGATTGCGCGCCACTTGTCGAAGGTCAGGCAGGGATGGGAGATGTCGAATCCGATCATGTCGCCGGTGCGGATGTCGTCTCCAGCGTTGATCTGAAGAAAGGCGTGCTGGTCCATCATGCGGGTGACGGCCCAGTGTGCGGGTGCGGGAATTGGAGCAGCGGCGCTGGGACGGTAATGCAAGGCCGGCTGAGGCAGGCCGGAGTCGAAGGCCGCATCGCGCTTGCCGAGGGTGACGATGGCTTTTTCCTCTTCAGGGATGGATTGAACATAAGCCCAGACCTGGAGGGCGGGCTCGAGTCCCGAGTGCATGCGCTGCGCGATGGGATTGTGGGCGAAGATGCGCTCCTGCGCGCGGCGATAAGAGCCGGCATCGTGGGTGAGATAACAGCCGGGGCGGAGCACGACTTCGACGCTTTCTCCCAAGGCTGCGGCGGAAAAGACTTCGGCGACGACGTCGTACCAGGCTGAGCCTGCTCCGGTAAGGATGGCGGGATGGCGGTCGAAGCGGCCTTGATCGAGCAGGGTGCGTGTGACGGAGACAGCGCGTTCGAGAAGCTTGCGAATCTGCGCTTCGTCGTCGAGTACGCCCTCGAAGACTTCGACTCCGGTCAATAAGAGAGCATCGCGGGACCGATCCAAGACAGCCAGAACGGAGTCGAGCTGGTCGGTGTTGCGGACGCCGGTGCGGCCGCCCACTGGGCCGAGTTCGATTAGAACCTGAAGGCGCTTGCTGGCGGCGCGGAAAAAGCCAGCGAGCTGTTCGATCTGAGCGGCGGAATCAACGAGACAGTAGAAATCGAACGATGGGTCGTCGAGCAGTGCGGCGATGATGGCCATATTCTGCCTGCCGACGAGTTGGTTCATCATCAGAACGCGGCGGACGCCATGGTGGTACGCCACGCGGGTCTGGTGCGCGGTGGCGAGGGTGATGCCCCAGGCGCCGGATTCAAGCTGCATCTGAAAGAGGCGCGGCGCCATGGTGGTCTTGCCGTGCGGTGCGAGCTTCATAGCGTAGGCTTCGACGAATTGCCGCATCCAGTGGAGGTTGTGCTGAAGTTTGTCCTGGTAGAGGACGGCGACAGGCAGGCTCAGGTCTTCGTGAAGGAGATTCCAGCCAAGGGCGGCGATTTCTTGGGGAGAGGCGCCGTGGTCGAGGAGGCCGATGCCTTTGTTCAAGGGAGAAATTGCGGGAGCGGGTGTGTCGGGGTTCTGCAAGGTGGTCTCCGAAGGCTAAGGATATCGCCTTGCGGGATTGCGTATATCTTTGAGTCTGTATGTCTGGGTGCGACCTTCTCATTCGCCGGGCGCGGATCATCGATGGCAGTGGCGGCGAGGCCCGGTTTGCCGATGTGGCGGTGGCCGGCGATCGCATCGTTGCAGTGGGCACGGTCCTGGATTGCAGTGCCGGCGAAGTCGTCGATGCGAGCGGGCTGGTGCTTGCGCCAGGCTTCATCGATGTACACACGCATGACGACACGAATGTGATCCGCACGCCGGAGATGCTGCCCAAGCTGTCGCAGGGGGTAACGACGGTGATAGTGGGCAACTGCGGCATCAGCGCGGCGCCGGTGCGATTGAAGGGCGAGCCGCCGGACCCCATGAATCTGCTGGGCGATGCGGGGGTGTTCAAGTACCCGACATTTGCAGCGTATGTGGTAGCGGTCGATGCGGCGCGGCCTTCGGTAAACGTTGCAGCACTCGTTGGGCACACGGCATTACGCAATAACCACATGGACCGGTTGGACCGGGCGGCGACGGCGATGCGAGATCGACGGCATGCGTGAGCAGTTGCTCGAGGCGTTGGATTGCGGTGCGCTCGGGTTGAGTACGGGTCTGGCATATCTTTCAGCGAACGCGGCGACGACCGAGGAGGTTTTGGCTCTGGCTGAGCCGCTGGCGCGGGCGGGTGCGCTGTACACGACGCACCTGCGCAGCGAGACGGCGGCGATTCTCGATGCGATGAGCGAGGCCTTTCGGATCGGGCGCGAGAGTGCGGTTCCCGTGGTGATCTCGCACTTGAAATGCGCGGGCATGGATAACTGGGGGAGGAGCGGCGAGGTGCTAGGGGAGCTTGACCGGGCCCGGAGTTCGCAGGCGGTGAGCTGTGACTGCTATCCGTATGCGGCGGGGTCGAGCACGCTCGATCTGCGGCAGGTGGATGAGCGAGTGGAGATTGCGATTACGTGGTCTGAGCCGCATCCGGAGATGGCGGGCCGCAGGCTGGGGGAGATCGCCAAGGAGTGGGGAGTCACCCAGATGGACGCGGCGCAGCGACTGCAGCCGGCGGGAGCGATCTATCACAGCATTTTGGAAGACGACATGCGGCGGATTCTGCGGCATCCGGCGACGATGATCGGGTCGGATGGGCTGCCGAATGATCCGCGGCCGCATCCGCGGCTGTGGGGGACGTTTCCGCGTGTGCTGGGAAAATACACCCGCGATGAGGGGCTGTTATTCGCTTGCCGGAGCTGTGCACAAGATGACGGGGATGCCGGCGGTGCGGTTTGGGCTGCAGGATCGCGGGCTCATTCGCGAGGGCTATTTGGCCGATATGGTGCTGTTCGATCCGGAGACTGTGCGCGATATCGCGACCTATGACGATCCGGCGCGGCCTGCGGAGGGCATTGCAAGGGTGTGGGTGAATGGCGTGTTGTCGTATGCGGATGGTGCAGCGACCGGTCGCAGGAGCGGGCGGTTTATAAAACGATCAAATACTGTTACACATGCAGTCGAGGCTGAGGAGCACGGATGAGCATCAAGCGGTACGGCACGGAGGGCGGCAAGGGTACGGGCGGTCAGCATCTGCCTTTTGCACGCGCGGTGGAGGCAGATGGGTGGCTCTATGTTTCGGGGCAGGTGCCGATGGTGAATGGCGAGGTGGTCGAGGGGAACATTGTCGCGCAATCGCACCAGGCGATCAAAAATCTGCTGGCCATTCTCGGGGAGGCTGGTTACGGGCCGGAGGATGTAGTGCGGTGCGGCGTGTGGCTCGATGATCCGCGCGATTTCCAGTCGTTCAACGGGGTATTTCGGCATTATTTCGGCGAGCACCCTCCGGCGAGAGCGTGCGTGGTATCGAGCATGGTGGTGGACTGCCGGGTTGAGATCGATTGCGTAGCCTACAAAGCTCCGGCGGCGTGAACGCTGAGAAGTGTTTCAGGAAACCTTTCTCCTTATGATTGACGCTCACGGTGTGTTCCTGCTGGTTGCGGCGCTTTGCGCGGTCATCACGCTGATTGTGCTGATCGCGGTCGTCAAGCTGAATCCTTTCATCGTGCTGCTGGTCACGTCGCTGGCCCTGGCGGTCGTTGCGGGCATGCCGGCCGCAGCAATCGTGAAGTCGTTCGAGACGGGACTGGGCAATACGCTCGGCCATATCGCGATCGTGGTTGCGCTGGGCACGATGCTGGGTAAGATGATGGCCGAATCGGGTGGGGCGAACCGGATCGCATATACGCTGATCCGGCTTTTTGGCGAGAAGCGGGTGCACTGGGCGATGGCGGTGATCGGCTTTCTGATCGGTCTGCCGGTTTTCTTTGAGGTCGGTTTCGTGCTGCTGATTCCGATTGCGTATTCGGTGGCGCGGCGGACCAACAAGTCGCTGATCTTTGTAGGACTGCCGATGGTGGCCGGGCTATCGGTGGTGCACGGGCTGATGCCGCCGCATCCGGCGGCGATGTTGGCGGTGACGGCCTTCAATGCGGATATCGGCAGGACGATTTTCTATGCGCTGCTGATCGGCGATTCCGACGGCGGCTCTTGCGGGGCCGCTCTATGCGAAGTTCATCGCGCCGCGTATTGAGCTTGCCCCGGAGAATCCCATGGCGGCGCAGTTTGTCGAACATGGCGAAGAGGCCAGTCTGCCGGGATTCTGGACGACGGTAGGGACGATTCTGCTGCCGGTGGCGATGATGCTGATCGGAAGCGTGGCGAATTTTGTTTCGGCGCCGGGCAGCGGACTCAACAACGGGCTGCGGCTGCTGGGGAATCCCGACATCGCACTGCTGATTGGCGCGGTCGTGGCCTTTATTACGCTGGGGCAGATGCGGGGTTTTTCGCGGGAGACAATTCTTCGATTCAGCAACGAGAGCCTCGCTCCAACGGCAACGATCACGCTCCTGGTGGGGGCGGGAGGCGGGTTCGGGAGGATTCTCCAGGACAGCGGTGTGTCGCAGGCGATTGTGAATCTCGCCCTGCACACGCATGTCTCGCTGATCGTGATGGCATGGATGGTGGCGGCGCTGATCCGGCTGAGCACGGGCTCGTCCACAGTCGCAATGAGCACGGCGGCGGGGATCATGGCGCCGGTGGCGTTGCATACTCCGGGAGCACGGCCGGAGCTGCTGGCTCTGGCAACGGGCGCGGGATCGCTCATCTTTTCGCACGTGAACGATGGCGGATTCTGGCTGGTGAAGGAGTATTTCAACATGAGCGTTCCGCAGACGATGAAGACGTGGTCGATCTGCGAGACGATTATTTCGGTCGCGGGGCTTGTGTTCGTGCTGGGACTAGCGCTTGTGACGTAAAGCGGCATTCCACGAGGAGGGAGGGGTTTTCGAGGCTCGAATCCTTATGGGTAAGATAGGTAGCGAACAAAATTGCAATCTTCGGATGCGGTTGAGGCCGCGGATGAGATCAACGAGAAGGACATCGTCGATGGATGACCAAAAGGGAAGCGGTTTGGATGCGAAGGACTCGCTGCTGGGGCGGGTGAGCCGCAGATCATTCCTGTCGCAACTCGGCGCGGCGGGGGTAGTTGCCACCACGCGGCCGCTGGCCGGGGCGCAAGCTCCGACCGCAGTTGAGACGCAGGAGATGGCGGAGCCAGCGGTGGCGGGCGCAATTTCTGTCAGCCTTCGTGTGAACGGAAAAGCGGTGACGTTGCAGCTGGATACGCGAACGACTCTGCTGGACTGCCTGCGCGAGCACATGCAGCTAACGGGCACGAAGAAGGGCTGCGACCACGGACAGTGCGGGGCCTGCACGGTGCATGTCAACGGGCGGCGAGTGAATTCGTGCCTGAGCCTTGCGGTGATGCATGAGGGCGACGAGATTACGACGATCGAAGGGCTCGGGCAGCCGGGGAGCCTGCATCCGATGCAGGCAGCGTTTGTCGCGCATGACGGGTATCAGTGCGGCTACTGTACATCGGGGCAGATCATGTCGGCGGTTGCGCTGCTCAAGGAGCCGTGCGGGCCAGCGGATGCCGATGTGAAGGAACTGATGAGCGGAAATATCTGCCGGTGTGGCGCGTATCCAAATATCGTGGCCGCGATTCAGGATGTGCGGCAGAAGGCCTGAGGAGATTCCATGGAGACATTCAAATACGCACGGGCAGAGAGCGCATCGCAGGCGGTCCAACTGGCGGGACAGTCACCAACGGCGCAGCAGGGTGCGCAGGTGCGGTTTGTCGCGGGCGGAACGACCCTTCTCGACCTGATGAAGCTGAACGTGGAGCAGCCGGTGACAGTGGTGGACATCAACCGGCTGCCGCTGGATAAGGTGGAAAAGCTGCCCGATGGCGGGTTGAAGATCGGGGCGCTGGTACGCAACGCGGACCTTGCGCATGATCCCACGGTGCAGAGCGATTATGCGGTGCTGTCGCAGGCGCTGCTGTCGGGAGCTTCGGCGCAGCTTCGCAACATGGCCACGACGGGCGGGAATCTTTTGCAGCGGACGCGGTGCGTTTATTTCCGCAATACGGCGTTTGCGTGCAACAAGCGCGAGCCTGGGTCGGGGTGTTCGGCGATCGTGGGCGAGAACCGCACGCTGGCGATTCTGGGGACGAGTTCGCAGTGCATCGCGACCAATCCGTCGGACATGAACGTGGCGCTCACGGCGCTGGAGGCGACGGTACACATTCAGGGCGCGAAGGGTGAGCGTGATGTTGCAATTCACGACTTCTTTCTGCTGCCGGGATCAACGCCGCAAAGGGAGAACGTGTTGGAGCCGGGGGACCTGATCACGTATGTGACGCTGCCCGCTCCGCGGCCCGGAGCCAAGTCGGTGTATCTGAAGCTGCGCGATCGGGCGTCCTATGAATTCGCGCTGTCATCGGCAGCGGTCGTGGTGGAGGTCGCGGACGGGAAGTTCAGGCGAGCGCGGGTTGCGCTTGGCGGCGTGGGCACGAAGCCCTGGCGTTCGCTCGAGGCCGAGAAGGCACTGGAAGGAAAGAAGGCGGATCTGGTTGTGTTTCGCGAAGCTGCCGAGGCGGCGCTGCGCGATGCGAAGCCGCAAAGCCAGAACGGATTCAAAGTGGAGCTTGCGAAGCGCTGCCTGGCGCACGCGCTCACGATGGCAACCACGACGGCGTAGGCCCGGGAGAGACGGCATGGCGATAAGAATTCTGGTTCCCAATACTATCGGCGGATCACTACCGCGTATCGATGGACCGCTTAAAGTGAGCGGAAGCGCGAAGTATGCGTCGGATCATCATTTCCCGGGGATGGTATACGCGGTCCCGGTGTGTAGCACGATCGCCAAGGGGAAGATTACGGTGCTCGATACCTCGGCTGCGGAAAAGATGCCGGGCGTTAAGGCTGTCTATCACCACGGAAATGTTGGGCCGATATACCGTTCGGCTCCCCCCGTCGGGCTCTCTGGATATCTCGATGAGCGCCGTCCGCCGTTTGAAGACAATGTGATCCGATATTACGGCCAGTATGTCGCGGTCGCGCTGGCCGACAACTTCGAGCAGGCGCAGGCCGCGGCATACGCCGTGAAGGTGACATACAGCCGGGAGGAGCCGGAGATCGCTACACATCTCGAGACTGACGAAGAGCCAAAGGTCGAAAGTTCGCGAGGGAAATCGGAGGAAGCGTTTGCTTCGGCTCCGGTCAAGGTAGATGAAACCTATTCAACTCCGACGGAGACGCACAACCCGATTGAGCTGCACTCGATTGTGGCGGTGTGGGATGGGCAGGCTTTCACTTTGTATGAGAGCACGCAGGGGGTCGTGAACCAGCGCATTGTGCTGGCGCAAATGCTTGGGGTAGCTCCCGAGAATGTGCGGGTGATTTCGCGGTTTCTGGGTTCGGGATTCGGGGGCAAGCTGTTTGTCTGGCCGCACTCGGTGATGGCAGCGGCCGCTGCGCGCAATCTGAACCGGCCAGTGAAGCTGGTGGTCAGCCGGGCGATGATGTTCCAGAACGTCGGGCATCGTCCGCGCACGCAGCAGCGAGTGCGGCTGGGTGCGACGGCTGACGGCAAGCTGGTTTCGCTGCAGCAGGACTACCTGAATCACACATCGATTCTTGACGACTACGAGGAGACGTGCGGTGAGGCGACGACGTATCTCTACAGCACTCCGAACCTGAAGGTGACGTCAGGACTGGTGCATCTGAACGTGGGAACGCCGACCGCCATGCGCGGGCCAGGCGCGGTGCCGGGGCTGTTTGCAATTGAGTCTGCGATGGATGAGCTGGCAATCAAGCTGAAGATGGATCCGATCGAGCTGCGACTCAAGAACGAGCCGGCGAAGGACGAGAGCAATGGGCTGCCGTTTTCGTCGCGGCATCTGACAGAGTGCTTCAAAGTCGGAGCGGAGAAGTTCGGATGGTCACAGCGAACGGCGGAGATCGGCTCGATGAAGAAAGACGGGCTAACGCTGGGGTGGGGCACGGCGGCGTGCGCGTGGATCGCGGGACGGTTTGACGCGTCTGCGACGGTTGATCTGAAGAGCGATGGGACGGCTCGAGTTTCGTGCGGGACGCAGGATATCGGCACGGGGACGTACACGATTCTGGCGCAGGTGTTGAGCGAGAAGACGGGGATTGCGCTGGACAAGATTGAGGTGGTGCTGGGCGACTCGTCTTTGCCGGAAGGTCCGATCTCGGGTGGGTCGCTGGTAACGTCTTCAGTGATCCCGGCGGTTTCGCAGGCCGCGCAGAGTGCGATCCAGTCGATTTTTATGATGGCGACGGATGGGGATGAGGCTGTGTTTCCCGGTAAAAAGCCAACGGATCTTGCCTTTACTAAACAACGCGTGCATCTGAAGGACAAGGCGCCTGAGTCGGGCGTAGAGTGGCACGAGATTCTGAAGAAGTCCAATGTGAATGCTGCGTCGGGCAGCGGCAAGGCTGACGAGTACTTCGGAGGTCCGCAGGCGAAGGAGAAGTACTCGGTTCATTCGTTCGGCGCGCAGTTTGCGGAGATCACGTGGCAACCAGAGATCGCGCGTCTGCGCGTGAGCCGCGTGGTTACGGTAATTGACTCGGGGCGGATTCTGAATCCGCGGCCGGCACAAAACCAGATTGAGGGCGCAGTGGTGATGGGCGTGGGCATGGCGCTGCTTGAGGAGACAAAGTACGAGCCGCGCAGCGGGGCTCCGATCAACAACAACCTCGCCGATTACATGGTTGCGACGAATGCGGATGCTCCGTCGATCGATGTGACGTTCCTTGATTATCCGGACAAGGTGGTCAACGAATTCGGAGCGCGCGGGGTGGGTGAGATTGGGCTGGCGGGCATCGCCGCGGCGATTACCTCAGCGGTGTACCACGCCACGGGGGTCCGGGTCCGCACTTTGCCGGTGCGGATTGAAGACCTGATCGGGCATCCGGAAGCCGCCGGAAAGTTGCGGACTTAGGACGGTGCTTCGCCGAGGCCGCGTAGCTGGTTGGGCCGTTGCTGTTCTGCCGGTTCCCGCTCGGCGGTGAGCGTGGCGTGAATGTCTTCGTGAAGTGGCGCCAGAATTGAGGCAATGGTGTCGCAGAGGCGTATCACGTCAGGGGCCTGCGTCGAAAGAGGCAGGCCGTGGTCCTCATACCAGTTGTGAATTGTAAGACGAAGGTTTTCGGCCGAGGCGGAGAGATCGGGAGCGGGTAAGACAAGCCTGCCACTGACTTCGTCGGCCATGGTCCGCAGAACGCGTGCTACGTCGGTCTCGAAGGCGGCCTGTGCTTCGGAGATTTCGGGCGGGAGCTCTTTCAGGGGCCGCTGCACGCGATATTGCATAAGCGTGAGCTGGACCAGGAACAGCGTGCGTAGATTGGGCTGCCAGCGGCGTATGTCCTCGCGGGCCTGGAGTTTTCGGCGCCGTGAAGGGCCGAATTCGAAGAGGACCGCGTCAGCCTGTGCGATCACAGCCGAAAACCCGGCATTGATCTGATCACGTAACTGGCGTATCCGCTTGACGGCCTGGTTGCGGTCTTCGAGCAGCAGCTGTTCGGAAAATTCGGCGAGCATGTTGAGATTTTTCGCGAAGAGGTCCTGCATTTCGTCGAGAGCGTTTTTTACCCACAGACGGTCAAAGATGAGCCACATGCACATGAGGCCAAGAAGAACGCCGAAGACGCGATCGCGGGCGATTCCGAGCGATGTCTGGATGGTGAATTCCTGCAGGTTGATCAGGTAGAAAGCCAGCGCCGCCTGCACGCCGAGATAGGAGAGACGAGGAGATGAGGTACCTATCCAAGCAGAGATTGCTGTGACTGCGACGAACAGAACCGTGAAACCGGCAATCGAGTCGAGGTATGGGAGGATAAAGATCTGCGCGCCGAAACCAAAGATCATCCCTCCGATGATTGCGCCGCCAAGACGCAGGAATTGCTTCTGGCGCGACGATCCGATGGTGGAGAGCGCGGTAATGATGCAGGTGGGCAGACAAGTGCTGAGCCCCCGCCAGTCGACGGCGTTGTAGACAACGTAGCAGGCTACTGCCGACAGCATGCCACGAATCGCGAACTTGAGGTAGGCGGGATTGGAGAATGCGTCGGAGACGAACAGCCGCTGCGGCGTTTCTTCATCCATCGGAGCGGGGACGAACTCGTCGATGGAGTCGACGCCGGTGAACGCCTGGGGAATGAGGGCTGCGGTTCGCTCCATCATAGGAAGTAACGGCAGGTCGGATGGCTTGCCCATTAAGGAAGGATCGATGGGGCGGGGCAGCTTTCGGGCCATCAGGTCAGCCCGCAGCTCGGCGATCCGGTCCGCCAGGCGCAGGCAGCGTTCGTGGTCGGAATCACTCGGGGGCGCAGGCTGATTGACGAGGAAGACGCGCAAGCTGGCGGCGGAATCGACCAGACGGCCGAGTAAGGCGACAGCGGCATTCATCTGTGCGACGAAGTGAGCGCTGTATTGCGAGCGAGTGAGAAGACGCCGCAGGCGAGAGGTGCCGGCGTTCGCGTAGAGGTTGATATTCTTTTCGACGGCGCCGTCAAGGGGTAGATTTCCAGCAATGTGGCGGAGGACACCTTCGACCGCCTCGAGGCGTTGCTCGATGCCTTCCGTCAGATCGAGGGCCGGGTGCACCCGCCGAAAGACATATTCGACGAAGGTAGCTACAGCAATACCCAGGGGCGTGGTGAACCCTATCCAGAGCGTATTTTCGACGCGATCGTTGATGTTTACGAGATTTTGATCCCAGAGCGGAACTGCGCCGGCGAGCATGAAGCCGAAGGCGACGGCAGTGCCGTAATCGGGGAGGATCTGGATCAGATAAAAGGCGATGAAAAACCCAACGACCACCCAAAGGAAGTGGGTCAGGGGATCGTCGATCAGAGTCGCGACTCCGGCCAAGGTGTAGAGGGTTCCGGCGACGAACGCGATGATGACCCGCACGCCGGAGCGCAGCGTGGCGGTAGGGTTTTCCCGGGTGATGAAGAAGGTGAAGATGGCTGCGAGAAATCCGCTGGGGATGCGGAAAGTCATGACAATGATCATCACGATTGTGGCGGCGATCGTGATGCGGCCGACGACCCAGGCGCGGCCGGGGTAAGGGGCGAGCTCGGTCTTGAGAAAGCCCCAGAACCATTTGCCGGCTTCGTCGATAGCTTCGAGCGGGGCGGCGAACGCGGGTTGGGTACGGGTGGCCATACCAAGTCTTAGTGGTTCTAGTGGTCTCCGCGAATGACTACTACGGCGGACTCGCTTAGCCGGAACGGCTCGGTGTGAGGAGCGTTGATGCGAACGCGCACGGGATAGCGGGTGGCGAGATGGACCCAGTTGAGAGAGCGCTGAACATCGGGCAGGCCGGGCGCGAAGTTGCCCACCAAGGTGTTGTCGGGCTGGACGCCGTAGCCGATGCTATCCACCACCCCGTCGTACTTGATATTTGGGCGCGAGAGCACGTAGACATCGGCGTGCATGCCGGGATGGATGTGGTGCAACTGGGTCTCGCGGAAGTTTGCCACGGCCCACCAGATGCGCGTGTCGATCAGCGTGAAGACCTGCTGACCGACGTGGGCATACTGGCCCCGGGAAATGGTCAGATTGGTGACGCGGGCATCGAACGGGCAATAGATGCGGGTATTGTTGAAGTTGTACTCAGCTGTACTTATTGCGGAGATACGGCCTTCGCGCTGCGCGGTGAGTGGATCGAGGGTAAGCACGGCGTGCTGCGACTGATCCAATTGCGCGTGGCTCTGAAGCATGGTGGCTTTTGCCTGCTCGTATGCCGCAGTGGCCGATGCGACCTGCGCCTGGGCGAGTGCAAGCTGCGAGCGTGCCTGCTGAACGGCCTGTTGACGGGTGGTAACGGCGGTACGGGCCTGGTCAATCTGGTCGACGGTGACGAATTGCTTGGCGAGCAACGGCTCGATGCGATGGAAGTTGTTGCTCTGGTAAGCGAGATCTGCCTGGGCGCTGTCCAGCGCGGCTTTTGCGTTTTCGACGTTGGCCTTGGCTTGATTGACGTCGGCTGCGGCGCGGTCGACATTGGCTGCAGCGCTGGAGGTGTTGGCTTTGGCTGCTCCCACGGCGCTGACCTGCGAGGCGATGGTTCGGGTCTGGTCGACGATCTGGCCTTCGAGGGTGTCCCGGTCGGAGCGCGCCTTTTCAAGAGCGTATTCATAGGGCCGCGGATCAATTTCAAACAGCAGTTTGCCTTCCGGGACGAAGGCGTTGTCCTGGACAGCGAGCTGCGTGATGGGGCCTTCTACCTGGGGAGCAATGCCGATAAAGTTCGCGAAGACCTCGGCGTCATCGGTGCGGGGGTAGAGGGTGGTCTCGCGCACACAGATAAGTCCGGTGATGGCGGCCGCGGCGATGATCGAATAGCTGACGATCCGGCCTAGACGTTTACGCCGGAGATCAGGTTCGTTTTCAGGCATCGTAGTCTCTCCGGTTCAGCTGAAGAACAGCAGCCAGCAGGTGAAGGTGATAAATGCAGCCAGGCAGGGATAGACCAGCAGCCGCGGTGTGAGTTCTTTTTCGAAATTCCAGCGGACGAAGAACACACGAACGATTGCCGCGACGACGATGCCGATTACGCCGCAGAGGATCCAGGCTGGGAAGAAGGATCCCAGGATGTTGAATGTGGGAGCGCGAGAACATCCGAAGGTCGCAAGCGTCGTTGCGGTTGAAGCGATAAGTGCGGAACAGCGGAGAGCGCGGTATGTGTCGTGTTTGCGGTTCATGTCAGGGCACTCTTCCATAAAGCAGGTCGCCTGTCTGAAATGCGAGCGCTGCGATTCCGGTTAGAAGCTGGGTGCGCGCATTCACGTCGGCGGTGCGCGCCTGCGCAAGCGTTCGCTGAGCGGAGACGACATCGATCTGGCTGCGAACGCCGTATTTGTAGGACTCGAGGGCGGCGTTGTAGGACTCCGTGGCTGAGGCTAGCAGCGCCGCCGCGGCTTTCTGCTGGCGAAGCGCAGTTTGCGCGGTAGAGTAGGCCGCCCAGACCTGGTTCTCCACCTGGTCGCGGATGGCGTCGATGTCGGCTTCGGCCTGCTTCTGGTCGGCCCTGGCCCGCTTGACGCGTTGCTCGCGCGCCCAGCCGTCGAAGATGGTCCAGTTAAGGCTGAGCTTTGCGTCCCAGAACTCCTGTGTAGGCGAATAGATACCGTAAAAGGGGTACTGCTGACCGTAGGTGCGGCCGATCCCGGCATCGCCGCCGACGCTGAGGGTGGGGAGATAGTTGGAGTGCGCGGCTTTGAGCTCAGCCGATGCGGCTCGCAGCTCAGCTACGCGCTGCATGAGATCGGGACGCTGCGCGAGCGCGAGATCGATGGATTTCTCGACCGTAGTACCGATTTCGTCGGGGATCTTCAGGTCCTTGATGCTCTGGACCTGGAGTTTGACGGTAGGCGAGAGTCCGAGGGAAGTCATCAAGTCGCCGTAGGCTATATCGGTGGCGCCTATCGTGGCCTGGAGGTCGTAGTCGGCCTGGGCTTCAGCGCTGCGGGCTTCAAGAACATCCGGGAGAGTGGCAAGGCCGAGATCCAGACGGGCTTCGGCCGCCTCGCGAACGGTCTGCGCATTTTTCAGGTTGGCTTCCGCGGCGTCCTGCTGTCCGCGGGCGTTGAGCAGCCGGTAGTAGGCCTGCATGACGCCGAAGATGACGGCGCGGTGCGTGTCATTGAACTGGAGGTTGGCGGCGATGAGGTTGTATTTGCTGATGGTGATCTCGTCCGCGCGGCGGCCGAAATCGAAGATGACGTAGTCGAGCACAAGCGCGGGAGCGAAGGTGAAGGTGGTCTGCCGGACGAAGGTGGTGTTGAGGAAGATTTGGTAACGGGCGCTGGAAGCAACGGCGGCCGCGGCGAGAGTGGGATACAGCGTTGCCTTGCTGATGCCGAGGTCGGCGGCGCGGGCCTTTGCGTATTCCCAGGCGACACGCGTTTCAGGGTTGTTTTGCTCGGCGATGTTGACGAGGTCGGAAAGCGCGTAGGTCTGGTTGGGGTCGGGAACGAACTCAGCGTGCCGCGAAGGCAGCTTCAGTGACTGCTGGCTTCCGGAGGACAGCTCCCATGGGTGGTCCGAAGCGGGAGGAGCCGATTGCGCGCAGGCGAAAGCCGGTGCGAGGAGCATGCCAACCAGGAGGGGTAGTCGTCTGCGGAGTCGAACCATTTCGTGGCGTTGTAGCCTCTATGGCGTTTTCAGAGATGCTGTCACCGTTTCTTGCCGTGCCGGCGCTCCCACCACCCCGATCCTGATGGGTCGCGTCGAATTCCGAGCTTCGGCCCCGGGGACACACTATCTCTGAGAATGCCTGACCGGCGAGGCTTGCGGAATCTCGGATGATACCACGCCGGATGTGTCGATTGAATGACTGGCTTCGCTGGTTATGCCCGTCTGGGTAGATCGAACCCAAGCCGCTAGAGTTGCAATCGAACGCGCATGCGCGTGAGTGCCCATGCGATGGCGAGGATGAAGCCCGTGAATACGAATGACCGGATCACGCCGGGGAAGCCGGCGTTGAAGTGGCGATTGATGTAAGTGAAGCCGAGGAGAGCTGCGAGGGCGTAATAGATGTCCGGCAGGAGATAGGTCAGGAGCGTGTTCTCGCCGGCGGGACGAACGAAGGCGGCCCAGCGAGTTTTAGCTTTCAGGTCGCAGATCCAGTAGAGCAGCAGGAAGCCGAGGACGGCTGCTCCGGAGCTGGCGAGACACCAGGTAGGAGTAGCGCGAATTTTGGATATACCCAACGGAGCGAAGAGCCACGCGGCGACGAGCATGGTGAATGCATAGGCGAGAGTGATGAGGATCCGGGAGCGGCTGGCCTGTTGGGTGTTCGGCCGGAGCAGGAGGGTGGAGGTGGCGACGCCGGCCATTGTGATCGAGGCCCATGAGCCGTTGCTGAAAGGCCAGAAGTAGAGGGGGATATTCTCTGGCGGAGCGATGAGATGAGCGCTGGCGACGGCGCAGAAAGCGGTAAGTGCGGCGAGCCAGACGAAGGGAGCCCATTGCCAGCGGCGCGTTGGGATATAGAGCACGGCGACGGCGAAATAGGTGTAGCCGATGAGGCCGAGGATCTCGGGATACGAGCCGTCGATCCACCCTACGGAGCCATCGCTCGTGTTACGGCGGAAGATGATGAAGACGAAGGCGAGAAGAAGCAGGCCGATGATGCGCAGGGCGCGATAGACGCCTGGCCGGCGAGTGTCGCGAGGGGGCACGAGCCAGAAGAGGATGCCGCCGGCCAAGCCGAGTAGCTCCCATGTGTCACCAGAGATGTGCATGCGAGCCGGTTCGGCCTTGTCAGCGTTAGCGAGGATGAGTCCGAGAACGATCAGCGCGCAGGACCTCAATGCGACGTGCAGCCACAGAGCGGCTTGCGAGGGATTCTGCTTCAGGCGGCGCGCGATAGCGAGAGGCATCGACATGCCGACGATGAACAGGAAGAAGGGAAATACCATGTCGACGTAGGTCATGAGGTCCTGGTCACGGTGGGCGTGATAGGTCCACCAGGGCAGGCCGTGCACCTCGCCGAGATCGTTGACGAAGATCATCACCAGCATGGTGAGCCCGCGGAAGATGTCGATAGATGCGACGCGGGGCGCGGTCGAGACTACTCCGGGTTGAGCGGCGACAGTCGAAGTGGCGCTCATAGTCTGCCCGACTGGGACTTGTCGGATTGGGCCCAGGCGTGTGCCACTGGCGCGTGGAGGAGCGCGGCGTCGATGGTGTTGAGCAGGGTGCCGGTAGGATCGCTGAAGTAATCCCAGAACATCACTCCCGCGAGATGGTGGTCGATCACGTAACGGCATTTGAGCGCGAGCGACTCAGGATCCTCGTAGGAGACGAAGATCTGCTTCTGGGGGTTGTAAAGATAAGGGACGGAAGCTGCTTTGTCCCAATAGCGCGTATAGCCCTGACCGATCATGCTGCCGGTGATGTCTCCGTAATGGGCAAACACATTCGGAGCCGGTTTGCCGGGTTGGAAGAGACCGTTCATGGTTGCAGGCACCTGGCCCCAGACGTGTCCGTAAAAGGGCACTCCGAGAACGATTTTTTCGACGGGGACTCCGGCCTGCTCGTATTCGTGGACGGAGCGGTCGGCGGAGACGCCTTTGGGGTCGGCGGGATCGGTAAAGAGCGGGGCGTGGTTGCCGGTCATTTTCTGGTCGCCTGGCTCGTAGTAGTCGTAGGCCATGAGGTTCACGGTGTCGACATACTTCTGGACCTCGCCCATTTCAGTGTGAGCGAGGAAATCCGAGCCTGCTCCGGTGGCGATTGTGAGGTAGAGGTGCCGATGCGTCTTCTTCTCCATTGCGTCAAAGCGCGCACGCAGTTCTTTGAGGAGCGCGGTGTAGTTCTGCTTGTCCTCGGGCCGGAAGTTTTTGGTGGCGCCCTCCATGCCGGGAAACTCCCAGTCGACGTCGAGGCCATCGAGGTCGTATTTCGTGAGGAAGGCAGCAACACTGTCGATGAAGGTGGCGCGGCTAGCGGGAGTCAGAGCCATGTCGGAGAAGCCGCCGGACCAGAGCCATCCGCCGACGGAGATCAGGACGGTCAGGTTGGGGTTGTCACGGCGGAGGGCGGTGAGGACGGCCAGGTTTCCGGCGGTGACGGGTGCGCCTTCGACGATGCGGCCATTTTCAATGTTGGCGAAGGCGTAATTGATGCGGGTGAGCTTGTGCCCGTCGACCTGCCCGGGGGTGAGCGGCTGTTCGCGAGTGAAGACGTACGCGCAGATGACGGGTTTGGCTGGCGCGCAGAAGGCAGTTCCAACGAAGATAAGCAAAATGACGATGGGCGGTAGGAAGCTGCGGGTCTTCAAGGTTTCTCCGTTGTGTCGCGAACGAGATCAGGCTATATGCGATGATTCTTCTTTCGCAAATGATCGGGCTGCGATGACTTTCCGAATGACTAGACTTACTGTTTTCTGTTTTGTCGTGCTGCTGGGCGGGCTGGCGTCTGCGCAGGTGCGTGTGCTGGTGGATCAGGTGGGCTACGAGGCGTCCGCGCCGAAGCAGGCCTTGATAGAAGTGGAAGGCGGTGATGCGGTCACGCTGAAAGGGTTCTCCCTGCTGGATGCCGCGACGGGCAAACCGGTATCGAATGGCTCTCTGGTATCGGCTGGAGAGGTGGATCGCTGGGGTGAGCGGAAGTTCTGGACAGCGGATTTCTCCGCATGGACGAAGACGGGAGACTACGTCCTGTCCGTCGAGACGAGCGAAGGGTCGGTCAGCTCTTGCCAATTCGAGATTAATCAGAATGTTCTTGAGCGCGATACGCTGTCGAACGTTGTTTATTACTTCAAGGGCCAGCGGGCGAGCGGAGATTTTGAGAAGGCTGATGAGCACCTGCCGCTGCCCGATGGGAGCGGCTTTGTGGACCTGCGCGGGGGCTGGTATGACGCGACGGGTGACTACGGCATTCATCTCTCGCATCAGAATCCGACGTCGTACTTCAATCCGCAGCAGGTGCCGCTGGTGGCGTGGACGCTGCTCAAGAGCTATCAGGTGCTTGGGGCGAGGGAGGATGACAACTTCAGCGAGTACAGGCGTAGGATGCTCGACGAGGGGCTGTTCGGCGCGGATTTTCTGGTCAGAATGAAGCGGCCCGGCGGCTCGTTCTTCGAATCGATCACCGCGCCAGGCAAAGGGAAGCTGGCAAAGGACCGGGAGATCGGGAATCCGAACTGGCGAACGCAGATCAAGAAGAGCGCTTCGGATTCGACGGAGCAGATCGGGGCGGCGAAGGGTCCACATGCGTATGAGGCCAGCTTCCGCGCAGGGGGAGGCGTTGCGATCGCCGCCCTGGCGCTGGCCAGCACCATGCCGGAGGACGGCCAATTCACGGGAGCGCAGTATCGCAAGACAGCCGAGGACGCGTTTGCGTTTCTCGATGCGCATAACAAGGAATTGCTGAACGACGGCAAGGAGAACATCCTTGATGACTACTGCGCGCTGCTCGCGGCGACGGAGCTTTATCGGGCGACACAGAAGGCGGAGTACCGGGCCGCGGCGGATCAGCGAGCGGATCATCTGATGGCGCGGTTGACGACGTCGGGGAAATATCGCGACTTCTGGCGTGCGGATGACGGAACCCGGCCATATTTCCACCCTTCCGATGCGGGACTGCCGGTAGTCAGCCTGCTCGAGTATGCCGGTATAGCCACGCCCGAGCAGCAGACCAGGGTGCGCGATGTGGTCGGCCGATCTCTGCGGTTTGAGCTGGGCGTGACGGGTGAGGTGAACAATCCTTTCGGCTATGCGAGGCAACTGGTGCGGATGGGAGACGGTACGGTGCGTACGGCGTACTTCTTCCCACATGACACGGAGGCAGCTCCGTGGTGGCAGGGCGAGGATGCGCGGCTGGCCTCACTGGCTGCCGCGGCGCGGATGGCGGCTCCATTGTTCAAGGACGATCCGAAGTTTCAGGCACAGCTCGAAAACTATGCGTGGAACCAGCTGCACTGGATTCTGGGGCGGAATCCTTTTGACGCCAGCCTGATGATGGGCAGCGGGCACGGGTTCGCTCCGTATATGTTCTTCGAGTCGTATAAATACACGAGCGCGCCGGGCGGGATTGTGAACGGCATTACGGCCGCGATTAATGATGAGGACGGGATCGCATGGAACCAGGGCTACGCCGCTACCGGGGCCGATGACGACTGGCGGTGGACCGAGCAATGGCTGCCGCATGCGGCGTGGTATCTCTACGCGGTGAGCCTGCCGCACTGAGTCTGGTTCCGACCTGTCGTAGAATGCTTCATCATCGACACAAGCAAGGAGGCACGGTGAGGCCATGGCTGCAGGGACGCTGGTGTCTCTTGAGAAGAATTCCGATGGCGGGATGAATGACCCGCGGCTGCTAGGCGAGTGGTTCGCGGTTGCCTGGTCGCGCGAGGTCGAGCTGGGCCATGCTGTTCCGCGGCGGGTGCTGGGCCGCGATATCGTACTGTGGCGTTCGTCTGAAGGAATCCATTGCTGGCGGGATCTGTGCGTTCATCGCGGAGCGAGGCTGTCGCTGGGGCAGGTGCGCGGCGACTGCCTGATCTGCCCATACCACGCCTGGGAGTATGACGCGAACGGGCAATGCGTGCGCATCCCGGCACATCCGAATCAGAAGCCGCCGTTGAAGGCTCGGGCACAGACGTACCAGGCGCGTGAGCGGTACGGGATGATATGGGTATGCCTGGGTGAGCCACTGTCCGATGTCCCGGACTTTGCCTACGGGGAGGACCCGGACATCCGGATCGTGCTGGCGGGCCCGTATTCGTTTCGGGCGCTGGGACCACGGCTGATCGAGAACCTTTTCGATGTCGCGCATCTCGGGTTCGTGCATGCGGGGCTGCTGGGCGATCCCGAGCACGGCGAGATCGAGGACTACGAGGTCGAGATGGGCCCGCACGGGCCGGAGGCGAAGGAGATTCGTATCTGGCAGCCGAATCCCGATGGGACGGGAAAGGCTGCTCCCGTCACGTATCACTACTGGGCGAGCGGGCCGCTGACAGCTGGATTGGTGAAGGTTCACGGCGAGCAGCGGTTTGCGATTCTTGCGCAGGTGGCTCCGGTGGATGCCGAGGTGTGCGAATCGCGGCTGATTATCGCGCTGAATTATGCGCGGCATATCCCGGACGAGGAACTGGTCCGTTTTCAGGATGAAGTGACGGCGCAGGACAAGGTTGTGGTGGAGTCGCAGCGTCCGGAGCTGCTGCCGCTGGACCTGCAGGCGGAGCTGCATTTGCGGTCGGATCGTATGGCGATTGCCTATCGAAAATGGCTGCGCGAGATCGGCTTCACCTACGGAACCGCCTGATGACCGTGACCATTTCGACTGAGCCCAAGCCGGGGCTGCGGTGGTTCACCGCGGGAGATGTCGACGGCTTCTTCGGTCTGTTCTTCAGCGGGTTTCCGGACCTGCTGCTAATCGTCGGGCTGGCTCCGATCTGCGGATTTCCGGTGAGCATGGTGGTCAGCCGGATTCTGCCCGGCGTAGCGATATCGATCTTTGCGGGAAACCTGTTCTATGCGTGGCAGGCAAGGCAGCTTGCCAGACGGACGGGGCGGACGGATGTCACGGCGATTCCATTTGGCGTGAATACTCCGACGATCTTTGCCTATGTCTTCTTCATCATGGGCCCGATCTATACGCGGACCCATAATGCGAACCTCGCCTGGCAGGCGGGGATCTTCGCAAGCTTCCTCAGCGGTGTAGTGCAGACTGCACTGGCCTTCTGCACCGACTGGCTGCGGCGCAACACACCGCTGGCAGCACTGCTATCTCCCATGGCCGGTCTGGCACTCGCGTTTCTGTGCCTTGGATTCGTGTTCGGCGTATTCCAGCAGGCGGCGATCGCACTGTTCCCGATGCTGGTGCTGTTTACCCTTTACGGATCTCGGCTGCGGCTGCCGTTCAGGGTGCCTGCTGGGCTGGTAGCGGTGGGGCTTGGGGCGGTTCTAGTTGCGGTGCTGCGGTGGCTGCGCATCTATACTGTTCCGCTTCCGGCGATGCCGACACCCGGGTTTTATCTTCCGCACGCGGTGAACGTGCTGGCACTCCTCGGTCAGCGCGAGTGGTGGAGCTATCTTGCGGTCATTCTGCCGCTCGCCGCGCTCGATACGCTGGGGTCGCTGCTGATTCTGGAGAGCGTAAAGGTTGCGGGCGATGACTATGCCACCATGCCCTCGCTGCTGACGAACGGCGTGTGCACGTTAACCGCAGCGTGCCTGGGCAGCCCGTTTCCGACGACGCTCTATCTTGGCCACGCTGCACACAAGGCCAATGGAGCACGAGCAGGGTATTCGGCCTTGAATGGGGTGGTCACTCTGGTGCTGTGCAGTACGGGAATCCTGCCCATTGTGCTGCGATTTGTGCCGCTCGAGGTGGCCGGACCGGTGATCGTATGGTTCGGGCTGGTGACGGTGGGGCAGGCGTTCACCGAGGTGCCGGCCAACCAAGCGCTCGCGGTAGCGATGGGGCTGGTTCCGGCGCTGGCGCAATGGGCAACGGGAATTGCGGATACGGTTGCGCGCAAGGCTGGATCGAGCCTGATGGCCGTCGCGAGCCGGATGGGAGACGATCTCGCCTTAGGCGGGCTGATCGCCTTAGGACAAGGCTCTCTGTTGACGTCGATGATCTGGTCGGCTGCGCTGGCGCTCATCGTGCAGAAGCGCTTCGCTCAGGCCGCGGCCTGGGTGGGCGCGGGAGCTGCGCTAGCGGCGTTCGGAGTGATCCACGCCTATCGCCTCTCGGCGAATGGCGTTGAGAGCCGGCCCGGCTGGTGGGCTGCTCCGGATTTTGCGCTCGCGTATGCGGCGGGTGCGGTGTTTCTTCTGGGATGCCGCTGGTATCGTAAGCGGTATCAGCCGGACTGAGCGCGTTCAGCCCTGGACCGAGACGCCGGAGAAGGTCACGAGTGCCACGCCACGGACAGGTTCGCCGAAGATGTGTGCCGGCTCGAAGACGCTGAACAGGAGAAGGTTCTCCACCTGCGCCCGGGAGACTGCGTCGTCGGGGCCGGAGATGATCCTGTAGTCGTAGACGCGACCATGCTCGTTGACGTACGCCTCGACAACGACGCTGCCGCCGGCATCGATTACGCGGCCCTGGGAATGCGTGCCCTCTGGCTCAGCCGAGGAATTGGAAAGCTGCGCCTCGGCCAGCGTCGACTGAGGAGCATTGGATTCGATCATCGAATACAGAAAGCGTGGGCTGGTAGCCGCGTCCGACGGCTCGTCGCGGGCCTCAACGGGTTCGGGAGACGCGAACGCGCCGATGAGGAGGGCCACTGAACCGAGCAGTAAAACAGCGCTGGCGAATCCGGCGGAGGCGCGCAGGAGAAACGGCGCCCAGGTGTTCTGCCACTGCACTTGCCACTTGGCCAGACTTTGACGCGGCGTGCGGTTGCGCTCCTGCGAAAGGGCTACGCGAAGCCTGAGTCCGAGATCCGGAGGCGGCTTGAGCGGGCCGAGAGTTCCGAGAGTCTGCTGCATCCGACGCCAAAGGACAAATTCTTCTGCGCATGACGAACACTTGTCGAGATGAGCCGCCACCTGCTGCATCGCTTTGCCAGACATCACTCCGTCAAGGTAGTCGGAAAACTGCGAGGTGATGGATTTGCAATGCATTATCGCGCCTCCTCGGCGGCTTGCAGTGGTTGAAGAGCAGGAGTAGGTCTCTTTCGGGATGCCTCAACAAACGGGGCGAGGCGCGCCTTCAAGGCGGCCCGGCCACGCATCAGGCGGGATTTAACGGTGCCCAGGTTGACTCCCAGAATCTCGGCGATTTCTTCGTATGCCAACCCTTCGATGTCGCGGAGGATCACAACGGTGCGAAAAGGGTCGGGCACCTGACGTAATTCGGCCTCGACCTGGGCCCGGATCTCGGATTGCGCTGCCATTTCAAAGGGCGAATCTTGCTCGTCGATCAGCGTGTCCCGGATACAGAGCGGCTGACCCTCGCTGGATTCACCTGTTTCTGCCTCGATGGTCACTTCCTGGCGGCAGTGGCGCGACCACCAGCGCCGCTGGTTGGATGCCTCGTGGATAGCGATGCGGTAGATCCAGGTGCGGAGGCTGGCGTCTCCATGAAAGCCTGAGATGCCGCGATAGACTTTGACGAAGACTTCCTGGGTAATGTCGGCGGCATCGGCCTGGGCCGGCAGGGTACGCGCGATGAGGCTGTAAACAGGCTGGTGATAGGTCGCGACCAGCCACGCAAAGGCCTCCTCTGACCCGGCCTTCAGCTTCGTGATCAGGTCGGCTTCTTCCTGACGAATTCCAATTGCGCTTACCAGATTACCCAAGGCAGTTCCCACACCCATCGATGAACTCCTCTTACAGTAACAGGCAAAAGACGCAACCTGCGAGTGCGCGGGCAGATCTGCCGCCGGCGGCCGAGTGTCTCGCTCACTCTACCTTCTTTGACACCGGTCGACGGTAGTTTGTTTCCTGGAAAGGTTCTCTATTTCAGGGAGTTTGATTAGGAGGGGTCTGGCTGGAACTTGTGGACGGCTTGGCTGCCGACCGTTTCTTTTTCTTTGGAGCCGGCGCGGGGCCGTCGTCGATTACCGCCGTTTTTGCGCGAGGAGGAGGGGGGGTATGAACTTCGGTAGCTGCTTTCAGCGCAGACTGAAGCTGAACGATCTGCGCCTCATGTTGCTTGGAGTCATTCAGGACGACGTCTCCGAGTTGCCGGCGTGCGGCTTCAAGCTTTCCAAGAGCCGAGCCGAGCGAGTCGACCTCGCTCTGGGGCGCGGCTAGCGATGCGGTCTCGTAGACGCGCAAGAGCACGTCGTAGAGCGCATCGATGTTGCGATAGACGGAGAAGCTGGGGGAGACGCCTCCAGGCGCCGCGTCTGCCTGTGTGAGGAGCGTGGGCAGCGTGTCGGACAGGTCGCGCTGAATTGATGCGGTGTTCTGCTGGGCGGCGCCTTTTACTTCGCTGGGGGCCTTCCAGCGGCCGATGTTCAGGCTGGCGACGGATTGCTGCACATTGGTAAGAGCGGGCTGGACAATGCTGGAGACGCTCGCACGCGGGGCGGCAGCAGCTTCTGATACAGGTGCCGGCGTTGAGGTGGATGCTGGTTGAGCCTTTGCCGCGAGCGCACAGGCGAGCAGAATTGAGAGGCAGCCTGCGGCGAAACGGGTGCGTGGGAATACGGACATATCGTTACGTCGATGCCTGAAGACGTGGGCTAGTTGCCGGGCGGGGTTGACCGGCTCCATTCATTTGACGAAAGTCAGACGGTAACTGACAATAAGAAAGTAAGTACACCCCTCCTAATGTGGGCCTGTGGCGCAGCTGGGAGCGCGCTTCCATGGCATGGAAGAGGTCGTCGGTTCGATCCCGACCAGGTCCACCAAATCAATAAGTTGCAAATTTGCGGACCGATTGGTCTGTAGCAGTTGGTAGCAAGTCGCGGAAAACTTTCTTCCGCCGATTCGGTGTTTTGTCCTCGCAATTTCACGTCAACCCCTCCCCACAATTGACTCGGAGATTCCTCGTTCCACCGCTTCGTTCGTCCGAACCGGAGCTGGTTTCTCGAGAGGAACGTCTTCAAATTCCTTGACCAGGTCGCTCTCGATGAGCCATTTCTCCACCTTGGCGGTTCCTTCTTTCCATTGCGCCTCTTTCAGGGGAAAGAAGCAGTTGCGAACGAACCATCCGGAGGTCTATTTCCACAAGTTCCTAGTAGAATGCATCCAAGGAGCGTCAAGCGCGCATTCCCGCGGGAACAGATGACGATCGAAACCCCAATTGCCGAATTAGATGAGAGGGCCGATTCTCCTCGCACTTCGAGCGTCACCGAACGCTCTGAAAAGATTGATGAAGAAGTTTCTGCGCTCGATTTGCTGATTGTCCTTGCTCAGCGACGGCGCTTCATCTTGCTGATCACAGCGGCCTTTGCCATTCTCGCTGCTATTCTCTCGCTCATTCTGCAGCAGCGCTACACTGCAACCGTAACCCTTCTACCGCCGCAGCAAAACTCGACAATGGGCAGCATGCTTGCCTCGCAAGTTGGCGGCATGACAGGTATGGCGGCACTGGCAGGAGCCGGTCTTGGAATCAAGAATCCCAACGACATGTTCGTTGCCCTGTTCAAGAGCCGTACCGTGGAAGACGCCATGGTGCAGCACTTCGGCCTTATGCAGGAGTATAAAAAGCGCTATCTCTCAGATGCGAGAAAGGCATTTGAGAGCAATGTGACTGTGGACGGCAATGGGAAGGATGGTCTGATACACATTTCTGTTGAGGATCCAAATCCAAGACGCGCCGCAGATCTCGCCAATGGCTATGTTGACCAGTTTCGCAGCCTGTCCCAGCATCTCGCCATCTCGGAAGCTTCTCAGAGAAGACTCTTCTTCGAGCAGCAGCTTGAGCAGGCAAAGAATAATCTGGCTGACGCCGAAGAGGCCCTGAAGAAGACGGAATTAAGTACAGGCGTGATCCAACTCGATAGCCAGGCACGTGCCCTGATCGAAGCGGCATCGACTCTCCGCGCACAAATCGCTGCACGAGAAGTGCAGATCCAGGGAATGCAAACCTACGCAACCGGTGAGAACAGCGATGTGGTGCAAGCACAGCGGGAATTGGAGAGCATGCGCGCGCAACTCGCGAAACTTGCCGGCTCTGAGGGCGGGCCCTCCGGCGAAGTTATCGTGCCCAAGGGGCGTGTTCCCGAGGCTGGTCTCGAATACGTCCGTAAGCTAAGGGATGTGAAATACAACGAGACGATCTTCGACATCCTTGCACGCCAATTTGAGGTAGCCAAGCTTGATGAAGCAAAGCAGGGTGCACTCATTCAGGTTGTCGATCCTGCCATTGTTCCCGAGAGACGATCTTTCCCAAAGCGCGCCCTCATCGTGCTCGGAGCCACTGTGTTGGGCTTCTGCCTCTCTGTCTGTATTGTCCTACTCCAGGCTAGCTTCGGGCGCTTGAAGAGGGACCCAATAGCCGCCCCAAAGCTGGCAATTCTACGGAGAATGCTCTCCAGTTGACAATTCTGACGAAGGCTCGCATTCGGCAGACGAGGTCAAGTTCGACATCCGGATCCCCAAAAACCCTATTGAAATTCGAGTGGGCTTATGCGGAATGAGTTTTCACGAAGAGGAAGAAAGAATCGAATGCAGTATCGACCTGCACTTTGCCGTTGTGGGCGCAATCGCTCGTGAATCATCCGGAAAACAGGCCTCCTAACCCATCCCCCACATGTTCGGCACAATCACATCGAGGGCGTGCATGTGACATTGGCGATGATTGCGCCGTTGCCGTTCCACACGGCGATCTGGTCAGGCAGTATCATCTCGTGGTTTTGATCGACGATCTTCTGCGCAACATTTCTACATGATAGTGTCTGCCGCGACCGTGAGGCGCATGCCGTTAGATCGATCTGCGGTTTGTTTGAGGCTAGGTCCAGAATCGCGGCGGAATAAAAGACCTGATTTGCATGTAAAAGATCGGCCTCGTCTGCCGGTTGAGCGCATTAGCGAAAACTCCGGCAACCGCGTACGAGACCACCGTCGCGATGGCCGCACCGATAGCAGAATATCGCGGAATCAAATACAGATTCATTACGATGTTAAGGATTGCGCCTGCGACGGTCCAACACAGAGACAATTTCAGCAGATTCTTCGCTAAGTTCCAGGGAGACTGCGCAACGCCGAGGAAGACAAATACCGATGCCCAAATATGAATCGCCAGAACCGGTGCAGCGTCTCGATAGCTATTCGCGTAGAGTATCCGGATGATGGCGTGCGAAGAAAGCGCGACGATAGAGCCGATTAGGCAAGCCGATAGAGTCAGCAACGAAAAGAGCCTGCGAAGCCTTCCGTAGAAGACTTCAGGATTGTCCTTCGCCCGCAGGATGGCTGGCGATACAGAGGACACGATAGCCATGGGAATGAAATACCACACCTCCGATACTCTGGTGGCCGCCGCATAGAGGCCGACTGCGAAGTCCCCCTGCATCATCTTCAGCATAACCGTGTCCAAGCGCATATAGATCATGATCGCCATTGCGGAAAAAATGACCGGCCAGCTCTGTTCGAGCAAGTTGAGAGCTCTTTTCTTGCTTACTCTCCAAGAAAGCATCTCGCCGCCGACCATTCGGTATCCGATCACGAGCCCCACAGCTCCAAGCCCGATTTCGCCCATCATTGCCGCGGCGAACTCCCATAAGGGCGCCCTGGCGTGGATCAACCACACTCGGATCGCGGCGAAAACGAGGAAGGCTCCGTTCTTCGCCCACACCGTGATCTTGGACCGCACATGCGATTGGAAGAAGACATCGATTGTATCGAATGCCTGAAATACCAACGTGAGCGAGAGGATACTAACCAGAACGAGTGATTGTCGGTCATGTGGTTGAATCAGCTTGAGGATGGCAATTGATGCGCCGGCGGCGACGAGACTAGCG
>CAVRUM010000013.1:0-98110 GCA_963724375.1 uncultured Acidobacteriaceae bacterium
GCGGCTGCGGGGTTAACGACGGTCGAGGGCCTGGTCCAGGTTTATCGCGGCGCTGATGAGGGCCAGGTGGGTGAAGGCCTGGGGGAAGTTGCCCAGGGCCTCGCCCGAGTGGCCCACCTGCTCGGCGTAGAGGCCCACGTGGTTGGCGTAGGTGAGCATCTTCTCGAAGATCATCCTGGCCTCCCTGGCGCGGCCCGGCTCTGCGTGAGGGCTTCCACGTACCAGAAGGAGCAGAGGCTGAACGTGCCCTCACCGTCGGCGATGCCGTCTACGCCGGTCAGGGCGTAGCGGTTGACCAGGCTGTCGGAGACCAGCTCGCCGCTGATCCGGTCCAGGGTCGCCAGGAATCTCGGGTCCGTGGGGCCGGCGAACTTGACCAGGGGCATGACAAGGACGCTGCGCGTCGAGGAGCTGGCTGCCCGGGTACATGACGTAGGTCTCCAGGTCAGGGTCCCAGCACTGCTCCTGGACGAAGCGGTGGGCCTGGGCGGCCAGCTTCCGCCACCGCTCGACCGGGGCGGGCAGGCCGCGGTCCCGGGCCAGGCGGCCCGCGCGCTCGTAGGCGACCCAGGTCATCAGCGCGGAGTAGGTGAAGCGCTGCCGCGGGCCGCGGATCTCCCAGATGCCCTCGTCGGGTTCCGTCCAGTGCTTGCTCAGCCAGTCGAGGCGCTTGGACAGGCCGGTCCACAAGTCGTAGGAGATCGGGACCTCCTTGTTGTAGAGGTACACCGAGTCCATGATCTCGCCGTAGACGTCAAGCTGCCGCTGGCCGACCGCGCCGTTGCCGATCCTGACCGGCTTTGCGCCGTGGTAGCCCTCCAGGTGGTCGAGCGTCATCTCGGGGAGGTGATCGCTGCCGTCGACGGTGTACATGATCATGACGTCGCGTTCCGCCGTGGCCGTCTCGCAGCGCTTCTGCAGCCAGTCCATGAAGCTGGCCGCCTCTTCGAGGAAGCCGAGTCGCATGAGGCTGTAGACGGTGAACGAGGCGTCCCGCAGCCAGGCGTAGCGGTAGTCCCAGTTCTGCGTGCCGCCAGGCTCCTCAGGCAGCGACGTGGTCGGGGCGGCGACCAGGGCGCCCGTCGGGTGGTAGACGAGGAGCTTGAGCGCGAGGGCTGACCGTTGCACCGTCTCGCGCCAGCGGCCCCGGTACCTGGACTGGGCGAGCCAGCCCTGCCAGAAGTCCTGGGTCCTGGTGAACAGCTCGTCGGTCTCGCCGGCGGTGATCGGGCGGACGTCGCCGTTCCACTCCAGGTGGAAGTCGGCGGACTCGCCCTCTTGCAGGGTAAAGGTAGCGGCGACGCCGTCGTCCTCGGCCTTGAGGCTGACATCGGTCCGCAGGACGGCGCGGCCGAGCGGGGAGGCGAAGACCGCGCCGACGCCCTGGATGATCTGGAGCTCGTGGCTCAGCCTGGCCGTAGTCGAACGCCGGGTGGCAGGCGAGCTCGAACGTGACCGTGCCCCTGACCGCGCGGGCCTGCCTGACCAGGAGATCGCGCGCCTTGCCGGTGGACCTCGTCTCCGGGACCATGAAGTCGATGACCTCGCCGACCGCGTCCTTGCCCTGGAACCTGGTGAGCAGGATGTTGGTGTCGGGGAGGTAGAGCTGCTTCGGCTTGGCGTAGCTGGTACGGGCCGTGATGGAGAAGTAGCCGCCCTTGTTCTTATCCAGCAGGGCACCGAACAGGCTCGGGGCGTCGAAGCGCGCCGGGCAGTACCAGTCGACCGTGCCGTCGGTGCCGATGAGGGCGACCGTGCGCAGGTCGCCCACGATGCCGTGCTCTTCGATCGGGAGGTAGCCGTGCGGCGGCCCGATCCGGGTAGTCCCGTTTCCCGCGGGGGAATGCTCCATACTTCAAATGTGATCGGGCGCGCTCGTTACGGGCATGTTTCTTTGCGCAGGTCAATCCGCCGATTCCAGCAGCAGGGCGAGGGCGGGGCAGGCGGCGACCGCGCGGCGGGCCAGCGGGACGAGGTCGGGCGGGACCGGCCCTTCCCGCAGGACCGGGTAGCCCCACGGGTCGAGGGCGATCAGCTCGGGCAGCAGCTCGGCGCAGACGCCGTGGGCCGCGCAAAGGATGGGATTCACCCGCAGCCGCCTGCTCACCGACGGGCCTCCCGGTCTCCCGCCGCGGACGGCCGCCGTGCCCCGGACGGCACCGGGAACGCCGGGCGGCCGCGGGCCGCGGGGCAAGGGCCGCGCTCATGCCGGCGGACGTCGTCGGCGAAGACCCGCAGCGCGCTCGCGGCCAGCCGGGCCACGCCGTCGGGCAGGTGGCAGGCGCCGCGGCCCTCGACGAGCCCGAACAGCTCGCGCAGCCAGCGCAGCGCCTGGCCGTGGGCGCCGCGCCCGCCGCCCCGGCCGCCGAACGCCACCCGCTCCAGAGCGTCCGCGATCGCGGGCAGCCCGTGCAGGCACGGGCCGCACTGCCCGGCGCTCTGCCCGGCCAGGTAGCGCACCACCCGGGCCGTCTCCGCGAGCCCGCAGCCCCCGGCGGGCAGGATGAGGAAGATGCCGGCGCCGAACGACGCCCCGGCGGCCCGGAGGGCATCGGGGGCGGCGGGCGTGTCGAGCGCCGCATCGCCCGGCAGCCAGCTGCCGAAGAACCCGCCGGCCAGCACCGCCTGCACGCCGCCGAGCTCGCCGGTGCCGCCGGCCAGCGCGATCACGTCCCGCACCGGAGTGCCGAGGGCGATCTCGTACACGCCGGGCCGCCGCGCCGCGCCGCAGACCGTGACCAGCGCCGACCCCGGCGCGGACGCGGTTCCGACGCAACGGAACCAGCTCGCGCCGCAGCGGCTGATCAGCGCCAGGTTGGCCAGGGTCTCCACGTTGCTCACCAGGGTCGGACGGCCGCGCACGCCCCGCTCAAATGGCCGCGGCGGGGTGAACCCCGGCAAGGCGGGGCCGCCGTTGAGGTATCTGACCAGGGAAGACTCCGCACTGGCCACGTACCGCTCGGGGACCAGGGCCAGCTCGACGGGCACCGGGTCATACCCGGCACGCTCGGCGACGGCGGCGGCGAGCGCGTCCGCCTGCGCCGGCCGCCGGACGCACAGGTACGCCGCCCGCGCGGCGGTCGCCTCGGCGGCCAGGGCGATCCCGTCGAGCACCAGGTGAGGTACCCGGGCGAGCAGCGCGGCGTCCTTCGCGCTGGCCGGCTCGGACTCCATGCCGTTCGCGATCACCACCGCCCCGCGCAGGCCCGCCCGCTCCCGCACCGAGCGCAGCTTCCGTCCCGCGGGGTAGGCGGCACCGCCCCGCCCCGTAAGCCCGGACCGCTCCACCTCCCCGATCAGCTCCGCGCCGCGCAGCCGGGGCGGGCCGTACCGCCCGTCGTGGGCGCGCAGGTCACGCACCGGCGCCTCCGGCAGTACCCTCGGCAGCCTCGTGCCTCCGTCGCCGCCGAAGGCGGGGGCGGACTCCGTGTCATCGTCCAGCCCTGTCAATTCCAGCCCCGCCATCTCACCCGTCACTGTCAGCCCCTTCAATTCTGCCTCACTCGTCGTTGGCGGCTGTTGCCCCGCGCACGGCCGCACCGGGTATCACTCGCCCGCCCGCTGGGCAGTCAAGGTGCCGGTCGCCGTGGTGCCCGTCTGGCCGGTCAGGTCGATGGCCAGCAGGAGCCGCTGGCCGGCCCCGGAGACAGTCGCCTGCATCACCGACCCATCAAGCACCACAACGTGCCCGGTGTACCGGGCTGGAGCGGACGCGGGGCCAACGGTGACGCTGCTCGCGGTCATCTCGACGCCGCCCTGCACGGCAGGCCCGCTGATCACGATCTTCAGCCGTACCGCGTTCCCGTCCGCCATCGCGAGGGTCACCGTGCTGTTCCCGGCAACCGCACCCGGCGCGGACGTGACCGTGCCGGTGAGGGGCGCCTGGAAGGGAACGGCGGGGAAGGCAGCGGATCCCGATTGAACGGCGCTTCCGCCACTGGTGCCTCCCGGGGACCCTGGGCTAACCGCGGTGGCGTTGCCCGCGGAACGCGCGAGCAGCCCGGACGGCGTCCCGGCGCGGCGCGCCCAGCCGGGCTGCAGCGGTCCCGCCCACGCCCAGCCCGCGACGGCGAGCGCGACGGCGACGGCGACGGCCGCGGCCGCGGCCCGCAGTCCCGCGCGCGCCGGCCAGCCGGCGGCCAGCCGCCATACCCCCGCCGCGGCGACGGCCAGGGCGCACGCGGCGGTGACGGCGAGCACCCAGCGGGCCGCGCCGTCGGTGCCCGTGCCCAGGCCGTGAACCAGCGCCACCGGCCAGCAGACGTACCCGGCCCAGTGCACGGCCCGCCACAGGCGCGGACTGATCCGCGTCCGCAGCAGGCTGGTGACCAGCACGGCGAGCAGCAGGTCGAAGGCGATCGCGCCGAATCCGAGCCAGATCCGCCGGTACACGGACGTCTGGAACGGGACCACCACGGACACCAGGCTGATCGAGGCGAACGGGTCGGTGACCGTGGTGAGCACGTGCAGCGCGGTGAACGTGATCGCCAGCAGGGAGAGGTTGCGGTGCGTCCAGACCGTGACGAACCGGGGCCAGGCCGGGCTGGCGAACCGGACCGAGGTCAGGATGCCGAGCACGACGGTGCCGGTGAGCAGCACCAGCGCGATCAGCCCGGTGGCGCGCGTGGCGAACCAGAGCGGGCTCGTGGCCGTCGCGACCGCCGCGGTTGTCATCACTGCCCCCGGCTCAGGACCCGCCGCTGGTGGTAGTGCCGCCGCCGGAGGAGGACGAGACACCGGACGAGGGCGAGATCCCCGACGATGGGGACGATGAGGAGGTGCCCGTGGACGACGATCCGTCGGACGAGGACGACCCGCCGACCGACAGGTGCGGGAGCGACGGGGTGAAGTGCGCGAACTTGGCGCCGATGACGGCGGCGGCCGCCGCCATGACAACATTCGAGTGGCCGATTCCGTCGTACTTCAGCCCGATTAGAAAAATTGCGCCCGAGGGCAAACACCTGATCTTTTTCCTGATTGCGCAGGAGCAACTCGAGGCTTTTGAGCGCGAGGTGCAGGCTGCGGGTGGGGTGGTGACTTACTCGGGGCATTACGCGGGCCTGAGCACACGGCCGCTTCTTACGGACTACACGTGGAACCACACGACGCTCTGGGCGATCAAGCACGATGACGCATACACCTATCTGCAATGCGGTTTCGATCCAGACCGCGTGCGCGAGCAGATGGGGGAGATCAGGGAGCATTTCGGCGATGAGGTTCTGTTCCACATGGAGTTCTGGAAGGATGGTGCGGGGCGCATGATTCCGGGCGCGATTCCGCTGGTGCGCTTCACAACGGAGGAGCGGCTGAATGAATTGATCGCGTTTTGCCGTGCGATTGACGTATTCGTGGCGAATCCTCACGTAAACAATGTGGAAGATGGAGGGCGTTACCGCGAGGATAATGTCCAACTTGCCGCAAAGCGCCGGTACGACCCGAAGGGGCTGCTGAACCCGGGCAAGATGCTGAGCTTCGAGCCTCAGATAGAAGAGGCTGCTCGCCTGTGAAGACATGGATTCCTGATACACGAAACTTCGCCTATCTCAATTGGAAGCAGGTGGAAGCGCTGCCAAAGGATGCAACGCTGCTGGTGCTGCCGACCGCGGCGATAGAGCAGCACGGGCATCATTTGCCTCTGGCCACCGATACGCTGATCAACAATCTGCTGCTCGGCAAGGCGATGGAAAAGCTTCCCGCCGATCTGCCGGTCTATGCGCTGCCTCCAATCTGTTACGGAAAGAGCAACGAGCATGTTGGATTTCCGGGGACTCTCTC
Organism: uncultured Acidobacteriaceae bacterium; assembly: GCA_963724375.1. Taxonomy (GTDB): domain Bacteria; phylum Acidobacteriota; class Terriglobia; order Terriglobales; family Acidobacteriaceae; genus Silvibacterium. The sequence continues at coordinate 5,776 of CAVRUM010000013.1, forward strand.
GGTATCGGCGGCGACTTTCATGGCGGTGGTACGCGACATCGGCGCGAGCCTGGCGGCGTCGGGATTTAAGAAGGTCGTGCTGTACAACACGCACGGGGGAAATTCTTCGCTGGTTGATGTAATGGCGAGGGACCTTCGAGCGGATTTCGGACTGCGCACTTTTGCTCTTTATGGTTCAGGCGGAATCAGCTTCGAGGGTGTGAGCGAGCAGGAGAAGTCCTATGGCTTTCATGCGGGCGAAATCGAGACGGCGTTCCTGCTCAGTGCCGTGCCGGAGCTGGTCGATACCTCGGCGTACACGGTCAACTACATTGCGCAGGTTGACAGCCCTGAACTGCTGCGCCCGGAAAATGCGGCCGCTACGTTCGCGTGGCTTACGCGCGACATCGCGGAGAGCGGAGTGATGGGAGATCCGCGGCCGGCCACGGCTGAGAACGGCGGACGCTGGGTGGAGCAAGCCGCGTCGCGCATAGCAGCGGCGCTCGAGGCCATGGCGCGTTACGAGAACCTTTATCGCCCATGATGAGCGCGGAGCTGATCGACTGCGGCAACGGCGTGCGGCTTGAGCGCGGAGTACTGTGCGCGATGCCGGACGGAGCGCGTCTAGTCTCCGATCACTACTATCCGGCGGAGGAAGGACCGCATCCCACCCTGCTGATGCGGCAGCCATACGGGCGTGATATCGCGTCGACCGTGGTGTACGCCCACCCGGTGTGGTTTGCACGGCATGGCTACAACGTGGTGATCCAGGATGTGCGCGGACGCGGCGACTCGGAGGGCCATTTCTATCCGTTTCGTCACGAGCGATCGGATGGCGCGGCGACGATTGAATGGCTGCGAACGCGGTCCGAATGCGACGGCGGCATCGGAATGTATGGCTTTTCCTATCAGGGAATGACGCAGTTCCTGGCTGCCGCTGCTCAACCGGAGGGGCTGGTTGCGATTGCGCCGGGAATGGCAGCGTGCGATTTGTACAACGGCTGGTTCTATCACAATGGAGCGTTGCGGCTTGCGTCGAGCCTGGGCTGGGGGCTGCAGATGCTGAAGGAAGATACACGGCGCCTGAAATTGCGCGAGGCGAGCAACCGGCTGGAGCAGGCCTGGGCAGACCTACGCAACCAATTTGGTGTGCTGCCATTCCGCGCGCATCCCGCTCTGCAGTCTGAGGGGCTGCCCACCTACGTAATCGACTGGTTTGATCACGAACAGCCTGGCGAATATTGGCAGGCGCTCGATGTAAGCGCATGTATTGAAAGCATCGATGTGCCCGCGCTTCACATCTCCGGGTGGTTCGATATGTTTCTCAAGGGCACGATTGACGGTTTTCGAGCACTCAGCGAGAGGGCGGGAAGCGAGGAAGCGCGCGAACATCAATACCTGGTTGCGGGCCCGTGGGTGCATATTCCATGGGGAGATCAAGCAGGCGAAGTGAATTTCGGGCCGGAGGCGCTCCTGGATGCGGATGCGATTCTTCTAAGCTGGTTCAATCATTGGCTCAAGGGCACGGGCGAATTTGGAGGCCAGCCGAAAGTCAGGCATTTCTCACTCTTTGAAAATCGATGGCACAGCGCGCAGGAGTGGCCGGCCGGGGCGGAGATTGGGTTTTACCTGCGGAGCGGGGGACGGGCGAACTCCCGTAAAGGAGATGGCGCGCTCAGCGAAGCAGCGCCGACAGCGGGGGAACCCTGCGATGTGTTTGTCTACGATCCCGAGGTGCCGGTGCCTGCGCCCGGAGGCAGTGCCGCGCTGAGCGGGTGCTTCAACCAGACTGGAATCGAGATGGGGAACAACGTGCTGGTCTATTCGACGGAACCGCTGAGGGCCGCTATGGGGATCTTCGGTTCGCCCCGGGTGAGACTCTATTGCAGCGCATCGGCGAAGACTACGGATTTCACGGCGAAGCTGGTGCGCGTGAGGCCGGATGGTCGAGCGGACTTCGTCTGCATCGGCATTGCACGCTCGGATTTTCTGTTTGGAGGCGGCTTTACTTCCGATAGGGCGCAGTGCTGGGAGTTTGAGCTGGAGCCGACTTCCTGCAGGTTCGACGCGGGCGATTGCATACGGCTCGAGATTGCCAGTAGCGCCTTTCCACTCTATGACCGCAATGCGGGCAGCGGGGTTGCGTCGTCGCGGGCGAGCTCGTGGGACTGGAAGCGGTCCACGCAGTTCGTCTATCACGATACGGCGAGGCCGTCGGCTCTATACCTCCCGGTGCGGGGCGGGAAGGCATGAACGCACAGGCGAGTCCGGCACAGGACGTTGCGGTTCCGCAGATCGAGTTTGCAGGGGTGTCGAAGAAGTATGACCGACGCATACTCGACAGCCTGGATCTCAGCATTGCGAAGGGCGAGTTTGTGAGCATCGTGGGACCGTCGGGTTGCGGGAAGTCCACGGTACTGAAACTGATTTCGGGCCTGACAGGGGCAAGTTCGGGAACGATTCTCGTCGACGGGATGACTCCGAAGAATGCGCGCGAGACGATGTCGTTCATCTTTCAGGATCCGACGCTGTTGCCATGGCGGACGGTAAGGGCAAACGCTGTGCTCGGGCTGGAGCTGGAGCACGTGCCCAGAGATAAACGCAATGAAAAGGTAGACGCCCTGCTCGAGCTGGTGGGGCTATCGCATGTGGCGAAGGCGTATCCGAGGCAACTTTCGGGCGGTATGAAGATGAGGCTATCGATTGCGCGCGCACTCGCCACCGGACCGCGGCTACTGCTGATGGACGAGCCGTTTGCGGCGCTTGACGAGATGACGCGCGACCGCATGAACGAAGAGCTGCTGCGCCTGCGAGATGAGCAGAAGTGGACCGTGGTATTTGTAACACACTCGGTAGCAGAAGCGGTGTTCCTGTCGACGCGGATTGTTGTGTTGTCCGCAAATCCCGGGCGCATTCATGCCGATTTGCCTGTCATGCTGCCGAGCCAGAGAACGGCCGAGCTACGCAATACGCCGGAGTTTGAGCAGTCCGTGACAGCGGTGTCACGCACGCTGTGGGAGGCGCGTCTGGCATGAAGCACCGGCTTCTGGTTCTGGTCAATTCGCTGGCGATCTTCGCGGCATTTCTGCTGCTGTGGCAGGTGGTGATCTGGGCCGGACATGTGCCTGCGTTTATGCTGCCGTCGCCCCTGCGTGTAGCACAGGTCATTCACGAGCGCTTCTCCGCGCTGGCGCAGTCGTTCCTGATCACGGCGGTTACGGCGAGTATCGGCCTGGTTGCGAGCATCGTGGCGGGAGTGGCGATCGCGCTGGTATTCGCGCAGTCACGATGGATACGGCGATTGCTCTATCCTTATACGCTGCTGCTGCAGACGGTGCCGATCGTCGCGATTACTCCGCTGATCATTTTGTGGGTGGGAGCGGGAACGGGAGCGGTAGCGCTCATCACGTTCATTATTTGCCTGGCTCCTATCATCGCCAACACTACCCAGGGGCTCATCAGCGTCGACGAAAATTTCATTCACCTGTTCCTGATGCATAACGCGACGCGCGCGCAGATACTGTTCAAGCTGCGACTGCGCAATGCGATTCCTTCGTTATTTGTTGGGGTTCGCATCTCGGCGGGAATCGCGGTGATCGGAGCCATCACGGGCGAGCTGTTTGCGGGATCGAGCAGCGTGGGGCGGGGCGGTCTCGGCTATTCAATCATTTATGCTTCGCAGCAGTTACAAACGGACGATCTGTTCGCCCTGATTGTCGCGTCGGCGGTGCTGGGATTTGTTTTTTACTTCATTGTGTATTTTCTGGAATGGTATTTCCTGCACAACTGGCACGAGTCCGCGCGGACTCCCGAGGTGGAATAGAGCATGCTTCGTCTTGAAACCGATAACGGATACTGGCTGGTCACGCATGTCGATCATGCTCACCTTGCGGGAGCGTTTGCAGCCAAGTGGGGCAATGAGAAATTTCGTTCGCCCGAACCGAGAGCGCGGGTGCTCAAAGGAATCTCGCAGCACGATGACGGGTGGCGCGACCGCGATGCGGAACCACAGATCACGCGACAGGGGCGGCCCAGCGCGTTTTCGGTGGAGCTGGTGGGGAAGTACTCGGCTTTCGAGGAAATTGACATTGCGGACTATCTGGCGGTGCGCGACCGCGCGGTGCGGCTGATTGCCGAGGAAGATCCTTACGCGGCGATCCTGGTTTCGATGCACACCTACAACCTGCTCTCAGAGCGCGCGGACCGGTCGACGATAGCGCCGGCGCAACTTCCGCTGCTCGATGACTTTCTGGAGCGGCAAAAGGGGCTTCAGGAGAGCCTGCTGGGGCAGATCGCAGCGGATGAGAACCTGACGCCGGAGCATAAGAGCACGACGGCCATCCGGGACCACTTTCGTCTGTTGCAGGCGGCAGATAACCTGTCGCTGATAGCCTGCGTTGACTTTCGCAAGCCCGCAACGCTGCTCCATCCGCAGGCGCAGAACGATGGCGGTTACGAATCGGTGTCGGTGGAGTCGATCGGAGAGCGCAACTTCAGGCTCGCTCCATATCCCTTCGTGGAATCGCCGCTTACATTCCTTATTCCTGCGAGACGGGTCGAGGGAAAGACATTCTCAAGCGCGGCGGAGCTGGGTGCAAGGTTTGCGGCGGCTCCCGTGGTGCAACTGGAAGTCAGGATTTCCGGCTAGCCAGCCATAGCGAGTCTTTCCTACACCAAAGGAAAAGGGCAGCCATCGGCTGCCCTCAAAGTTGAGTGGCCAGGACTAGAAGGTGAGGCTCAGAGACATCTGAATCTGGCGAGGCGCGCCGATGGTGTGTTTCACGATGCCAAGTCCGGAGCCGGTCGGACAGACGTAGAACGTGTCGGACGGAGGGGTCACGCCGGGCTGACATTGCGCCGGAGTGGGAGCGATCTGGGTGTAAGTCGATGCCGCATTCGGTGCGTTGTTGTACCCAGCGTTCTGGGTGACGTTGTTTTGGGGTATATCGAAGCTGGATGTGTTGAAGACGTTGTAGACATCGAAGGTGTATTTCAGGTTGTAGCGCTCTTTGATGGCAAGGGTTTTGACCAGCGACGCGTCGGTGCGCTTCTGGACCGGTTGCCGGAAGATGTTGCGCTGGCCGCTGGTGAAGTCGGTTTCGAAGGGATCACCCTGTGGCACTCCTTTGGTTCCGACCGCTATCAGCGGAAGGGTGAAGCAGGAAGCATTCAGCGCCGCTCCTTTTCCGTTATTGTAGAAGGCCCCGGTTTGGCCCGTTTTAGCCGTCTTTGGAGTGCAACCGGGGGCGAGCGGAACGATGGGGTTTGTGATGCCGTTGAAGGTGCTGTAGTAAATGCTGCCGACGGCGCCGGAGTAGTCGATGACGCTGTAAGGCTGGCCGCTTTGAACGATGCCGAGTCCGTTCAATGCCCAGTTGTCGACGATTCTTCCGGCCCAGGAGTTCGGGCTGTAGAACTGCGGCATGTAAACGCCATAAGTAAAGGTCAGCACGTGCGTGCGGTCGAAATCAGCCGATCCGTAGCCACTCTGGAGGTTATTGGGGTCATTCCCGTTGTAGAAGAGCCCGAGGGCGCTCTGCTCGTCGGTGGCATGGGAGTAAGTATAGGAAACGCCGGCCTGAAAGTTGCGACTGAGACGCTTCTCAACGTGCACCTGCAAGGCGTTGTAGGTGGAGACGCCGGCGGCGGTGTAGGACTCCGATTCCGACGAGTAGCCGATGTAGGGAACGCGGAGGTCGACGTTGCCGCCTTCGTAGTTCTGCTGCATGGTGCCGTAGGTGCAAGCCGGATCCTGGTTCACGCAAATGGGGAAGAAAGTAGTCGGGTCGAGCACCGTATAGCCATAGCTGAAGGACTGCGCGGCGAGGCCTCCGGTATGCGTCTGGTTCGTGGGGCTGGCAATCTGAGCCTGATTGAAGGGCAGGGGAATAACCTGATGGCGGCCGACGTTGCCGACATAGCCGACCTCAATAGCCAGATCGTTGCGCGGCTGCCACTGGACATCCAGCGTGTAGTTGATGGAGTAGGGCAGCTTGTTCTTGCGGTTGTAGACGCCGAGGGTGAAGGGCTCCGCGCCCTGGATGATACCGGCCGCGTTGGGAAGGTAGTTGGCCAGGTCGGCGGCGCTGGGGTTGGAAGGCGGCGCAGACCGTGTGGGGCCCCACGGATTGGCGAGGTTATAGTCGAGGGTTGAGCCGTCGACCGGCGAGAACGGCTCGAGTCCGCAAATAGGGATGTAGAAGTTATAGAGGAAGCTTGTGTTGCCGTAAGGCGACGCGCTGTAGGGGCAGTTCTGGTGGGTGACAAAGGGCGGAGTCTGCGTTACTCCAAACGGGCCGCCTGAGATTTCGCCGGCGGCGTATCCGGGAGAGAAATAGGTAAAGAGCTCGCCGCGGTCGTAGTAGAAGCCTGTGCCTCCGCGGATGACCACCTTGTCATTGAGCTCGTGCGGCTGGTAAGCGAAGCCGAGGCGAGGTGCGATGCCCCATTGGCGTCCGGTGAGGGTGGTATTGCTTACTCCTCGCGTCCCGTTCTTGTTGTTGCCGGCAATGAGGAAGCCGGGATCGGTGATGGTATCTGACCCGGGACTGTAGTTATAGAGTGAGGGTTCGAAGTTGAAAATGCGACCGTACTTTTCAGTCAGGCCGCCATTCCAGTCGTAGCGCAGGCCTGCGGTGATGCTGAGAGTGGGCAGCACCTGATACTTGTCCTGGATGTAGAGTCCGGTCTGGTTGGCGCGATAGTAACGGTTGGCGTCGCCCTGAAGGTAGGTGGTGGAGACGAAGCCGTTCGTCGTGTAGGGCGTTACCCAGTTCATGGCAAACGTGGAAAAATCGGGCGTTGCCACGTTGCCCTTGCCGGTGCGCAAATTGCGGACGTTGAGCTGTGTGTAAGAGTAGGCGCCGCCAAAGGTGACCGAATGCTTGCCCAGGGTCCATATGGCGTTGGCCGAAGGCATGAAGCGGTTCTGAAAGACACCGGTGAACGGTCCCTGGGTGCCAGAGCCGGGGCCGATGTTCAGCGGGATCTGTGGGAGTCCCAGATTGGAGCCGTAGGCGCCAAGGATATCGACAATGGTGTAGCCCGGGAAGTAGGAACCGAAGGAGGTGGTCATTCCCGCGATGGGGCTGCCGGCCTCGCCGGGCGACCATGGCTGCTCGTTGGTGTTATAGGCCTTCTCCCGAATGTAGCCGAAGGTTTCGGTGAGGCTGAGATTGGGCTTAAGTGATTGGACGTTGGTAATGGTGGCTACCTGCGAGCCGGTATCCATATACACGGTGAAGCCGGGCACGCTGGATGTTCCGTAAGGCGACCAGTTGGGATCGTGCTGGTAGTAGTACTTTGCGGATAGTGTGTCTTTGGAACTTGCATTCCAGTCGAGGTCGCCGACGGCCTGATCAGAGGTAAAGTACGATGTGCCCCGCTCGAATGCGTTCGAGGGCGAGAGCGGGTCAGGCGTGTGTCCGTTGTCGTTGGGGATCAACCATTGCCCATTGGGCAGCTTGGCCTGAAAGAGGGCAAGTCCGATGCCGTTATTCGACCAGTTGGCAGAAGTTACGGCGAAGCCGTTTTCGGCGTCGGTAGCGCCCCAATTCTGATTGACGATGGCTGTGAGGCCGTCAGCGGTCCGGTTGGTGTCGCTCAGCCCGGGAGGAACGGCGATGAGGGTATCGCCGGTTTCCTGGTCGGAGACATGAATGTGCTGGTATCCGACGAAGTAAAAGAGCTTGTCCTTGATGATGGGGCCGGAGACGGTGCCGCCGGCCGTGTAGCGGTGCAGTTCGGGATTCTTGTCGGAGTCCGGAATGCCGGTGTTGTTCTTGAAGAAGAAAGGCGCCGCGTTGATCCAGTTCGTTCCACGGTGAACATAGGCGATGCCGTGTATCGCATTGCCGCCGGAGCCGGTGCTCATGTCGATGTGCGCGCCGCTGGCTCCGCCCTGCTGGGCGTCATACATGGATGCGTTGACGCGGACTTCCTGCAGAGTTTCAGGAGCAGGCGTAGGGAGCGCATTTCCAATGGAAAGGTAGACCGACGACTGGCTCGGCTCGACCCCGGCACTGGTGGTACCGCTCGAGGCGGCGCCGCCGGTATTGTTCACGACGCGCGAGGACGTGACCTGGCTGGTGCTTTTTCCATTGAAGAGATTGCTGGCGTCGACACCGTTGAGCAGAAAGGCATTCGAAGTGTCGCGCTGGCCGTTGGACCAGATTGGCGCATTGCCCATGCCGCTGTTGGAGCCGGTGCCTCCGGGAAGCTCGGCGTTGACGCCAGAGGACAGAATCGCCAGGCCGGTAAAACTCCCAGTGGATAGCGGGATTGCGTCGATCTGCGTTTTATCGAGCACATAGCCGTTGGTGGTATCGACTGCATTCATCAGAGGGGAGGCTTCAACCGTTACGGATTCAGTGGCCTGCCCGACCTGCAACTGCGCGTTGATGGTGGCGGTGCGGTTGGCCTGTACCGGGACGGACGGTACCTTCTGGGACTCGAAGCCGGGGTGCTCAAAGGTGAGGGTGTAGTTGCCGATCGGCAGGTTGGGAAAGAGATAGCTGCCGCTGCTGCTGGTTTTGGTGTTGCGGGATAGCCCGGTCTGGTCCTCGACGAGGGTGACGTTGACGTCGGAGAGTACTGCGCCGGAGGTGTCGCTCACCTGGCCGGTAATGCCGCCCAAGGTTTGCTGCGCGCGGCTGAAGTTTGTGAAGGAGATGATGCAGAGGAGGAAAAGGAAAGCAGATACACCTAGTCTCTTAAACATACTTGGCCTCGTATGAGTGAAAAGGGACACTGCGGCCGTACGGCCATCATTCACCCTTCATCCCGGGAAGGAACTGCTGGCAAGAAAGGACCGGAAGTACAGGGTGCGGTAGCTGTGAGCTTTGAACTACCAGCTTGTGTGAAAAACTTGTTGCGAGCATAACCCAGAACAAGGTTCTGCTCACAGCAAAATTCGTCACATTTCGGATTGCGGCGAAGGGCTATAAAAAACTCTTATGAAGAGGACGGGAGAGCTGTCCGCGCCCGGACAGGTGATGCAGAAATGAGCAATCAGGGGAGGATGGAAACGTGCGCTGATACGATGCGCCATCCTTCGCTAAATCGAACCCAGCATTGGCTTTGGCGTCCATTCACAGAGCGCCCGCTGATCTCGCGGGAAAACTCCACGGTGATGCTGCCGAAGTCGCGCCCAAATGTAACTATGTCAAGTCTATTTATGGTGCGAGCGAGGTTTACTGGCGGACGCGCTTTTCGGAAGGCGGAGATTTCCTCATAACCGTGCAGGTTTTCCGTGGCCCCAAAGCGCAGAGCATGCTCGGAATTCCAGAACATGGCGGTCAGGGTTTCGGCGTCGTTGTTTACCAGTGCCGATTCGTACCTCCGGTAGAGCTCGGCCAGTTCCGCGACAATCTCTGGATCGTTGATGATCATCGCTAGAAGAGCTTCCTCTGGGGCAAGACCTGTTTGGGCATCGCCGCGCTGACGGTGAACATCGGTTCGTTGACGACTTGGCTGAGGCGCAGCTTCATGGCGACACTGCACAGCAGATAGGCATGCACGGGAGAGAATCCCCAGCGGTCCGCGAGCAGATCGATCATGCGCGAGGTGGCGGCCCGGGCCGCCGCGGCGGCGTCGGGCGAGGACTCGACGACAATCCAGGAATCGGCGGCAGTATCGGGAAGGGTAGCATCCGTTGACTCGATCAGAGGACCGGGAAGGGGTTGGTGCCTGTGCAGGTGGAAACGAAGGGTTACGTCCGCGGGGCATTCAATACCGTTGATGCAAACCTCGCCGTCGCCCTGGGCTGCGTGAGCGTCTCCCGCGGAGAAGAGGGCGCCGCGGTTGAGGACCGGCAGGTATAGGGTGGATCCGGCGCACAGTTCGCGCACATCCATGTTTCCGCCAAACGAGCCGGGCGGACGGGTGCGGAATTCGCCGTCTTCGGCAGGGGCAACTCCCATGACTCCGCAGAAGGGGCGCAGGGGCACGATGGCGGGAGAAAGCGATCGAGTCACTCGATCCTCAAGGGTCCAGTGAAACAGAAACGGGTCGGCGAAGCGCTCCTTGAGAAATCCCAGGCCGGGGATGACGCTGGACCAGCCCCAGCCTTTGTGACTGACTTCGAGCACTTCGATCGCGAGGGTGTCGCCCGGGGCGCTGTCTCGGATGAAGATTGGGCCGGTGAGCGCGTGGATCCGGCCGCGGTCGATGGCCAGGAACTCCTCGACTGCCATTCCAGGGCGCACCTGGGAGCCGCTGGAGTCAACGCATTCCATGTGGACGGTGTCGCCGGAAGCGATTTCGATGCGCGGTTCGAGGCTGTGATTCCAACGAGAGTGTGTGGGGCTCGCGGAGAGGGTGTGGGTGGCCATAGCAGTCAGATTTCCACCGTCATCTGCAACTCGACCACAGCATTGCGGGGGAGAGCGGCAACGCCGATCGCAGCGCGCACGTGGCGGCCGCTGTCGCCGAAGATTTCGACGAAGAGATCTGAGGCCCCGTTGATAACCCTGGGAGAATCGGCGAACCCCGGGATGGCATTGACGTAGCCGTTTACGGAGACGATCTGCTTGATTCGATCAAGAGAGCCGAGCGCTCTCTTGAGCACCGCGATCTGCATCAACGCGCATTGGCGCGCGGCCGTATAGCCCTCTTCGATGGTGCGATCGTGACCGACGGTGCCGGTTATGACGCCACTCTCGCCGATTGAGATGACTCCAGCAAGGAATACGAGACCGCCAACGATTTTGGCAGAAAGATAATTGCCGCCGGGCGCGGGCGGCTCCGGCAAAGTGTACCCCAGAGCAGTCAGTTTTTGATCGGCGCTCATTTGCCCGTAATGTAGCATGGTCGTCGACGACGCTGCTAAAACGATTGAATGATTCAACGGTGAGCGGGAAGCCGGATAGGATAGGCACAATGAAAGTCCTGTGGATGGCTGGTCTGCTTGCAACTATTGCCGCGCTGACAATCGGATTGAGCAAACCGGAGAGGCGAGGCGCGCTGCAGTCCGCGAAAACGCCGAAGCTGGTGCTGCACGACGAGCGCACGTCCTCCAGCGACCTGGAGCTTTCGGGCGATGTGCCGGGTGCAGGCCCCTATACGGGCAGGTACGTGTCCTATTCGGAATTGCTGAGGCTTCCTCAAGTCACTTTTACAGTTACAGATGATGCGAATTTTCGAGGAGCGGTTGAACTTGGCGGAGTTCCGCTCGAAGAACTCATGCAGGCGCTGGTAATTCCGGAGAAGAACACGCTGGTTGGCGCTGTTTGCGACGATGGATACGAGGCGCATTACCTCGAGGCATATCGCGCGGCCCACCATCCATTTCTGGTGCTGACAATCAACGGGAAGGCTCCCGCACTGGTGAAGCGCAGCGGCGAGGAGGGCGCCTATGGGCCGTATCTCATTTCGCATCCGAAGTTCGTTTCGCGGTACCAAATCCTCGGGCAGGGCGAGGAGCCGCAGATTCCGAATGGGGTGATTGAACTGCGTTTTCTCAACCAGGAAGAGGTCTTAGGGGCGATTCGACCGCGCGGAAATTTCGCAGCCGACTCACCGCAGTTGCAAGGCTACGAGATTGCGCAGGAAAACTGCTTTCGCTGCCACAATGAGGGCAATTATGGTGGAAAAAAAGCCGGGATCACGTGGGCCGTTCTGGGGAAGATTGCGCGCACACGCCCGAAGTATTTCGGCGCGTATATCAAAGACCCGCAGGCGGAGAGCGATTATGCCGAGATGCCAGGCTTTCCGGGGTATGACGAAGCGGTGCTGGGCGCTCTGACTGCTTATTTCCGGACAATGAATGTGAATGCGGGGGAGAAATGATCCTGCGCGTTGCCAAGATCATTCTTGTGGCGGCGGTTGCGCTCTTCTACACCATTGTGGTGTTCAATAACATCACGGACTACACCTCGAACTACCAGTTTGTGCATCATGTGCTGATGATGGATACAACCTTTCCCGGCAATCATGGGATGTGGCATTCGATTCAGGTGACCGAGGTGCAGACTGCTTTTTATGTCGGGATCATCGCATGGGAGGCGGTAACGATGGCGCTGACCTGGGCCGGCGTCTTCAAACTGGCGCGAGCTTTTCGGCGGCCTGCTCCCGAGTTCGATGAAGCGAAGAAGATCTCGATTGTGGCGCTCACGCTCGGACTACTGTTATGGCTGGTTGCGTTCATAACGGTAGGAGGGGAGTGGTTCATGATGTGGCAGTCGAAGATCTGGAATGGTCAAGAGGCTGCGTTCAGGATGTTCACCGTTATCGGAATCGTCTTTCTTCTGCTGGTGCAGCCTGACGCGGACGGCCAGCCCTGAGAGGCGTTATGATGACGTGTGCGCGGTCGGAGAACGTTTTCTCAAGGCCGCTTCCTGAGTCCCATGACATCGTTCACACGCCGCCGCTTTCTCGCAGGATCGACCGCCGCTACCGCAGCTTTACTGCTTAGCTCCCGCTTCTCTTTTGGACAAGATCCCGTCGCTGACTCCCAGGCCGAATCGGCCCGCGGAGTGCACGAGCAGGCAGCGTGGATGGCCGAACCATTTCCGCTCACGGATGTGCGCCTGTTACCTGGAATTTTCCACGACCAGCAGGAGATCAACCGGGCCTACCTGCACAGCCTCGATAACGACAGCCTGTTGTGGAGCTTCCGTAAGACTGCAGGTTTGCCTACGCCGGGGACGCCGTACGGCGGATGGGAGGCGCCGGACTGCGAACTGCGCGGCCACTTCAACGGTGGACACTATCTCTCGGCAGTCGCGCTTACCTACGCCGGCGCTGGCGATGAAGCGCTCCGCGACAAGGGCAATGCAGTGGTGGCCGGGCTAGCGAAGTGCCAGACGGCAAATGGCAATGGATATCTGAGCGCATATCCTGAGGATTTTTTTGACAGGCTGCGCAAGGAACAGCCGGTGTGGGCGCCGTTTTATACGTTGCACAAGATCCTGGCGGGCAACATCGACATGTATGTCTATTGCGGGAACCAGCAGGCGCTCGCGAACGCGGAGGGTCTGGCGAACTGGATCGATCACTGGGCTGAAGGGATCAGCGATGCTCAGATGGCCCGCATTCTCAAGACGGAATACGGCGGCACAATGGAGGGGCTGCTCAATCTCTACGCGATCACAGGGAAGAAGCAGTACCTGTGGCTGTCGCACCGCTTTGAGCAGGAGCAATTCTTCGGTCCGCTGGCGGAGCATCGCGACGAGCTGAAGGGACTGCACGCAAATACGAACGTGCCCAAGGTGATCGGCGCAGCGCGGCGATACGAACTGACCGGCGAGGATCAGTATCGGCAGATAGCGGAATTTTTCTGGAACCAGATCGTCAATGAGCGTGCTTATGCGACGGGCGGCACGAGCAACTTCGAATTCTGGCGCACGGCTCCGGGCGAACTCGGCGGAGAGCTGTCTCTCGACAGCGAGGAATGCTGCGTGGGGTACAACATGCTGAAGTTGTCGCGGCACAAGTTCGGATGGACGACAGACCCCCGCGTGATGGACTACTACGAGCGGGTACTCTTCAATTCGCGGCTCGGCACCCAGGATCCGCAAGGCCTGAAGATGTATTATCTGCCGCTCGCGGCAGGCTACTGGAAGTACTACAACTCCCCGACGCATTCGTTCTGGTGTTGCACGGGAACGGGGGCGGAGGAGTTCTCGAAGTTCGCCGACTCGATCTACTTTCACGATGCGAACAGCGTCTACGTGAATCTCTTCATCGCGTCGGAAGTCAACTGGAAGCAGAAAGGAATCAGCCTTCGGCAGGAAACATCATTTCCGGAAGAGCAAGGGACGCGGCTGACGGTTCGCGTTGCGCAGCCGACCGAATTTGCGCTGCAGCTTCGCATTCCATACTGGGCTACGCAGGCCGGAGGGGTGAAGGTCAACGGCGAACTCCTGCCGGTGTTTGCGCGGCCTTCGAGCTATCTGACGCTCAAGCGGATCTGGCGCGATGGGGCCCGAGTAGAGCTTTCGTTGCCGATGCAGCTTCATTCGAGTCCGCTGGCGGGCGACCGAACGATGCAGGCTGCGATGTACGGGCCGGTCGTGCTGGCTGCGCGCATGGGGAGCGACGGCCTCACGCACGAGATGCAATACGACACAACGGGTAAGGACATTCACCCGCCCGGGGATCCCAAGGCATCGGCAGCCCCCGAGGTTGCAACGTCGGATGTTGCCGCGGGCATCGCAACTTCGGACGCGCCACTTACGTTCTCGGTGACGAAGGGAGAGAGGCGGGAGTTGATTCCGCTATACAAGATTTCAGGTGAGCGCTACGCGGTGTACTTCAAGACGCAGCAGGGATGATAGCAAGCGGATCAGGCTGTCTTGCGTTTGCGAGCCGCGCTTTGCTTTCCTGAAGATTTTCTGGCCGGGCTTTTGTGGTCACTGGTGCGCACCATGTGGGCAGCTTGCTGATGACGGCGGTGCTTCGGCGGATGCAGCACGGCCTCGACACGACGCTCGGCTCCGGCAGGATCGTTGAGGTAATTGGGGTCGAACATGGCGATCACGGTAGAAGCGCGGCCGCTGTAACGGTGCGCCCACTGGCTGTCCATGAGGGTGGCCTGTACAGATTTCCAATGGTCGGAATCGGTTGCCGGCGCCCCCGTCTCGAGCGAAACGGGCTCGTAGCCGTCGCCATTGATGGCACTGAGGAACTGAACGAACTCCTCAAGGTTGACGCCCATCTGGAAGACAAGCTGCGTGAGCGCCATCTGCTGCGGCCCGGTCAACTGTTCGAAATTGCGGCAGTAAGCTTTTGCGTTGTTCACAGCCTGGATGGCCGAGACGCGCAGCAGCCGCGTGGCTTCGTCTTCTGTCAGCTCCGGGGCGAGCGCTCCGGCACGAATCTTTCTGCGGTACTGCTTCATGGTCCACGTATTCACGTCCCGGTTGAACCGGTCGAGAACGGTTTGCAGCAATGCGGGATCAAGCCCGGCAGCCTGCCAAAGCTGCGCCGAAGAGGGCTCGAGGAACTGATGGGGATTCAGGGGGTCAGTCTGCGGATGGTCTCTCGCCGGGAGGTCAAGGCTGAATCCGGCACCGATAAGAGGCCGGTGCGTGTTCGGGTCGGGATAGGCAGCCAGAACCCAACCTTCATGCCGCTCGTCGCGGAGCGCGCTCATCAGGCCTTCGAGGTTGAATTTAATATCTGATTCCTTGAAGTCGAATAGGGGCAGCGGCGCGGATGAGACAGCGGTAGCGAGGTTTGGGAGAGGCGAAGAAGGCGATGGTTGAGCAATCGGCACGGCGGCAGCTGCAGCCGCAGGCGAGATCTGACTTTGTGCGCCGCATAGCGGAGCGCCAGCCGCAAGCATCAGAATCCATATGAAATTTCTGCTCAACGTCATTCTTCCGTGTTGGAGCAAGTGTATGGCCAAACGATACCGTAAAACCGGCGATTGATCTATCGGCAGAACCTGGCAGGTTATCGCCAAAAAATTTAAGAATCCCGCCAAGCCGGGCGGCATTCAAACCTCGCAGAAGAGGTGAAATTGACTTTTTGAGCTTCCGCGGAGGCTCGTTGTCCTGCCGAATTGCTGATTCTCATCGAGCGGATTTGGGCCCCCTTCCAATTTGTATCTAAATTCCGACCGATCGCTAACCGGTCTGAACCGACGAGGGTGTTACATGGCAAGAGTCGCAGATGTATTCATCGGGACCTTGGTGAAGGCCGGAGTGAAGCGGGTTTACGGAGTGGCGGGCGACTCACTCAATGGATTGACCGACACGATCCGCCGGACCAAGGGCATCGACTGGATACATGTGAGGCACGAGGAGGCAGCCGCATTTGCGGCCGGTGCGGAGGCGCATCTTACGGGCGAGATTGCTGTGTGTGCAGGCAGCTGCGGTCCGGGTAACCTGCACCTCATCAATGGGCTTTTCGATTGCCATCGCAGCCGCGTTCCGGTACTGGCAATTGCCGCGCAGATTCCCAGTCATGAGATGGGCAGTAACTATTTTCAGGAGACAAATCCGGACCGGCTATTCAAGGATTGCAGCCACTACTGCGAGCTGGTTTCGCAGCCGGAACAGATGCCGCGAGTGCTGGGTATCGCGATGCGCGCCGCGATCGCGAAGCGCGGCGTGTCGGTGGTCATTATTCCGGGAGATGTGGCGCTGCGTGAATGCCCGGAGCCCGCATTGTCGCTTGGAATTGACAATCTGGCGCCGGTGATTCGCCCATCGGACAGCGAGCTTCAGCGTACCGCGGAGATTCTTAATGGAGCCCGCAAGGTGACGATCCTTGGCGGCGCAGGCTGCCAGGGTGCACATGAAGAGCTGATGGAAACGGCGGGGCGTTTGAAGGCGCCGATTGTTCACGCGATGCGCGGCAAGGAGTTCATCGAGTACGAAAATCCGTACGACGTGGGCATGACTGGACTGCTTGGGTTCGCTTCCGGCTACCACGCGATGATGAACTGCGATGCGCTGCTCATGCTGGGGACGGATTTTCCGTATCCGCAGTTCTTTCCGAAGGGTGCAAAGATCATCCAGGTAGACCGGCTCGGGGAGCAGATCGGGCGGCGTACACCGGTTAGCCTGGGCATGATCGGCAACGTGAAGAACACGCTGGAAGCACTGATTCCAATGCTCGATGACAAGACGGACCGCTCCCATCTCGATCTTTGCCTGCGGCATTACAAAGAAGCGCGCAAGGGACTGGACGATCTTGCTGTGGGGGAGCCGGGATCGACTCCGCTGCATCCGCAGTATGTCGCCAAGGTGCTTGATGAAGTTGCGGCCGAGGACGCGGTTTTCATGTGCGATGTGGGCACACCAACGGTCTGGTCATCGCGCTATTTGCACATGAACGGCAAGCGGAGATTGCTTGGCTCGTTCAATCACGGCTCGATGGCGAATGCCCTTCCCCAGGCAATCGGGGCGCAGGCGAGTCATCCGGGGCGGCAGGTGATTACGCTGTCGGGAGACGGCGGTCTGGCGATGATGTTTGGGGAGCTGCTGACTCTGCAGCAGCACAAGCTTCCGGTGAAGCTGGTCGTATTCAGGAACGACTCGCTGGCTTTTGTGGAACTCGAGATGAAGGCCGCGGGCATCGTGGATTACGCGACGGATCTCCTCAATCCAGATTTTTCGAAGGTGGCCGACGCGGCGGGTTTGCTGGGGGTTCGCGTGGAGAAGCCAGAGGAACTTCGTTCCGCGCTGACTCGTGCCCTAGAACATGGCGGCCCCGCGCTGGTCGAAGTGCTGGTGCACCGGCAGGAGCTCTCGATGCCGCCGTCGATCAGTATGGAGCAGGCACTTGGCTTCAGCTCGTATATGATCCGGTGTGTTCTTAGCGGGCGGGGCACGGAAGTGATCGATTTAGCCAAGACCAACCTGGTGCGCTGATGCGCCAATAAACAGTAAGGCTCAGGAGGTATGAAAGATGGGCACCCAACTGCAAGCCGCTGCGAGCGAGGCGGCGATTCAGGTTTCTCTTTCCGGACTGAATCTGATCAATTCTGCACGCCTCAACAAGGGAACGGCCTTTACCGACCACGAGCGCGACATATTTGACCTGCATGGTCTGCTGCCGCCACATGTCGGGTCTCTAGATGAGCAGGTGGCGCGACGAAAGCGCGCACTGGCCAACCAGCCCTCGCCCTTCGAGAAATACAGCTTTCTACGCGACCTGCAGGACACAAACGAGACGCTGTTTTACGCGCTGCTCGTTCGAAATGTCGAAGAGATGCTACCCCTGGTCTACACGCCAACGGTCGGTGAGGGGTGCCAGCGCTTCAGTGAAATATGGCGCAAGCCGCGCGGCGTGTTTCTGAGCTATCCGAACAAAGGCCGCATCGCTCAGATACTGGGACACTCGCGCTACGACGATGTCAAGTGCATTGTGGTCAGCGATGGTGAGCGAATATTGGGGCTGGGCGATCAGGGCGCCGGAGGCATGGGTATCCCGATTGGCAAGATGGCGCTTTATACGGCGCTGGGCGGGATACATCCCGAAAATTGCCTGCCCATTTTGCTTGATGTAGGCACGGACAACGAGGAACGGCTGAACGACCCGATCTATATCGGGTGGCGGAACAAGCGGATTCGGGGGCAGGAGTACGACGATTTCGTCGAGACCTTTGTATCTGCAGTGAAGGCGCGCTGGCCACATGTGCTGCTGCAATGGGAAGACTTTGCCGGAGCGAACGCAGCGCGGTTGCTGGCGAGATACAGGGATCAACTCTGCACCTTCAACGATGACATCCAGGGCACGGCGGCGATTGCGGCGTCAACACTGGTTTCGGCGATCAACGTAACGGGTATTCCGCTTGACCAGCAGAAGATCGTAGTACTCGGTTTTGGAAGCGCGGGTCTTGGGATTACGAACCTGCTGGCGCAATTCATCGAGGACAAGGGCCTATCGCCAGAAGAGGCGCGCAGCCACTTTTATGCGATTGATCGCTACGGTCTCATAGCAGAGAACACAAAGGATGTGCATCCAGAACAGAAGCCGTATGCGCGCAGAGCGCAGGAAGTGCAGAGCTGGAAGACATCCGGCGGTGAGATCAACCTCCTGGATGTAGTGCGAAACGTGAAGCCGACGGTGCTGATTGGCGTGTCTGGGCAGGCGGGGGCCTTCACCGAAGACGCGGTACGCGAGATGGCCAAGAACACGGCTCGGCCGGTTATCTTTCCGTTGTCGAATCCGACTTCGCGCAGCGAAGCGACTCCGAAGGACCTGCTAACGTGGACGGATGGGCGCGCCCTTGTCGGCACTGGCAGTCCATTCGATCCGGTGGATGTCGGCGGCAAGAAGATTCACATCGCGCAAACGAACAACTCGTACATTTTCCCGGGCCTCGCGCTGGGCATAGTCGCATCGAAGGCAAGGCGCGTGACCGATACGATGGTCAAGGCGGCGGCCCAGGAATTGATCCGGCATCTGCCCACGCAGAAGGACAAGCAAGCCAGCCTGCTTCCGCCGATTTCAGGCGCGCGTAAGATTGGTCGTTTTATCGCAGAAGCGGTTGGCAAGCAGGCGATCCAGGACGGGCAGGCCCAGGTGGCGGACGAAGCGGAGCTGCTGCGAGAGGTCGAAGCGAATATCTGGGAGCCAGCATACGCGTCATACGAACGCAAGCAGTGAAGTACCAGGCCGATGCGATCGAGGCAGGTGATGAGCAAAACAAACGTGCGGATCGAGAGGGATGGCCTCGGCGAGGTTGCGGTGCCCGCTGACAAGTTGTGGGGTGCACAGACGCAGCGTTCGATCGAGCACTTCAGTATCGGCACAGAACTGATGCCGCGGGAGATGATCCCGGCCTACGCCATCCTGAAGAAAGCGTGTGCCAACGTGAACCAGGCGATGGGTCACCTTGACGACGAACGGCACGGGTTGATTGTTCAGGTATGCGACGAGATTCTTGCCGGCAAGCACGATGAGATGTTTCCGCTGCATGTCTGGATGACCGGAAGCGGCACGCAGTTCAACATGAACGTCAACGAAGTTATCTCGAACCGCTGCTCTCAGTTGGTTGGAACTCCCCTCAGCAGCAAGAAGCCGGTTCATCCCAACGACCACGTGAATATGTCGCAGTCGTCGAACGATTCATTCCCTTCGGCGATGAATATCGCAGCAGCGGTTGCTGTGACTGAACATCTGATACCCGCTGTGCAGGAGTTGCATGCTGCGATTACCTCGAAGGCTGTGGAATGGAAGGACATCGTCAAGATCGGCCGCACTCACCTGCAGGACGCGACGCCACTGACTCTGGGGCAGGAGTGGTCTGGCTACGCGGGAATGTTGTCGGATGATCTGAAGTGGCTAAGCGGCGCCCTCGATGGGGTCTACGAGCTTGCGCTGGGCGGGACGGCTGTCGGGACAGGCATCAATGCGCCTCCTGGTTTTGACCAGGGGGTGGCCAAGGAGATAGCCAGCCTTACTGCAATGCCCTTCGTCACCGCCCCGAACAAGTTCACTGTCCAGGGCTCCCACGATGCGCTGGTGCAACTCTCGGGCACGCTCCGAACGCTAGCGGTTTCGCTCTACAAGATCGCGAATGACATACGGCTGCTTTCCTGCGGACCACGTGCGGGGATAGCCGAGCTGGTGATTCCTGAAAATGAGCCCGGTTCGTCGATCATGCCGGGCAAGGCAAATCCGACGCAGGTCGAGGCGCTGACGATGATCGCCGTCCAGGTGATGGCCAACGACGTGGCGGTGGGATTCGGTGGGGCGGGCGGAAATCTCGAAATGAACGTCTACAAACCGCTGATCATCCACAACATCCTCCAATCGATTCGTCTGCTTGCGGATGGAGGCACCAACTTCCGGAAGTACCTGGTGGAAGGAGCCAAGCCGAACCTGAAGAGGATCAAACACTACGTGGAGCGCTCCCTGATGCTGGTTACGGCGCTCGCGCCTGTCATCGGCTACGACAAAGCGTCGGAGATCGCGCACTACGCCATGGAACACGATCTTACGCTCAAGGATGCGGCTCTGAAGCTGGGCTATGTCACCGAAGAGGAGTTCAATCGCGTGGTTGTTCCAGAGCGGATGACTCATCCATAGGTTCACTTTGTGAAACACCGGTGACAGAGCCCCGTTTACCGTGGTTAACTGACAGCAATGTCAGCGGAAATTACGGTCTCAAAAGAAGACTACCTCAAAGCGATCATCGAAGCCGAAAGCGAGGGCCACGAAGTGATACCGGCGCTTCTGGCGCAGTGGCTTCATGTGTCGCCTCCGGCGGTTACCAACGCCGTAAAGCGGCTGCGGCAAGACGGCTACATCGATGCGCAGCGCGGCGATACGCTGAAGCTGACTCAAAAGGGGAGGGATGCCGCGCATCGCACGGCGCTGCGTCATCACCTGGTCGAGCGCATGCTGACGGAGATCTTCGGCATGGAATGGCACCAGGTCCACGCCGAGGCAGAGCGGCTGGAACACGCGATTTCGCCAGCGTTCGAAGCGAAGCTGATCGAAAAGCTTGGAGAGGCCGGCGATTGCCCGCACGGCAACGGAGTCCTGCCCCTTACTCCCGATCAGATGAAGAAGCGCGGCTTGCAGGCCTTGTCGGAGGCCCCGGAAGGCGCAGATTACCTTGTGGCGAGTCTCTACGAGCGCGATGCCCGGCTGCTCGAATTTCTGCATCAGATTGGAATAGGCCCGCGCGTGCCGGTACGGGTGTTACAGCGAAATTACGACGAGACGGTGGTCGTGCAGACGCCGGGCGGACCAGTCACGGTAGGGAAGTCGGCGGCGAGCAGGGTTTGGGTTCGGGTTCGGAAAAAATCCGCTCATGAACCGAGGCGTCCAAAAATTAAATAACTATAGTTAATATCCTGTGGCATACTGCCTCTAAGGGGAGGAGCGCAGCCACAGTATGCCTTCAGTGCGCGAGCTCGATTCTGTGTTGAAGCCGTCGCTTCCAGACGTGATCTCGTCTGTGCATCTGACTCATTCGCGAAGCTTCTGGCGGCGAGCGCTGGGTTTCCTGGGGCCGGGCTTTCTGATTTCTGTCGGCTACATGGATCCGGGCAACTGGGCGACGGATATCGCGGGTGGATCGCGCTACGGCTACACGCTTCTGTTCGTCATCATGCTTTCGAATCTGATGGCGATTCTGTTGCAGAGCCTCTCCCTGAAGCTGGGCATCGCGACGGAGCGGGATCTGGCGCAAGCATGCCGGGAGAGTTACGGCCGGACGACCGCGATTCTATTGTGGCTCTTTGCCGAGGTGGCAATTGCGGCCTGCGATCTGGCGGAGGTTATCGGATCGGCGATCGCACTGCAGCTGCTTTTTCATATCCCGCTGGTGATTGGAGTGATCCTTACGGGCGCGGACGTGCTGCTTCTACTCCTGCTGCAGAATAAGGGGTTTCGATACCTTGAGGCGCTTGTGATCACGCTGATCGCGACCATCATGGTTCTGTTCGGGATCGAGATTGTTCTTTCCCATCCGGAGTGGGGATTGATCGCGCGCAATCTGCTGGTTCCGACGACTACGCAGATGATCACCGATCCCGGCATGCTGTACATCGCAATCAGCATTCTGGGCGCGACGGTGATGCCGCATAATCTGTATCTCCACTCGGCGATCGTCCAGACGCGGGATTATCAGCGCACGTCCGAAGGCAAACGGGAAGCGATCCGCTTTGCGAATCTCGATTCGGCGGCGGCACTGATGATCGCGCTGTTTGTAAACGCAGCCATTCTTGTGGTGGCGGCGGCAGTGTTTTACCGCAGCGGGCATCATGAGATCGCCGAGATCGAGGACGCATACAAGCTGCTGTCACCGATGCTGGGCGTTGTGGGAGCGAGTACGTTGTTCGCGGTCGCGCTGCTGGCTTCCGGCCAGAATTCGACGATTACGGGAACGCTGGCCGGACAGGTGGTGATGGAGGGCTTTATCGATATCCGCCTGAAGCCGTGGCTGCGCAGACTCATCACGCGGACGCTGGCGATTATTCCGACGGTGATCATCACGATCCTGTATGGCTCTCGCGGCACCGGCAAACTCATCATTTTGAGCCAGGTGATCCTCAGCTTGCAGTTGAGCTTTGCGGTCTTCCCCCTGGTTGCTTTTACCAGCGACCGGCGCAGGATGGGTGAGTTTGTGAATGCGCGGTGGCTCAAGCGATTGAGCTACGGCGTGGCGGTGGTGATTGCGGGTCTGAACGTCTGGCTGTTGGTCCAGATATTTCGCGGAAGCTGAGATCGAAGAAGGACTAATGCGCCTGGTGAGATTTCCGGTTCTCTTCCAGCAAATCGATCACTTCCTGGTCTGAGGTCTGCGAGAAATCCTTGTAGAACTCGCCAACGGCATGAAATTGCAGGGGAGCATACTGAGCTACCAGCGAGTCGACCTTGGTTCGGAGCCACGAACATGTGGAAGGTGGAGCGACTGGCGCAGCAATCACAATAGTCCGCGGATGCATCTGGCGCAGGGCCTGTACAGCCGCATAAATACTTGATCCGGTTGCGACGCCGTCATCGATGAGAAGGACGATCTTGTCTTCCACCTCAAGCGCGGGACGGGCGCTGCGGTAGAGCGACGCCTCTTGCGCCAGTTCGTTGCGTTTTGCTTCCGTGATCTGCTGTATTTGCCTGGGCGAGATAGCTGCGGCGCGGATGATGGATTCGTCGAGCACACGGCCATCGTTTGCGGCGAGCGCTCCGAAGGCAAGCTCCTCATTGCCGGGTACGCCAAGCTTGCTTGAGAGAAACACGTCGAGAGGAGCGTGCAGGGCCTGGGCGACTTCAAACGCGACCGGCACTCCTCCATGCGGGATTCCAAGAACGATAATATTTCGGACTCCGGCGTACTCGGAGAGGCGCTGGGCGAGCTGGCGACCCGCATCTCTCCGGTCCTTGAACACCATGTGGCGCTCCGAACGCTATCCAGTTTATCGATCGTCAGTACATCCAGCTGCAGTTGCGGGTGAAATCAGTGGTTGGCGAGCGCCGCCATTCACCATCGATCTTTTCGACGGCGAAGATGCCGCCGTTGCCGCAGAATCCACCGCAGCTCTTGATGACTGAAGCGAGCGCGTGAGTGTGAGCCTGGTCGAAGCCGGGAACTCCAAGGAAGCGCACATACCGGAGCTGCTTATAGTTTTCGCAGGCAGCGGCATCTCGCCCATGTGTAGCGAGGCAGCTCTGCGCCTTTGCGATTTCCGCGCGCGGGAGCAGGCGGTATCCCTGTGCGATCGAGAACTTCTGCTCCCAGCGATGGCTCTGGCGATTCGCCGCGACGAAGGCGTCGGCCATTTCGTGCTCCTCGGGGGTAGACGGCTTGAGGCAACTGCCATCGACCTGAGGGATATCGGTAATAGAGTTCTCGGCAAAGGCGAGTGGATCGGGGGACGAGGTCCGATAAATACCCGAGTAAACTTCGTAGGCGTCCGCGGGAGCGACTCCGTCGCCCGGCTGGTTCAGGGGACTAGTTGCGGCGAGATCCGCAATGTGTTGGGTGGGCGGAGCTTTGACATGACGGAACGGGGCGAGCCGCACCAGCAGCAACACAATCGCTATGCCCAGAAGGCAAATGCGCAGCCAGAACCGCCAGGATCGGTGGATGTTCATAAGTTTCTATTTTGATGGATGTTACGCCGTAATCCAAAGGTACAAGCAAATCAGGCCCGCGATAGTGAGATGTGATAAGGAGACGACGGCGGGATTCGCGAAGGCGCCGGGCAGAAGCTGTATGCGGTTGCAGACCCTTAGATCCGGGAGTTATAGTTTGACTTCGGTACTATCTGCTCTGGCGGCACGCTCATAATAAATTTTCAAGGTCGGCTCGCAGCAGCCGGGGCGTTCGTTCTTTCCTTCGAGGCTCAGTGGTCGATCGGCAAGGAGCATATATGTCCGCCCATAAAGAACCCGATTCCACCCCAGGTTCCAAACAAAGAGACGAAATCCTCAAAGGCGAACCGGGCACCGATCCGCCGCGGAACGGAATTACACGCCGCGGTTTTCTGAAGGGCGCGGGAATTACCGCCGCGGGAACAGCGCTGCTTGAGAGCGTGCATAGTTTCAATGCAACCGCGCAGACCGGGACTTCCGGCGTGACTATGCTTGGTCCGGGTGCAGTCCCGGTTACGCTGAACGTGAACGGCAAGGATCACGCGATTCAGATTGAGCCGCGGACCACGCTGGCCGAGGCGTTGCGTATCCAGATGGGGCTCACAGGGACCAAGATCGTCTGCGATCGCGGGTCGTGTTCGGGCTGTACAGTATGGCTCGACAAGATGCCGGTCAACAGTTGCACCGTGCTAGCGATAGATGCTGCAGGCCGCCGCGTGACAACAATCGAAGGGCTTTCCGTGGACGGCAAACTCACTCCGCTGCAGGCTGCGTTCGTGAAACACGACGCGCTGCAGTGCGGCTTCTGTACGCCGGGTATGGTGATGAGCTGCGCGGCACTGCTCGAGTCGAATTCGCACCCAACGGAGCAGGATGTACGTCAGGCTATCGCGGGCAATCTGTGCCGCTGCGGCACCTATCCGAGAATCTTCGCTGCCACTCTCGAAGTGGCGGGCACCAGCCGCAAGGCGTAGGAAAGGAGCGACATGGCAACTCACGTCAGTGAAAATTCGCTCTTGAGCGATCTGCTGTTGAAAGAGGCGCTGCCGCAGGCAGAAGAAAAAAAGCCCGACAGCACGCCCAAGAAGACTGTCCAGATGCCAATCGGCGTACCGGGATATACGCTGCATGACGAGCCGCGCGAGGTTCCTACGAGCGAGCCGCCGGTGTGGCCGATCAACAAAGACCTGAAATACGTAGGGCAATCGGTCGAGCGCTGGGACGGCGCCGCCAAGGTATCGGGGCGAGCAAAATACACCGCCGATGTGCAGCTGCCCGGAATGCTGTATGCGAAATTCGTGGACGCTTCGGTGCCCCACGCGAAGGTCGTTTCGGTGGACACGTCGGCTGCGGAGCGCTATCCGGGAGTGAAAGGAGTGCATGTCATCCAGCACGTGCTCGGTGGTGCTGTTCTGCGGGATCCTGCGCTCGAGCAGGTCAAGTACCCGGTGGTGCGCTATGCGGGCCAGCCAGTTGCTGCTGTGGCTGCGGTGACTCCGCACGCTGCAGAGGAAGCCGCGGCTTTGGTAAAGGTTGAATATGAGCAGCTCCCGTTTGTTGTCGTTATGGACAGGGCGCGAGAGGAAAACGCGCCGCTAGTCTTTCCCGGAGCGGCCGATCAGGCGGGAAGTGCGGGCGGAGGTGGTGGGCCGCGCAATGTGTCGCAGACCGGCAATGTTCATGGGCCCTCCATCAAGAAAGAGGGCGATGTCGAGCAGGAATTCAAGGTTGCCGATGTGGTAGTCGAAGGCCGGTACATCACACAGGTGCAGACGCATTCAGCCCTTGAAACGCACGGGGTAGTCGCGGATTGGAAGCCCGAAATGCTTACCGTGTGGGCCTCGACCCAGGGAACCGCGAGCGTGCGCGAGGAGCTAGCGGGCTTCTTCGATATTCCGGCATCGCAGGTTCGGGTAATTACAGAGTTCATGGGCGGCGGCTTCGGTGCGAAGTTCGGCGCAGGGAACCCGGGGGTGGTGGCGGCGGCGCTTTCGAAGAAGACCGGCGCGCCTGTTCGTCTGATGCTCGACCGCGAAGAGGAGCATTTGTCGGTCGGCAATCGTCCGAGCTCAGATCAACTGCTGCGCATCGGCGCGAAGAGCGATGGAGAGATTACAGCCATCCATCTCGTCAGCTACGGGACGGCGGGATGCGGAACAGGCGCAGGATGCGCGGGTCCAGCCACCAATCTTTATAAATATGCAGCGCTACATACGGAAGAAAACGACGTGTTTATCAACGCCGGTCCTGGCACGGCGATGCGGGCGCCGGGACATCCGCAGGGCGCGTTTGCGCTGGAGCAGACCATGGACGAGCTCTCGGTGAAGCTGAACATGGATCCAATCGATCTGCGGGACAAGACAGACCCGCACCCGGTGCGGCGCGTCGAGCGGCAGATCGTGCGCGAGAGCGATTTGTGGAAGTCGCGCAACCCAAAGGCGGGCGCGGATACGGGACCGGTGAAGCGCGGAGTCGGTCTTGCACAGTCGGTGTGGTATCGCTTCGTCAATGCGAATTCCAATGCCGAAGTGCGGGTCCACAAGGACGGCTCCATCGAAGTGCTCTCTGCGGTGCAGGACATCGGTTCGGGCATCAAAACGGTGATGGCACAGATTCTGGCCGAGCAGTTCGGTGTGCCGCCGGCGCAGGTCGCGGTCAAGGTTGGCGATACGAATTATCCGGCGGGACCGAACTCCGGCGGAAGCGTGACGACTCTCTCGCTGACGCCCGCGGTGCGTGACGCGTCGTGGGAGGCGTCGCAGAAGTTCCTGGCTGACATAGCCCCCGCGTACGGCGCCTCCGCTGACGACCTGGTTCTTGTGGACGGGGAGGTTCGCAGCAAGTCCGGCAAGATGAAGCCAGTGAGTTTCAAGCGCGCGGCAGCGAAGATGACCACCGACCAGATCACGGTACAGGCCAAACGGATTCCCGACTACGATCGGAGCAAGTATCTGACGTATGGCGGGGTGGATGTAGCGGAGGTGGAAGTCGACACGGAGTTGGGCCGCGTTCAAGTGAAGCGGGTGCTCTCAGTTCATGATTGCGGGCGTCCGATGAATCCCTCGCTTGTGAAAAGCCAGATCAACGGCGGAATCATCCAGGGGATTTCCTACACACTGTATGAAAATCGTCTGCTCGATCCCAATTACGGGCTCATGGTGAATCCGAATCTAGAGACATATAAGATCGCGGGCTCGCGCGAAGTTCCGGAGATTGATGTGCGGCTCGTCGAGGCCTACATCGGCCAGAGTTCGACTGACGCATCGGGCATTGGAGAGGCGGCCGGGGTGGTTTCCATCGGCGCTGCGATCGGCAACGCAGTTTATAACGCTATCGGGGTGCGCGTTCGCCGCATGCCGATGACGCCAGCGGTGGTGCTGGCGGCGCTACACAGGCCTCAGCCTGGAATGGAGTTGGCATGAACGCCTTTGTGCTTGCAGATTGCACGACTGTAGATGGCGCGCTGTCGCAGTTAAAGGATGGCGCGGTGATCAAGGCGGGCGGAGTGGACCTGCTCGACCGCATGAAAAATGGCACCACTCAACCTGAAAAGCTGGTGAATATCCGGAATGTTTCGTCGCTGCGTGGAATCGAGGAGACGGACAACGGTCTGAAGATCGGCGCGCTGGCCACGCTGACGGAAATCAGCGAGCATCCGGCAATCCGCTCGCACTACCAAATCCTTTCCGATGCATGCGGGCACGCGGCGACACCACACATCCGCAACATGGCGACGGTTGGCGGCAACCTGCTGCAGCCAGTGCAGTGCTGGTACTATCGCTCCGCGGATTTCCAATGTCTGAGAAAAGGCAAGGACTTCTGTTTTGCCTTCAGCGGCCTAAATCAGTACCACGCAATCATGGACTATGGCACCTGTCCGGCGGTCGCGCCGTCATCGGCGGCGGTGGCGCTGCTGGCCCTGGATGGCAGTGTCGAACTGGTATCGGCAAAGCGGGGTAAACGTGTGGTGGCGATCAAGGAGTTTTATGTGCATCCCGACGCCAACCCCACAAAGTTCAGCGCGATCGAGCCCGATGAGTTGCTGACCGCTGTGATGATTCCCAAGCCCGCTGCGGGGACACGCTCGGCATATCAAAAATACGGCGAGAAAGACAGCTTTGACTGGGCGATTGCCGACGCCGGAGTGGTGCTTGAGCTGGAGGGCAACATCTGTCGCAGGGCCGTCATCACCATGGGTGCAGCCAGTCCGGTGGTGCGTCGATCGCCGCAGGCCGAAGCTGAGCTGACCGGGAAGCCCATTACGGAAGCAGCGGCGCGGGCCGCAGGCAAGGCTGCGATGGAGGGTGCTGTTCCGTTGTCGATGAATGCGTACAAGGTAGATCTGTTCCCGGTGGCGATTTACCGCACGGTTCTGCTGGCTGCCGGACAAATGGACCGCGATCCACGAGCGGCCGGATAGGAGGCGACGATGAGCGCGACGAACGTGAACTCCCAACCTTGCCAGTGCCTCCGGACGAAAAACCCCTACGGCACCACGCCGACAGACGCCGAGTCGTGGCTGCCTGGGATACACACAACCAGCAGCTACTGGTGCCTACGAACCATGGGACCCGCCGGGCCGGACGATCACTACGTTCACCTGGCTAGATGCGTGCCGGGGCGCAGCTGCTACGAAGCTGAAAAAGATTAGCCCCGAAGCCCTGTGGCCCACATTTTGGGGTCGAGACGCACCGCTGGTATAAGAGTCAGGGCACGCAATGTCCATAACGAGCCTGTGATCCTCTGCCTGTTTGGCGCAGCCGCGAATCTCTATGCGGGGTTACTCCGGCGCAAATTCTAAAGTCTCTGAAATCCCACCCCGTTCGCGCACTCACCTTAGTCGTGAAGAGCGGCAGCAGAAGATCACGATTGCCAGACGACTAACCCATGGGATCGCCGTTTGGCTACTTGCTGGGGCGGCGCTATTAGCTTTTCCAGCAAAGTGAAAGAATGCGCGCCCTTCGTTTCTCCTTGACAGCTTAGGGGAGTCAGCGTAGTCTCCTAATCAATTTAGGAGGGACGAATGGCCGATCAGGCCCAACTTCTTCCCGGAACTCTCGATCTACTTATCCTCCGCGCCGTCTCACTCGGCCCGCTGCACGGATACGGCGTCCTTCTGCGCATCGGGCAGATTTCCGGCAACGCACTGCTGGTTGAGCAGGGAGCGCTGTATCCGGGTTTGTTTCGACTGGTGCGGCAGGGGCTGCTCAAGGCAAGCTGGGGCACGTCGGAGAACAATCGGCGGGCGAAGTTCTACGAACTGACGGCAGCGGGGCGCAGGCGCCTGCGCGAAGAAACGGACAGCTGGAACCGGCTCGCAACCGCCATCGGAGCTGCTCTCGCGGCACAACCGGAGGAAGTATGAAACCCCTGGCCTGGCTTCGTTCCGTCGCCGGGAAGTTTTTCCATCGTTCGCAGACCGCGAATGACATGGACGAGGAGCTTCGCACCCATATCCAGCTACGCGCGGAGGACCTCGAGCGCTCAGGGCTCTCCCGCACCGAAGCCGAACGCCGCGCCCGCATCGAGTTTGGCGGTTACGAACGCTACCGGGAGGAAGCCCACGAAGCGCTGGGCGGAAATTTTATTGAGACGCTCCTGCGGGACATCCGCTTCAGCCTTCGCCTCTTGCGCAAATCTCCCGGCTTCACCCTGGTCGCCGTCTTTACGCTGGCGCTAGCCATCGGCGCCAACGCGGTGGTCTTCAGCATTATGAACGCGCTGATCCTGCGGCCGCTGAGAGTACCCCATGCGGATAGCCTCTACGCGATCGAGCGCGGGCAAGATCAGGCTATCAATCACTCTTTCCCGGACTATCTTGATCTCCGCGATCGAAATCGCAGCTTTGAAAATCTGGTCGCCTACAACGTCACCGGAGCCGCGCTGGATACGGGCAACAATCCTTCTTCCGTCTGGCTGATGGAAACGACCGGGAACTATTTTGACGCATTGGGGATTCACCCCTACCTCGGTCGTTTCTTCCACGCTTCGGACGAGCGCGGTCCCGACAGCGCTCCGTATATCGTGCTCAGGTATGCGTATTGGCACAGCCACTTTCATGACGATGCTGGAGTGGTGGGCCGTACGGTTCAACTGAACAAGCATCCTTTTACCATCCTCGGCGTAGCGCCGCCTGACTTTCAGGGAACGCTGCTGTTTCTCGCTCCCGATTTCTGG
Organism: uncultured Acidobacteriaceae bacterium; assembly: GCA_963724375.1. Lineage (GTDB taxonomy): Bacteria > Acidobacteriota > Terriglobia > Terriglobales > Acidobacteriaceae > Silvibacterium. Next base: position 35,935 of record CAVRUM010000013.1, read on the forward strand.
GCGCCGATTGTGAACCAGGAACAGGTGGAGGGAGTAGACGTCCTGAATGAGCGCGGCAACCGCGGCATTCTAATGGTGATGGGACATCTGAAGCCGGGAGTCACTCCAATCCAGGCCGTTGCTGATCTCAACTCGATCGGCTCGTATCTCGAAAGGGCCTACCCAAAAGACGATAGCCACATGACCTTTTCGCTCACCACTCCAGGGCTGGCCGGCGACTGGTTGGGCGGTCCGATGCGGGAATTTCTCACAGGCCTTATGTTGCTGGCCGGATTAATTCTGCTGGCCGCGTGCGCCAACCTGGGGAGCCTGTTTGCCGCCCGCGCCGCAGACCACTCCCGGGAAGTTGCTCTCCGGCTCGCGCTTGGATCCAGCCGCAGGCGCATTCTGCGGCAGGTATTCACCGAGGCGGTGCTGATTTCACTTATCGGAGGGGCCGTCGGATTAGCGGGCAGCGTCGTGCTGCTGCGCGGCCTGAGCGCCTGGCGACCGTTTTCAACTGTGGCCCCGAACATGACGGTGCCGGTAAATCCGGACACGAACGTCTATCTGGTTGCTTTGCTTCTGGCTGTAGCGAGCGGGTTTCTCTTTGGCGCAGTCCCAGTGAGGCAGATACTCCGCACCAATCCTTATGAGGTCGTCAAAGGGGGATTGTCACGCAGAACAGGCAGGCGGATCACGGTTCGCGATCTTCTGCTGGTTGCGCAGATCTCGATCTGTGCGGTGCTGGTCACGTCTTCGATGGTCGCAGTGCGTGGGCTGATCCGCTCGCTGCGCAGCAATTTCGGATTCGAACCGCGGAACGCAATGCTGGTAGGCGCCTCGCTCAGTACGGCTGGCTATAGCGGTGATAGCGTGCCCGCAATGCAGAAGCGTTTGATCGATACTGTGCGGAACGTTCCCGGCGTAAAGTCCGCGGGGTCGGTCGATCGGCCGCCGTTGTATTTCGGCGCGAACGCAGCCATTGTTTTTACCGACAAAACGACAGATCTGCGCCCGTCGAACGCCGCTGCTGAAGCCATGGTGTACAACATCTCTCCTGGGTACTTCGAAGCAGCTCATACAGCCTTGCTCTCGGGAAGAGACTTCACGTGGCATGACGACGAGAACGCGCCACGCGTGGCGGTGGTGAATCGGGAGTTTGCCTCGAGGATCTTAGGCTCGGCGACGAACGCAGTGGGCGGATACTTTAAGAGGCGAGACGGAACGCGAATCCAGGTGGTGGGGATTGTGGAAGACGGAAAATATGCGAGCGTTACCGAAACTCCGCAGCCGGCAATGTTTCTGGCGACGATGCAATCGCCCTATATGCGCGGAACGCATATGACAGATTCAACGCTGGTGGTCCGCACTGACCGCGATCCGGCGCCAGTGGCCGCGGCCATCAAGAGGGCCCTGAGTGAACTGGATCCGGGTATGCCGGTAACTATCCAGATGTGGGAAAAGCAGCTTAACGACAGCGCTCTGTTTGCCTCGCGGATGGCGACGCTGGCGCTGGGGGTGCTCGGCTTGATGGGCGCCGTGCTGTCGATCACGGGCATCTTTGGAATGGCGGCGTACTCGGTCAGCAAGCGGCTGCGCGAGCTGGGAATTCGCGTTGCCCTCGGCGCGCAGCGTTCTGAGGTACTGCAGGCGGCACTCGGGCGGGCGTTCAAGCTGCTGGCCTTCGGTTCGGCAGCGGGACTCATCCTCGGACTTCTGGCCACTCGCCTTCTCGCTTACATCGTGTATGGGGCAACTCCGCGCGATCCGCTAGTGCTTACGGGAGTTGTACTGGCGATGGCGTTGCTCGGACTTGTAGCTACGTGGATTCCGGCCCGGCGAGCGCTATCGGTGGACCCGCTCGTTCTTCTGCGCGAGGAGTGAAGATGCGGCTTAGCGCTTGATCTCGAGCGCGAGCAGCGCCGAGCCAAGGCATTTACCGTGTGCATCGAGAGCAAGCGAACGTGTGACGGCGAGTGTAGCCGGACGCTGCAAAACGAAATTCATCGCAGACAGATGCGGGAGCAGGTAGCGCGTGACCGGGCCCACGACGATTCCGGAGAAGTGCTCAGCGACTCTTTCCGGCGTGACTTCGCGAACCAGCAGGTCGAAGTCTTCGGGCCGATACGCGATCAGCGAGATCGTCACGAGGTTGCCCTTGTCGCCCGTTCTCGAATGAGCCAGTTCGCGGAGTTGCACGTGAGGATACCTCGAAGTGAATCGAAGGCTGGGGAAGCCCCGCAGGGATGAGCGTAGACAGGATGGCGATTGTCTCGCGGATTGACGTGGAAACGCCTCCTCCTCCGGCGGGACCGTTAGTATAAAGCGCTTCGACTTCGCGGGGAACCATAGCAGCATGCTCCCGCAAATTAGCGCGGGCGACAGCTCGTAATCGAACCTCCCATGGCTCGCAAGTGTGCTGCGGGGTCATTTCTCCATGGATGGAGTTGATGCCGATGAGATCGAAGCGAAGCTCGCTCAGCGTGCAGGAGCGCAGTCTTTCAGCGAGGATTTGCTCGGCGAGTCGCGCACGGGCGACAGCTCCGGGGCCAGCGTAGGAGATCTGTCCCTCGCCGATCCAACCGTCGTGAAATCCCACAGAGACCTTAAGGTTATCTGGCTTACACCTACCGGCGCCTCCTGTGGCACGAACGCGGTCATGCCCGAGATCTTCGATCTGCACCCCGGAAAAGTCCGCGATGACATCTGGCGTTATGTAACTGGACGGGTCCTGAATCTCATACATCAGCTGCTCGATACAAGTGGCGCGGGTGAGACATCCTCCGGAACCGTCTACCTTGGTGAGGGTGGCGCTGCCGTCAGCGCTGACCTCGGCGAGAGGGAATCCAAGGCGCGCGAGGCGGGGTACGTCTTTGTAGCCGGGATCGGCGAAATAGCCTCCGGTGAGCTGCCCTGCGCACTCAAGCAGATGACCGGTGACGGTACCTTGCCCGAGAAGATTCCAGTCCGACGTGTTCCAACCGAACTCGTGGATCAAGGGGGCAAGGAAGAGGGAAGGGTCGGCGGCGCGGCCGGTCAAGATTACATCAGCGCCTGCGGCAAGGGCTGCGACGATCGGAGCGGCTCCCAAGTAGGCATTCGCGGAAACAATGCGATCGGCGACGGAGCGGACCGGCGTGCCGGTTTCCATAAACATGTAGTCGCCTGGCATGTGGCACAGGACGTCATCGCCGGAGATGGCCGCGATACGCAGCCCGTTGATTTCGAGGGAGCAAGCGATTTCCCGTGTCTTCTTTGCCGCGGCGATGGGATTAGCAGCACCCATGTTGCTGATGATCGTCACCCGATTCGGCGCACAATACGGCAGCACCGCCTGCATGCGCTCGACGAGAAGGGGATCGTAGCCTTCGCTCACGCCAGTGCGTTTATTTTGCTGGGCGATGGCGATGGTGCGCTCGGCCAGGCACTCAAAGACGAGGTAATCAAGGTTGCCGAAGCCCGCCAACTCGACTGCCGGATCGATTCTGTCGCCGGAGTAGCCCGCTCCACAACCCAGACGCACCTTCTTCATCGAAGTCCTCTCGAAGATTTTACGATCGGCGCGGGGCACGCGAAATTGCTACAGCACGGATGAGAATAATGCTTAAATGGCCATGGTCATCCGAAGGAGATCGAGTGAGTGCTTGCAATCGCAAACTGCTGCGCCCTCTGCTGTTGATACAGGCGGTTTTGTTTGCTTCGTCCCTGGTTGCTCACGGCGCCATCAAGGAACCGGTGCCGACGAAAGAAGGGCCCGTCGAGGGAGTTGCGTCGGCCGAGGGCAACCTGGTGATTTTTCGCGGTATTCCGTTTGCCGCACCGCCGGTAGGGGATTTACGTTGGGTCGCTCCTCAGCCGGTGAAGCCGTGGACGACGGTGTTGAAGGCTGATCATTTCAGCGCAAGCTGCGAGCAGACACTCTTGCACTCGCGGTTGCCGTGGACGGAAGAATTCATGACGCAGAACGAGGTAAGCGAGGACTGCCTTTACCTCAATGTCTGGACACCGGCGTCGTCATCATCAGCCGGTCTGCCGGTTCTGGTCTGGATCTATGGTGGCGGCTTCTCGGAGGGTTCGTCGGCTGTCTCGATCTATGACGGAGCTGAGTTGGCGAAGACCGGGATGGTAGTAGTGAGCCTCAATTATCGGCTTGGGGTCTTCGGATTTCTCGCCTACCCGGGGTTGACGGAAGAATCTCCCCATCACAGCTCAGGAAACTACGGTTTGCTCGACCAAGCCGCTGCGCTCCAGTGGGTGCAGCGAAATATCCAGGCCTTCGGGGGAGACCCGGAGCGGGTGACGATCTGCGGCCAGTCGGCGGGTGCGTTCAGCGTCCATGACCTGACGGCTTCCCCACTGGCCAAGGGGCTATTCCAGCGCGCGATCGCCGAAAGTGGAAGCAGCTTCATCGGTCTCCCGATGCCGAGGCTCGCGGAGGCCGAAAAGGCCGGTGTGACATTCGCGGAAGAGCATGGCGCCCATTCGCTTAAGGAACTTCGTACTCTTTCTCCTGAACAGTTGATGGCGCAGAAATCGCCGCCTCAGATGGGACTTCGCTTTTCCCCGATTGTTGACGGATGGTTCTTGCCAGAGGATCCACACGAGATCTTTGCGCAAGGGCGGCAAAACGATGTGCCAATGATTACCGGGTTTACAAGCGGGGACAGTACCACGTTCGGTCCGCCGCGGCTGAGCGCCGAGCAGTTTCGGGCGCAGGCGGGACAGAGATATGGGTCGACGGCGAGCGACTTTCTAAAGCTGTATCCCGCTGGGACGGACGACGAGGCGAAACAGTCGCAGATCGACAGCGGCCGGGATCGGGAGCGCGTCTCGATGTACTTATGGGCCCTCAAACGGAACAAGACTTCGAAGACCCCGGTATATACCTACTTCTTCACGCGCGCGATTCCATGGCCGGAACATCCGGAATTCGGCGCGTTTCACTCCGGCGAGCTACCCTATGTTTTCCGAAATCTGTCGATGATGAAACGTCCTTTCGAACCCGTGGATTACCAGGTGAGTGACGTGATCTCGACGTACTGGAAGAATTTTGCAGCGAAGGGAGATCCGAACGGAGGGCCCCTGCCGCACTGGTCACCGGTCACAACGAATGGCGCGATGACAATGGAGATTGGCGCGCATACTGGAGAGATGCCGGTTGCGTCGGAAGAAAAGCTGCGATTCTGGACGAATTACTTCCATTCGGACCTGGCCAGGACCGGTCCGCTATTCTGATCCCCGGTTTTCCATGAGAAGAAATCTCCCGGCAGTTCTGGTGATCTTTGCGTGCCTGGCGACGTGTGCCGTGCGCCTCACGACATCCGCCGCTCAGGAGCGCGCAGCAGGAAAGAACAAAGCGAAGGAAACATCCGTTGACTGGCCGGTGTACGGCGGTCAGCTGGCGAATGATCACTACTCGGTCCTCACCCAGATCAATAAGAGCAACGTCAGCAAGCTGAAAGTTGCGTGGACGTTCGACACTGGAGAAAAAGGGGGCATGCAGACTAGTCCGCTCGTCATTAGGCATGTGCTCTATGCATACACTCCCACGCAGAAGGTGATTGCGCTTGATGCCGCGACCGGCAAGCTGCTCTGGAAATTCGATTCGGGAATAATGGGCACGCAGCCCGATCGTGGTCTGAGCTGGTGGAGCGATGGGACAGAGAGCCGGCTGTTTGCCGGAGTGATGAATTTTCTCTATGCGCTCGATCCGGCGACAGGAAAGCCGATCTCGTCGTTTGGAGAGAATGGGCGGATCGATCTGCGCAAGCAGCTTCGTGGCGATTACATGGAACAGTCAATCGCGCTCACCACACCGGGCGTCGTCTACAAAGATCTGATTATCGTTGGCGGGCGCAATCCTGAAACGCATCCTGCGCCGCCGGGTGACATCCGCGCGTTCGATGTGCGCACCGGGGCGCTCCGGTGGAGTTTTCATACAATTCCGCATCCGGGTGAGTTTGGCTACGATACATGGCCGAAAGATGCGTGGCTCAAATCCGGTGCAGCGAATAACTGGGCCGGCATGTCGATTGACGAGAAGCGCGGCATTCTCTACGCGCCAACCGGCTCTGCTGTCTCTGACTTTTACGGCGCAGACCGGGTCGGCGATGATCTCTTCGCCGATACCCTGCTGGCGCTGGATGCTGGAACGGGCGAGCGCATCTGGCACTTTCAGGGGGTTCATCACGATATCTGGGACCGTGATTTTCCTTCACCCCCTTCATTGCTGACCGTTACTCATAACGGGAAGCAGGTTGATGCGGTGGCGCAGACAACCAAGCAGGGCTGGGTCTACCTCTTCGACCGCACAAACGGGAAGCCGTTATTTCCGATCAGTGAAAAGACGTATCCCGCGAGCGATGTGCCGGGCGAAGTGGCGGCGCGCACACAGCCTTTACCTGAGGCGCCGGAGCCGTTCGGACGACAGATTCTCACCGAGGATATGCTGACGAATCGCACGCCCGAGGCGCACAAATTCGCGCTGGAGCGCTTCAGGACTTTTCGCAGCGATGGCCAATTCGTTCCGCTCAGCTCTTCGAAGCCGACGATTGTGTTTCCCGGTTTTGACGGCGGGGCCGAGTGGGGTGGTTCGGCGGTCGATATAAAGACCGGCGTAATTTACGTGAACGAAAATGAGATGGCCTGGACGGGAGAACTCGCGGAAAACAAGGGTGGGGGCAGCGCAGGCGAGGAGACCTATGAAAACCTGTGCGCCAGTTGTCATGGCGACCATCGCGAAGGCTCGCCGCCAGCATTCCCTTCTCTTATTGGCGTGTCGGAACGGCTGTCGGAAAAAGAAATCGCGGCGACGATTCACTCGGGCAAAGGGCGGATGCCGTCGTTTCCGATGGTTGATGACTCGATGATGCCGGCGCTCATTCGATACCTGAAGAGTCCTGAGACCGAATCCGACAGAGGGCCAGGAAGGGAGGGCAAGCAGGAGATGTCGTCCGGCGCGGTTGCTCAGACCATGGCCGATACAAACGATCAACCGGGAGCAAGGAGCTACGCCGAACACTGCGCGATCTGTCATGGCGATCAGCGCGAGGGGATTCCCCCGTCATTTCCGAGCCTGATAGGCGTCGGGAACCGCATGTCTCGCCAGCAGGTTCTCGACCTGATTCACACGGGGAGGGGCCGGATGCCGGGGTTTCCGACGCTTCAGGATCCCGAGCTTTCCACGTTACTGCGCTATCTTGGGGTAACTGCGGGCGGACCTTCAATGCCGAGCAATGAGCTGAAGTATCGCTTCACGGGCTATCGCAAGTTTCTTGATCAGGATGGGTATCCGGCGATTAGTCCGCCGTGGGGTACGCTGAGCGCTATAGACCTGAATACCGGAAAATACCTGTGGAAGATTCCCTTCGGCGAGTATCCGGAGCTTGCCAAGTTGGGGATGAAGGGTACGGGATCGGAGAATTATGGCGGCCCCATTGTTACCTCCGGAGGGCTGCTCTTTATTGGGGCAACCGTCTACGACAGGAAGTTTCACGCCTACGACAGCCATACGGGGAAGCTGCTCTGGGAAGACGTGCTGCCGTTTGCAGGGGGAGCTACGCCAGTGACGTATATGGTCAATGGGAAACAGTATGTCGTCATTGCGGCCGGAGGAGGACGCGATCCCAAATGGCCCTCGGGCGGCGTGTATGTCGCCTATGCATTGCCTTGAGATAGTAGGATTTCAAGGTGAATCCGTACTCCTGTATGCGCAGATATTGTTGGTCTTTGCTAGCTCTGCTCGTGTGTGCTCTGGGAGCAGTTGCCCAGACGACATCAGCGGCAGCGCCCGCGGCGCGTCCCACGCCACCCACCCGCGATCCTCACACGCCCGGCTACGTTGCGGCGACGGAGCTGGCTGACGGCGCTGTTCCTACGGCAAACGCGGACGGGAACTTTATTCTTGGTCCCACGCATAACGCCGCCCCCGAGTCGTTGCCGCATGAAGGTGTGCCGCAGGGAGCCGTATACGAGTTCACGATGAACTCGGCCGAGAGCAAGATCTATCCCGGGATCGCGCGCGACCCTGGCACATTCGGCACGCCCGATCCGGCCAACGCCGCCCGGCTGATGGTCACGACAAGCCACCCGGCTCCCTACACGCGAAAAGTTGCGGTATACATCCCCGCACAATACGTTCCGGGGAGCAGCGCGCCGTTCATCGTCGGCGCAGACGGTCCCGACCGGTTGTTATTCACGGTGCTGGATAACCTTATTGCCGAGCATCGGGTCCCGGTAATGATTGCCATCTCCATCGGCAACGGGAGCGGCGATGCTCAAGGCAGCGAACGCGGACTGGAGTACGACACGATGTCCGGTCGTTACGCAGAGTTCGTAGAGAGCGAGGTGCTGCCGCAGGTTGAGTCGCGATATCACGTAAAGCTGACGAAAGACCCTGACGGCCACGCAACCACGGGGGGCAGCTCCGGCGGGTCGTGCGCGCTGATCATGGCCTGGTACCACCCGGAACTGTACCATCGTGTGCTTACGTACTCCGGGACGTTCATAAATCAGCAATGGCCGTATGATCCGCAGACGCCGCACGGCGCCTGGGAGTTTCATGAGCACCTCATTCCTAATTCGCCACCGAAACCGTTACGAATATGGATGGAGGTGGGAGATCGCGACTTGCTGAATCCAAATGCCATGCGCGATGACATGCACGACTGGGTGCTCGCGAATGAGCAGATGGCGAAGGCACTTGCGGCGAAAGGATATCACTACCAGTTCGTTTTCGCCCGCAATGCGGGGCACGTCGATCGTGCCGTCAGGCAGCAGACTTTGCCTGAGGCACTCGAATATCTCTGGCAGGGTTATTCGAAGCAATAGCTGACACCGAATCGGCGAAGGGAGAGTTTAGATATCCTGTCCCGCCGCGGTTGGTCCCTCGAGCCACGCGAGGAAAAGCTTGTACCCTACGGACAAAATGACGGCTCCGATGAAGAGGCCGATGATGCCGACGGAGAGGAACCCGCCGATTGCCCCGAGGAAGATGACAACGATGGGAACAGCTACGCCTCGACCAAGCAATAAGGGCTTGAGTACGTTGTCCATGAGGCCGACCACGATGCACCAGAGCAGGAACAGAACTGCTTTTGTGGTGCTTGCAATCGCGAAGACATAGATCACGGCGGGGATGAGGACAATGCCCCCGGCCTGCAGAATTGCGGCAATGAGGAAGAGGAGGGTCCAGAAGCCGGCGCCGGGCAGTCCCGCGACCAAAAAGCCGACCGCGGCTGCGATTGTCTGGATGACGGCAACGCCGATGATTCCGTTGACGACACTGCGTATAGTCGAGCTGGCAAGTTCCTCGAACTCAGGTCCCTGGGCGCCGAAAAGGCGGTTTGCCAGTGAGCGGCTTATGGCTGCTCCGCCTTCAGAATTTGCGAGTATAACTCCTGCAACCACGATAGACAAAACGAACTGCAATACGGTGAGGCCGAGCCCGGCGGAAGCTGAAAACAGCCAGGAGACGACCGGTTTGAGCTCCGGCCCGAGGTTTTTCAGAAGGCCGGTGAGGTTTGTAGCCGCCATGTTCCATGCGCTGTGCAGCGGCATGCCGATGAGTGGCCAAGTTTCGATACGGTCGGGAGGCGCTGGAATGCGCAGGCTGCCGTCCTTAAGGTGCGAAGTCAGTTCCTCTACTCCCCCTATCATTGTCTGGGTGAGCAGAATGGCGGGAACGATGAGCACCGCGAGAAAGGCAAGCGTGCAAAGAACAGCCGCGAGCTTTCCCCGTCCTCTGAGCCAGAGCCGCAGCTTTTTGTATGCGGGATAGGCGGCGATCGCGATTACGACACCCCAGGCGATGAGCGGCAGAAAAGGCCGAAGGATCGCGAGGCAGGCGGTAGCCAGCAGAACGACCAGCCCGACATGGATAAAGACGTCCAGAGCGCGACGCCGGTAGTCCGGTTGCAGCGGAGGCCCTTCGGTGTTCACGATCACTCCCGATAGAGGCTGTTGCGGATGTTCGTTCGTCTCAAACTGCCAGAACCGCTAGTATCCTGCAAGTGTATAGGGATATTGGCTCAAATACTTTCAGGGCTTTTTACGGCGCGCATGTGCGGCGAGCGCAGCAACGGCACAGCTGGCGATCCTCGAGCGCACACTGTCGGCGCGGCTGGTCAGGATGATCGGCACTCGTGCTCCCAGTACGATGCCGGCGCTGTCTGCGTTGGTGAGAAAGCTGAGCTGCTTGGCGAGTATGTTTCCCGCCTCGAGATCGGGCGCGAGGAGGATATCAGGATCACCGGCAACCTCAGAGTGAATGCCCTTGGTTGCTGCGGCCTCCTTGCTGATCGCATTATCGAAGGCGAGCGGCCCATCGAGAATGCCGCCGGTGATCTGTCCCCGTTCAGCCATCTTGCAGAGGGCAGCGGCATCAATGGTTGCCGGCATTTTTGAATTTACGGTTTCGACTGCGGCAAGGATCGCAACCTTGGGTTTCCTGATATTGAGGGAGAGAGCAAGATCGATCGCGTTCTGGCAGATATCCACTTTGTCTTCGAGAGTTGGAGCGATATTGATCGCACCGTCGGTGATCATCAGGACCTTGTGGTAGGTAGGCACGTCCATGACGAAGACATGGCTGATGCGACGGCCAGTGCGCAATCCTCCTTCGCGAGAAATCACCGCCGCCATCAACTCGTCGGTGTGGAGACTGCCCTTCATCAGGAGTTCCGCCCTGGCTTCGCGCAGCAGTTCAACGGATTTTGCCGCAGATGCATTGCTGTGGGGCGTGTCCACGATCTCGAAGGTGCTGATATCAATTCCCGAAGATTTGGCCGTTGCTTCGATTCGCGCGCGAGGACCAACAAGAATAGGAACGATGATGCCAAGGTGTGCTGCCTCGACAGCCCCGGCGAGAGCCGACTCCTCGCAGGGGTGCGCTACCGCCGTCGGGATCGGTTTCATGTTACTGCAGGTCGCCAGCATCTGTTCGTACTTGCCAGTTCCGGTGGGGTGATTCACAGTTGGATTTCCTGCCATGCTGGCCACGGGATTCGTTTGCTCCGGTCTGACGTAGTTCTCAAGGGGACGCAGCTAGAGTATATGAATCGGCAGACAGTACCGCCAGTCTGGTAGCTCGAATCGACTCTCGCTGTCTTTTTGACGGCAGGGCGTGCGGCTACCATTCAACGGTGAGGAAAGATGAACAACGTCGTTCCTGCTGTCGTCCTCACTCCGCCAAAACGACGCTGCCTTTTACTTCGAAGGTCCCGGCGACCGTTGAGGCCCCTGTGCCTGGCTGGCCGCCGCCTACTGACACAGAGTATTTGCCCTCGGGAATTATGGGCTCGCCCGCGTCACTCACCATACTCAGGTCGCGGGGACGAAGCTCGAATTGCACATTCTGCGACTGTCCCGGATCGAGATGAACCCGCTGGAAGCCACGCAACGCACGAATCGGAGCGCCCTTCACATCGGGAAAGCTGAGATAGAGCTGAACTACTTCGTCACCGGTGACCTTGCCTGTGTTGGTCACCGTGACCTGAGCCGTCGCAGGCTGACCAGCACTGACTGCTTCTGAGGGCAGCACGAGGTTGCTGTAGGCGAACTTCGTATAACTGAGTCCGTAGCCGAACGGATAGAGCGGTGTGCCTTCGAAATAGCGGTAGGTGCGGCCCCTCATCGCATAGTCTTCGAACGGCGGGAGCTGGTCGATGCCGGTATAGAACGTCACGGCGAGGCGCCCCGCTGGATTGTTCTTTCCGGAGAGCGTCTCAGCGACTGCGGTGCCACCCTCTTCGCCGGGATACCATGCTTCGAGGATGGCGTTGACGTGCTCGTTGGCCCAGTTCACCGCGAGCGCACTGCCATTTGTCAGCACGAGGATTACGGGTTTTCCGGTCGCGGCAACGGCTTCGAGCAGGTCTTCTTCGGGCTTGGGCAGATCGAGGCTGGTGCGGTCGCCGCCTTTGAAGCCTGGCTCGCTTACCTGCATCTCCTCGCCCTCAAGCTCGCTGCTGATGCCGAGAACAGCAACTACGACATCAGCATTCTTCGCGGCTTCAATGGCTTCAAGCTGCGGTTTGAGATCGACCTTTGACCAAACCAACTTTGCATTTGGGGTGCCGTCTTCCGGAGGCGTGTACTCCACGTGAAGTGCTGCGGGCTTACCGCCTTCGAGATGCACCCGGCCCAGCTTGGCCTCAGTTGGATCGCCTTCATACGAGGACGTGATGTTCTTGCCGTCGACCTGCACGCGGAAAAAACCAGTCGCCCTGAGGCCGAGGTTGTAATCTCCGGTATCCGGCGCGGTGATGGAGCCGTCCCACCGGATAGCGAGGGGGCGCACGTTCGCTACATCGGTAGGAAGTGGTTCCGCAGCGGCATCCAGCGTAGGTTCCGTGCGTACAGCGAGCGGTTTAGTCGCCGCTGGCCGGTTGATGTTCGTCATGTCGAGCTTGGCGTAGCTGACTGTGATGCCGGGTTTGCCGTCGACGGTTAACGCAGATGCGGGCACCGGGTCGGCATCGTGGCTCAGGAACTGTGTTCCGGACACGTATTGAATTGTCGCGCCGGAAAACTCCTTGCGCATGCCTTCAAGAATCGAAACCGTGTGCGTGGGCGTACCGTTGTAATTGCCCAGAAGCACTTTGGTTTCATTTGCGAGCGGCCCGACAACGGCAATCTTGATACCGCTGGTCTTGAGGGGGAGAGTGCCGTCGTTCTTCAGCAGCACCATCGATTCATCGGCGATCCGTCGCGCCAGGTCGCGATTAGCGGCACTGTTCAACTGACTTTCATCTATCTTGTTGTACGGCACCATGTCCGGCGGATCGAACATGCCGAGCTTTATTCGTGCGGTGAAGAGGCGAATGACCGCCGTATCGATGTCACTCTCCTTCAGGTAGCCTTCTTTCACGGCATCAAGGTAGGGCTTGTAGTCGTGGTTGTCGTTCACCTTGAAGGTGAAGTCCACGCACTCGTTGTCCATTCCGCGCTGAAGGCTGATCGCAGAGGCCTGCGATTGAGTGGGCCTATAGTGATGGTTCTGGTAGATGTCCACAACCGCGCCGCAATCAGATACGACGTAGCCTTTGAAGTTCCATTTGCCCCGGAGCTGGTCCTGAAGGAGGAACTGATTGGCGCACGCTGGTTCTCCGTTGATGCTGTTGTAGGCGCACATCACCGAGCCGGCTTTGGCTTCGGTGACCGTAGCGCGAAACGCCGGGAGATACGTATCGATTTCGTCGTGTTTGCTGACGGTTACGTCCATGGTGTGGCGTGTGGGCTCAGGACCGCTGTGTACGGCATAATGCTTGGGCGTGGAAATGACACGGTAGTATTTCGGATTGTCCCCCTGCATTCCCGTGACGAATGCAACCCCCATGCGCGCGGTGAGGAAAGGGTCCTCGCCGTAGGTCTCTTGCCCACGCCCCCAGCGTGGATCACGAAAAATATTAATGTTGGGAGCCCAGAAGTCGAGTCCCTGGAAGATATTGCTTGATCCACCATTGGCCTTTACAAATTGCGCATGCTTGATGCGGCCTTCTGTGCCGATAATGACGGCCATCTTGTGAATGGCATCGGTATCGAAGGTCGCGGCCAGTCCGACAGGCTCGGGAAATTCTGTTGTGCCCTTTGTTAGAACACCGTGCAGCGACTCGCTCCACCAGTCGTAAGCGGGAATGTCCAACCTGGGAATCGCTCTTGCCTGATTCACAAGCTGGCTGGCCTTTTCTTCCAGAGTCATGCGGTGGACAAGGTCGGCAGCACGCTGCTCAGGCGGGAGATTTGGATCGAGGTAGGGGGGCTTCTGCTGAGCCAGGACAGTCCAGCTGCCAAACAAAAGCGCAATCATCGCAAGACCTTGCCGCATACGGTTCATGGCTCCCTCCGGTCAATGCACCAATGTGAGACCTTATCCCGAGCAGACCCTCGCCAGGACGGTCATTGCCAGGCGGTTCTCAAACCTGATCAGTATCTAGAAAATCGCTTTACTTGACAAGGGCGTTTGGATTCAACTCCGAAACGATACCCAAACGACGCCAATATGCGCCCTGGGTGCAGGTGAGGCGTGCGTTAGGGTTTTGGTCAAAGAGCAACGTGCCTGGGTCGTGTTAGCGGGCGTGCTTCGGCGCGGCCGCCGTTTTGCCCTCGGACAGGCGAAGCACTTCCGAGCCAGCCAGGAGAAAAGCGCCCACTCCGTAGACGTAGCTTGAAGAAGGCTTGAAGACTCCCGGCGCTGCCCCGATGGGCTGAATGCACCCCAGCCGCCCATCGATGTAGATGTGGGACACCAGCCCCGCCCAACCCTTTTGAACAACCGGCAGATATTGGCGGCGGTCGAGCAAGCCATGGTCGATGCCCCAAGCAAGGGAGTAGATGAAGAAAGCAGACCCTGACACTTCCGGGAGTTGATAGGCATCGGCATCCAGGAGGCCCGGACGCCAAAGTCCGTCTGCACCCTGAAGCGAAGCGACCCGGTCAGCCATTTCTCGGTACTGCCCGACATATTTCTCGCGGGTAGGATAATCTTGGGGCATTGCCTCGAGGACTCTCGCCAGCCCGGCCATGACCCATCCATTACCACGGGACCAGAAGAGTTTGCTGCCATTTGCTTCCGTCTTATGCAGGTAGCTGGCATCGCGAAAATAAAGGTGCTCCTCAGGGTCGTAGAGCAGCTTCGAGGTGATCCACCATTCGCGGTCCATGTAATCGAGGTAGGCCTTCTCGCCGGTTGCCTGGTAGAGCCGCGCCCACACCGGCGGCGCCATAAATAGCGCATCGCACCACCACCAAACCGGTTTCGCGGGATCGTCCGGCGCCTTCATCAAGGTGTCGAACTGGTCTCGAGTCGGCGTGATCATTTTCAGTTCGTGGTACTGCTGATAGAGCTCCAGATAGGTTTGGCCGATGGCTTGATCGTCGGCGTGTGAGAGCCGTGGTCCCAGCCTCCAGTCGAATTTATTGCCGACCTGCATCATGGCCTCTTCGTACCGCGGGTTCGGAAGAGCCTTCGATGCGGCCATGAATCCCGCATAGAGTGCTGCAAAGGTCCAATCCTGGCTGAAGTAAGGACGCGACCGCTCGAGTTCCCAATCTCCTACCTTGCGCATGGCCGCTTCAATGGGTTTTCGCTTCAATTCCGCGGAGAGGTTGGCAAGAGGTGGAGGAGTGTCCGGAGAATCTCCAACACCCTCCGGGCCTAGCTTTGTCGTCGATGCAGTCTGGCCGTGCAAAGAAACCAGCGGAGTGATGAGGAGGCAGACTGCGACGGCCACTGCGGGGAAGCGCATATGCATGTGACGAACCTCAATCAGCTAGTTCTGAAAAAGAAATGGTAAGCGGTCGCAATCGATAAGAGAATCCGTCATTTTGCAGGCGCAACGAGATGGCACAAACAGCAAGACACAGTTCGGCTGCTTCTGATAAACAGGACTTTGCGGCCTGGAAGGTCAGATCGGTTAGCCTGCCGCAGCGAAAACATCATGCCTCCGCTTAAATTGGTTGCGAGAATCCGTGGGAGCTTAGGTTGCCGAAGGCTGCCAGCATTTCTGTGCCTGATTTTGAGCTACGTAGCCGGGTCTCAACAGATTTCGCTTCGAGCGGCCCAAGGTCAAACGGTGATGCTCGACGCCTGGTACAACAGCCAGCAAAGGAAGAATGCCGCTGGACAGACGGAATATTTCCACTACAAGTGGAATGACACGACGGATACAGGCTACTCACTTCTGGGACAGATTTTTCAGAGCTACGGAGCAAAGCTCGACACGCTCTATGCTGCTCCCACTGTGGAGAACCTGAGGGGCGCACAGTATTACATCATTGCGTCGCCGGACATCCCCGTGAAGAATCCGCATCCGCATTACGTTCAGCCCGGGGATGCCGCGCAGATTGCCGAGTGGGTGAAGCAGGGAGGTGTGCTTGTTCTGATGGATAACGATCCAGCGAATGCCGATATCGAACACATCGATCTGATTGCCGATCGCTTCGGAATCCATTTCAACAGCGTTCTGAGTCATCACGTGGTCGGCGATGATTATCCGGCGGGCCAGATCAAGGTGAATGGCGGCGGTCCAATTTTTTGGACCCCCCACACCCTTTACATGAAAGACACATGCACCATCTCGGTGAAGTCTCCCGCGGAGGCCCTGCTCGAGGATAAAGGCGATGTTATGATTGCCGCCGCGAAATACGGCAAGGGCACCGTGGTTGCCGTCGTGGATCCGTGGCTTTACAACGAGTACACAAACCCACGAAAGAACCCGCCGGAGCAGGATAATTACGCGGCAGGGAAGGAGTTCGTGGGTTGGCTTCTCAAGCAGTCGTCCAGTAAGTAGATCGATAACGTTATGAAAATTCATCTTGTCGCTGATCCTGTTCGATATCCCTCAATGACTACGACCGAAATTCGCGAGGCGTTTCTGATCGATGGGCTATACGAGCCCGGTGCGCTCAACCTGGCGTATGTAGATCTGGATCGTGCCGTGGCAGGAATGGCCGCCCCCTTGGGTGAGGCGATTCCGCTCGGAACGGATGACGCTCTGCGCTCCAGATACTTCACTGAGCGTCGCGAGCTAGGAGTATTGAACATCGGGGGCCCGGGACTGGTTCGAGTGGATGGTGCCGACTACGTGCTCGAAAACCTCGATTGCCTTTACATCGGCCGCGGAGCGGAGCGAGTGAGCTTCGAGTCATCTGATCTGTCGTCGCCGGCGATCTTTTATCTTCTGAGCTACCCTGCGCATTCAAGTTATCCCACGGCCCTGGTCCGCAGGGAACAAGCGAGCCCTGCGGAATTAGGCAGCGTGGAAACATGCAATCGCCGTACCGTCTGCAAGTACATTCATCTCGAGGGCGCGAAGAGCTGCCAGCTTGTCATGGGGGTTACCCATCTGCATCCCGGGAGCGCCTGGAATACGATGCCGGCCCACACTCACATGCGCCGCTCGGAACTCTACATGTACTTCAACCTCGGAGCGGATGCGCGCATTTTTCACCTGATGGGGCCGCCCAGCGAGACACGGCACATTGTGATGAAAGACCGCGAAGTTGTCGTGTCGCCAGGGTGGTCGATTCATGCGGGCGTGGGTACTGCACCGTACAGCTTCTGCTGGGGAATGGGCGGGGAGAATCAGGACTATGCCGACATGGATCCTGCTCCGCTGCAGAGCCTTCGATAGATCAAAGGAGAGGGGACGAGGAGAACCGATGAAGCTGATAATTGTTCTGGCATGGGCTGCCTTCGCAATTCCCGCCTTCGCGCAAAACACTGGACACGCCGAGGTCTTCTCCGGTAACGATGTCGCTACGCAATTGGCATCACTGACCCAGAAAGCACAGCCCTCCGGAAGCAGCGGGGCGACGCTCGGGGATTATCAGTCTCACTCGATCCGGCTCTCAGTTCGGACTGCGAGCGGAGCCGCCGAGGTGCATGCTCACTTTGACGATATCTTCGTGGTGACTGGCGGCAGTGCGACGCTGACTACCGGAGGCAAGGTCGTCGATCCTCAGACGGCAGCGGACGGGGAGACAAAAGGAAGCAGAATTCAGGACGGCACATCACGGAAGATAGCGAAAAACGACATTGTCCACATTCCCGCAGGTACTCCACATCAGCTGATCATCGCGCCTGGCGACACGTTCAGCGCTATCGTGGTCAAGGTCAGAGAATAGCGGAACGAGGTCCCGCACTCTGTTGATGCGGGCGAAGATCTGCGTTCGGAGCCAGCGCGGATTTGATCTGAGGAGGTGCTTCCCGCAGTGACCGTCGTAGATACTTCAGCCAGTTTGCGGATTGTCCGGCGAACGCAGAACACGCGAATTCCTGGGAAATGCCGGTGCCTCGTCGGCGTCCGACAAAGCGGTGACAAAGCAATGACACGAGAGTGTCAGCAGCCTTAGCGCCGGTTGATCAAATATAGAGGTTAGTGATGCAGGTCGTCGCGAGTATGGCAGCGTCCGGTTGCTCACGTGAACCGCAGTAGGGAGGGGGCAAAAGTGAACGCTTTGTACCTGCCGACCGACGGATCGGCTTATCGCATCTGCAAGCGGCTCTTAGACCTTGTCTTCTCGATCGCGTTGTTGCCGTTTGTGATTCCGGTAATCGTAATTGTGGCAATTGCCGTGAAGGCCACTTCTCCCGGACCGGTTTTTTACCGTCACCTCCGGATAGGCAGAAGGAACAAGCCGTTCCATCTATGGAAATTTCGCACCATGCTTCAGGAAAGCGATCACATTTTCTGGACACACGTCACGCAAAGCCCAGAAGCCCGGCGCGAGTGGCTTTGCTACCGAAAACTGAAGCGGGATCCGCGAGTGACCAGGATTGGAGCGTTCCTGCGCCGATCGAATCTCGATGAGTTGCCGCAGCTTCTCAATGTGCTTCGCGGCGAAATGAGCATCGTCGGGCCACGCCCTATTGTGGATGAGGAATTGAAACTCTATGGACCGGGGAGAACGCTTTACGCGGCGGTTCTACCTGGGATTACCGGCCTGTGGCAGGTGAGCGGACGCGGCTGCCTGCCTTATGAACAGCGCGTTGCGCTCGATGTGGAGTATGTGAGCACCTGGTCACTGGTCAGAGACCTGGAGGTGCTGACCAAAACTATCAATGCAGTCTGGACATGCCGAGGAGCTTATTGAGGCCCGAATCCATGCCGCTCGCGGTGCGCGGTAAGTGCTTCCTGGTGTTTGTTCCGCTGACTGGCTCTTTTCTTTTCATTTGAAGCACTCGTAGAATCAGCGCATCTATTACTGGTGCTAGTCGCCAAAATTCTGTGGCGGAGTTACAGAGGCTTTATGGAACTGGTACGCCAGAGAACAGCGCAAGTTCTGATCATTTCCCTGATCGCCTTCTTATCAGCTTGCCCGTCGGCGGGCGCGCAGCAGAGTGCCGACGCTTCTCCGGCTTCGTCTCTGGCAGATGGTCTGGCCGAAGGGGGATCTTCGGCGCAGTTGTCTCAGCAACAAGCCGGTGAAATTGTACGCATGCTGGGCGAAATGCGGCAGGAATTGAAGGAGTCGCGGCAAGAAGTCGAAGAGCTGAAAAAAGAGGTCACCGAGCTTAAAGAGGAAGTGGCATCCGGACAGGATAATGCTTCAGGCGTAAAAAGTCTCGAGACTGCTATTGATCAGCTTCGCGATGATCAAGCGGTTGTCCAGTCCCAGGTCAAGACCCTGGACCAGACGAAGGTAGGAACGGAATCCAGATATCCGCTCCGGCTCACAGGAATGATTTTGCTTAATTCCTACGTGGTTGATGGCGCCGTCGATAACCCCATCCTTCCCTCAATTGCCCTGCCGCGAAGCCCTCAATGGGTTCATCATTCCATGGGAGCGAGTGTGGAACAGACGCAGTTTGGGTTGTATGCAACAGGGCCCACGCTTTGGAATGCTCATACTTCTGCCGACGTCGCGGTCGACTTTTTCAATTCGAGCTATACAACGATACCGCCGCCAAACAATCTCTACCTGCATCTCATGACCGTTGATGCCAATATCGACTGGAAGAAGATACAGCTTTCCGGCGGGCTACAAACGCCAATCATAACTCCGCTTTCGCCTACATCATTCGCTACTGTGGGGCAACCTGCTCTGGCATGGGCGGGCAATCTCTGGAATTGGCTTCCACAGGCAACATTTACGCATCGAACGACGTTCACCGGATCTTCTCGGGCTTTGCTGGCTTTTGGATTACTCGACCCGGAAGGTGGCACCCAGTCATACGACGAAGCGTACGGTGTATTAAAGCGAAATCTTCAGCCAGGTTATGAGGGGCGGGTTGCGTACCAATGGGGAGATCAAACGCGGCCTTACGAAATCGCCGCGAACGGTTACTACTCGCGACAGCTTTACTACGGAAACGGCGCTGTCCAGAATGAGGCGCTCGACTTCTGGGCTGGCACGGCTGACTGGCGCGTTCCTCTTGGCGGCATCGCTGAACTATCGGGTGAGTTTTACCGCGGCCGCGGAATCGGTGACCTTGGAGGAGGCGCCTTTAAGAACGTTGTGGTCGAGAGCGGCGCCGAATATGCGAGCGGGCTGAATGCGACGGGCGGTTGGGCGCAGTGGAAATCCCGCCTGAATTCTTCCCTCGAGGTAAACGGCTATTTCGGGGAGGATAGCGCCCAAGCCAACCAGGTTCGCGATCAGGCAGAGGTCGCCAATGCACCGCCGTATCTTTACTTGATCAGAAATCAGAGCACCGCCGCCAATATAATTTATCGGCCGAAGACCTATCTGGTCTTCTCCGGCGAATATCGATACCTGAAATCCTGGTACGTCTACGGGCCACCGAATCGGGCGCAAATGCTGAATCTGACTATGGGCTATCTCTTCTAATGCGCGTGACTTCCACACTTTCGCGGCTAATCATCATTGTCGCAGCGGCAATCGGCTCGCTTGGCGCATATCTCGGGGCCCAGCCGACAGACGTGACTGCGGAAGCGAGAGTGAAATTAGTCGGCTCTTCAAAGACCTCCGATCATCACACACACGAAGGCGTTGTCCTTTGGCTGACGCCGGTCGACACTCCAGTCCCTCGGCAACTTCCCGGCACATCTGGAAATCATCTTCAGTTGGCCCAGAAGAATAAGCAGTTTGTGCCGCACCTGTTGGCGGTTCAGGTGGGCAGCACCGTTGATTTCCCCAACCTCGACCCCTTTTTTCACAATGTCTTTTCGCAATTTAACGGCAAGAGGTTCGATCTGGGCCTTTATGAGAGCGGCTCAAGCAGGAGGGTACATTTCGACCGGCCGGGTGTGTCGTATATTTTCTGCAACATTCATCCAGAGATGAGTGCTGTCATTGTGAGTGTGCCAACGCCGTATTTCGCGGTGTCATCCCCGGCTGGGAGCCTCACCATTCACGACGTCACCCCAGGGTCCTACATGATGCATGTGTGGGCCATGGGAACGTCCGATACCGATCTCGCTGCGATCGGCCATCGCGTCTCTGTCTCCGGCACGAGCGTCGATCTGGGCACTATCGCGCTCCAGGAATCCATCCCTGGCCCGCACAAGAACAAGTTCGGAGAGGACTACAACGCGACAACACAGCCCGCTTATTGAGCGAAGCTACCGGCTGACCCCAAGCGATGCAAGCGTCGAGAACCCCATGCCACGCATGCAATCCGTCGCGTAAAGCACAGTTCGATCGTCTTTCCATGAGGGTGCGTAGGCGTTACAGTCAGCGTGGGTCAGCTGCTGCCATCTGTGGGACGACAAATCGAACGACATGAGTTGCCAGCGCTGCGCAATCAGTTCTCGCACCGCGAGCACCTTGCCGTCTGGAGAAAGCGCTGGCGCGTCAAGTGCTCCCTTGCCTTCGGCGAGTAGCTGAGGGGACATGCCGCCTGAAATGCCGAACACCCGCTGCTTTCCACGATAGATCGCGCCGATCAGGAATGTCCCTTCGTCTCCTGCTGTAACCGTCCTCACATCAAACGCCGCCGGAGTCAGCCGTACCGCGCCTGTTGCGCCCGAATCAACACACCGATTTAAGTCAAGAGCCCACAGGCTTCCGTGTCCGTGGTCCTCCCGGATGAATGCCAGCGTAGACTGGTCCAGCGATAGCGCAGGTGTTTCCGCATCTTCAATCCGGCAACTCGTTGCCGGCTTTCCTGCAGCAAAGTGAATGAGCGCCGAACTTGTCCCGGATGACTCCTCGATCCAGATATTCTCTCCAGAGCGTGCGGAAGTGAAGCTGAGTTCGCTTGTCGCTGGTTCGCCTCCCCCATACACTTCGGAGAAGTCCCTCTTCGTGATCTGAACGCGATAACCGTCCTCGAGCATCGCGATATAGAAGAGACCGCGGTTCGTGCTAACTGGATCGATCCTCACATAGGCGGCATCAGAACGAATCACGGGCAGCGCACCACCAGGATGCATGCCCCGTAAATGCAGCCACGCACCAGCCGAGCCCACGACCCACAGGCCAAGGGCAAGAGCGACTGTTTGTATCCTATGTACCTTCAAAGATACGGTTGAGATAGAGGGTCCAAGAATCAGAGGGTAGAAGGCTATCAGCGCCACTCCGCACCACAGCTTGAGGTATAAGAACGGGGTGAAAATGCTCACTGGGTGACCCAGCCCAATTGTCCTGACATTACAGGCGGCAATATATAGGAGCAGATAGAGAGCCGCCGCCCTCCGCCTTCCATCATCTAGTAAGACATGAATCGTCGGCACAGCTGCGGCAATCAGAACTACAAATTGATAGCTCGCGGGGGCCGACGACAAAAACATAAGCAGGCAGAGGAACTGCGACCAGTCGAGCGCTTCCCGGCGGTCTGGGCGAAAAGCGCCACGCAACCGGCACAGTACGATGCCCGCTAAAGTAGCCTGCCAAAGCGGATAGAAGAAAGCATAAAGCCAAGGAGACGAGACCAGCGGCTGCGGATTCAGCTCCGGTTCGTAAAGAAAGAGCCGATGAAACATGGCAGATGAGGAAGTAAGGGAGGCCAGAAAAGGATTGCCACTCTCACCTTGCAGAGACCTAGGCAATTGTTGGAACAGGTAGGCGCACATGGCCGTCCGGCCGACCGTAAGGTACGACGCAAGCACGCACAAGGCGATGCTCGCCAGTGCGGCCGCTAGTGCGCTAAAGCGCCGCTTGAGCAGGAAGTAAGCACAAAAGAACGCAGGGTATATCTTCAACGCGGCAGCAAGGCCGATGCAACAGCCACTGAGGATCTGGCCTCCTCGCATGTGCCAGAGGTACGCGGCGACGAGCAGAACCAATACAAGAATGTGCATCTGGCCAAATAGAAAGCCGGTCCGCAGCGGGATAACAGCAAAGAGCACGACAAGCCACGCCCGGCGGGGACTCAGGCGTGACTGTCTGCTTAGCAGATGGGCGGCCGCCGCGAGCATAGCAATGTTGCAGACAATCCAGCATCGCTTTGCCTCAAGTACAGGAAGCCATGAAAATGGGATGATGGGCAGAGCCGAAAATGGCGTCAAGCCAAGGAATCCGACCAGCTGACGGCCTACGCCAAACCTGTCGGCCATTCTCTGAAACCACAACCAGTCATATATTCTGTCCAGGCAGTAATGCTCACGAATGAGACGGGCCGCGACGTAGTAGTTGGGAAAGTCAGTGCCGAGAATCTTCCAACCGGGAATAAGCCCTTTCCACACGGCTAGCCCGATTAGCATCAGAAGCGTCGCGCTCTCTATAACGACTATTCGTCGAGGCGTTAGTGCGATTGAAGAAGGGGGCGAAGGCTTCACCTGCGCTGTCGTCATAATTCACAGTCCATCTATGGGCCGATAGATGAGGTCGGGACGCCGCTGCTTACTCCGATTCCATCTCCAAAGCGCCGGCAGGTAGGTGCAGCCCGACGTCACGTGGTACCACGCACGACTGGCTTGATACCATGCGTTTTCTGCCCGATAGAGCAGAGTTCTGCGGCCCGACCCCGCGACATCATCGCTAAAGCGATGGGGACGACGGATCGGAAACAGGCGCCTTCGCAGATATCGCCGCCAGACGCCATCATCTGTCCAAAACTGTTTCTGCACCAACAGATTTAGCTTGTTCCCCGGAGGATCGGTGAGCAGCCATGCCGCCGACCAGCGGTCGATCCAGAACGCGCTGTCCGACGACAGGTTACCTGCGAAGAGTTCGCGTAAGTCCCTGGGGAATTCGGGAGTGAAAGCAAAATCAACGAGACCGAGAACGAGCGCGCATGCGGAGCTCAGCCGGACGTCTTGCTCCACTAACCGCTTTACATCACTCCAGAGATGCCCTTCGCCCGATCGTGTCCGAATGAAAGCTGCAACCTCATACAGAGAGAGCAGGCGAACCCATGAAGAAAGGAGATGACGAAAGACATGCAGCAGCAGATAGACAAATTGGTATGCGGGTTGGGGGCGCGAAAAGTATACGCCGGCTATTTCATGAATCTCTGTCAGATGTGAGGCGATGATCAGTGGAGGAAGCTCTACCCCGTCCTTTTCGGGCTCCCAAAAGCCGGTATGAAGCTCGACTGGCGGAGGCTCGGGCAGCTGATAGAGATAGCCTCCAACCCCGATATGTTTCTTCCACGGTTTGACAAGACGAAGCTCACCAGACTGGTTTGAGTGCTGCGCGCAGTACCCAAGCTTCTCAAGCGCGCGACATGCGGCGCTCAAGTCGTCAGGAGCCACTAAAAAGTCCAGGTCTACCTGGTGCCTTTCCCTGATGCTGCCAAAGCAGTCGGGAATGAGGCTGAACCCTTTCGCGCAGCAATGTCTTACTCGGGCAGTCTCGAGCGCGTGACTCGTTTCGCCAAAATATGCAAGCATTCGCTCCATGCGCTTCTGGTTGTCCCGCAATCGCGACTGCAACTCAGCTCTGATTGATGCAGGCACCATCGTCACAGATCGAAGGGCTTCGAGACGCGTGGCTAAGGGAAGTGCCAATCCGCTTCGGTCGAGCCATCGCATGTTCCTCTTCCATCGCTCTTCATCGACTTCTGTAAGGAATTCGTGCGAATCCGATTTGAGGAAATGCAAGACCCTCTGTCTGAAAACAACTTCAGCCACGGCAAGCCATCTCCAGATCGCCTTGCAGCCACGCGCCGACGTAATACGCGATGGATTGCATGTAGCGTTCTGCATTTTTACCGGGAGTCGCTTCCGAGCCGGAAATCACAATGAATCCCGCACCTTCGCCGGTTTCCAGGTCGCACGCAAACCATTGCTCGGGCCCCATGCTTAGGTAAAGAGAGTGAGTCTCGAGAATCACACCGCAGTTCCACTCCGCAGCAATGACACCAGTGGTGCCAACTACCGCCCATCTCATGGCCGCTATCGCCCTTGTGTCACTTGAAGGCATAAAACACGCAGGTTCGGACGCGGCCAACACTTCTGTGCGGTTTGTTGCGATCTCGATTGTTGTCTGGAGCAGGTGGTAGCGCGAGTGCAACGGCAACGGAGTCCGGCGGCACATCATGTCGGTTGGCAGGTCGCTAGTCATTTGAGCTCAGAGCCACGAGGGCGTCGTCCAGTTCCTCGGAGACATTATTCGGTTCACTATTGAAGGCCAATCGAAAACAGGAGATATCTTTCAGGCCACGGATCAGATTGATCTGGCTCTCATAGGCAGCGGCGAGCGAACCGGTGAGTGGCTCCACTTCCTTGACCAGATGATCGAGTGCTTCCTTGCGGCCGATGGATGTTACCCAACAGCCTGGAAGTGTTGAGCGCTCCAGCAGAACTACGGACGCCACAGAGCAATGAAATCGCCGCGAGACGCCGAAACACTCGTCCGGCATGACCTCGTAAGCAACCTCGTTGTTGAGTGATCTCTCAGCCCGATACATAAGCAGTTCAGGAAATAGGTGACTTGCGTCAGGCAGCAGCTTTACTGGAACGGGAATCCCCCATGCCGTGATTTCATCCGTCGCTGACAGATACGTCCAGTCGTCGGATAGCAGTTCGTATCCGCGCTTCGCCATGGCAATTGCCAGCGTAGATTTCCCCACACCCGATGGTCCCGCCAAGAGCACACCGCGCCCCCTATGTACCAGGCACGCCGCGTGCACGGGGCTAACCTGAATCGCGGGCGCCAAAATCCCCAGCAGCGCCGGGAAAATGTGCACACGCCAATGCCAGGCATCGCTGGAAGCGGCGGACGAGCACGCACCATAGACCTCGCGAGTTCGGAGGTTGAACCAGAATGTCTCTCCGTACGTGAATCGTGCGAATGCGAACTGACCTCTCGCACGAAACCATGGGGCATTCTCGCAACTTTCATCGCTATCTCGTACATGCACGGTCACCGTCGCGCGAATCTCTTCCGAAGGCGGCTCTACTAACTTATACGCAGGAAAGAAGTCGCTTGCATAAGTCGCGATCCTCGTAGCATTAGTTCGGAAAAGCACGGTCTGGCCTGCAAATAGCAATCGCTGCGAGTGCAGAGTAGGTGATGCTCCCGAAATTGCCGTACTTGCTACGCCGTGTCTCCCGACCTATCCATCCACAGCCTACCCTCAAGTGATGGGCGAAAAGCAGTCGAACAACCCGAAATGACAAAGCGGTGACATTCGCCTGACACCCATCAACTATGACAGTGGGAAAACAGAATGAACAGATATGTCACTGGCCGCGACCAATCTCTCTCCTGTTGAAGTGCTACTGACGCACTCTTATCATCTGTACTTCGATCGAAAGCAGGCTGAGCGGCAGCAGCCGTACCCTCCCCTGGGAACGATGTATGCCGCAGCTCTCCTCCGTCAGGCAGGCTTTTCAGTGGGAATCTTCGACTCTATGATCGATGATCCCGACGCAGGCTTTGCGGAGGCTCTTGCGCGGTATCAGCCCAAGGTTGTTGTCGTCTGCGAGGATAGTTTTAACTTCCTCTCGAAGATGTGCCTTTCCCGGATGCGGGAAGTAAGCTTCACCATGCAGAAGCATGCGTCCGAGCGGCGCATACCTAGTTTCGTGCATGGGTCGGATTCTTCAGACAATGTTCGTACTTATCTCGATCGGGGATTTAGCGCGGTGCTTCTAGGCGAGGGTGAGCAGACGCTGGTGGAACTGCTTCTAGCGCATCTGCGGAGAAACCATAGCGGCGGCTGGAATATCCCCGGCCTTGCTTATCTCAATCAGGGGACGGGGCAGATAGTCTTTACGGAACCACGCAAGGCTCGCGTGGATCTCGATGAGCTTCCACTTCCGGCTCGCGACATGGTCGCCATGGAGCGATATCGAGAGGTCTGGAGCACTTGCCACGGCAGATCATCGACGAATATCGTCGCCAGCCGGGGGTGCCCGTTTCGCTGCAACTGGTGCGCAAAGCCGATCTATGGCAGCAAGTTTGTAACGCGATCGGCAGATTCGGTCGCTGAAGAGATGCACTTACTGAAGCGTCGATACGGGGTGGAGCATCTGTGGTTTGCTGACGACATCTTCGCGCTCAATCACCGCTGGACACGTGACTTTGCCGATGCAGTACAGCGCCGGGATGCCGCCATACCTTTCAAGATCCAGAGCCGCGCCGACCTGATGACGCCCGAGACAGTCGCGGACCTGAAGAGAGCCGGCTGCGAGGAAGTGTGGATGGGTGCCGAGTCCGGGTCGCAGACCATTTTGAACGCGATGGACAAGGGGCTGAGCGTTGGGTCCATCGTTCGAGCACGCGAATGCCTCGGTGCTGCCGGCATTCGCGCGGCGTTCTTTTTGCAGTTCGGCTATCCCGGCGAGTCACTTAAGGAAATCGAAGAAACGATTGAGCTGGTTCGACGCTGCCGGCCCGATGATATCGGCGTGTCGGTCTCATACCCTCTATCCGGCACCGTCTTCCATCAACGAGTTCAGGATCAGCTCGGTGCCAAGCGAAACTGGATCGACAGTCAGGACTTGAGCGTCATGTTTCGCGCCGCATATACCGACGAGTTTTACCGCTCGCTCCGGAATGCCCTGCACTGCGAGGTGGAACTATATCATCGCCCCTCAACCCGCGAAGAGCAGTGTCGGTTGACCGGCCTTTGGGAGGATGTCTACCGGCTGGAGCAATGCTGTAGAAATGCGCAACCGACTCAGCTAACCGTTCTGCAGCCAGTCGAACCGCACGCGTACGCCACCTGCGGCGCAACGACCTGCAGCTGAAGACTGACAGACCAAAGCTAGAGCATTGGGAAATGGATCTACTACTTACACACGGCTACTTCCTTTATGAAGATCCTAAAGAGCTTCAAATCATGAAGCCGTATCCGCCGCTTGGGCTTCTCTATATTTGCTCGTATCTCCGGAGCAAGGGGTACGACGTTGACGTCTTTGACAGTACCTTTCAATCGCGAGCGGGGCTGAAGAAGCATTTACTGACGGCGAAGCCATCGGTCCTCGGGGTTTACGCCAACCTAATGACTCGCGCGAATGTCGCTTCGATCCTTGGTGAGGCAAAGCAGGCGGGGTGGAAGACCATCGTAGGCGGACCGGAGCCGGGCGCTTATGTTGAGGAGTATCTCGACGCCGGGGCCGACGTTGTCGTACTGGGTGAAGGGGAGATCACGGTCGAGGAACTTCTCTCCGCCTGGCAGACTGCTACTACAGACCTCGAGCATATCGCTGGGATCGCATTTCGCGATTCTCACGGGATGACACGCCGCACTGCTCCGCGCGGCCAGATCGGCGATCTTGACGCGCAGCCTTGGCCAGCGCGTGAAGCCATTGATATGGATCGATACGTCGATACCTGGCGGACCCATCACGGCAAAGGTTCGGTATCGCTCATCACAGCTCGCGGCTGCCCCTATCGCTGCGAGTGGTGCAGCCACCAGGTGTTTGGTCAAACGCACCGCCGCCGTAAACCGGAGTGTGTCGCGGACGAATTGGAATGGCTGCTTGAGCGCTACAAGCCGGACATGTTGTGGATAGCCGACGATGTCTTCACCATCCACCACGACTGGTTGATGCGTTGGGCCACCGAATTGAAAGCGCGTCAGATACATATTCCCTTCGAATGCATTTCGCGCTCCGACCGTCTGAACGAGAGCGTGATTCGGACCCTCGCGGAACTTGGTTGTCAGCGCCTTTGGGTCGGGTCCGAAAGCGGTTCGCAACGGATTTTGGACGCGATGCAACGCGGCGTGAAAGTAGGAGCCGTGCGCCAGGCGGTTGAACTGTGCCGGCACTACGGCATCGAGACCGGCATGTTTCTGATGTGGGGATATGAGGGAGAGGAATTGGAAGATATTGAGGCAACGATCGATCACGTGCGTACGTCGAACCCGGATATTTTTCTCACTACGGTTTCTTATCCGATCAAAGGAACCCCCTACTACAACAAGGTGGCCCCGCGAGTTGTTCAGATCAAGCCCTGGGCTCAGACTTCCGATCGGGAGGTGGAGATTTCCGGCCGGCGTCCGCTGGAGTTCTACGGCATAGCGGATGATTTGCTCCGCTTTGAGGTGGAGCTTGCCCGCCTGCATACACGTTCGGCGGGGCCGGGCGTAGCAGCGCGCATCACCGAGTTAAGGGCGCTGGTGGCGGAACGTCGACGGACCCTCTATGCATTTCCGGTCTCGGAGAGAACAGTGTGAATAGTGACATCATCGACGGCGTTGCTCCGCTTCTTCGCCAAGTGCCGGCCTTCGATGCGATCGCCGACGACTACGATCGGATCTTCACGCATTCAATCGTCGGAAAAGCACAACGCTCCCTCGTCCAGGAGACGGTCCTCAGGCACCTCCGGCCGGGACAACGGATTCTCGACTTGAATTGCGGCACGGGTGAGGACGCCATCTGGCTTGCTTCACATGGAATGTCGGTGCTCGCCTGCGACATCTCAGAACGGATGATCGTGATAGCGAAACAAAAGGCTGCCGGACACGATAACGGGTCGGATATCGACTTTGCGGTCTGTGCCAATGAAGAGTTGGAGCGCCTCCGCAGCGATGCACCATTTGATGGCGTCCTCTCCAATTTCGGGGGCCTAAACTGCACGGCAGATCTGGCGGCTGTCGCAAACGCGCTGCCGCGCCTCGTTCGTCTTCGGGGAAGTTTGTTTCTCTGCATGCTTAGCCGCGTCTGCGCCTGGGAAATTCTCTGGTATACGGCACGCGGGGAATGGAAGAAGGCCTTCCGACGCCTTGAAAACGGCGGAACCGAGGCTAAGGTCGGTGGAACCGCCTTCCGCGTCTACTATCCGTCCGTGCGTGAAGTAGAGCGGGTCTTCGCGCCGTCATTCAAGCTCGTCTCCTGGCGCGCAATCGGCCTTGCTGTTCCCCCGTCCTGGTTGGCCTCTGCATTTCACGATCACCCCTCGATCATTGACTCGCTTACGGGCGCCGATCGTCTCCTCGGCGCGTTACCCGTTTTAAGAGGACTGGGCGATCACCTGCTTTTTCACTTCGTGAGGGAGAAAAGATGACGACCGCTCTCGCCAGCGTGCCACCAACCCAACTCCCTTCCGGCAGCGATCTTTGGCTGCGTTGCCCTGAATGCTCATCCAGCATTGGGCCCGTTTCTGATCGAGACAACGGCTTTCTGCCCGCAAACATCGTGTGCGACTATTGCGGACATGTGTCCACCCGAGTAGATGGAGTCTGGCGGATGCTTTCGCGCCGGCAACAGCTGCGTTTCGGCGGGTTCCTCCGTGACTACGAGCAGGTCCGGCGTATTGAGGGGCGGGGCTCGAGTCATCCGGCATTTTACCTGGCGCTGCCTTTTGCCGATCTCACGGGAAACTTCAGCGCCCAGTGGAGGATTCGCGGCCGGAGCTACCGTTATTTTGAGCGTCACCTTCTGCCCAAACTCGAAAAGCGTCATGGCGGCGATTTCCGCGCTCTCGATATCGGCGCCGGCAACTGCTGGCTGAGCTATCGGCTCGCACTTCGCGGACATCATTCGGTCGCGGTTGATGTTTGCAGCAACGCTTATGACGGGCTCGAGGCCGCAGCCCATTATTCCGGCGTACTTCCGCAATTCTTCACGCGGGTCGAGGTCGAGATGAATTCCTTGCCTTTTGCTGACTCGCAATTTGACGTGGCTATCTATAACGCATCTTTCCACTACTCGACAGACTACGAGCGCACGCTGAGCGAGGCGCTCCGTTGTCTGCGTCCCGGGGGCACCATCCTAATCATCGACTCACCGACCTACCGGCACGCACAAAGCGGCGAGACAATGCGTTCCGAGCGCCAGCAAACTTTCAAAACGAAATTCGGTACACGTGGCGATGCGCTTCCGACCGGGGACTATTTGACGCCTGACATCATGGCCAACCTCTCAAACCTCGGGATTTGCTGGCACAGACATCTGGCGTGGTATGGCGTCAGATGGTGGCTACGGCCGGCTATCGCCCGGCTGAAGAAACGCAGAGAACCGTCGCAGTTCTACCTCTACGAAGGGCGGGCCACGTCGTGATTCTGCTCTACTATCCGAAGCTGACCAAGCCCAAAAATCGCCGTTTCCCGCTGTCGATCCTCGCTTTAGCCGCTGTTCTCGAGGGGAGAGAGAAGTACGAAATTGTCGATGGCAATATCGATCCGAATCCGGATGCAACCCTTGCGCAACTGATCGAGGGGCATTCCGTCGAACTGCTGGGCGTGAGCGTAATGCCTGGACCGCAGATGATCTCGGCGATGAAATCCTGCAAGGCGATTCGCAAGCGGTATCCGAATGTGCCAATTGTTTGGGGCGGCTATTTCCCTTCGATTTATGCCGATGCCACTCTTAACGCCAGGTACGTTGATTATGCTGTGCGCGGCCAGGGAGAAAACACGCTCCTTGAACTGATCGAAGCGTTGCGCGGCCAGCGAGAACTTAGTGGTATCGCGGGTCTCTCGTACAAAGATGTTTTCGGCATACGTGTTCACAATCCCGAACGGCCCATGGATGGTCCCGACGCATTTCCGTGGATTCCTTTCGCACGCATCCCCGTTTCGAGCTACTTGCGGCCCTCATATTTCGGCAAGCGAACCGGAGCGCATCAGGCAAGTATCGGTTGCCCGTTTCAATGCACCTTTTGCGCAGTACATGAAGCCTTTGGAAGCCAGCAAAAGATGGAGTCGCCCGCCCGCACTGAAGCTATCCTGCGCCGCCTGGTCAAGGGCTATGGCATGGACGGGGTCCAGTTTTACGACATGAACTTCTTTCTCCGCGAAGACCACACGCGCGAACTTATGGGCCGCCTTGCACCTCTCAACTTGCGCTGGTGGTGCGAAGGACGAATCGATGCGATCTGTCGCTATTCCGATGACACCCTCGAACGCATTCGCAGAGGTGGCTGCGCGATGATCTTCTTCGGAGCCGAGTCAGGTTCTGACCGCATCCTCAAAGAAATGAAGAAGGGAATCACCACCGAGCAAACCCTCGCAGTAGCGAGACGCCTGCGCGAGTTCAATATCATTCCGGAGTTTTCTTTCGTTGTCGGCAATCCGAGCGATCCAGAGGGAGATACCCGCGAAACGATTAGATTCATACGCAAAATCAAGCGTCTTAACCCAGCTTCGGAAATCATTGTGCAGCACTACACACCGGTCCCCAATCGAGGAAAGATGTACGGCGGGATCGACGGCAAAGTTTCCTTTCCTGCCACGCTCGAAGAATGGGCAACGCCGCAATGGTACGACTTCACTATTCGCGTCAATCCCTCGATGCCCTGGCTCAAAGAAAAGACCAGGCGCCTTATCGATAACTTCGAGGTAGTGGTCGGCAGCCGCTGGCCCACTGTGCAGGATATTCAAGCCGGCAAGTGGAGCCGCCGCATTTTGAAAGTGCTCAGTTCCTGGCGCTATTGGACCGGAATCTACGCGGCACCCGCAGAACTGCGCCTTGCCCAGGACTGGATCCGCTTGCGCCAGCCGAAAGTGGAGAGCATATGAGCGAGGGGAGCACCCAAAAAGCGGTGATGCTCGACGCTAATCAGGCTTACGCGCGCTGGGCTCCGTCGTACGACAGGACGCCTAATCCGCTGTTGGCTCTGGAAGAGCAGCTCCTCACACCGATCCTTGGAACTCTGGCTGGCGGCAACGTCGTCGAGCTCGGATGTGGCACCGGACGGTGGCTTCGATTGCTTGAGGGGATGAGCATGCGCTCGATCACTGGTGTGGATTCTTCCCCAGAAATGCTTGCCGAGGCAGAAAAGAATTGCTTGTCGTCGACCGTACTCATTGAGGCAGATTGCACATCTTCACCTGTTCCTGATGAGTCCGCCGATTGCGTGCTCGCGTCTTTTGTCCTGTCGTATATCCGCGACCCTGAAGGATTCGCCGCTGAATCCGCACGGATACTGCATCCTGGCGGGACGCTAATCATTTCCGATCTTCACCCCAACACGCCCTTTTACGGGTGGCGTCGTACGTTCAGGGCTGCGGGAGAGTTGTTTGAAGTCGCAACCTTTCCTTACACGCTGAGCGACCTCGTCACCGCCATGAGCGCGTCGGGGTTGATGCTCTTATATCTAAACGAAGCCAGCTTTAGTGAAGAACAAGAAGCCATCTTTCGCGCGAACGGAATGCTCGACACGTTTCATCAGGTCGAATCCCTCCCTGTCATTTACTGGACGCGATTCTCAAAGGTGAACTGACTTGCTCTCGCAGGCACTTCTGCAACCGAATTCCAATGGGGACTATTCAGCGCCGACCATCTTTGAAGGCGCACGCGTTGCGCGTTCGGCCTACAACGCTCGATACCGAACGCTTTCAGTACAAAGTTCGCGCATCGAGAGCGTATGCATGACTGGCGCTGCAGACCCCCGCCGGCAGAAGGCGGGCGACACAGCCATCGATCTTTCCGGCTATCTCGTCCTCCCCGGACTGATCAACGCTCACGATCATCTCGACTTCTCCATCTTTCCCCGCCTCGGCCGTGGACCCTACCCGAGTTGGCGGGAATGGGGTGCGGACATCCATCGTTGCGAGCCCTTGCTCATCGGGGAGTGTCGTGGTGTTCCGCCCGAGGTCCGCCTCTGGTGGGGTGGCATCCGCAGCCTTCTTTGTGGTGCGACGACGGTTTCCCATCATAATCCCCACGCGCGCGATGTATTCGGCGCAGATTTCCCCGTGCATGTTTCGCGTGAGTACGGTTGGGCGCACTCTCTCGCGGACACTGACGGGGTTGAAGAGCGCTTCCATCAGACACCTCGGGAATGGCCTTTCATACTGCATTTGGCCGAAGGAACAGATCGCGTTTCCGAGCTGGAATTCGACGCGGCCGAATATCTCCTGCCTGCGGACAACCGCGTCGTGATGGTTCACTGCGTGGGCCTCACGCAATCGCAATGGGATCGCGCTGCCCAAACCGGCGTCGGTGTCGTCTGGTGCCCATCATCGAACCTCTTCACTCTCGGCAAGACGCTAAGCGGCGACCGGGTCAAAACATTTCCCAACATTGCGCTGGGCTCAGACTCTCCGCTCAGCGGGGTCGGTGATCTGCTCGATGAAATGCGGCTAGCGCATCGCGACCTCGGGATCCCTGCTCCGCTCGTCTACGACCTCGTGACAACGAGGGCGGCCCGGATCCTGCGTCTGCGCTCCGGCGAGGGGTCGTTGCAGGCTGGCTCAAAAGCCGACCTTATCGTTACTCGCGACCGTCAGCTCTCCCCCGCCGAGACGCTGGTGCAACTCTCCTGGCGAGATATCGATCTGGTGATGGAAGGTGGAAGGATCGTTCTACTTTCGGCTGATCTGGCGGAGCGGATTCCCAGCCGACTCACGGAAGGACTGCGGCCGATCTTTGTCGACGGGGTTTACCGGCTGGTCCGAGCGCCGGTGGAGGAATTATGGGATCGAGCCTTTGGCGCCCTGGGCCGCGCCCCAACGCTGAACGGCAGAGCGCTTTCGATCGACGTTGGACAGCCATCTCCAGACCACTCTTCGACTGCCTTATCAGGCGCTTTCGCCTGATGTCTCTGCGTTGCGAGATGATTGTCATGCATTTGTCATTTCAGGCAAAATCGTGACTGAGCAGCTGTTGGGTAAGCGAAAATGAACGAGGACGACCGAAAGCAGTTGCAGTGTGTCCGCGGATGGACTCGAAATGATACTCGTTATTGAAGACGACCCTGGAATCCAGAAGGTTCTTCACCGCCTTTTCACAACCGACGGTCTACACGTTAAGCCTGCTCACGACGGCAAGGAAGCCATGGAGGCCATGAAGGGCCCAGCGCCCCAGGTCGTAATTCTCGACCTCATGCTGCCCGGCACATCTGGAAAGGATCTTTGCAAGCATCTCAAACGTGCGTTTCCGAATGTCCCCGTCATCGTGTTGAGCGCGATCTCCGAGGTCAGCGACAAGGTGCTCCTGCTCGAGCTCGGAGCTGACGACTACGTTACAAAGCCGTTTAGCCCACGCGAACTGCTCGCCCGTGTCCAGGCAGCGATCCGCCGGACTGCAGAGCCGCGGCCAGTAAAGGTGTATTCCTTCGGTACGGTTACGGTGGATTTTCTGAAGATGGAGGCAAAGCGAAACGGCGAAACCGTGACGCTGACTGCTCATGAATTCCGCCTGCTGAAATTCATGCTAGAGAACGCCGAGCGCGTATTGTCACGCGAAGAGCTGCTGAACCACGTCTGGGGGTACAGCTGCTACCCCTCGACCCGCACGGTAGACAATCAGATTCTCAAGTTGCGGCAGAAACTCGAGAATGATCCATCGAATCCGAAATTTATTCGAACTATGCACGGTATGGGTTACAAGTTCGTCGGACAGCTTTAATGAAAGCCGCGCTGAGTGCGTGAGAGAGACAAATCATGCGGATGAGGACGATCCTTCTTCTCTCACTTTTGTCTCTCTCCTGCGGGCTCACTGTCATGAGCCTCATCGTCATCCGCAGCAGCCTCCAGAAGCAGATCCGCGGCAATCTTGCAGCCGACCTTCAACACTCGACCGTCACCTTCCAGAATCTACAGTTCCAGCGCCAGCAATTGCTTGACCGCGAAGTGGCCCTTCTGGCCGATCTCCCTAGTCTGAAGGCGCTGATGACCACCAACGACCTGAAAACCATTCAAGATGGAGGCGCAGAATTCTGGAAAGTCAGTGGCAGCGACCTTTTTGCATTGGTAAATACCTCCGGAGCGGTCGCCGCAGTTTATGACAGAGCAGGTCTCACTGACCGTCAGGACATTGACCTTCAATTGAAGCGGTTACTCGATTCGCACGCGGGGCAATCCTATCTTCTAAGCAATAACCGCCTCTATCAGGTGTCTTTTCGTCCCCTGTTCTTTGGATCGGAGACAACCGGCACGCCGTTGGGGTTTGTAATCGCTGGCTATTCGATCGATGACCGATTGAGCCGGCAGGTTCGAGAAGCCGCGTCGGCGGATGTCATCTTTCTTGCCGCCGACAAGATCGTTTCCAGTACACTCGACGCTCAGCATAACCTCGATCTGCAAAAGCAGAATAGAGCGTTCCCGCCAGAGGCGGTCGAACAGGACCTTTGGCTTGGGCATGAGCACTACCTCGCTGCCTCGGTTCCGATTCACACGTTTTCGGAAGTCCCTGTGCGGCTGCTGGTGCTCAAGTCCTACGATCAGGCCAGCCTCTTCGCCATGCGCCTCAATCGCCTTCTGCTTGTGCTGGGACTGTTGGTGGTGATTGTCGCTACGCTATTAGCGCTCTATATTTCCCACTCCATTACGCGACCGCTCGATGACTTGCTCGCCGGCGCCAGGGCTCTCGGTTCAGGAGACTTTGACTATCCTCTGACTGCCAGCGCGACCAAAGAGATCAGCGAGCTGAGCCACGCCTTTGACACTATGCGTAATGAGTTGCGCCGCTCGCAGCAGGAACTCATCGAGTCGGCACGGCTGGCCGTGATTGGCCGCATGGCGAGTTCCATTTCTCACGATCTTCGCCACTATCTCTCGTCTATCTACGCCAACGCCGAATTCCTCAGCAATCCCACGACGCCATCGCTGGAACGTGACGAGCTGATGCTTGACGTGCAACTAGCTGTTCAGGGAATGACCGACGTACTTGAGTCTCTGCTTGTCTTCAGCCGCACGGGAAAGTCTCTGCATCCT
The DNA here is from genome assembly GCA_963724375.1 of uncultured Acidobacteriaceae bacterium. Taxonomy (GTDB): domain Bacteria; phylum Acidobacteriota; class Terriglobia; order Terriglobales; family Acidobacteriaceae; genus Silvibacterium. Next base: position 72,320 of record CAVRUM010000013.1, read on the forward strand.
ACCTATGAACCTCTCAGTGCTTTGGTTGAACGCGCCGTCGGACTTGTCCGGACCCATCCTGAAGCGCTTGGAGTAACTATCCAAGTCGAGCATCTTCCACAGTCAGAAGGTTGGATGGATGCAAGGATGATCGAGCGTGCAATCTTCAATCTGCTCATTAACGCCGCACAGGCGGCCCACACCGGAATGCCGCCAGCGGTTGTAACGGTTAGCCTTGCGGAAAACGCGCAGGCCATGGAATTGCGCATCGTTGACAGCGGCCCGGGAGTTCCCGCTGCCATACGCGAGACGCTGTTCGAGCCTTTTGTCAGCAACGGCAAGCGGCGCGGTATTGGATTAGGTCTGACCATCGCGAACCGCATCGCACAGGAACATGGCGGCAGGGTTTACCTCGAGGATTCGCCTACCGGTCACACCACATTTGTTCTTTCTCTTCCCCGGACGTTTCTGGGCGCGCTTCTCACCGCTGCGCCGGAGGAGTCGGCCGCTCGTCCTTCAACCGTCGCATGAATAACCATCTTCCACGGCCGTGACAAACGGCTGACAATCTCACGATCTCAATCGGACAAACGCCGCATATTAACCCGCTACATTGCAGTTAGCGGAGCCCTGTCAGGTGCGGATTGCTATCGTCCATCATTGGTTTGTGTCGCGGGGAGGCGGCGAGCGCGTCGCCGAAGTTCTCGCCCGGATGTATCCGACCGCCGATCTCTTCGCACTCGTCGTCGATCCCGATAAACTGCCACCGAGTCTGTGTCATCATGCGCTTCAGACTTCCTTCGTCAACCGTCTGCCGTTCTCCAGCCGAGTTTATCGCCATCTGCTGCCCCTCTATCCGTCCGCTGTCGAGCGTCTCGACGCCCGCGGGTATGATCTGGTCCTTACATCCGATAGCGGGCCCATGAAGGGCGTCCGGGTTTCGCCGTCTGCCGTTCATATCTGCTATTGCCATTCGCCTATGCGCTACCTGTGGGATCAGTACCAACACTATCGCCGTAGTTTGGGGCCTCTCCCACGAGTCGCGTTCAGTCTGTCCGCAAACTATGTTCGCAGGTGGGATCAGCGCGCCGCGCAGCGTGTGACACACTTTGTCGCCAATTCCCGCTATGTGGCTGCTCGCATTTTTCGGTATTACGGCCGCGAAAGCGTCGTGATCCACCCTCCCGTCGACATAACCGCCGGTTATGTTGCCAGTGTGCCGGGGGGAGGATATCTCACCGTGGGACGCCTTGTGCCTTATAAGCGCATTGACCTTCTCATCGAAGCCTGCAATTTACTCGGTCGTGAACTGCGCATCATCGGCACAGGCCCTGAAGAGTCCCGTCTACGCGCGCAGGCAGGCGGCACTATTAAGTTTCTTGGCAACGTCGACGAGACGTCACTCTGGCACGAATACGCGAATTGCCGCGCTTTTCTATTTGCTGCCGAAGAAGACTTCGGAATGGCCGTTGTCGAAGCGCAGGCATGCGGCCGCCCCGTTATCGCCTTCGGAAAAGGAGGGGCCCTAGAAACCGTCGTCAGCAGTGGACGCGGTCTATCTTTGCAGAAAGATACCGGCCTGCTTTTTTCCCACCAGACCCCCGAAAGCGTCGCCGATGCCATCCTGCGGTTCGAAGCGAGTGAATATCGCTTCCAGCCGAATGTGATCCGGCGTCACGCAGCCAACTTCAGCATCGAGGCTTTCTGCACCCAGTTTCAGGACCTCGTCGACCGCGCAGTCGGAAACCCTTCGTCACTTCGCGAGCGTGAGGTTTACCTATGAGCCGCCAGCGCGAAGTCGTGATTGACGCGAGATGGCTGCGCTCGGGCATCGGCAGGTACATCCTCACCTTGCTTCAAGACCTGAAATCACACTTGCCCGACACACTGCTCACCTGCATCACGATGTCTCCGCATGCCCGAATCATCGCGCCCCTATGCGATCGCGTACTCAAAATGAACTGCGGGATTTACTCACTTGCAGAGCAACTGCGCCTGCCGTTCGCCGCTTCGGGCGCTACTGTCTTTTGCGCCCCGCACTACAACATCCCCCTGTTTCGGCGGGATCCGACCATCGTCACCATCCACGACCTCACCCACTTGCTTTTCCCCACTTACCGCGACACCCGGCGCATTCGTACATACGCCAGCAGGATGCTTCGCATTGCGTCCACCCGCGCATCTCGCATAATTGTTCCTTCGAATTACACGCGACAGGCAATAATCAACAGATTCGGCACCAATCCCGGCAAGATCTCAGTCATTCCCTGCGCCGTGAGCGAATCGTTTTGGCCGCGGCGGAAAGTAGAGGCGGCGCAGGTCGTCGAAAGATGTCACCGAATCTCAGCCCACTACATTCTTTATGTCGGCTCAACAGCCCCACACAAGAACCTCGCGACACTGATGAGGGCTTACCGGGTTCTTTCGTCAAGGCACAAAGGCATACCTGACCTGGTGCTCGTGCTCCCTGACAAGCCGTCCAGGTACGGCGGCGCTGAAGAGCTGACCTCGCTGATGACGATGTCCAGGGTGCACTGCCTTCACTCGGTCTCCGATGACGCGCTCGCATCGCTTTACTCGGCTGCCGAACTGACCATCGCTCCGTCAATCGAAGAAGGCTTTGGATTGCCGGTAATCGAATCTATGGCCTGCGGAACCCCTGTTGCGAGCGCCCGCGCCGCATCGCTTCCTGAGATTGCCGGCGGCAATGCAATCTTCTTTGATCCATTCTCAGTCGAAGAGATGGCTTCCGCCCTCGAGCGAGGGATCTTCTCGGAAGAGTTACGACAACAGCTGGCCTTTGAGGGGCTGAAACGTGCGGCCGAGTATTCGGTCGGCCGTGCCGCGAAGGCCTATGCTTCAGAGATAACCGCTCTCTTCGCCAAAAAGGAATGCGAGTTGTCCGCGAGGCAAGCGAGTATGTCATGAAGGTGAAGATAAGTATCCGGGCGATTACCCGGCCGTCCGGACTCGCAATGAGCGCTGTGTTTGTCAGTTTCCTCGCGTGGCTCTGTCCCGACTTTGGAATCCTTCGAAAGGGATTTACTGTTGCTGAACGTCCCGGGCTGCTCGCATACTTCATTCTCCTTTCCTGGTATCTGTTGATCTTTGCGAGCTTCAAGACCGGACAAGCACTGGGCACTTCATTAGCGCCCCGCCGCCCAGTCAAGGAGGTGCCACCTCTGGAGTCACTCGCTATCTACCGCGCTTTTACGCTTCTCGCGGCCTTTGGCACCATCTCGACGCTGATACGAATCTTTCAGGTGCTGTCCGTTCCGCAGGCCATTTTGTTCCTCTATCTCGGACGAGCGAACCTTCTGAAGAATACTTTGTATGAGAATTACAGTGCGGGGGTGCTATCGCTGCGCTATATTGTGGTCTATTCCGCTTCACTCGCCATTTATCGAACAATCAAGTTCAAGAAGGTATCGCTTATTAACGTTGCCAATATTCTTTTACTGGCTGGAACTGTCCTTATCTCTTCTCGCCTTATCCTGATCGCCACGCTTTTGATGTCCTTTTTTCTTGTTACTTACGGCAGGGGTCATATCAGTATCAGTGTTGCGAAACTCTGCGCCACCGCCGCCATTCTGTTTGCGATGCTCTCATTGCTGAATAGTTCCCGGAACAGCAACTTCTACGCGAATCGAAATCTATCCCTCCTCGAGGCGAGCGTTTCCGAAATAGTCACCTACCTGGGCGCACCATTCCATGTCTCGATTGGAGCAGCCAGGAGGTTGGATGAGCTCACCTCAGGTGGCCCCGAGACCTACCGCGAGTTCATCGATATAGAGCCGGAACTCACAACAAACTCCGCCTTCGTTCACTTGCATGAGCGACTGGGATATATCTGCTGGGCCTACATCGCGGCGGCCTGCTGCGGCATGGGCTTCGTGTTTTGCTGGCTGACATCTCTCGGCAGGACCTGTCTCCTTCTGCCATGCGGAGCAATTCTTTATGGCTCCGCGGAATTATGGCGCCTGGACCTTTTCCATCAAGGCATCTTCGTTGTCTGGCTCGTCTTCGGTATTGGCGTTCCAGGCGCATTTCTATTGCTTAACAAACTTCGCCTACCGGCAGATTCCGGGCCGCGGCCGGCGCCCGGAATTCTGAGATTGAGGCCCGGGGCGGTTACAACGCGAGCGCCGGCGTGATCGCCTCTTGCGCCTCGTCCGGCATAGGATCTCCATTCGAGACGCTCCGCACCTGGCATATGAGCACGAGAAGAAACGGCACATACGACAAGGGTGTGGCGCAGGCCGCGCCCATCGCGCCAAAGCGAGGAATGAGGAACAGATTCAACGCGACGTTGACAGCCACCGCGGTTCCCGTAGAGGCGATTAGCCGACGAGGGTGGTCCCATGCGACCAACACCGTGAAGAGCACTGACGTAAGAAAATCCAGCGGAATCGCTAGTAGGAGGGGCGCCGCAAGTGCCGAAGAGGTCGCAAAGGCGCTGCCAAACAGCAGTTCAATAAGCCGCCTTCGCACAATCCACATAACGGCCGCGATCGCCACCCCCATCGCAAAAGCCAGAAGCAGTGGACGCCGCAAGGGATCGAGCCGCCGCTGCCCCACCGGAATTGCGGCCAACCTGGGATAGACCGCCTGCATGAGGAAGTAATAGATTGCGAGCACCAACAGGAGAAGACGGTAGGCTGCGCTGTACAGGCCCGTCTGGATGCTATCCGTCATCGCGCCCAGCATCATGGTGTCAATTGAATAAAATGCCTGATACATTAGCAGCGCCGTTCCCAGCAGAGACATGGATTTCCAGCCGGGAAACTCGGGCAGTGGTAAATCGCCCTGCTCGACGGATTCATGCGCCAGGATTCCTCTTGCCCATCCAGTCCATAACCAGGATCCCGCAACCAGATACCCGAGTGCGACCGCGAATGGGACGACGAGCAGGCCGACGTGGAACTTCGCTACGCTAGCAACGGTGAAGACCAAGGCAATGGCCGATACCAACGCTCGCCATCCCGACATTAAAGCGAATCGCTGCATCCCCCATGCCATCCAATCGACAGAGAGCCCATACCCAAACATCGACAGGGCGTACAGGCTCACGAACATCCGCGCATCTTGTTGTACCGGGCCTTCGCGTCCGTATAAATAACCCAGTGCAATTACCCCGATCGCTAATGCGATGCGTCTCCGCTGGATGAAACGAACCACTTGCCGGACGCGGCGCGGATGCGTGGCTACAATCCGCGCACCCGTTTGCCGCAATCCAAAGTCGATGGCGTGCATCTGGTAGATGGAAAGCGCCTGCGCGACCGAATAGGCGCCCGCCGCGCGAACCCCAAAGCCTCTACTAACGAAGATGACCAGAAGTAAATTGCACAGCCGTGCAGCACCTTCACCGGCCGCGATTGCAAACACATGGCCGCGGAGGCGGGACCTAAATGGTTTACGGTTCTCGCGACCGCCGTCCGGGGCCGCGCTCATACGGCACGCTTTTTCGGATGAAGCATATTGCGCAATGCGTGGAGATGGACAGCGTTTTCAGGCTCCCTCGCAATCTTCATCCATCTATCTGTGAACAGGACTCCTCCCCCGAGCAGGATGCCGGATGTAAGGAACCCAAGAAGAACCAGCAACGTTCGCGGAGGCCACGAGCGCTTGTCTAGAACAATTGCTTTATCTACCACTTGTATGACGGGCGGCGCCTTCGCCTCATCGATGCGCGCCAGCTCATATTGCTTGGAAAGTGTTTCGAAGAGCGCCTCATGATAGCGCAGATCTCGCAGGCGACGGAGGTATTCAAGGCCATCGCGCGGGATCCGTCCTGCAGAGACGAAATAGCTATCGCCGGACGACGCCGCTCCATCGCTCTCTGCCTTACGAAGCTGCTCACGCAGCACGCCTACTCCGTTCTCCAGTCGCTGGATATCAGGGTTCTGTTCGGTCGCCATCGCGCGCAGCTGTTCCAGCTGTACATTCTTTGCCGTGATCTCGGCTTGAAGCGCGGCAATCGAGCGCAGGGTCATCTCTTCCTGACCCGCAAGCTGAATTACTCCGGTCTTCTGTTGAATTTCCTGAAAGGCCTCTTCGGCACGCGCCAGGGAGACCTTCTCCGCATTCACTTGTTGCTCGAGAAAGAGTCTGCGCTGTGAACCCGTTGTCAGGGCGAGGTGTTGATTTAGTCGATAGAGTTCATCTACGTATGCATTTGCCAGCGCGGCGGCCCGACGCACATCGTGATCCTCAACCGAGATGTGAATCATCGCCCCGCGTGTTGCCTCTATACGGGTGTGCCGCCCCAACGCTTTGCGAGTATCGACCAGCGTTCGCTTTTTATACACACTCTGCAGATGAAAACGCTCAATCAGATTATCCGCCACAGTCCGGCTGGTTAGGACGGCGACAAAAGTGTCTGACTGGCCTCTGGCCAGGCTATCTCCAGCCAGTGATGCGAGCGCACCAAAAGAGCCGAGTTCTCCAATCAATGCGGCAGCCGACCCCGACGCGGATTGCGAAGTCAGAATCACGGCCGATGCCGTATAGGTGGGTGGCACAATGAGAACGATCAAAGCCATCACTATTGCAACAGCACAGGCCCCCCTTGCAATGAGACGCCTATGTTCGGCAAGAACGACCATGCTTCTGAACAACGCGGAGCCAGAAGCATTCCCCGACTCCTCACCCCTGAGTACTGCGGCTCCATCGTTCAAACCGAGCATTGACTGCAACTCCAGCAACTGACGCTCATAGTGTGGCGCTCTCCGCGCCGTGTCTGTCATAGGGCGTGCCACCTGTAATCGTTATAAGCGCCCCCTTTCGAGAAAACACGCGCTCCTTTCACCTGTGACAAAGGAATGACAAGGCATGGGCAAGTGCAAGACAGCGCTTTCCTACACTCGCTATATCGACAGTGAGCGCATTCGCTCAGATCCGCGAGGGAAGCACCTTTTGATATCAGCTAATCACCGTCAAAGGACAAAAGAAACGATCGCATTATGAAGATATGGTTGTTCGCAGTCTGTCTGCTCTTCAGCACGATGCAGCTTAGTGGGCAGGATTCCGATGTCGGGTCCACTCACGCCGGCTATGTGCCGGTTCTTTCTGGAGGCGCCGGTTACATCTACAACGTGAACGGCGGCACTCCAACCTTGTCGCCCGCCATCAACCCCGTTCTCCTGCTGCCGTTGGGCAGCCACGTGCTTCTTGAGAGCCGCGCCGAATTTGTGGGTGAGTTCCAGCGCCGTAATGGCAATGGCGACTACACCGGGCAGATCTTTCCTTATGTGGATTACGCACAGGTTGACTGGCTGGCGAATACGCATGCCATAGTCGTCGCGGGTAAGTACCTTACGCCGTTTGGACTCTATGATGAGAGGCTCCAACCCATATGGATCGCCACCTTCCAGGCCCCTCCTCTTACCTACGGAATCGGCACTCGCACATCCGGAGCCGGAGTTGGTGGCGAACTGCGCGGGGTGATCGCGCAGACCGATAACTACAGCGTGCAATACGCCGCGTACTACTCCGCTCACAGCAATGTTGAGGATCTGGATGCTGCCCGAACGACCGGATTCGATGCAAGCATCTACTTTCCTGCCCATCGTGTCGAAGTCGGCACATCGTATCAACGCTTCCTCGATCCACGGCAGATCAATAACGAAGCGGAGTACATATCATGGCAGCCGCCGCAGATACCGCTCGATGTGAAGGCTGAAGCCGATCAAAGCTATTGGGGCCACGGCTATTGGATTCAGGCAGGCTATATGCTCTCTCAAGTTCCGGTTGCCAACTCGTTCTTCAAGAGAATGGAGCTCGCAGGCCGCATGGAACAATCCTTCCCGGATCATGGAGGCGGAAACGGGGTACCCACACTAGCCACGCAGCGCCCCGGCGTCGCACTTAACTATTACATCAAAGATGACCTGCGTATCGTGTCGAGCTATGAACGTCAGTTCACGTCGGCGAAAGACGTCAATATCTGGAACGTAGGTTTCACATATCGCTTTGTTTGGCCGCTCTGGCCGGAGAGGAAATGAAAATGCCACAGGGCAGAGCGCGTATTCACCTTACCGTTCTTATCACAGCGATCGCAGCGGCGGCATGGATTGGCGGAAATGTGTTTGCTCTAACTGACACCAACAGGCCGCCCACTGCACCGTCTGCGGCTTCGCAGGAGATCAACTCAAAGAGCGGAGAGAAGGTGTTTATGGAGAACTGCGCACGTTGCCACAAGCCCCCGATGGTTATTTCTCCGCGAACAACAGGCGCTGTGGTGATGCACATGCGCGTTCGCGCCAAGCTTTCGAGGCAGGATGAACAAGCTCTACTCCGCTATCTGGCTCCCTAGGGTCCGTTGTGACCCGAATGGACCGAATTCGATGAAGAAATTTACACGGAAAGGCAGAAATGAATCATAGGCTCCGGATCTCGTTTACTCTGCTGATCGCACTGTTAGTTGCGATGAGTGGTTTCGCACAGCCAGTTACGCGCCGAATTGAGATTCACTCGCAACGTTTTTCGTTCATGCCGGCTGAGATCACAATCAAAAAGGGCGAGACCGTCACGCTCGCTCTCACGTCCAATGACGTCCCGCATAGCCTTCTGATTGAGGGCCTGCACATCAACGGGACGATGACAAAAGGCCATATTACGGAAGTGACAATAACCCCCGACAGTGTCGGCGACTTCAAAGGCAGATGCGGAAGATTCTGTGGCTCCGGCCATGGATCGATGTTGTTCATGGTTCACGTCGTCGAGGAATGAAATGCGGCGCCTGTCGATACTCGCGATTGCGGTCTCAGTCTGCTGGCTGTGCCTGGCGGGATGTCGCGCTACACCACCCGGAAAGGTCGAATCCGAATCGGTGCAATGGGTAAAGCACCACGTTACAGTGGGCGGCAAAAAGGACCGCAACCCATTGCCGCCGAGCGCGGAAAACGTCGATGCCGGCAAGCGGGCATTTGGCTACTATTGCGTAGTGTGCCATGGCCGCGATGGGCAAAGCACCGGAGTCCCGTTCGCGGCCAAACTATCCCCACCGATTCCCTCGCTCGCCGGCGGCGATGTCCAGAGCTACACGGACGGGCAGTTGAAGTGGCTTATCGACAACGGAATTTTCCCCTCTGGTATGCCCGCGTCCCGCGGTACGCTTAGCGACGACGAGGTCTGGCAGATCGTCCTCTATATTCGTCATTTGCCGCCCGCGGGAAGCCTCGGTGATCCGCGCGCCTATAGCGGCGATGAATTCGAAGAGGGATCTGATACGAACAAGTAAAATTGCGTCTTCACAATGCACTGCGGGATTCGGCGAGATGTTTGCACATGCGCACCATGTGGCAATACAGCGAGACAGTCTGATCTTTCTTGAGCGGTCCGATCCCGAACGGCGAATAGCCACGATGCCGATAGAACCTGATCGTGTCCCAATGCAGATTCATCACCTGCAAATGCATAAATAGACATTGCATGCTGCTACTAAGCCTTTCCGCAGCTTCCAGGAGTTGAGAACCGACTCCTGAGCGCCGTTGTGACGGCGCTACCGCGAGAAGATACAAACGGCTCGCCTCGATGCGAGGCTCAAGATACGCGCAACCGACGATCTGCTGTTCATTCTCGGCAAGCAGAAACTCGCCCTTCGCCATGAGTTGCTCGAGATCGTGCAGGGTATCGAAGCGAATCGACGACGAGCAAGGATGGTCGCCATAGACCGTCTTCATGAACGCAATAATCGCCGTTGCCCGTTCGGCTCCAGCCAGGCTGAGGGTCAGCGTCTTCTCCGCGGAATGGGCGGGCTCTCTTTGCCTGCCGTTGGATAATGCGGATCCGTAGACGGGCCTCTGGAGTTCGCTTTCCCCGGGTGCCAAGCTTTCGAGCATTGTGATTGACTCCTGGCCGAAGACTAGAAGAATCGCTCGGACAGGCTGTCAGCGGATTGTCAGGAGGTTTTCACTTTTCTCGTTACTCGGTGTCCGGGCTGGCAAGCAGTTCGTCATCGGGAACCTCCAGAACCATGGAATACACAGTCTGACCTGCGAAGAGGTTCCTCGCCTTTGATGGATCCCATCCGTTGAGATTGACCGTAGTACCGTCCTGGAAGGCATGACCTACGGCGTGCAGAACATCGGGCTCGATCCAGAAGGGATCGCCGGCCTTCCCCGCCCACATCTGCAACCGGTTCAGTTCATTTCTGAGGAACTCAGTGATTTTGCTGGACTCGTCCTCTGAAGCGATATCGGTCTTGTTGAGAATGAAGAACAGTTTGGGAATATCCTCTTTAATCCTGCGCAGGAACTGCGACTCCACTTCGGTAATTGGAGGATCGACGGACAGAACGACAATGCCGGCGTCCACATGTTCCAGGTAGCTCTCTGTTGTTCTCGTGTTATGCGCGCGAGTCGATCCAATGCCAGGGGTATCGATAAGAACGATGCCGCTCTCCAGGAAAGATGTAGGATAAGGGATCCCAACCGAGGCAACATCTTTTCTGTTTCCTGGATTTCCGGCCTCGGTGATGTAATCCGCGAGAGTATCGAGGGGAACGCTTTCTCGCAGGCCGCCCCTCGCGTACACGATCGTAGCTTCCGGCGCATGGCCATAGCTGATTTCCGTGATGATGGCTGTGACGGGCAGCACCCCGGTGGGGAGGACCTCCGCTCCAAGAAGCGCATTGATGAATGAACTTTTGCCTCGCTTCATTTGTCCCAGGACGGCGAGGTGTAGCCGCCCTTCGGCGAGTTTAGTTTCAAGAGAGAGGAGCTTTTCCCGCAGACCATTCTGACCGCGGGATGGATCGAAAACGGAGTTTTGCGGAGACTGCCCACCAGCGCGGGTGGTAAGGTGGCGTGTTTGAGATCCTGAGATGAGAACGAAGAGAGCGCTGGTAGGCACCCCGAAGGAGAAGTAGATGTGAATTCATCAGCAAGTGACGTGAGATTTCAACCTCACAGAACCAATGTTCGTTGAATGGAACTACCGCAGGTGGAAAGGAAATGGTCATGGCAGGAGCAATCAAGCTGGTCAAGGGCGAGACACATCTCGCAAACGTACCTCACAAGCAACCCGATGAAATGAGTAGGCCAGTCATCGAACGTGAAAAGACACTCCAACCATTACCACCGTATCCTTCTCTCTACCAGATCAACACGCGGGTGTGGCTGACGGAGCTGTCGAAGGGACTGGGCCGAACCGCGACACTGGACGATATCCCCGATGCTGAACTGGACCGCTTTGCCGCAATGGGCTTCGACTGGATCTGGTTCCTTAGCGTCTGGCAGACGGGAAGTGCCGGGCAGCAGCTTTCGCGCAGCAATCCGGAATGGAGAAAGGAGTTCGAGGAGACTCTTCCGGACCTGCGCGAGGAAGACATCGGAGGTTCAGGCTTTGCGATCACTGGCTATACGGTGCATCGCCAACTGGGTGGAGATGCCGCCCTGACCCGTCTCCGCGAACGCCTTCGTCAGCACGGTTTGCGGTTGCTTCTTGATTTCGTTCCCAACCACACGGCGCCGGACCATCCCTGGGTGGAGGAGCACCCGGAGTATTACGTTGCCGGGACGGAACTGGATGCGAAGCAGTCACCGAAGAACTATACGTGGGTGCACCGAAAAGGCGGCGACATGGTCCTCGCCTATGGCCGCGATCCGTATTTCCCGGGCTGGCCAGATACCTTGCAACTTAACTACGCCAACCCCGCAACGCAGGAGGCTATGATCGGCCAACTGCTGAAGATTGCCGGGCAGTGCGACGGCGTGCGCTGCGACATGGCCATGCTCGTGCTGCCGGATGTCTTTGAACGAACCTGGGGGCTCCAGTCTGAGCCCTTCTGGCCGAAAGCTACGCAGCGAGTGCGGCAACAGGTGCCAGGGTTCCTGTTCATGGCGGAGGTCTACTGGGATCTTGAATGGACCCTACAGCAGCAGGGCTTCGACTACACCTATGACAAGCGACTGTACGACCGCCTGCATACGGGTGATGCCCGGCCGGTTCGCGAACATTTTCTTGCCGGCCTCGACTACCAGAAAAAAATGGCGCGCTTTCTCGAGAACCATGACGAGCCGAGGGCGGCAGCAACCTTCTTACCTTCGGAAAAGCATGAAGCCGCCGCGATCATCACATTTCTCTCCCCAGGACTGCGCTTCTTTCACCAGGGAGAGTTCCAGGGGCGCAAGAAACGCATCTCGCCACACCTGGTTCGTGGTCCAGTCGGGCCCAGTGACGTAAACCTTGAACAGTTCTACGCGCACTTGCTGGATGTGCTGCGTCATCCGGTGGTTCGCGGCGGCCACTGGCAGCTGCTCGACTGCGCTCCAGCCTGGGAGGGCAATGGGTCATCGGACGCATTCATCGCCTTCGGGTGGCAGAATTCCGGAGGCGAGCGCTTGCTGGTGACCGTGAACTACGCGCCTCACCAGAGCCAGTGCTACGTGCATTTACCCTCACCCGACTTTGGAGGCAAGCAGTGGAGGTTGGGCGATCTGCTCAGCGCCGCCTCGTACGACCGAGACGGTAACGAGCTGCAATCGCGGGGGCTTTACCTGGATCTCGCTCCCTGGCAGTACCACGTGTTCGAGATGAAGGAGATCTAGTTTCACCGATTCGCAACGCCTGCTATGCCCCGCATCAGGTCCGGCGCGACCGACCTAGACCTTAAGTAGCAGGTCATCCTATCTATTTTTCCTTGAAGGCGTCGAAATAGTGGTTTTCGCCTTGATCCTCGTACTCCTCCGCGACCGATATTCCGACGGCTGCGAGCAGTTTTCTGTACTGCTCGGCTCCTAACGAATGTGATTCCATGCCTGTCATTGCATCGTTCCAAACGTTGGGTTTGGCGGTTGAGGTGAAGAGCAGGCGGCCGCCCGGCACCAGTATCTCGGCGAATCTCTGGATCAGGCGATGCTGATCTTCGGCCCGGAGAACGAACATCAGTCCCCATGCCAGGACAGCGTCGAAGGTTCGATCAAAGAATCTTGAATCTTGAACGGCTTCGCAAATGATGGGTATGCCGGACAGGTTGCGTTGGAATGCCGCGACAAAGGATGGTGCTGCATCTACTCCGAAGACATGAAGTCCCGCGTCGACCAATACCACCGTGATGGGAAAGCCGGGCCCGCAGCCTAGATCAATGACGCTACTGCCGCGCGGTAGTGCTCTCGCCCACTTCCGCACTTCATTTACGCCAATGCCAATAGACCGAGTCCTACTGCAGCCACGACGCGCAAGAAATTCTTCCGAGACGGCTTCGTATCCATTGGACCGGTCCATTTGCCTCAATTCCTTTTACGTTATCGATGGCGTTATGACTCCGGGGCTCGTCGAACAGCCAGGATGGTGAAGGAGGGCTGGCTTAGTGACACCCTTCCTTCGGAAGCGAAGGCGTCCGATCGGCTTCCTAATTTCGATATTTCGGACCCCACCTAATGTAGTAGCGATCAAGCACCTTCAGGTGTAGCAACAGGAGTGGTCCTCCGAAAACAACACACAGCAAGGATCCGAACCATTGCAGGACGCTGTTTCTGTAGCGGAGTGCACGGATCAGAAACGCTTCTGCGACCATCGAGAGCAGGAAATATGCAATGAGGAACGCGATAATCTTTACTATAGGCCCGGAACTGTTCCAGTAATGGATCAATTCCCAAACGAGAGTTGCCAAGGCCACGATGATTCCAATCACCTTGTACGCCAGAATGCCGGGCATCAAGTGAAAGGCCTTGAATACCACAGAGTGAGCTACTCCCAACGCCCGCTGCAGCTTCTTCAATCCAGGTTCATTTTTGTTCAATTCGGATGCGATGCCGGATATGTCGATGAATTGCCATGGAGGGTTGGGAGGCGGGGAAGGCAGCGGAAATCCGGTGATGCTCTTGGGCAGCTCTTCGGCGGTGGCAAGATAACCGCTTAGCATGAGTGCGTCGGCCTCGCAATTGGAGAAGGAATCGAGGTCAGTGCGCACCGAAGCCAGAGCCCTCTGGACATCCTGTCGTATCCGATAGCTCGTGAGCGTATTGGAGGTCGAAGCCGGAGTCTTGTCGTTGCATTCGATCCAGTCGACTGTCCTTGCTGTAAGGCCTTTTTTGAGGTGCACGAACACAAGCCCGCGGAGCAGCTTTGACTCCTGAAGCGAGCAAAGCAGCTGATGCTGGCACTGGCGTATGCGCGCCATGAGCACATTGTTTGAGCGCGTAGAAACGGCCAGCCGATCCCCCTTGGGATCCATCTCGATTCCGGTCTGGCCGCTGGCATCGCTGACCAGCATGACCTGGCACTCCTGTTCATGCAGAGTGGCTACTCCCTGATTGTCGAAAACACCGCCGTCAACCAGGCGCACAACGTAGTTCTCTTCATACAGACGATCCAGGACCAGCGGATCGAAGAGGCCCGGGACACATGCTGATGCTGCGACCGCGTCCCCTAACCGAACTTGTTTATATGGATCAGGTGCGTCGTTGTAGTACATGCGGCGCAGGCGATCGTTGGCGTCGATCTGGGCGTCAGCAAGGGTCTGGGGCGGTTCTCCCATGAATGTCGCGGTGAATTGCCAGTTGTGACAGGTATTCAGGGTGGTGGAGTTCAGGACGATGATGGGGACCTTAGCCTTACGCCGCCAGTTGTCATAACGAGGATAGAAATCCTCCTCGTGCTCCTCCTGTTCGTTTGCCTTGGGAGTGATTTTAAGTTGATCCATGTAGTGGGGGCCGGTTCCGAGAATCTTGTCGTAGAGCTCCGATTCGTAGAGCCTGCCAAGGCGATTGCTCGATGAGGAAGCGCGGGAAACAAGCACTGACAAGTTACTGGAAGGACTAAAGAGGGCCCGCATGCGGAGATTTTTCTGCACACCCTCGAGAAACTCGCATTCGATCTCGCGTACGAGTTTGATGTAGTCGTCGCGGGTGATCTGATCGTCGGCTTCCCCCTTCAGGAGCTTACGCAATTTCAGGTAGTAGTACATGCCGAGGATAGATCCGCCCGAGACACATGAGATCACCTCTATGTGCCTGAGCATGTCCCGCTCGGCAAGGCTCGCGAGGACTCCAATGTGGTAGAGCGAGGCGCGGAAGCCACCGCCTGAGAGTGCCAATCCGACCTTTCCGCGAAAAAACGACAGGGCTGCGGTTGCGCTATTGCCCAGCAGAACTTTCACGACGGACCAGGAATCGCTTGCCTCAATCTGATCGTCCCCTTTGCCCTCCTTTACCGCCTGCAGACGTGCCAGGTGTGAGAATTGCCGCGCCATGGTTTCCAATTCCCAATTCTTCGGGTCGGCTTCAGCAACCTTCTCGGCACACTGGCGTGCTAGTTCGTATTGTCCTGTGCCCAGATAAGCCTCAGCCAGCTTGGCGTTGAACCACTGATCGGGTGCGAAGTCTTTGCTGTTACGCAACGGCTCCAGAAGGGCGATGATTGCAGAACGGATCTGCTCGGCCTCCGCGCGGCGTATTTTCGCAGCAGGATCGTCGGAAGGTAAATGCCCTACCAAAGAATCTTGAACGAAGGCGGCATTCAGACCTGTATAGGCGCCGCCATCGGGATTGAGTCCCATGTTGTAGCCGGCCAGATAGCAATCCAACGCTCGTAGGAGGTTTTCACGAGAGCCGTAGGTTGTCCAACGCACCTTATGAACCGCGCCGCGAATTCCCCATGTGTCCTGCTTGAGTTCGAAAAGTTTCGGGTTCGGCGGCGGATCAGGGATACGCGTCAGGAGATCCTCCAGGATTTTGTCGGCATCAGTCAGCCGCCCGTCTACAGCCAGTTCCTGGTCTTTGTAGGTGTACAAGGCCAGGTGCTTCTGGATGGAAAGGCGCAAAAACTCGTTTGGCGGCAACTGGCTAAGGTCCGCTTTCAGGAGCACTTTACGGGCGTAGCCGATCTGGTTGGAATCAGCAAGCCGTTTGGCAAGTTTGAGTATGTCGTCTGGAGATCCCGCGGGGGATCCGAGAACTATCTTCGCTTGCTTTACTGCATCATCGGCTTGTTGTTTGAGTTCTTTGCGATGGTACCTGGGCATGAGAGGGAATTCCTCGAACGGACAGTATGTCAACTGCCAAGGGAGATTATTGCAATTTCATGCTGCTCGCAACAAAAACGGCACCTATGAGAACCGAAACTGTAGCCAGCGCGAGTCAATGACTGCATTATCCTCATATATCGTTTGTCAAGTGAAGCGGGCATCTGGGAGCGTCGGTCAACCCGAGGCAACTTCTCGGGGACAGATCATCACCGGGGCAACATAGCAAACTGAGCCAGAACGCCTGCTCGAGCCGGTTAGGTGCGGGCTAACGATCCAGGGTGTGAAGAACCAGACGAAACCTAAGTCTGCCGACGATGAATCGCTGTCCTTGTCCTTGAACGGCGTCGCTCCCGGATATACTGGCAGCCCAATATCCTTCGCCGTCGCATGCGAATTAGCATGCATGTTCAGGTTAAAGTCCGAATTCTGCGCGAAGCTCGGAACGGCAAAGGGAACAGCAGCCATCAGAACAATCGTCGGTATCACCGCAAGGATGGGTCGACGCATAGAAACTCCTCGCTATCCTACACGCTCGCGTCGGCCATAAGGTTCACGTTACTGCCATCTGCTGGTTCACGACCGAAGACATTCTGTTCGAAAACGCACATGGTCCCATAGATACAGCGTAAGCGGCTGGTCGCCCACTCGGAAATGACTCACTTGGCTGAATAGACAAGCGGACAGGTGGCCCCTCGGACCGAGCGCGCAGCCACTTTGAGGCGTAATCGGCGCTTCTTGCAGCAAACCCCAAGCACCGTGAAACGGTTAACTGTCCGACGAGGTGTATGGCGGATCGAAGCTCTGGTTGTGAAATGGATAATGGGGTGGTACTTCCGGATCGCCCAGATTCAGAAACATGAAGATTTGAGACGGAGCTTTCAGTTAAGGTCTTCCCATGAAGCGAAGAGGTTGCTTGACGAAAGGCTATCGAATCTTGGCGTTTGCCATCTTGCATGGCGTGCTCCTGTTCGCGCTATGTCATTCATCGGCTGCTCAACGGGCCACCGTATCCTCGCTTAACACGGATCGCTGGCTCGAGATTGACCTCTACTGGTTCAAACAGCAGCATCTGACAGAGTCAATCCACGAGTTCTGGGACAGGTTTCAGCCTCTCTACGCCGGAGTCAGCGGATACCGGGGAGTCATTCTCAACATAGGGTGGACAGTTGGCCCGGTAATGGAGTGGTCCGGCAATCTCGATCAGAGAATCACTCTTCCTAATGGTTCAGGTCAGGCCAAGTGGGTCGATGAAAACGGACCCCTGACTGGAACCACTGAGGAAAGGATGAAGGAGTCGGAGGCGCGGTTTTCAGGTGCGGTAGTGGCCACGAGGCGCGGCTATGATCCCTGGACCTGGGGCGATGTGAAGTTTCTGATAGCTGGACTCAAGCAGGAAGCAGCGCGGCGTGATATTTCCGGTCTAAAGGTCGGAATGCTGAACTACGCATGGACGAATGCATACGGAGAAGAAGCGGCGTGGGTTCGCAGGCACCCTGAGGCATTTTCGAAGGCTTCCCGGAATCCGGATACCTTCGATATCGGGCGATATTTCGACCCTGCCGCCCATCTACATGCGGACCCAACCAGGCTAGGAGGGCTGCCGCACGGGATCACGGAGGCCATGCCGGTAAATGAGGCGTACGCTGCTCAATGGGGAAGCCTGTCGAGATCAGTGGGCCTCGACGCAATCATGTTACGCGATTCCTTTGGGATGCCGGTTCCATACCAGCGCGCCGGCCCATGGGGTCCTGTCGCCCCCTCTTCAGATGTGATTCATAAGGCTGCCGACGCGGTAGCGCTACTCGTTAAAGAGACCAAACTAGCAAATCCTGATGCTTTGGTCATGATGTATTCGAATGGCGCCAGTGCGATTGGAGATTGGCGGTCAAACGGGATGGACCTCGAGTCGATCGCGAGCCAGGGCTATCTGGACATTTGGGTGGATCAGACATGGGCGGGAGCGTGGAACGAGGTCGGGATTCGCGAAGGCTCGTTCTGGAACGCCCCGACCCGAGGCTGGACGTATCAACTTGCCTACATGCTCACGCACGCAGCCATCCTTGCCAACACTAAGGTCCGGCATTACCCGTTGGTGGAAACATTCGATGCATGGGAAAGTTGGGACGTCATCCATTCAGCCCCGGAACGACTTCGCTGGGGAATCTGGGCCTATTCACATGCGGCAGTAAAGACCCCGACTGGCTTGAAGTTTCCCGTGGGGACCTATATTTCATGGGCGAATCAGGGTGAGCGGCTGCTGGATAAACGGGATGTGAGATTCCTCGCTGACAACATCAACGCTGCGGTCGCGGATGCGCACCAGACAACGGTCGTCTACGGCCCGACATTGGTGTATTCACGCGAGTCCATGCAGTGGCAAATTGACCACGCCGCACCCAATCACGACATTAATGAATGGATAGATGAGCAATTGGGATCCGTGGTGAAATGGCCGATCCCGATGCTGTCGGCAACCCGTCTTGAATGGTTGCCGAAGGTTCAGTCAGACTTGTTCGTCGTTCAGACGCCGTCGCACCTAGCTCCGGAGCACCTGAAGATCCTTCAGCGCATAATCGAAGGCGGACAACCCATCGCACTTGCAGGCAGTTTTTCCGAGGGCATCGACCCATCGCTCCTGCAATTGGCGGGCGTGACCGTCAATGCGGCCTCTCCCGGGGAAGCAATTCGCCTGTGCAATGCGGCGAATCAGGCTCCCGAACTGGCGAAGGACGTTCCCATGAACTTCAAGACCTATTGTCGTCCCGCGGACAACTCGCTCTTTGGCGATACGAAGGCGACCTATTTGCAGGAGGGCTTCCCGGCACTTACGCTCTCGATGGCCCACAAACGCCGAGTCGCAGCATGGGACGCCCCGAACCTGAGAACCGCAGAGGGAATGCCTCTGTCACAGGTTTGGGGAAACACAGGAGCTCCTTATGCGCTCGCAGCCGGCGTGTTCAACGAGCTTCTAAAATCGAACTCCGATCTGCACGCCGATAAGATCGACTTGAATCAGACGGTGAGTGTCAGCGCCTGGCGTACGCAGGACGGGGGCTTCCGCGTCCTCGCCGCGAATCTTGAGGAGGGATTGCGAGACGATGCCGACATGTCGAGGAGTACTAGTCTGGCAATCCCAAAATCTTGGGCCATCGATGCCCATCCATGGACGGACATTTGGACGGGGCACTCGATCAACACAACGGAGAGCGGGCTTTCGATCACTCTTCCCCAGGCATCGTCTGAATTGCTGGAAGTGTCACGCTAAATGCGTGGGGCTACCGCCCACTCCGAACTCAAGTCTTGATATCCGAGTCCTGAAATAGGGCTGTGAATATAGTGTGGGGGCGAATCCCTGGCATTCTGCTGGGGTACTTCGGCTACATACCGATAACTACCGGGTAGCTGAGCGCAACGTTCCAGAAAACCGTTCGGATTAGGCTGTGCATTGTGTCGTTGGAGGTATAAACTCATTCCCGTCGCGGGCCGCGGTTCTGGATACTGACTGGTCAGAACGGAGCATGCTTATGGCCACCCCTCCAAGGTTCGAATCATGGGCGTCGCTTGCTTTGCTTGTATTCCTGATTGGATTCACAGGCTGCAGGCGTCATGCGGTTATAACTTATCACGATGACAACTATCGCAGCGGATGGAATTCAGAAGAGAAAGAGCTGACTTATAGCAAGGTTTCGAGTGCTAAGTTCGGGCTGCTTTACTCCGTTACGCTCGACGACCAGGTCGACGCGCAGCCTCTGGTCATGCCGAGGGTCAGGGTACAGGGCGGCAGCAATCCGGGAGAACATGAAGTCGTTTATGTCGCGTCGGAGAGCGATACGATCTATGCCATTGACGCGCGGACCGGGACGATTCTGCTGAGCCGGAGTTTGGGATCGCCAGTACCGGCGCCGCTGGGCTGCAATAACAATGGACCGAACGTGGGAGTGAACGGGACGCCGGTGATCGATCGCGAGCACGAAACGATGTATGTGATCGCATACACGATAGAAGGTGGAACCCCTACCTATCGGATTCATGCACTGGACCTTGGCACCCTGGCAGACAAGATTCCTTCCGTGATCGTGTCGGCTTCACACACTTTGAAAAACGGATCGACCTTTGCATTTAACGCCACCGTCCAGCGGCAACGTCCGGGAATGTTGCTTGCGAACGGAAATGTTTATGCGGGATTTGGGAGCTTTTGCGATTTCAGGGCCGACGTTTCGCGCGGTTGGGTGCTGGGCTGGAATGCTGGATCGCTCAGCCCTCTAGCGGCGAACCAATTGAACGAGCGGCTGGCGACGTCGCCGTCTGATTTCTTCCTGGCGTCGGTGTGGATGTCGGGCTATGGTCTGGCGGCCGATGACGCAGGGCACCTCTATTTCGTGACCGGCAATTCGGACCCAACTGCCGGCCCCACGACCTATGACGGTGTTTATAGCATCCAGGAGAGCGTAGTGAAGCTCGCCCCTGATTTGAGCAAGGTGGAAGACCTGTTTACACCGTCTAATGTGCATCCTCTGGATGAAGCCGACAACGATTATGGCTCTGGCGGCGCGACAGTTCTGCCAGAACAATCCGGGCCGACGCCAAGGCTGTTGGTGGCTGCCGGGAAAGACGGCAGAATGTTTCTGCTCAACCGGGACAATCTCGGCGGATATACCGCAGGGGGGCCCGACAAAGTTGTGGGAATGCAGAATATCGGCGGCTGCTGGTGTGGGCAGTCATTCTTCCGCGACCATTCTGATGGGGCGCTCAGGATCGTAAGCAGCGGGGGCAACAACGTTATTCTCTGGAAGCTCGAGACCTCGCCGTCGGCGAACCTCACCCAGGTCGGCATATCGCCTACGCTCCCCGGCGCACAGGACCCGGGATTCCTCACCAGCATATCTTCCGGCAAAGACGGTAAGGAACCGATTGTCTGGGCGGTAGCCCGACCGAACGACCCAAGTCCCGCGAATGTTGTGCTGTTTGCGTTCAAAGGTGAACCGAGCGGTGGGAATCTCACGCAGCTGTTCCAGGGAAATGCTGGAACCTGGCCGAACACCGGGGGCAACGCGAATCTGGTGCCGGTGGTTGCGAATGGCAAAGTTTTTGTAGCCAGCAATCAGCAACTGGCCGTGTTTGGGCTGCACTGAGACAGGGAGAGTTGTCAGGAGGAGAGATGAAAATGCTATCTCCAGGATTTCTCAAGGTTGCCATTCTGCTGGGAACGATGATTTGCAGCGGAAGCGCGATGCGATCGCAGACGCCCGAACGCAGCTCCGGTCCGGCAGAGGCTATGCGGGAAGTGTCGGGCACCATCGTGAGCATCGATGGCTCGAAGCTTGTGATCAAAGATCGTACCGGCAAGATCGTTCAGGTCGATGCTGCCGCAGCACAACAGAAATCGATGACAGTGCCGCTGGTGGTTGATCGTGCGGTCGAGGTCAAGGGTACCTCGGATGCTCACGGAGTAATTCACGCGCAGATCATTCTGCGAGCAAAGGGGCCGTCGAGTATGTGGCCCGCAGACAACTAATCCCGGCCTCGGCTGCTGGTTCAGATGGTTCATCATGAATCAGGGGAGAATCGAAGCGGTAGTTTGGACACCACTTCCGGTGTCAAGTAACTAGTTGCCTCCTTTATCACACAGGTGCGATGCAATTGTGGTGGCAACAGTTCGGATAATGGGCGCTTGGGTCAGGTCCGAGTGATGTGCATTCACATAACACGTGTGCAAATTGTGCGGAACCAGTGCCTGCCATCCAGGCAGAAAGTTGACGTGCGGGGCCCGATCGGCTGCCAGCATCAAAAGTACTCTTCCGTGGTACTTATTTGGCTTGTAATGTGATGCGGCAGCTTCGAGCAGCTGTTGAGCCCTTCGTCGTTCTGTTTCAGCGGCAGTAGCTTTTCTGGCGGTCAAGTCCGATCCCAGGAGACGCTCGCTCGCTATCACCAGGCTTTCCCACGGCCCCAACCGCACAGCCCTCCTAAGGAGGTATCTCGGTTCGCTTATTCTAGCCCCTAGCGAATTACGTGACTTGAAATATGAGGGATTCGGCGTATCCAACAGGATAACGAGCGACACCTTACGACCGGCAGCCTGCAACTGGTTTGCCATTTCGTAGGCAAGAATTCCTCCAAGGCAAGAACCGCCCACTACATAGGGACCCATGGGTTGCGTAGCCACTAGCTTATGCACCATGCATGCAGCGATGCTCTGGAGGCTTGGCCTTTCCCCCAATGTCAAGGTGTCCTGAGGGCTGAGTGTTA
The DNA here is from genome assembly GCA_963724375.1 of uncultured Acidobacteriaceae bacterium. Lineage (GTDB taxonomy): Bacteria > Acidobacteriota > Terriglobia > Terriglobales > Acidobacteriaceae > Silvibacterium. Next base: position 94,518 of record CAVRUM010000013.1, read on the forward strand.
TAAAGACAATCTGGTGACCGTCTTCGAGCTCTCGAGCTAAGTCTACGTGAACATAGTGAATCCAAAAGATAATGTCATCTTCCGCCAAAGGTTTGAGCGTAATAACTCCTAGGGGCAACAAAGGGTCTAAAGAATCGTGTACTTCACCACTTTGCTCGGAGGCAGGACGGACATCCATCTTCTTAATCCCCACTAGATTCATCTCGCCTTGCACGTAACGAAAAGCGCCGTACCGATACCTGCGGGGAAAGAACCCGCTCATTGTCGTTAAGATGCCAAAGCAGGGAAGATGAAAGTTCTTTCGGAAAAGGTGGTTTATTCTACCGGGGACCGTCAGTCGGACCGATTGATAATCGTGAACACTGAGCGCGGTCTGTAGTTGCGGAAAAATGCAAATAAAAGAGTCAACGGGAATAAGCGATCACCCGGTTTCATAGAAGTAATTGCACAGAGCAGGCATTACTGATGTAAAGGTGTCGTCCGATCGCATCCCTGCAGAGCGCGCCTCCGTTTCCCCTTCTATGCCTACACGAGGACGGCTCGCAACGCCGCATCAACTACGAAAAGACAACCTGAATGTCGCTAGAGCGCATCGAAATCGCCAAATTCGATTGGAGAGTCGAGAGGATGGTCCTCTCAAAGGAAAAGGCCAAGCTTAGCTGCAACAAGTTGCCTGACCTCGGATAGCAGGTACTCGGATAGCAGGTATATGAGTATCGCTCAGGCAACCGCAGCGCACTGGAGTGGATCGTCGATCAAATAGCGTGTGTCCACCGATTCTGGCTCTGGATTCGTCAACGATCCCAAACGCGAACACGATCCCGAGTAGTTCTCGCTACTCTCCCTTGGAGCCAGCCTGGTTCCAATCGATGATGCTGACGAGCTTCCAGGGGTTTTGCATAACTCAAACCGAAGCTTGCCGTCTTTGTTCAACTATTTCTTTTTGCCGAACAAGGCGGCAATGGATTCCTTTTTCTTCTGGACGATGCCTCCGACATCGGCGGTGATATTGGGATCCTCAGGCGTTCCAACGACGCGTAGGGGCACTCCAGTCGTGTTCGTTGAAGTTTTGCCTGAACCATTTAACTTTGTGAGCAATCCGGCGCCGACTTTGCCGATGCCTTTTGCCGAATCGATTCTTGCGACGAGGTTGAAGTTCAATTGACCCGGAGAAGTTACAGTCCCGCTCCCAGTGATTTCACCCACGGCCGGAATAATGGCGTCGATATTGTCAACAGCAACGACTGCGTTGGTGATGTGCACATTCATCCGCAACTTTTCAATAGTCGTCGTATCTCCGGTTTTCAAACCGCTCAGTGCAGCGATGCCATGAATTTTTGAACCGATATCAAAGCCCACAAGGCGTGTGTTGTCGAGCACGATCGGACCGCTAATGACGAGCGATTTTGCCGGGCCAATGATGGCAAGGTTCAAAGCCAGCATTCCGCCTTTCAGCACCGCCCCGTTTGGCAAACGAACGCCGGCCGCAGTCATCAAATGTTGGACTTTATCGATAGCCAGGCTTTGCCCGGTGAGCTTCAGATTTAGCTCCAGCTCATCCATGCCGACGGCGACAGGCCGATATGTTCCGCTCAGATGGATCGCAGTGTTACCGATCCTCGTCACGGCGTCCTCGATCTGCCCGGCGTTTTCCTTCAGCACATGGGTGCCACTGTAGCTAAAATCCAGCGGCTCCGCGGAAGCGGGGGCACCTTTGCGTAGTTTCAGATTCTGGATGTGCATGGTGCCCTTAGTGGTTAGAGTGTGCCCGTCGGAAGCGGAGTGCACTTCGATGTCCGCAAGGAACGACAGACCGGCATCGTGAGCCAGAAATCCGGCGGCGACCGGATCCAGCCCCTTGATCGATATTTGCAAGTCGGCGGGGGTGGTTGCTGCATCGACACGATTCAATGGGCCGACTTGGCCATTGATATGAACGGTGCCCCCGCCAGGCAAGTTCGTGCTCAGTTCGAGTGGAAACTGAGAGTCGAATGAAAAATCGCGTACGCTAAGATTCACGTTTTCATACACCCTGGGTTGTTCGTGCGCAGGAATGCTTGCGATCACGGCGCGACCGTCTTCGATCACGATCCGTCGAACGTCCAGGACTGGAAACTCCGTCGCAGAAGCATTCGAGGTGTTCGATGCTGTGCTCGCGACAGTGTCGCTAGCAGGGTTGCGACCAATGCTTGAAAAATTCCACGTGCCATCCGCCGCGCGGATTAACGTGATCTGCGGAGATATGATCTGAAAACCTCTCAGATCCGCCTTGCGTGAGAAAATCAGTGGCCGCAGGAAGATACCAATGCGGACCTCCTTCGCCGTAAGAAACGGGGCGGCACTAAAATTGGGATCGTCGGCGACACTGAGGTCTTTGGCGATCAGGCTGGCAGAGAAAATGGACAGGCTCAGGTCTCCCAATTTCACACTGCGGCCAAGCGCGGTTGTGAGTTGCGCTTCGATAGTGGGGCGGAACGTGTTTGCATTCACGAAGAAAGGAATCGACGCAAGTCCAAGGACGACGAGACCGACTAATGCCAACAGTACTTTTGTCCAGCGTTTCATAGAGAACCTCAGCTCTCCAGCGTCGAGGCGAGTAGAGAGCTTCGCCCCGGGTCGCTATCTCGCGGCTTTCTTCGCCCTGGTCCAGCGCACCTTCTGCGCTGCCGCAATCCTCGCACGGGCTTCTGGCGGGAGGCGGCGTTTCTTTGGTGACGATGTATGGGATAAGGTTATCCGCCGATTCGTTTGGCCGGTCAGGATTGCCTTCACTTGCTGATGGAACTGTATTGGCGCGTAGGGAGCGGCAAGTATGGCGGTCGTTTCCATCCGAGCAGTGTATCTCAATTCAGACCGCGCTCTCGTCAGGGTGTTGTCGGGTATCTCTGTATGACTTAGAGCATTCTACCGAGTGACAATTCATGCTTGATTCGAGGCTTCGACGCCGGTGCCTCTTCGATTGATTGCACCAAAGCGTTCATGAGATGCACGGCAGTGATGCCTAGTGGATCCGATAAGACATACTCGGCTGGTGGCATTTTGCCGCTCCGCAACGTGTCTATGGGCGCGGACGGCCACGGTAAGCGGGATCTGTCGTTTCCAGACGCGACGCCGGCACAGGCAACGGTGGCTTTCGTTCGGGCGTGCGAGGATGCTGGCGTTTCGGACTTCAGCCTTCACGATCTTCCTCGCTACTACGCGAGCATGCTTCGACAGAAGGGCGTGGATCTTCACACGCTGCAAAAGCTGCTCGGCCCCTCCGACCCGCGCATGACGAACCGCTACGCGCACCTGTCGCCGGAGTTCCTGCTCGATGCGGCCAAGCGTCTCGATGGTGTGCTTTCATTGGCACCCGCGACGGGCGAAGGGGAGTAGCGCGCACGCGAATACGGACGAGGAGTGGGAAGGGTTCCTCCTTCGTTTCCACCAGAGAGCTTGCGTCGAAATGCGTGATTCAGTTTCTAGACCTGTTAGAAAGAGACAGGGCCGGTAAAGTGAAGCGAGAAGGATGGCCTTATACGGCCAGCGAAAACCGCGCCCGCCGGGACGCTGCAGGGATCTTTTGCCGCGAAGCCGTCTTCCTTTTAAGTATT
>CAVRUM010000014.1:0-754676 GCA_963724375.1 uncultured Acidobacteriaceae bacterium
GAACGGCCGGTTGCCCGGCACTAATCTTCGTGTCTGCAGAACTCCGGCCCCATGACCCATTCCTCGGCTTCGGACCACGGCACGAAAAGAGGGCGCCGTCGTTGAGGAACCCGCGTCGCCTTCGCGGGTTACTTACCACTACGCGGAACCGATTCCGTTCAAAAGCACTCTAGATCAGGTGGTCCTAGACCTGAATACGAAGTATGTACTTTACGCAAGGAGCAAACTCTGGTGGTGGGCCAGTTTGAATCCACAGGATGGCTAGTCGCCCGAGAAATTCGTAGATGGATCGGCTTCCAAGACCGCTAGGGCTAGATTTTGAGAATTCCCGACGGCCTTCATCTCAAAGGTACAGTTGATGAAGAAGACGTTTTGAAGTCGCACAGGGCCACCAAGATATTGAACATTAGCATTTCTAATCACCACGTTCTTCATATACTCGTAATCAAGCCCAATATTAAGTCGATTGACTCCTCCATCTATCACGAAAAACTTCGTACCGCTCGAACTAGTTTGAGGGTCGCGCAAATCCTCCAGCCGGGCGGAGTCCGCAGGAGAGGCTGGGCCGCCAGCGTATAACAATTGGAAAAGCACGCTTTTATCTCCGGGCTGCACCGGACTCTTCTGCCCAGGTTTCCACCGCAAGGTATTCGCGCCTTGCATGGCGGCTGCGGTGGAGGCATCTGTGTGCAAAGAAATTTTGTAAGCTGCGTCAGCAGGCGGAACCGTAAGCTGACCTAATGTTGGATGAGTGTTTGCGTTCAAAAATGATCGATAATTTACAAGCGCCAAGGAAGCGTCCCATGCAGTCGCACTTCGGTCAGACGCTTCTACAAATTTGTGCCCGACCCTTCTAACTAAGTTTTTATCAAGATGAATGTTGGCGTCTTTGGCGCGTTCAAAGACGTAAGCCGCGTCGCGATAATCGTTCCCTTTTGCAGCCTTCGCAAGATCAAGATTTAACGTCCTCGCCTGAATTCGCCACAAAAATACACCGATGAATAATCCCGCCAGGCCAGCGGTCACCTGAAGAATCAAGGCACGTCGCGAAGGCGATGTCTCGATGTTCCGATTCGGTCTGAATGAGCAATACCAAGCAATCCAGCCGATCGAGAGTATCAAGGCGAATATGCCCATTGAGACCGTGGCATCATCGACTGAGGAATCAAGCGCAACGAGATCAATACTTCCTGCGCTACCAACGAGAACAATAATCCACAAAATGGCCTTCCAACGGGCATCGTCGTCGTAAAGCAAGAAGAACTCAAGATTATCTAGAAATCTTTTTGTTTCTTCCATATCCAACCACCTGTTTAAGTACAAAACTGGCGCTAACAAGGCATAGAGCTATCCACATGAAAGCAAAATGTGTTTTCTCAAGTTTTTCTAGAGAATCGGTCGGATAGCCGCGGAAACGAAGCAACGCAATGGCCTCCCAAAAAACATAGAGAGCAGCCAAGATGCTGATCGTTTTACAAAAGTCGGACAGAAAGTGCTTGAACCATATCCTTAAGTCTTCGTCCCATAGTTCGGACCAGAACGATGCCATGAAGTCTTGCCTTGAACCGATTTAAGCCTATGTAAAAGCCCGCATTAGGGCGTGCCGCTGCGCTACTATTCGCGTCGCCCATGCAAAACGTCAAAAACACAAGCAGACCGCCCGCCAGCCGGGTTTTCACGTGTCTGGATACTACTCTATCCTTTCCGCCAGCCGTCAACGGGCTTCTTCTTGATAAGCGACTTCCCCCCGGCGGGTGGCCCACGCTTCATTTTCTCGACCCGCCATGAAAGAGGTGCCCCATCCTGAGCGAAGCGAAGGGTGGGAAGCACTGACCTCAACCTTTCTCTGAGACCCTCCAGCCTCATGGGCAGAAGCCCTATGCCAGAGGCTTCCGTCCAATGGCGCAAAGCCATCCCTTACTGCGCTCTTCAAATACTTCTACCCTCGCAAATCCCGCCGACTGGAACAGTACTCGATGATCGTCCACGCTGAGCCGCTGCGAACCGATCAGTCGCATCACCGGGCCCAGAAGCCAGTCGTGTCGCCCACCCCTGTACGACTCCGCTGCCACCATGAGACGTCCTCCCGGCTTCAGAACGCGCAAAATTTCCCGCATGTCATTTACAACATCCGGCCAGTAGTATTGCGTCTCGACCGCCGTTGCCAGCTCAAAGAAGTCGTTCGCAAATGGCAATCGCGACACAGAAGCTTGCTCAACGACGACTCTGCCTTCCGCGATCAACCCTTTGGTGTGAGCGCGCGATGCGGCGACGCTCCCGGCTGCGTAGTCGATACCGTAGGCGGATGCCGTCCGAGCCGCCAGCTTTTCGAGCGTTCGCCCGCCCGCCCCCGCATCCGACATCGAGTGCTTTTGTGTCTTGGCTTATCTCAAGAAGGGACAGCGCCCAGTCTGTGAGCGCCCCATGGCTCCTGTTCATCGCCTAGGCAAAAAGCTGTCCGATGTACCGCGTTGGCTTTCTGACCTGCCTTCCTACGTAAACCACCAGAGCTGCGGCCACCGCATACCGCAGCACCGTGAATATCGCAGACCGGTCCAGGACCAACAGACTCTCCAACCCTAAAGAAAGAAACAGTACGGGCATTCTACCGGCGGGTACTTGCGTGGGGTACCGCAGGCCTGAGCGCAGGCCCAGCCGGAGCAATCATTTTCAATGACCCGGCGACGCCAAAGCGACACTCTTCCCGAGCCCTGAGCTCTGTGCTCTGTGCTCTGTTTCATGGCCGAGAATTTCCCTGAAACCAGCTACAATAGAAATAGAGGACAAAAGAAAGCCCGGCTGCATTGCAGCCGGGCTTTTTCCTTCGGTGCCAAATCGGGAAGGTGCCAACCGGTGCCTCACCATAAGTCCCATCAGACGAATGGGTTACAAATGCATCATTTGGAATGAATGGATTACAACAACTGCACCAGATCGTCAGAATAAGTCGTTTATTTTCTACTACGTGTCCAAAACTCCCATCAGGTCTATCACGTAGCCGCGGCGTTTCCCTTAAGTAGCCCGGTATGTATCAGTTACGGAGTGTACCCGGCGGATGAGGGGGAGGGGGTAGGGTGAAGAACCCCCGCTAATCGGCATGTTCTGTGGAGTCAGGCTCCGAAACCGTTGCGCTACAGCCCAGACAGGCAGTCACTGTCTCGTGAACCCAGGAAAGCGGCATGCCGCTGGCCCAGTGAGACCCGACCGTTAGGTCAGGCATGGCGTATTGCTCCTGAGCGCCGTCCTTGCTCTTCGGGGAGAGGGAGTCCATCGTGATGGTCTTCTTTCTCCGGCCGCGGGGCAGCGCTGGCCCGGATCAATTACGTAGATCAATTACAAAACCAATCATGCCACACCATGCGGACAGCTCCAGTCCGCGACTTATGGCAGACTTGAGGCATGCTTGAGACCTCGGCGAGACTGCTTCGTCTGCTGTCCCTTTTCCAGGCGCGGCGCTACTGGACCGGAGCCGAACTGGTCGAGCGCCTCGAGGTCACATCACGCACGCTGCGCCGCGATGTTGACCGCCTGCGTCATCTTGGCTATCCGGTCCACTCGACCTCCGGAACCTCCGGCGGATACCAGTTGGGCGCAGGCGCGGTCCTGCCGCCGCTCCTCCTCGACGACGATGAGGCCGTCGCCGTAGCTGTAGGCCTGCGCACCGCAGCCAGCGGTGGCGTGGCAGGCATCGAGGAGTCCTCGGTACGGGCGCTGGCAAAGCTGGAGCAGGTGCTCCCGTCGCGGTTACGGCGCAGGATTTCGGCGCTGCACTCGATCATTGTGCCGGTGACAAGTGGCGGTCCGAAGGTCGACGCGGCGGTGTTGTCGCTTATAGCTGGGGCCTGCCGCGACTGCGACGGACTGAGGTTCGGCTATCGCGGTAAGGATGGGTCGGCGAGTGGCCGGCAGGTAGAACCGCACCGGTTGGTGAACTTCGGGCGGCGCTGGTACCTGGTGGCATGGGACGGAGGCCGTGGAGACTGGCGGACCTTTCGCGTGGACCGCATCGCGAAGCCGGCTCTCTCCGGGCGGCGGTTCCTGCCGCGGAAGCTGCCAGCCGACGATATCGCGGCGTATGTGACGCGCGGGATTGCGTACGACCAGTATCCCTGCCGGGTGAGCGTGGTGCTGCACGCTTCGGCAGAGCAGATGGCGGAACTGATCCCGTGTTCGATGGGGACGCTGGAGGCGATCGACGATTGCCGCTGTCGCGTGCACATTGGAGCGCATTCGATGGAAACGCTTGCGGGGTATATCGGCCAGTTCGGGGTCGACTTCGAAGTAACCGAACCGCCGCAACTGGTGGAACAGATCCGGAGGATGTCGGAGCGGCTGGAGCGGGCGGTGGCTGTCCCAGCGGAGTGACGCCCCGCCATGATGAATCTTCGACGAATTGTTGGTAGCCTAGAGACATGAAGCGGGTGTTGCTATACAGCCAGCCGGGATGTCCGCCTTGCTTTGCGGCCAAGCAGTTCCTCAAGGCGCGCCAAATTGCCTTTGAGTACAAGGACGTGCAGGCCGATCCTGCGGCCCTGCAGGAACTCATGGATCTGAATAGCCGGTCGACTCCGACGATTGTTGTCGGGAGTGAAGTGATGATCGGATTCGATCCCGAGCGGCTGGAAGATCTTCTGGCCGGTTAAGCCTATTACAACTCAGACGGTCTGGAGGGCGTTGGCCAGGTGGAAGTAGCGCCGGGCAAACGCAACGTCGCGGAGAATCTGCATCTTGAGGGCATCAGGCGATTCGAAGCGGCGCTCGGCTCTGATCCGGGCGAGGAACCAGAGCTCGATCGAGGTATCGGAGCCGAGGTCGAGTGCCCGGAAGTCGAGCAAGTGGGACTCGATGGCATAGGAGTCCTCACCAAAAGTGGGGCGGTTGCCTGCATTGGTGACGGCATCGAAGGTTTCGCGGCTCAGGCCGCTTCCGATGGTTACGCGGCTGACGTAGACACCGTTCGCGGGGACAAGTTCTTCATATTGAGCGAGATTGATGGTTGGGACAGTGATCCGGGCTCCGATACCGCGGCCTTTGGCACGGACAGAGCGGATCGAGAAGGGTCGGCCGAGCAGGCAGCGGGAAAGAGAGACGTCTCCTCCCGCGATACAGCGGCGGATCTCAGAGCTTGAAACACACATGCCTCGGATCGTGAGCGCTGGATGAGCGACGACGGCGAAGCCGAGCTGCTGTCCGAGCTGCTCGAGTTCCGGGGTTCCGGCCTTGGCTCCCTGGCCGAAACGGAAGTTTTCGCCCTCATGGACTTCGACGGCTTTCAGCGACTGCCGCAGGACCTTGTCGGCAAAATCGAAGGCGGAGAACCGTGAGAACTCCTCGGTAAAGGGGATGACAAGGGTCGCGCCAATGCCCGTCTGGGCAAGGAGGTTGAGTCGCTGCTGCAGCGGGGTGATAAGGCGCGGTGCCTCGCCAGGACGGAGAACCCGCATGGGATGTGGATCGAAGGTGACGGCGACGGCTTGCGCGTCGAGGCGGTGAGCGCGGTCACGGATTTGCTTCATGACAGCCTGGTGACCCCGATGCACACCGTCGAAATTGCCTATAGCGACGACCGTGCGGCCGAGGCCGGCGGGGATAGCGTCGAGTGAGCGAATGACTAGCATCGGTCAGATCTCGATTGGGATGCGCAGGCCGTCGTAGGCCAGGCGGACATGCAGAGGGAGCTGCCTTTCGGTCTCAGCGTGCTCAACTTCGTGCGACATGTGCGTGAAGAAGGCGAGGCGCGGCCGGATTCGCTCGACCCAACGGAGAGCCTGATCGATATTGGCATGGCTGGGATGGGGTTGCGGCCGGAGAGCATCGATGATGAGGACCTCGAGATTCTCGAGGAGCGGGAGGCTCGCGTCGGGAATCGCGCTCATATCGGTGAGATAGGCGGCCGATCCGAAGCGGAAGCCGCCCACAGAGAGATTGCCGTGCCACAACGGTATTCGCTGGAAGCGGACGTTCGCGACTTCGGCAGCGTCGTGACCGTTGAGGCGTTGGATGGCTACCCGAGCGCGCGTCGGATATTTCGCTTCTGCCGCAAAGGTGTATTCGAAAACGCGCTCGAGGACTTCAGCGGTCACGTCGTCGGCGTACAGATTCAAGCCGCCGGCGTGTCGAAAGCTGAGGGGGCGCAAGTCGTCCATACCGAGGATGTGATCAGCATGGCCGTGGGTGTAGAAGACGGCGTCGATATGCTGAATCTTTTCGCGGAGAGCCTGTGAACGGAAGTCGGGCCCTGTGTCGATAACAACGGTCCGTACGCCACTCAGTTCTGACCACTGGATTGCGACTGACGGGCGGGTGCGGGCATTGCGGGGATCGGTCGAAGTACAGACGTTGCACTCGCATCCGAGCGTAGGAACGCCCATCGACGTTCCGCTGCCAAGGATGACGATTTCCGCCGGCAAGGGCTACTTGGCCCCCGCGGGAGGCTTCTGGGCCTGTTTGGCTATGGCGTTGGTAATGTCGAGAAACATCATTCGCAGCTCAAAAAGGGCGCTCTGAAGGAGGCGGTGTTCCTTCTCATTGAGATTGCCCGCGGTTTTCTCCTGAAGAACGCCAAGCATGTCGATACTCTGCCGCGCGCCAACGATGTCGATGCGCGGTTTCTGACCGGGCTCTGTGGCTGCTCCCATCGCGACAACGGCAGAAAAGTACATCGACTGGATGATGTGCTCCATAGTGACGGGAGCGGAAGGTCCCAGCCCAGGGTTAGCCTGGCGGAGCAGCGAGTCGAGTTCGTCGGAGGACTGCTTATATGCGGCGTGTTGCTCCGCAGATTCCTGGGCGGTGGGTTCCGGCAGGACTTCCTCATCCTCTTGATCCGGGGTTTCAGTAGCTTGCGCCAGCGTGGTAGCAAGACGCGGACCAGTCGCAGGTTTCGCCGTAGCCTCCTCGGTAGGTTGTGCCGGAGACGAGCTTGCTTCTTCAGTCGCGGCGTTTTCGTCACGCAGCTCACCTTCGAGGGTGAATTTGCGGCGGTCTGACACTGTGAATGACGGGGTTTTATCTGCCATGTGGAACTTCCTTAGACCTGAAGGATTTGTGGCGGGGCGTCTAATGGCTTAACGGCACCTCCACTGTATTCGATAGGGAATCCGCGTTCGAGGACCTCGGTGCGGATGAAGCCGAGTGCGACTGTTCCCGTGAATGCTGGGACCTCAATGCGCGCGAGGCTGGTGATCTCCCCGACGGGGTTTCTCTCAACCTGATCTGAGGTTAATGCCAGTGTTTGGCCCGGCTCGATAGCCGAAACATCGCCCGTAAGTAAGAACTGGCCCAGCATACGGTGGATGGTAGCCCGAGAGCGGATGCGCTCGACGATTTCCTGCCCGAGATAGCAACCCTTATTGAAGTTGAGAGCGCGGGCCTGAGCGGTTTCCTGCGCGAGATGGCGCTCCTGGATGTCGACGCCGTAGAGAGGAACCGCAGAGAGAATGCGGAGCGCTTCGATGGCTTCGGTTCCACAGGGCTGTGCTCCTGCACTGGTGAGAGCAGACCAGATGGTGTGGAGGGAGTCCACTGGCAGCCAAAGTTCGAAGCGGGGGACGAGCGGACTGAATGAATGCGCGATCGTGATGTCGACGCCGTTGAGGCGGCTGATGGCAAAATTATCGTCTTCGGGGATGGTAAGGCCGAGGCCCCGGAGAAGCGCTGGCGAATGAGGCCCGGCGATGCCCAGAACGGTTGTGGAACCGTCTAACTCCTGCAGTTCCACTTCGTCCATGATGATGTAGTGGTCGAGGTGTGCCATCAGCCGGACAATCTCGGTGCGATCGGTCTGGAAAAGCAAATGGTCGGAGAAACGGTAAATGGTTCCGTCACCGAGAATTCGCCCCTGCGCATTGAGGAGGAAACTGTAATTCGAATGGCTTTCCTCCAGCGTCTGGACGGTGTTGGTCACCATGCCGTTCAGCCAGCGTATGCGGTCTGCTCCAGTAATTTTCAAAAAGCCGAGATAGCCGAGATCGTAGACTCCCGTAGATGCGAGCAGAGCCGTGAGTTCGGGGCTCGCTCCGGTGAAGACCTGGGCAGTAAGGGCGCCCCGGTATGGCGCAACTGCATGCGGGACCAGATGCGTCGCCAAAGGCGTGGCCACAACGGAGCGCGGTGATAAATCGGTAAGTTGCGGGATGGCAGCCATTGGTAAAGGTTCTCTAAAAATTATAGCCTCGCATTACCGGGTAAATGTTGAAGGAACAGGGATGACAGGATTGAGAAAATTGGGCGCGACCGGCGTGGCTGTGCTGGTACTGGGAGCTACGACCCTTTTGCCGGCGCAGCAGCAGAGTGTAGAAGCCTCAAAGAAGCCGGAACCGCGGATGACACAGGAGCAGGCGAAGCAACTCTTTGCCTCGGTCGATACAATCATGCAGTTCGCGTCCGATGACTCGCAGCTGGCAATCAAAAGTAGGGTAAAAAGACGCCTGACTTCGCGTGATGCAGTCGAGAAATACCTGGTCGACAGGATGAAGGACGATAAGGATGCCAAGCGCCTGGAGCGGTCTGAGATCGTTCTGAAGAAGTTTGGGCTGCTGGATCAGGACTTTCATCTTCAGCCATTCCTTGTAAGTCTGCTGAAAGAGCAGATTGCGGGATATTACGACAGCAAAACAAAGACAGTGAATTTGCTGGACTGGATTGAGCCTGATACACAGAAGCCCGTGTTGGCCCATGAGCTGACGCATGCTCTCCAGGACCAGCGCGTGAACCTTGAGAAGTGGGAAGACTCAAGCGACGAAGATCTGTCGCGCAACGTGACAGAAGACAATCAGCATATCGCCACTGACGAGCAGGATACGGCGCGTGAAGCTGTGCTTGAAGGGCAGGCGATGGCAGTGCTGGTGGATTACAGTCTGAAGCCAGTGGGTCAAAGCATCCTGAGCAATCCGAACATGGTGAAGAGCCGGGCGGACGAGCAGACTGCGGACTCTGATTCCCCGGTGTTGGAGCGGGCACCGCTGCTGTTACAGGAAGCGCTTCTTTTTCCGTATCGGGAGGGGCTCAAGTTCGAGGTGGATCTCTTACAGGACAGGGGTCCGACGGGCGCGTTCGCCAGCGTGTTGGACCGTCCGCCGGCGACCAGCTTCGAGATCATGAATCCTCGGGCTTACGAGGCGCACGTGAAAGTTCCGCTGCTGAAGATGCCGGACGTGCATCCGCTGCTGGATTCAGACTATGCGCCCTATGACATCGGTGTGATGGGGCAGTTGGACGTGCGAATTCTGTCAGAGCTGTTCGGCGGCCCGGAGAAGGCTTCGGTGTTCACCAACGCGTGGGATGGTGGGATCTATTATGCCGTGCAGAAGCGGACTGCTCCCGACAAGAGCTCGACGGCTTCGATTTCGCTTCTATATCTCTCGCAGTGGAAATCACCTGAAATGGCGGCGGCCTTCGCAAAGATGTATGCAAATGAGCTGGGAAAGCAGTATTCCGGGGTGAAACGGGACACGGATGCGGAGGGCGATGCCAGTGAGCAGGTCTATAAGACAAATGAAGGGCCAGTGCTGATCGCAACGACCAGAAACACGGTGCTCGTAAGCGAAAGCTTCGATCTTAATCTGGCGAGGAAGCTCGAATTTCTCATGCTTGGAGCACAGCAGGGTGCCGCGCAGGGGGAGGCGATCGCGTCCGCAGGAATGAATCATGCGCTGACCGGCAGCATGGTCAACTTCTTCGCTGGGTGCGGCTTGATGCGTGCGGCAATTCCGCATGGAGCGGCCCGTTTATACTGAAACTTCTTAGATCTAGCCACATCGAGGCGAAATTTCAGTCGGAGCAAGGATTGGAACAAGCAGAAATTGGAATCATTGGGGGCAGCGGCTTGTATGCCATGCCCGGCCTTACCTCGGTTCGCGAGGTGAGAATAGAGACCCCTTTCGGCGAGCCAAGCGACGCATTTGTCCTGGGTCAGTTGGAAGATCGGCAGGTCGCTTTCCTGGCGCGGCACGGCCGTGGACACAGGCTACTTCCGTCGGAGCTGAATTTCAGAGCAAATATATTCGCTCTGAAGAAGCTCGGCGTCGAGCGAATCCTTTCCGTTTCCGCTGTCGGATCGCTCAAGGAAGAACACAAACCGACGGATTTCGTGATTCCCGATCAATTTATCGATCGCACGGTGCGGCGGGGCTCGACGTTCTTCGGAGACGGCATTGTGGCCCATGTGGCATTCGGTGATCCCGTTTGCGGGGTTGTAGCGCGGACTCTGGCCGGGGTATGCAAAGCGAAAGGGATCGCCGGCAAAGCGGGCGGAACATACGTGTGCATGGAGGGTCCCCAGTTCTCGACGCGCGCTGAATCGAACCTGTATCGCAGTTGGGGCGCCGACGTCATCGGAATGACGAACCTTCAGGAAGCCAAGCTGGCGCGCGAGGCAGAGATTTGCTATGCGACCGTGGCTATGGTGACTGATTACGACTGCTGGCATGACGGGCATGACGCAGTGACGGTAGACCAGATTGTACAGGTATTGCATCAGAATGCGGCCAACGCGTGCAAGGTGGTGAAAGCGGCAGTTGCAGCTCTGCCCCGAGAGAGAAGCTGCGCCTGCGCATCTGCCCTGAAGCACGCGATTCTTACCCGCCCGGAAGCCATTCCGGAAGGTGCCAGGGAAAAGCTCGAACTGCTGATCGGAAAGTATCTCCCGGTAGCTGCAAAAGGATAATGGATGGCGATTCTGGTTGTGGGCAGCGTTGCATTTGACACGATTGAGACGCCATCGGGCCGGGCAGAGCGATGCCTCGGCGGAGCGGCGACGCATTTCGCGTTAGCGGCGAGCTACTTCACCGATGTTCGGGTGATCGCGGTAGTGGGAGAGGATTTCACCTCCGAGCATGAGGACATACTGAAGCGGCGCGGCATTGATACTCGAGGAATCGAGCATGCGCCGGGCAAAAGCTTTTTTTGGGCCGGTTCCTACCTGAAGAATCCAAACGAGGCGCAGACGCTGAATACCGAACTGAATGTGTTTCGGAGCTTTACGCCGAAGATTCCGCGCGAGTACGAAGATACCGAGTATCTGTTTCTCGCAAATATCGATCCGGTGCTGCAGTCTGAAGTGCACCGCCGCATGCCGATGGCGAAGCTGGTTTGCGGCGATACCATGAATTACTGGATCAACGATCACCGTGACAATCTGCTCGGCGTTCTTGGAGGCCTGGATGGGCTCTTGATCAACGACGGCGAGGCGAAACTGCTCGCCGAAGACGGCAACTTGGTGCAGGCGGCGGAGAAGATCCTGGCAATGGGACCTAAGAGTCTGGTCGTGAAGCACGGCGAATACGGCGCGACAGCATTCTTTGGAAAACATTTGTTTAAAGGCAACGGAAACAAGCCGAGGCTGCCGTTTCGGGCCCCGGCCCTGCCGCTGGCAGAGGTGGTCGACCCCACGGGGGCAGGTGATTCGTTTGCTGGAGGCTTTTTCGGCCATCTGGCCTCGCAGAAGGAGATGACTCCTGCGGTCTTCAAGAAGGCAATGTTCTACGGCGGAGTAATGGGCTCGTTTGCGGTCGAGCGCTTTGGAACCGAACGCCTGCAGCGGCTCGATCCGATGGAGATTGAGGAACGTTTTGCGCTCTTTCGCGAACTCTCACACCTTGACTGAAGCCGAAACGCAGCGGCTAAAACTGCGCACCGAAACATTTATCGTTGCTTGGGGCGCACTCCTCGTATCGCTGTTTGCCCTTTCCTTCTGCTTTTCGCGCGGCGTCATGCTTCTCTACGGAGACGCCGTTGCTCACCTCCATATTGCGCGGCGAATCGTCGATTCTCTGAATCCGGGGCTGCGGCAGCTTGGCTCGGTATGGCTGCCCATGCCACACCTCCTGCTCCTTCCTTTCGTTTGGCGCATGGAGTGGTGGCAATCCGGGCTGGCCGGCGCATTTCCCTCGATGGGCGCGTATATTTTCGGGACTGCCGGCATTTACAGGTTGGCGAGGCTCTGGGTCCCTCCGCGCAGTGCACTGGCCGCAATGGTGCTCTTCGGCCTGAATCCAGGACTTCTCTACATGCAGACGACGGCGATGAACGAACCGTTGTTTCTGGCGGAGATGATCTGGGCGGTGATGCTGATCGTCGAGTTGGGGCGGGCTCTCGACGCGGGTGAAGCGGAACGTTCAGCAAAATTGCTGATCGGTGCCGGCGTGGTGCTTGTGGCGGCGGTCTTCACACGCTATGACGGCTGGATTTTGGCGTTTCTGGCCTGGCTGGTTGCGCTGGTGAAGATGCGGCGTGCCGGGGCATGGAAGTCGCGTACGGGCGGCGCGTTTGTCCTCTTCACCGTGATGATCGCGGTAGCGCCGGTGATCTGGATGGCATACTGTGCACGGCAGTTCGGGGACCCTCTCGACTTCATGCGCGGACCCTATTCGGCGAAGGCGATCGATGCACGAACGACAATGCCGGGGTCGCCGCATTACCCGGGCTGGCACAGCATGCCGGTGGCAGCACTGTATTTTCTTAAGGCGGCGGAGCTTGGCGCAACCCAGGTGCGCTTTGCGAATCTGCTGTTGCTTATTTCGGTGGCGGGAAGTGTTGCGGCCGCGATTCGATGGAGAGCGCACGGAGCACTGGGGACGTTGCTACTTTGGGTTCCACTGCCTTTCTATGCTTATTCGGTTGCATACGGCTCGGTGCCGATCTTCATTCCGCTGTGGTGGCCGCACTCGTGGTACAACACACGCTATGGCATGGAGATGCTGCCAGTTTTCGCACTGACAGTTGCCTTTCTCGCCGCGTGCTTGACGGACCTGGCGGCGCTGTGGAGACCGGCTGCGGCTCGATGGATTGCACCCGCAGTAGTGTTGCTTCTGGTCGCGAACAACGCCGCGCTGCTCCGAGCGAAACCCCTGGTGTTCAATGAGGCGATTGCGAACTCACGGACGCGGATTCCGTTTGAGGTAGCGTACGCTCGGGCTCTCCAGCTACTACCGGTGAACAGCACCATCCTTGCCTACACCTCGCAGCATGTAGGGGCTTTTCAGCGCGCAGGCATTGCGCTGAAGCGGACCATTAATGAGACGGATTATTACCAATGGGGTCCGGCACTAAAGGATCCTGCCAAAGCGGCGGATTATGTGATTGCCACGGATGGCGACCCAGTGGCAAAGGCGGTGGCTGCACATCCGGAGGGGCTGACGGCGATCGACATTGTGTGCTCGACTGGTCAACCCTGCGCGCGCTTTTACGGTTCAGACCGGCACGGCGCGAATGGTAGCATCACGCAGAAATGATTGAAGACGGGACGAAGGAATGATCCGGTTCGCCAAGGCCCACGCCTGCGGCAATGATTTTCTGATTGTGGAGGGCAAGTGTGACCCCGTATTGGCTGCGCGGCTTTGTGCGAGGAACACGGGGGTGGGCGCTGATGGCGTTGAGTTTCTGGAGTGGACCGGAAAGCACGCGGCGCGTATTTGGCTGGCGAACGCCGACGGCTCAATCGCGGAGATCTCAGGCAACGGAACGCGATGCGTTGCGGCGTGGATCGCTCACGAGAAGCGCGTGCCGGTGGGCGAGAGCATTCTTCTGGAAACGGACGTCGGCCAGCGTGAATGCCGGCTGATGTCGGCCAAGTCACAGAGGTTCGAGTTTGAAGCGGGCATGGGCACTCCGCTGGTCAAGGATCAGGAGATCACACTGGCAGATGGGACAAGGGTAACGGGGGTAGCCGTCTCGACCGGCAACCCGCATTTCGTCATTTTCGTTGAGGACGAATCGTTTGACGCCTCTGGGCGACCGTGGCAGGAAGTCGGTAGAGAAATCGGTTCGCATTTGGCGTTTCCGGGAGAGACAAATGTCGAATTTGTACATGTGATCGATAGGAACCGGATTGCGATCCGCATATTCGAACGCGGGGTGGGATCGACGACTTCTTCGGGAACGGGAACGTGCGCCACGGCTGCAGCAACAATTGCGCGCAAGGGCGGAAGCCGCCATTTGCTGGTGCATGCACCGGGCGGTGAACAGACGGTGGACTGGAATGGTGAAGGCGCGGAGATGCTTCTCACGGGGCCAGCCGAACTGATCTGCAAGGGCGAGGTGTGGTGAGGAAACTGCTGAAGCCGCGCGCAGTTCCTGCCAGAGCACGCGTGGCACTGGTCGCTCCCGCGAGCAATG
Source organism: uncultured Acidobacteriaceae bacterium (assembly GCA_963724375.1). Lineage (GTDB taxonomy): Bacteria > Acidobacteriota > Terriglobia > Terriglobales > Acidobacteriaceae > Silvibacterium. The sequence continues at coordinate 14,116 of CAVRUM010000014.1, forward strand.
CGAAACCGGAGAGAATTGAGCTGGGATTGGCCGCGCTGCGCGGGCGGGGATTCAATGCGCTCATCGCGGCCCACGCGCGGGGCAAAGAACCGCCGTTCTTTTCGGGAACGGCAGGGGAGCGTCTGAAAGACCTGCATCAGGCCTTCGCCGACCCGGAAATAAGCGCAATATTTTGTATCCGTGGAGGTTACGGATCAAATTACCTGCTCGAGGATCTCGATTTGGAGCTGGTGAGGGCGAATCCCAAGCCATTCTTTGGATACAGCGATCTCACGACTATGCAGACGTGGCTCCTTGACCAATTGGGTCTGGTGGGGTTTCATGGCCCGATGGCCGCTGCGGATTTCTATCGTGAAGGCGGGGTACACGAATCGAGCTTCAAGGCGGCAATCCAGGGTGGCTTGGTTGCAGCAGGCGCGGTTGAGGGGCTGCGAACCCTGAAACCTGGACGCGCACATGGCGCGATCTATGGAGGGTGCCTGAGCATTCTGACCTTCGCGCTGGGGACGCCGTTTGCACCGCAGACCGAGGGCAAGCTGCTGTTCATCGAAGATGTGTCGGCAAAGCCTTATCAGGTCGATCGTATGCTGCGGCAGATGCTGCTGGCCGGCAAATTCGACGGAGTGACTGGGCTGATCTTCGGCGAGATGTTGGAGTGCACGTCGGCGGGCGCGAATGCAGACTTACTGGATGAGGTCATCCTTCGCGTATTCAATTGGTTCGAAGGCCCGATCGCGATCGGTCTGCGGTCGGGACATGTGTCGCATGGGAACGTGACTCTGCCTTTGGGAATCGAAGCGGAGCTAATTCTGGAACAGCAGCCGGTGTTGCGCTATCTGGAGCCGGCAGTGCAGGTCTGAGAGAGATGCAGGGAAAGAAGCACATTCATCTCATTGGTGTCTGCGGCACAGCAATGGCGTCGCTGGCCGGGTTGCTGCAGTTGAAGGGACATCGGGTGACGGGGTCGGATCAAGCGGCATATCCGCCGATGTCGGACTTGCTGCGAAGCCTGAACATCCCAGTCGCTGAGCCGTTTGCAGCCCATAATCTCGAGCCGCGCCCTGATCTGGTCATCGTAGGCAATGCTATGTCGCGCGGCAATGTGGAACTCGAATACTTGCTCGACGAGAAGATCCCCTTCACGTCGCTGGCGCACGTGATTCATGAGGAATTGTTGCCCGGGCGGGAGTCGCTGGTGGTCGCGGGGACACATGGGAAGACCACCACCACGAGCATGCTGGCTTGGATCTACGAGGTCGCGTCGAAGGGTAATCCTGGCGTTCGGCCGTCCTTCCTGATTGGAGGTGTGGCCGAGAACTTTGGGACGAGCTTTCAGTTGAGTGAGGGGAGCCCGTTCATTCTAGAAGGCGACGAATATGATACTGCGTTCTTTGATAAGGGGCCGAAATTCATGCATTACTTCCCCGATGCGCTGATCCTGACGCACGTGGAGTTTGATCATGCGGATATTTACCGGGATCTCGATGCGGTGAAGACGGCGTTCAAGCGCTTGGTGAATGTCGTGCCGCGGCGCGGCAGGATCGTGGCATTCGATGGGGCCGAGAATGTGGATGAATGCATTGGGCGTGCCTTTTGCAGAGTGGAGCGGTACGGATTCCAGTCGGAGTCTTACTGGTGCATCGAGGGACTGGAGCACGACGGTGGAACCATGCACTGGCGTGTCCAGCGCGAGGGTAGACGGTGGGGTGAATTCACAATGAAGATGGCCGGCGCGCACAATGCCCTGAACGCGACGGCAGCCGCGGCGTTGGCTGCGGGGCAAGGAATCGATACCCACGCGATCGCCGAGGGGTTGGCAACCTTCCAGAGTGTCAAGCGGCGCCTCGAGGTCCGCGCCGTCGTAGATGGGGTCACGATTATCGACGACTTTGCACATCACCCGACGGCGATTCGTGAGACGCTCAAGGCGTTGCGTGAGGCGTATCCCGGACGGCGGCTTTGGGCGGTGCTGGAGCCGCGATCGAATACGCTGCGCCGCAATGTGTTCGAGCGGGAGCTGGTAGGAAGCTTGTCCCTGGCGGATCGCGTGGTAGTGGCCGGCGTGTTCAAGATGGAAATCATTCCAGAGCATGAGCGGCTTCATCCTGAAGCTGTCGTGCGGGCTCTTGGCGTTGCAGGGCGGAATGCCGTTCTATTACAGGACGCAGAAACCATTGTTGACGTGATTGCTCCAGAGCTGCGACCGGGCGATGTGGTGGCGATTCTGTCGAATGGCGCCTTTGATGGGATCTATGAGAAGCTGCCACGGCGCTTGCGCGATATGACCGCCGTGTCCGAAAGCTGACGCAAATTCGATGCTTGCGGCCCTCACAGTCCTGTTCATCTATAACCTGTTTGGAATTCCCGCGGCGATCATCGGCCTTCCTTGGACCGTGATCTCGGGCGACATCAGCATGGTGTATCGCTGGGCGATGTGGATTTTGCACGCCGGACTGCGCGCGGCGGGAATTCGTATCGAGGTGACGTGGCGCACGCAGTTAGATCCAGCAAAGCGATACATATTCCTGTCGAACCACGTCTCGAACCTGGATCCGCCAGTGCTGTTACCGCTGATTCCTGGGAGGACGTCGGTATTCATCAAACGATCGCTGATGAATCTGCCGGTCGTAGGATACGCGATGAGGCTGGGGGACTATATTCCAGTCGATCGCGACGGGCGCGTAGAGAGCGCGAAGGAGAGCGTAACACACGCGGTTCGGGTGCTCAGTTCGGGTCTTCATATCACATCGTTCGTGGAAGGAACACGTTCGCGAGACGGTCGTTTACAGCCATTCAAGAAGGGACCTTTTTATCTGGCAAAGGAGACTGGAGCGCCCGTGGTTCCGGTGTCGATCTGGGGCACGGAATCAATGATGAAGAAGGGGAGTTTGAAGATCTATCCTGGAACGGCTTATGTGACGTTTCACGAACCACTCGATCCCAACAGCTTCGCCACTCGCGATGAACTCATGGCTGCGGTGCGGCGCGCGATCGAGTCAGGGTTACCCGACTGGATGTGGGTGGACAGCGCTATTTGAGGATGGCGTTGTAACCATCGGCGAGCAGTTTCGCCCGCGTGGCCCGGGCTTCGTCACGGGTGGAGAAGGGGCCGATCTGCACATGAAGGAGGCTATCCCTGGGGTCATTTCGGATAACCGCGTTATATCCGTGTTTTTTTAAGGCGGCGACAAGAATCTCGGCATCTTCCTGTCGGGAGACGGCGGCGATCTGAACCATTGAGAGAGTGCCGAGAGTTGCTGTCGCTGAGGCCTGAGTGGGTGCTGGTGCAGCTGCGAGGGATGCAGAAGCAGGTCTCGCTGTTGGAGTTTCTGTTTCAGAGGTGGCAACGGCGGGAGTAGGTTTGGGGCTAGCAGTCGCGGGCTTCACTACGGGACTAGGAGTCAGTTGATTCACTACCGACGGGGCCGATTGCGAGTTTGCCCTCGTTTCGGCAGCAGACGAGGTAACTGGTTCGTGTGCGTCTGGCCCCGGCAGGTAAGTGCTGGGTTCCGAGCCGTCGTTTTCATGGACAACTGGCCCGGTGGCGAGTGGTCGGGTTGCGGGCGTCGAAGTTGCCAGAGCCGGAGAACTCGGTCTCGCGCTCGAGCTGCCATGCCCGAGAGAATAGCCGAGACCGAAAAAGACCCCGCAAATCAGCACCAGCCCGAAGAAGACGCCCAGTAGGGACTTCATGCCGAGCGTGATTTCGGTCTCAGTATGATCTAGTTCTTCGACTTCCTGAAGAGACGATCTCATATTGCTAGTTTACGTAACCCGGTCTGCCGGTTCTTGTGGCGGTGCCGGCGGCGCGGGCTGTACCGATGGGGCGAATCTACCCAGCAGAGATACCAGCTCAACGGGCAACGGGAAGACCACGGTGGTGTTTTTCTCCGCGCCGATGTCGATAAGTGTCTGCAGGTATTTCAGTTGCAGTGTGATCGGTTGCTGGGCCAGCAGATTGGCGGCTTCCACTAAGCGCTGCGCGGCACCGAATTCACCCTCGGCGTTGATGATCTTGGAGCGCTTCTCGCGCTCGGCCTCGGCCTGCTTGGCCATGGCGCGCAGCATGGATTCGGGCAAGTCGACCTGCTTAACTTCGACGCTCACAACCTTTACGCCCCAAGGCTCAGTGCGCTGGTCGATGATGGTCTGGATGCGCTGGTTGAGCGCATCGCGGTGAGAAAGAAGGCCGTCAAGCTCGACCTCGCCGAGTACCGAGCGCAGGGTGGTCTGCGCGAACTGCGAGGTCTGGTAGACGTAGTTCGAGACCTCGATTACCGCTTTTGCGGGATCAAGCACGCGCAGAGTGATGACGGCGTTGACCTTGATCGTGACGTTATCGCGGGTGATGACGTCCTGCGGCGGGACTTCGAGGACTTCCTGGCGCAGCGAGATGCGGACAATCTGATCGATGGGGCGGAAGACGAGGATGATACCGGGGCCTTTCGGAGGCAGGAGCACGCGGCCCAGACGGAAGATAACTCCGCGCTCGTATTCGCGCAGGATCTTGATGGAATTAAAGATGTAGAGGACAACAACCGCGAGGACGATCAGTCCCGGGATACTCATCATCGAACTTCACCCGCAAGCGATTGTAGCTCAAGCGCGAATCGTCATTGTGGTTAATCGGCGGTGTGCGCCTTCTCGGGAATCCTGTCCACTAACAGAGTGAGGCCGTGAACTGAACTAACGCGGACCTGGTCTCCGGGGGCGGCAGGGTGGGCGGATTCGGCCTGCCAGAGCTCTCCGTGAATAAGGACCTGGCCGCGAGGGGTTAGCGGTTGCTGAGCAACTGCGATATCTCCCACCAGAGCCTGAGGACCGGTGATGACTTTGTTGCGGCGGGCGCGGATAGCAATGCGGACAAGGAATACGGTAACAAGGCCGAATGCAATTCCGCAGGCGACTGCAGTCGAGATTTGCACACGCATCTCGGGAATCGGACCTTCGACGAGAGTAAGGGTGCCGAAGACGAGTGCAACGATGCCCGTAGCCGCCAGGACGCCATGACTGGGGAATTTAGCCTCGAGCACTAGGAGGGTGAAGGCAGCGATCAGCAGCATCAGGGCGGTATAGCGTATTGGCAGCATGTTCAGAGCGAAGAGCGCAGTAAGCAGGAACAGCGTGCCGAGCGCGCCGGGAATTATGGTTCCCGGCGAGTTGAACTCGAGGTAGATAAGCAGGCCACCGAGAACGAGGATAAGAACGGCGAGGTTCGGGTCCATAAGGCGGTCGAGGAGTTTCTCGCGAAGGGTCGGGTCGAGATCGATCAGTTCCGCATTGCGAGTATGCAGGGTGACAGCCGTGCCGTTGAAGCGATTGATGGTACGGCCGTCGATGGCATCGAGCAACTCGCGCTCGCTCGGGGCGATGAGGTCGATGAGATGGAGCTGCTCGGCTTCGCTTGCGGTGTAGGACTTCGAGTCGAGAACTGCTTCCTGCGCCGCGGAGGTATCGCGTCCCCGGCGGGAAACGTAGGACCGCAGGAAGGCGGTGGTATCGTTCTCCAGCTTCTGTTTCATGATGTCGTCCAGCTTGGCGCCTTCAAGGATGGGGTGAGCTGCACCAGCGTTGGTCCCGGGAGCCATGGCTGCGATGTCGGCGGCTTCCAGAAGGAAGAAGCCGGCCGAACCAGCGCGGCTCCCCGAGGGAGCGACGTAAACGATAACAGGCACGGGCGAGGCAAGGATCCTACCGACCATGGAGCGTGTTGAATCAAGCAGGCCGCCCGGAGTGTTCAACATGACCAGAACGGCGACAGAGCGATCTGTTTCGGCAAGGGTGAGGCCACGAGTGAGATATTCCTCGCTGATCGGCTGGATTGTGTCGTCGAGGCGGAGCACGACGACCTGGGGTCGGCTGTTAGCTGGCTGCGGATAGACGGGGATGGATGCGAGCAGTACAAGGATGGCGGTTAACACCAGCGCGGCCTGGACGACGTGCTTCATGGAACCTGCTGTCCACGAGATTCTAGCGCCTGCTTCATGCCGCGTGCATTGGCATTTGCAGGTTCCAGCTTGAGAGCCTGAGCGACTTCGGTCGCGGCGGTTCCGAGCTGGTCGCTGGCCAGATCAAGACGCGCGAGGACAAGGTGGGCGGGAACGTTCGGCGAAAGGGCAAGAGACTTCTGGGCTTCCTGGCGGGCGGCATCGAGGTCTCCACTGCGCTCACGTACCTGGGCAAGACCGGCATGAGCTAGCGCCGACGAGGGATTTACCTGCAAAGCGTATTGGAACTGTCGTTCGGCTTCGAGCGTCAGACCGCTGTTCATGAACTGCTCGCCCTGTTTGACGAGAGCCGAGGCTCTTTCCGCAGGAGGCAGGATGGCAAGCCGCATAGCCTCCATCTGTTCCATTTCGAACGCCGCCTGACGGAAACCGGCCTCGTTGTAGTTGCGCTTGATACGCTCGAGCGGCAGCGTGTCGTCAGGGATGGCCTTACCCATATCCGGGTTTACCTTTATCGATCCCGGATTTTTCAACTCGTTGGCGAAAGCCTGTCCTTCGGTGTCCTGCGGGCGCAACTTCAGCTCCTGATCGATTTCGCGGATTGCTCCCTGCACGTCGTTGCGTCGACGGAGGGAAACGGCGAGATTGAAGCGGTAGTCGGAATCCTTGGGATCAGCGGCGATGGCCTGCTGGAAGAGTGCGGCGGCATCATGACCACGCCTGCTGGCGGCGACGGCCTGATTATTGACGACCTCGGGCAAAGGTAGACGGAGCCGCACGAATGCGAAGGCGTCTTCAGCCTTCATGTAATTGGCTGTGTAGAAAAAGGCGAGACCTCGATAGAAGTCGGCCTCAAGCGCATTTGGGTCGTCTTTGGGAAGGCGTCCCAATATTGCGGCTGCGGAATCGTAATCCTGATTGGCGAAATAGGCCATACCGAGTGCGAACCAGGCGGGAGTGAAGCTGGGGTTGAGGCGGAGGGACTCCTTGAGGTGGACAATGCGCTCGGCAGGCGACTCGGCAATCATTCCACGGACGTAGTTCTCGAAGGCGTCGACATGAAGCGAGCCGTCGGCGGCGAGAAATGTTTGCTGCGCGACGGAGTAAGACGGGTCGAGCTGTCGTGCAAGCCGCCAAGCGAGCGTGTTAAGGATGGCGAGAAGGTTCTTGAGATCGCCGTCTTCCTGGATGGCCGGAGTAAGCTTGAGCGCTTTAACGTCGAGAATCTGGGCCGACGCGGTTAGCCGGTCTCCAGTTAACGTGTAAGAACCGAGGATCACGGAATCGGCATCGAGCATTTGTGCGATCCGGATCGTGGTGGCATGTGAGGGCTGGAAGGATTGGGGCAGTCCCAAGTGATCCAGCGCGTAGAGGCGATCGCCGCGGCTGATGGCGAGAAAGCCTGCCGAATCGAGGCGCCGGTTCAGGATGTCGGCGGCACCTTCCCCGATCCAATCGAGACTTGGTTGTAAGGTGTGGTTTTCAAATGGCAGCACCAGAAGGAGGCGGCCGTGCTCCGAAGGCTCGGCGGCAGCAGTAGTCGATGATTGGGTATGTGCGATTCTGGCGAAGAGAATCAGCAAGATAAAAGCAAATAGGCGAGCAATGCGATGCACAGATCAGATTATAGTTGGGGCTTTTGCCGATTCAGCGTGCGCCAAACATTGCCTCCTCTGGGCGGTTGAAACGGAGAACCGCCGCCCACTGTCCCTCCCTCTGCTGCTGCCATACAACAGTGCCGTCGAGGATGCGCGCGATAGCGGACGGAGCAAGGTCGCGGTGGAAGTCAAAGAAGCGGGCATCGATATCCTCATTGCGGTGGCCGAGGCTGAGGAACAGGTGCGGGGGGTCGTACTTCGTCGAAAAGATGAAGGCAGTGCCATAGGGTTCCGAGAGTTGAGCCGCCTTGTCGATCTGAGGGTAGGAGAAGTTGTTGATCGCGACGACGGGGATCGGCTGTTCGACGTAGCCGAGTTCCGGCTTTGTGAGCTCGTCAGTTGCCGGCCACGCAGTAAGAACGATGGAGTGGGAGTAGTGCTGCTTAATTTGGGCGATAGCGGACTGGTGTAACCGAATGACATCGCGATAGGCGAGATTGTCTTCGGGAGCAAAGCGATAAGGTGGATTGAAAAAGAGCCCAGCGATGAAAGCAGCCGCACTGAGAGCAATGAGCCTCAGCCAATATCGCAGGCGACGCCTAAACGTGTTTACGCAGAGCAGGATGACCAGCGGATAGAGCGGCAAAAGGTAGCGGGTGAGCAGCGCTCCGCCAAGAATGGAGAAAAGTACCAAGTTTGCCAGCATCACAACGTAGAAGATGGCCTGGGCGTCGAAGGCAATACGCAGGCGTGGCGAACCATCGTCTTCATTAACTGGCGGTAGCAGCATGCAGGCCAACATCAGGGCCACCGGGACGAAAAGATTCATGTGCGCCGTGATGTGGAGGACGCGATGCGCAAATGCGATCAGAACGCGCAGAGGAGTGAGCGTAGCTGTCGCGTTGTAGCGCAGGTATTCAGGATTGCCGAAGACGAATCCGGTGCGATGCCAGTGGTAGAGATACCAGAGCACGAGCGGGAATACAGGCAGGCCGAGAATCACGGCGCGGATGAGGTGGCTCCGGGAACGGGAGTGAAAGAAGAGCCACAACTCCCAGGCTGCCAAGGCGTACGGCGTGACGATGGCAGTCTCTTTCGAGAGCACGGCCAGAGCAAAACACGCAGAAGCGAGCCAGAGAGAGCGACTTCCCGGGGCAAAAAGAAAGGTCAACGCCCATAGCGTTGCGGCGGCAGCGAACAGATCCGCATGCGCGAGTGAGCTTTGCGCGAAGAAAACAGGATAGAGTGCAGTCAGAGCAACCGTGGATGCAGCCACCGATTGTTGGCCGGTGGTGATGAGAGCAAGCTTCCAAGTTGCAGTCAGTGTTAGCGCGGAGACGGCGCACATCGCGGTCCGCGTGACGAAGGGCGAGAAACCGAAAAGTTTCCACGAGGCCGCCAGATAAACGGAGGGAAGCGGTGGGTGAGCATTCGAGAGGGTAGTAAAGGGTATCAACGAGCCGCTGCGGAAGAAGTCATAAGCGGCGGGGATGTAGTAACCAGCTTCGTCCCAGTAATAGGGCAGGCGCAGCAAGGGCCAGTGCGCTGCGACCACAGCGAGGAAGATCGCGGGAAGGACGATCCAGAGCGGAAATGTCTTCACGCCGGGGGCGGCATTCGGGTTAAGCACGCGCCAGTGTATCAAGCGCGGGGCCTGCCGCTTTCGGTCAATGATTGAGTGTCTGCCAGCCGCCGCTGAGACCGTTCCACATGATCTGCACACCGATTGCAAAGAGGACGAAGGCGGACAGGCGAATGACAATATCCGTACCTGATTTCCCGAGAGCCCGCACGAGACGCTCCGCCCCGCCATAGCAGATGGCGACAGTGACGCTGAGGAGCACCATTCCTAATAGGGCAGCGGCTAGCTCAAGCAGGTAGGCGCGAGAAAAGACAGAACTCCCGCGCGGTCTGAGATGTGCTCCTATGGTGATGGCAATAGAGATGCTCCCGGGGCCAACAGTTAACGGGAGCGTCAAGGGATAGAAGGCGTGCTGGAGGGCGTCTTCCATGGTCGCGGGCTCCGACTGTGGATCACCACTATCTTTCTGGCTGAGTAAATTCCACCCTGTCGCTGCCACGACGAGGCCGCCGGCGATCTGAACGACGAACAGCTTGATGCCCAGGAAAGCAAGAATTTCAGTGCCAACAATGAGCGAGACAGCAAGAATAACGAAGCCATACATGGCGATCTTGCGTGCGAGAACTCGCTGAACGGCTGCGGGATATTGGCGCGTCAGGCTGAGAAATATCGGGGCATCCCCGATAGGATTCACGACCGGAAATAGGGTGACGAAGGCGACAACAAATGTCCTGACAAATTCGACGAAGATGTTCATTGTGGTGAAATACAGGGTTGACGCGGTAACCAATTATAGTGTTATAGTTCGAGCTTAAAGCAGGGAACTCTTTAACGGCGTTGATCGTGGCAAGCGACGATGCGCCGCTCGAGAAAACGGCGCTCCATCGGACTCCGGGCAAGAGCGAGTGCTACGCGGAAGTGGTCATGTGCGATCTCCGGGTGCCCGTTGCGCATCTCAAGCTCACCGAGTGCCGCGGGATAGAAGGGATATGCCGCTAGCCGGTCAAGGCCTTCGATAGCGCGAATCTCTTTCAAACCGCGATCCGGACCATTTTGCTGGGCGATGGCAATGGCCCGATTGAGGGCAATTACCGGAGACGGTCGAATGGCGAGCAACATCTCATACAGCCGGACGATGCGCTGCCAGTCAGTTTCTTCTGCGCAGCTTGCATCGGCGTGGACGGCGGCGATCCCGGCTTCAAGATGATATTCGGTCAACTCGCTTCCAGTGGCGGAGAGATCTAGCAGGCGACGGCCTTCAGCGACAAGTTCAATGTCCCAAGCCGCGCGATCCTGATCAAAGAACGAGTTCAAATCACCTCCGGAATCAAGGCGGCCAGGAAGACGAGCAGCGTGGAGGCACATGAGGGCCTCAAGAGCGAGGGTAGCGGGGGTGGAAGCAAGGGGATCCCGCCGGAGCACTCCGGCAAGCCGAATCGCCTCGCGGCAGAGATCAATGCGAATAGCGGATTCGGACGATGCTCCGTGATAGCCCTCGTTGAACAGGAGGTAAAGAGCGCGGTGCACGGCGGAGAGCCGCGCGGGGAAATTGGCGGCGGTGAGTTCAAATAGCTTCTTTGAGCCGGCGAGAATCTTCTTTGCCCGCGTAATGCGTTTTTCGATTGCAGTGCGGCCGGAGAGGAAGGCGGCCGCGACTTCGTCGACGCTGAAGCCACAGAGGATGTTGAGAATGAGCGCGACTTGTGCGGGCTCTCCCAACCGCGGATGACAGCAGGAGAACATCATGCGCAGCTCGTCATCCCTGATTGCCGGCGGCCCGAGGAGTTCGTGCACTACTGGGGCAAGGGTCCATTCGCTCTCGAGAAAGCGGCCAAGCTCGGGAGCAAACGTGCGCGCTGTGCGCTCACGGCGGAGAATATCAATGGCACGATTTCGCGCCGTCGCCATGAGCCAGGCAGACGGATTTGCGGGTAAACCCCGAAGCTTCCACACTTCCAAGGCGCGGCAGAAGGCATCCTGGGCGACGTCTTCTGCCAGCGCCAGGTTGTGGACCCCAAAAACGCGGGTCAGCGCAGCGACGATTCTCCCGGACTCATGGCGGAAGAAATGCTCGTCAAGTTCGACCACGCGGGTTTCCATCACATATTAATTTGCATGATGGGCCGTACCTCGACATCACCCCCGGTATCGAAGTGCGGGCACCCCTTGGCCAGTTCGGCGGCCTCGTCGAGGTCCTTGGCCTCAATCAAGGTATAGCCGCCGATTAGGTCCTTGGCCTCCGCGTAGGGGCCATCGGTGACGGCCTTCTGCTTTCCCCTAACAACCTTGCCGGTGGGTTCTAGAGGATTGCCGATTGACTTGAGATGGCCCTGATCGACGAGCTGTTTCATCCAAGCTACCCATTTCTGCATGCTCTGCTGCATTTCTTCAGGGGACGAGGCAGGATCTCCGCCGCGGTACAGGTACAGGAATTCGCTCATAGTGATTTCTCTCCTTCGATGAAGTGACTTTTGTACTGCGACTTATAAACGGGTGATGGTAGCAGCCGCGGACAAAAATTTCTCGAGCAGAGCGATCATTTTGGGGAAAAGCGCACAGAGAGAATTTAGGTTCCCCTACGGCAAGGAGTCGAGTCTTCCCCGGGGGCAACATGAGAAATCAGTGAATTGGTCCCTGGGGCATGGGTAATGGATTCGCCTGCGGCTCGAGAGCGATCTCCCCGAATGTCTGCTCGTACTGGGTGACGTTCTGGCTGAGCATTTTCAGAAGCGCCTTTGCTTGTTGCGGGCTGAGATATATACCCTGCGAGTTTTCGATGGTGACTTGGTCCTGCGTCTCCTGGTGGACGAGTCCAAAGGCGACGAAGAAATCCCATACGCTAACGCGCACTTGAACGCTGTTGGCGTAGTTCTCGCGATAGTCCTGCGACTTCTGGATCTGAATCCTGGGTTGTGGATGGCTGGGATGCATAGTGCCTCTCAGGGTAAGACAAACACCCACGCTTTCGCTAACCCCCAGCAAGTCCGGGCTCTTTCCCCGGGCGACCCTGATAATCGAAGCTCCACGCCGTGGACGAACCACTCTGGGCGACTTAGCGGCGTCCGCGGCGGGGTTACAATACGGCCGGGCGATTCCGATGACAATAGTCGTCTAGCAGCAAGGGGAGCGACAAGTATCCAAAATGCCCACTCGAACAAGCTGGGCCGTGTTCAATCGGGCAGAGTGAGGCCCCCATGCGTGATGATGATCCCGTTCGGCCTAGAATTTGGTGCGAAAGGGGGGACTTGAACCCCCACGGGTTTCCCCGCCAGATCCTAAGTCTGGTGCGTCTGCCAATTCCGCCACTTTCGCGCGAAGATCCAAACACTTCTCATTGTACTGTGTCTGCTCGGCTGGCTCCCGGCCTGGTCGCCTCTACCACGTCACAATTCGTAGTCTCGCTCGCACTCACCGTTTTCTAGGTTGGACAGTCCGAGGGAGTTGGGTTTGCGCCGATCGCGATAGCGGACCTTGAACAGCCCCCGCACGGAGAGAAGATTTCCTTCTAACTTGACGCTGGGAGGTTCGTTCTTAACGAACAAATATCAAATGGCCCGAAAATCTCTCTCTTTCTGCAACGTGGGATCACTTTCAAGCCTCGTTAACAGTTCGTCAACACAGCACACGATGTCTAATGCTCGATCGAGACTGCAGTTCGGGCAAGCGGCGGAGGAGCTTGGTCGAGTCGTTATGATCGCCAGTCTCCCGAAGTCGAATCCGACATGTAAAATGGCCTAAGCAACATGCGCAAAGGTTTACCCACGATTCTTCGCCCTCTTTCTTCTCTGTTGATTGCGATATCTGCCGCTTCTGCCTTCGGACAAGCCGCTCCGCAGGCGGCTTCCCCGGCCCCCGCGATTGCGGCGCAGGCAGCGCCCGCACCGGCCCAGCAGCCCACTCAGCAGAACTCCGGCCAACAGTCGGGCAATGAGCAGGAATACACCATCACCCGGCAGGTAAACGAAGTCGACCTGGTTTTCGCGGTGACCGACAAGCACGGGCGCTTTATCTCCGACCTTAAGCAGAGCGATTTTGCTCTTCTCGATGATCGCAAGGCCCCGGAGCGTGTCTACAGCTTCACGCAGCAGACCAATTTGCCGCTGCGCGTGGGCATCGTTATCGATACCAGTACATCGATCCGCACCCGGTTCCAGTTCGAGCAGCAGGCATCGATCGAATTTCTTCTCCAGATTCTGAAGCCTAAAAGCGACAAAGCATTCATTATGGGCTTCGATGTCACGCCCGACTATAAACAGGACTGGACTAATAATCTCGATTCGCTCACCGCCGGGATCAACGCCCTTCGCCCGGGTGGCGGAACAGCGCTCTTTGACGCTGTTTATAGCGGCTGCCGTGACAAGCTGCTCGACGCGTCGCGCGGACAGGAGCCGGTGCGCAAGGCCATGGTCCTTATCTCCGACGGAGACGATAACCAGAGCCACGCATACCTCGACGACGCGATCAAAGAGTGCCAGCGTGCGGAAACCATCGTTTATGCGATCAGCACCAACACCAGTCCCAGCCGCGATCGCGGCGACGACATTCTGAAGAAGATCGCTGATGCGACCGGAGGCCGGGCCTTTTATCCCAAGCGCCTCGAAGATATGCCGATCAGCTTCCAGAGCATCCAGGAGGAGCTTCGCAGCCAGTACGCCCTGGTCTACAAGCCCGCCGACTTTATAGCCAACGGCGCCTTCCGGCCAATCTATCTCTTTTGCCTAGATCGGCGGTATGTGGTCAGCGTCCGCCAGGGCTACTTCGCGCCGAAACAGTGATTCCGCAGCTTACGAAGCCTTCAACGGCCAGGTGATCTGGCCGTTATTGCGGTGGTAGGCGAGGTTGGCGACCTGGCCGGCTCGCGCCGCGGCGACACCGGTTTCCACTGGTGCGTTCGGTTCCTTGCGCGACCTGACGCAATCGAAGAAATTCTGCATGTGGGATATCGTCCCGTCACGGAAGCTCTCTTCCTTGACTACCGGGTTCTGGTTAGCCTGAACGCCCTCGCGATAGATGAAGAAGCCGCTGCGGTTGATTTTGAGGGTTGCATCCATCCCGCGGAATTCGAGTCCGCCGTCGTCAATGGATGAAGCCATCATCCCCTCATACACCACGTCGAAGCCCGGATAGCGGAAGGCAGCCTGGACGGTGTCGGGACACTCCCATGCTTCGTATATATATTTGTCACCGAGCATCTGCGCCACGCTCGGCTGATCGGCCTTCATTGCCCAATGAGCCACATCGATCCAATGCGTGAATAAGTCTGTCATCGCGCCACCGCCGAAATTCCAGAACCAGCGCCAGCGGTAGAACTTCTCTTCGCTGAACGGCTGATCGGGAGCCGATCCGAGCCAGAGTTTCCAGTCGAGGGCCTGCACGTCCACTGGTTTGAGTGTGCTTCGTTGATAGTTCTGCCACCAGTAGGTTCGTACTTGGACGACGCGTCCGAGGCTGCCACCCTGAATGAGGTCGACCGCATCGCGAAAGTGAGTCCAGCTGCGCTGCTGCATACCGCATTGCAGGATCTGCTTGCCCGAACGTACTGCGCGGGTGAGCGTTGCGCCTTCCTCAATCGTGTGCGTGACCGGCTTTTCGAGGTAAACGTCCTTGCCTGCGCTTAGAGCGTCGACAGCCATGCGCACGTGCCAGTGATCAGGAGACGCGATGATAACGGCATCGATGTCTTTCTCGAGGACCTCACGATAATCGACATGAGTCGTCGCAGCGCCGTTTGAGCGTTCTTTAATGGCATCACGGTGTGGCCCATATACGTCGCTAACGGCTACGATCTGGTGGGTGCCTGCCTTGTCGGCAGCATCGAGCAGGCCGTTCATTCGCCCTCCAGCGCCGATGACGCCGACGCGGAGAGCGTCGTTGGCTCCCAGTACTTTCGTGGACGCGAGGGCGGTCATTCCTCCCGCTATGAGGAAGCTGCGGCGATTCGGCTTGCAGGGCACAGGGCGCTCCTATGGGCTTGCTGGCACATTCTTGCGTATGACGGCTCGTCTGGCAAATGGAGGAGGCTTTTGGCGTCGTCGGAGAGCCGCCGGCGGGGTTCTAGGATTCTCCCCGAGACACCGCCCGCGCCTGCCTTTCCCCCCTCGAATTATCAGATATCTCGTTCTTCAGGGTGCAGGTCCGACCATCTTTCCGGAATCAATGGCTCGCGGGTAGACATCAAGAATCACCAGACTTAGAACCACCCTCGTCGTTAGAGCAATTCACTATTTGGAGCCTCGGCAGGGGTTCCGGCGGCCCCAGCCTTGAATGGTTTTGGTTCCAATGACAGGCTGTACCGATGCAACCTCAACAGGGTCGAGGGTTGCACGTACTGCACCTTGATACGCACGGGTTCCGCACCCGGATTAGGGATCTCGCGCTCGACAATCTGGAAATCTGCTCATCCTTGGGAAACTGCGCCGCGTTCATGGTTGCCACTACGATTGCTGTCGCTGGCAAGCCCTTCCTTTGGCTCGTACTTACGTGCGACGGGACATTGCTGATTTCTGGTTTAGTTCCTTCTGCTTCAACCTCATCATGTGCCACCCTGCTCGCGGCTCCAGCGAAGAACCGGGCTGGCAACAGCAGAGACCTCTGATACGAGTGCCTGAAGCAGGCTCTCCGCGTTGCGGTGCCGGGAAAGGTTTGCGCTTTGTCCGGCCCAGAGCTGGAGGAACTGCGGCTGCGCAGCCTTCTCTGCGAGGATGGATAGGTTTTTCACCAGGTTGCGCTGCAAAGGATAAGGGAGGATCTCCACTCCGGAGCGATTGAGTTCCTCGAGCAGCTGGTTCTGTATTCCGCGGGCGAGCCGTCCAGTGAAGCCTCGGGTCAATCCTGTTCTGCGTGCGCCGCCGCTGAGGATGGCATTGCGGTGAAGTGCACTGGCGCCGGATTCCTCACAGGCGAGAAATGCCGTGCCGATTTGTACTCCCTCAGCCCCCAAAGCGAAGGCTGCGACGATTCCTCGGGCATCGGTGATGCCTCCGGCAGCGACGACGGGGACTGAAACGGCGTCTGCGACTTGAGGCACGAGCGAAAAGGTCCCGGTGAGCGATTCTTCAGATGGGCGCAGGAAAGAACCGCGATGGCCACCTGCTTCAAAACCTGAGGCAACAATCACGTCGACACCAGCCTGCTCAAGAGCACTCGCTTCATCCGGTGTCGTCACGGTTCCGATTGTCACGATTCCCTGCGCGCGGCATTCGTCGAGGATCTCCTTCGGCGGAACTCCAATGATAAAGCTGAACACAGGGACTTTTGCATCGAGCAAGACACGCACCTGGTCTTCGAAGCTGATTGGCGTATAAGACTTGTATGTCGGCAGTGCTCCGCCGAGGGCCCGGATGTGTCCCGCGAGGGGCACGAGGCTTCGTGCAAATGCATCGCTGCCGGAGGTCCGCGCGCCGTCGTCTTCCATCGAGACCCATAAATTGATTGCGAACGGCTTCGAGGTAAGCCATCGAATCTCAGCGATCACATCCTTAATAGCGGAAGGGCTTAGGCCGTGTGCTCCAAAGGACCCGAGGCCGCCAAAGTTCGAGACGGCCGCCGTCAGTCGCTGGGTCGACAGACCGCCAAGAGGGCCCTGAATGATTGGGTATTCGGTTCCCAGCCTTGAAGAAATCCGAGTGTCATACCACTGCGCCGATGAGTTAACGGACTGTTGTTCCATGGCTGCCTTTCAGCGCAACAGGCAGAGACGATCCGGGCTCTGCCTAGGCTTCCTGCTTTGCGACTTCGAAAATGACCTCGAGTTGTACCGGCATTCCGACGGAAGGCTGGCAACGCCGATGACCATGCGTAAGGGAGCTCTTGCAACCGGCATTCTGCGCCGTTCTGTTGCGAACTCCTGACGCTTACCATCGGCCTGCGTGCGCACCACCGTCCACGTGCAGCACTTCTCCGGTTACGTTGCGAGCTTCCGTCAGATAAATCACAGCATCGGCAATCTCCTCTGTGTCGGAAATCGTTCCCATCGGATTAAGAGTCTTCATAAAATCCTTTGGATTTTTCTCATGCAGTGGCGTATCGACCACGCCCGGTGCGACCGCGTTGAAGCGGATGTTGTTTTTCGCGTATTCGTTTGCGAGGCTGATGGTAATCGCGTTCAGTCCGCCCTTCGTGATCATTGGAATCGACGCAGGAACACCGACGATGGGGTTATCTGCCAATGATGCCGTGATCGTCGTCACGCTGCCCCCGGCGCCCTGCGTCAGAATATGCTTGACCGCGAGCTGGGTAATGAATATGAACCCTTCCAGGTTGGTGGAGACAAAACGGCGAAAATCCTCCAGGGTGTAGTCCGTGAAGGGCTTGGCAGCGAAGATGCCGGCATTGTTGACGAGATGGTTGATCGAGCCGAACCTGTCGATCGTCGTCTGCGCCACTTTCTCGGCCGTCGCTGCATGACCGATGTCTCCGTCAACGAGTGCGAGGTTCGGTGACGGCGCAAAGCCAGCCCGGGAAACGCTGCGCGAGGTTGCAACGACGTTATAGCCGCGATCGAGAAAGGCATGGACTATCGCCGCTCCGATGCCTTGCGAAGCGCCGGTTACGATGACTGTCTGTTTGGGTGGCATACTCAGCTCCTGATGACTCGCGCAGAGCTTCGAAGAATCCTGCCGCTGCGCGTTTACCGTTGACGTGACGAGCCATGCTTAGCGTTCAACTGGAAGGATTTTCACAAAGTTCGCATGTTCGAGTCGAGCGTCGGACGGGCCCATTTGAGTCTCAACCCGCTAAGCGACGCTGAAGCACAGATTCCCAGGGCACACGCTGCGTTGCAGTATTTGTAGTTGGTGCCAGCTTAGTGGAAGCGGCTCAATCGCGGCTTGGAGTTACCAGCCAGAGAGATCCCCGAGACTTCTGCATGTTGTGACTTGAATATTCACAGCCAGCGATCTTCTCCGACCTGGGAGACGAAACGAAGCGGATGCAAAAGAGCATCGCCCGGGAGCAATTGCCTAGTTTCTCAGCTTAGGGATGGATGACCCCGGCTCTCTTTGGGAAAGCCGGGGCCGCGTGGCAGACAGCCTGTAAGCCGAATTCTGTCGAGGACGGCCATTCCTCTAGGCGGCGCATTGCTGCGCGCGCTCAAGCGACCTACCCGGAGGTTTCCGCCGTGCTTCGCTTGCGCTTGGCACGTGACCCGCGTTGGCGCACCGGGCCGGCACGCATCCGCAGCTGATTGGGCCCCCGCTGCGAATTTCCTCCCTATTTGGTCTTGCTCCGTGTGGGGTTTACCATGCCTCCGTCGTTACCGCCGGAGCGGTGCGCTCTTACCGCACCTTTTCACCCTTACCCTTGCGGGGCGGTATATTCTCTGTGGCACTAGCCGTCTCACGGCCTTGACGCCGCGATCCCGGACGTTATCCGGCACACTGCCCTGTGGAGTTCGGACTTTCCTCTCCCGGGTTGGCTTGCGCCTCGCCGGCAGCGGCCGTCCGGCCTGCCTGCACTGAATCTATGTTAGCGCAGTTTGCTCATGCGGTCCCGGTGTTCAGCGCGCATCAAGCGTGACCGTATAGGACATCCCACTGGCGTCCGCCCCGCGGTGGATTCGACCTTGAGAGCACGAAGCGGCCCTTCTGCTCGAATCCCTGTTTTGAGAGGAAATCGTCGAGATCGGGCAGCTGACAGCCTCCCGCGTAGACCTCAAAGTTCGTAGCCTCGCATTTGATGAATCGAAAGCGAGGCAAAACCTCCTTCGCGCCTTGGAGCACAAGTAGTTCCGCACCCTGGGTATCGAGAACCAGGATGTCGAATAATGCGAGATCAATTCCGTACTTGCGGATAAAGGTCTGCAATGAAAGGGACTCCAAATCTATGGTGCGGGAGAAGCCCACTCTGTCCCAGTGTCCGGGAATTTGCTTGTTGGGCTGCAGAATCGATGAGGAGGAGCCTTCGTTGTCCGAGACGTGGAATTGGTATTTGACTCCGTCATTGGCGCTGATCAGGCAGTTGTAGGCAGTCTGGTCGGGAAAGTCGGCCAGATTTGATTTAAGCTCCGCGAAGATGTCGGGGATAGGCTCGACCCAGGCTACTTTCAGGCCGTTGCGAGCATACTCGAGCCGCTCCTGTCCCGTGTTCGCGCCGATGTGAATAACTCCTCGGCCGCCTTCCAAATAGCGATCAGGAAGCAGCCCGTGACTGCGCATGTTCCAATAGGTTCTTTCGGCAAACCTGAATGGCGATCTGTACCTCAACGCCACCTCCAGAGCTGAAATCCACGATCGATTGGAAAATAGTAACATCCAAGTTAGCCCGGAAATCAGGAACGAAGTGTCTTCCATGGTCGAAAACAAACGAGTTGCCACTGAAGATGTGGTGCGCATAGCGGAACTTGCGAATCTTGAGCTGACAGCGGCTGAAACCGCTCGCATGCAGCGCGATCTCAACTCCATTCTTGATTACGTCACACAATTGAACGAGTTGGAAACGTCTTCGGTCGAACCGATGGCGCAGGTCTCCGACGTGTTGGGCGCCGGCGCCGAGAATGCTAGACCCGCCCTACGAGAGGATAGGGTGATGCCGTGCCTCGATCGACAACGGGTTATGGCGTCTGCTCCGGAGACAGATGGGACCTTTTTTAAGGTCCCCAAAGTGATTGAGCGCTGAGCACAGTGATCGGAAAGCCAAAGTCTTACGTCCGAAAATCCGGACGCGGATATCCGGAATTGAATTCATGACGACAAAAATTTCAGCGGTAAAACTGCCTTCGATCAACGAGCTGGTGGAAGGCATCGCGAAGGGCACGACGTCGGCAGTCGAAGCGGCGCGGCTGTGCTTCAGGCGCATCGACGAAGAAGACGCAACCATCCACTCTTTTCTTTCGATCGATCGTGAGCGCGCCATGGCGCGGGCAGCGGAGATCGACGCGAACGCCACTACTGGCGAGGCTCTACCGATGCTGGCCGGTATACCGATGGGCATCAAGGACGTGTTGGTCGTCGACGGGATGCCGGCCACAGCGGGCTCGAAGATTCTCGAGGGCTACCAACCCCCTTACACCGCGACAGCGGTGCGGAAGTTGATTGACGCGGGGGCGGTGCTGCTGGGCAAGCTGAATTGCGACGAGTTTGCCATGGGCTCGTCGAACGAGAATTCAGCGTACGGGCCGGTGCGAAATCCCTACGACACCGAGCGGGTCCCCGGCGGATCAAGCGGCGGATCGGCAGCGGCGGTTGCGGCAGGCATGGCCGTGGCCACCCTGGGAAGCGACACCGGCGGCTCTATACGGCAGCCGGCGTCCTTCTGTGGCGTGGTCGGCGTGCTGCCGACCTACGGACGCGTGTCGCGCTACGGACTCATTGCGTTTGCCTCGTCCCTTGACCGCGTGGGGCCGTTTGCGGCGACGGTGCTCGATGCCGCAAAGGTGCTGGGCGTAGTCGCGGGGCACGACCCCATGGATGCGACTTCGTCGATGGAGCCGGTTCCCGATTACCTGGCGGAGATCGACAAAGGGGTTGCCGGGATGCGGCTCGGTGTTCCGCCAGAGTACTTTGGCGAGGGGCTCGATCCTGAGGTTCGCGCGGCAGTGGAGGCGACTATCGAACGGTTGAAACAAGCTGGTGCGGAGATCGTTCCCGTTTCGCTGCCGCACACGCGCTATGCCGTGCCAACCTACTACGTCATTGCGACAGCGGAGGCGAGCGCCAACCTGGCGCGATTTGACGGTGTGCGCTACGGCTATCGCGCGCCTAATACCCAGACCTTGGCCTGCATGTATCACTGCTCGCGCGAGGGCGGATTCGGTGCGGAAGTGAAGCGGCGTATTCTGCTCGGGACCTACGTGCTGAGCGCTGGCTATTACGATGCTTATTACAGGAAGGCGCAGCAAGTGCGCCGGCTGCTGACGGAGGATTTCCTCAAGGCCTTCGACAAGGTAGACGCGATCCTCACGCCGACGGCACCGACTCCCGCGTTCAAGCTGGGCGAGAAGACCGACAATCCGATGGAGATGTATCTGGCGGATATCTACACCGTCACGGCGAACCTGGCCGGAATCTGCGGGGCGTCAGTGCCATGCGGCGAATCGCGCGCGGGCCTGCCAATTGGAATTCAGATTCTGGGCAAGCACTTCGGGGAGTTGGCTGTGTTTCGCGTGGGTCATGCGGTGGAGAGGCTCTAGCTTAAGGACAGTCGCAGTGCGGACCCGACATCGTCACTGTCATGGGTGCATATTCCGGGACCTCAGAGTCGAGCGGCTGGTAGTAGCGCGTCTGCGGGTCGGCGCAGGCAAGGCAGAGAATGCGGCCATCACACTCGACAAAGCGCTCGTAGCTGATTCCTTCCCCGCATTCGGCGCACCTGATGCGCTCGCCCTTGTAGCCGGGGAACTCCTTCTGTTCGATACGAACGGAGACCCATTCTTCGGAGAAGAGGTCCTTATCAGGAAGCTCGCGATAGGCGAGCATCTGCTGCTTATTCTTGTTCTCGATCTCAGGATAGAGCTCGCGGGCGCGCCCCTTCGACGATTCGAGGGCGGCGATGCGCAAGGCGCGTCCGGAATCGAGATCGACAAATGTGGCCGCCATCTTGCCCCAGTCGCGAAATTTGAGGGCGCGCTTGCCGAGACGGCATCCGGTAACGACGCCAATCGCATCGGTGGCGCAGCGATCGATTTCGACATAGGTGACAAGTCGCTTACGGTCCTTGCCACGCGGCTCCTTGATGTCGAGCCGGCAACATCCGAGCATCGCCATGCGCACACCGAGGATCTGGCCAGCGCAGAGATGTCCGTGGGCGGTTTCGGCGAGTTTCAGAAGATCGTCGAAAGACTCCATGAGGTCAGTTTAGACCTCATGAGCATCAGCCGTCAGTTCGCGGATTCGCCGGCGCCTCCCGCGTCGCCGTCGTCGATCAATACGGCCGACAGGCCAACGAGATCAAAGCTGATAGGGGGACCTCCGGCAGGCTGGAAGGCGATGCGGAGGGGCTCGCGTTGCCAGACCGCCGGAGAGCAGGCGGGGGAAGGATGGTCAATGAGGTTCCACTCGCGCAGCTTCTTGCTGAGCAACGGCCGGCGCGCCTCGATCTGCGCGACAACGGCGTAAAGCTGGCGGCCGGAGGAGTTGAGTCCACAATAAGCGGCGTAGTCTCGGAACCACACAACATCCGAGACGACCGGGTCATAGTCGGGTAAGCGGAGGGCTGTGACTTTGCCGCTGACGCGGTCGATGAGCAGCCAGGGGCCGCGCTGCCATACCCAGCGCGCGGCTCCTGCGTGGCCGCCTGCATCCGTGGGGAGGGCATCATTGAGACGGATGGCGCGGCGGACAACGAAACTTCGATCGGTAATGTCGTGGACGTCCCCAGTGGTCCACTCCTTGACCTTGCCATCAACGACGAGCGGCCGCACATGAAGTTCGGTCTCGTCCTTGAGAGCGCCAGCCGGGTCTCCGGTTACCGAGTAGGGCACTTTGCGGATGGCTCCAAGGGCAACGACATGCGATTTCGTTCCGACTGCGTAAGTCAGGCTCGCCGTAAGCGCGAGAGCAAGGCTGAAGAATGGCCGGAGCATTGCTGATCTAGCATAGGAGGCGACCGCAATTCGGGACACGTCACGGAAGTAATGTGGCGGTAGGGATTAGTGGACAGGGATCAGGCCGCGGATTGTGCTGGATGTAGACAGACTACATCCAGAGGAGTAGAGTGCCTACACCTGTGGGAAATTTTGGGAAGAAGCCAAGGGTAAAGAAAAGTCCGTACCAGAACCGAATCGAGCTGCTGCAGGGCACGCTGGACATGCTGATTCTTCAGACGCTACAGTGGGGCCCGCAGCACGGTTACGGCGTCAGTCAGACGATCCGCACGCGATCGGGCGAGGTCCTACAGGTCGAGACCGCGTCGCTCTATCCTGCGCTGCATCGGCTCGAGCGGCAAGGGTGGGTACGCTCGGAGTGAAGGTGACGGAGAGCAACCAGCGCGCGAAGTATTACCAGATCACGGTGACCGGCAAGAAGCAGCTTGCATCGGATCACGGACGCTGGCAGCAGATGGTCGAGGCGATCGGCGCGGTCATGCAGCCGGAACCGGAGTAGCTTCCGGAGTGGCTATCCCGCTTTCAATGTCATCAGCGTGGGCACGGATCGCGCTGGATGACGGTAAGGCTGACGTCGTCGCGGAGCGGGGTGCCGTTGGCGAAATCCTGCAACGCCGCGAGAACCATCATCAGTTTGGTGTGAGCAGACTGGCCATCGGCGCAGCGGAGCGTGTCGAGAAGGCGGTCGGTGCCGAACTCCTCGCCTGAGGGATTTGCGCACTCGAGCACCCCGTCGGAGTAAGCGACGAGCGTGTCTCCAGGCGTGAGTAGCAGGGTTGCGGAGCTGAAACCGGCATCTTCGATGGCGCCGAGCAGTGGCCCGCCCTCCTGAAGAAGCTCGGAGCTTCCGTCGGCGTGAAGCAGCAGCGGCGGGAAGTGCCCTGCGTTGCAGTAGGTCAGCTCTGCACGGTCGCAGTCGATCTGGGAGATGAATCCGGTGACGAACGGGGCCACTGGGCGCAGGTAGCAGAGATGACGGTTAACCTCCGAGGCTATGACTGCAGGGTCGGAGTCGGGGCGGCCGTAGCTCTGAAGCAGTCCTGCAAGATTGGTGAACCACATACCCGCAGCGACACCCTTGCCGGCAATATCTCCGTGAGTGGCGAAGACGCGGGAGCCGTTTTTCGAAAAGGTGATGAAGTCACCCGAAAGGAATCGCGCTGCGAATACTTCGCTCGCAAACTGCAGGTCACCGTGGCGCAGCAAACGGGGCCCACTGAGCTTGCGCTGAATCTGCGCGGCTTCGAAAAGCTGGTTGTGGAGGTCGAGTCTTTCGCGATGCAGAGAGTCGAGCTCGTCCTTAATCGGAGAGCCCGGCATTGAAGCGTTCTGTAACGACGAACCCGGCCCGGACGTTCCGGGGAATGGGGACATTGAGGGAGGAAACGTGTTCCAATCGCGGTGATCGCTGCTAAATTCGAATCCGCCACTGGCTGCCGGCGCTAATGTCTCCGGGTACAAGATTCACCTCGTTTCAGTTCGGATCATGCTTTTTGGGTGAATCCCCTCAGGCCAACGGCAGGCTTGAGTGAGCCACCTTCGAATGTCTGAAAAGCCTTTTTAACCCACGAATCGATAGCCGGTTCCATGAACGGTGAGGAAATACTGCGGTTGCTCTGGATCGGGTTCGAGTTTCTGGCGCAGACGCACCAGATGCGTGTCTACGGTGCGAGTGGTGGGAAAGTTGTCGTATCCCCAGACGTCTTCAAGCAGGCGATCGCGGCTGAGGATTTCGCCGGAGTGAGAGATGAAGTACTTGAGCAGTTCAAACTCCTTCGAGGAAACGTCGAGCAGCTTACCCGATTTGACGACCTGGCAACGGCGAATGTCCACTTCGACATCGCCAAAGGAGTGATATTCCTGATTCTTGGGTCCGGCAGCGGCACGCCGCAGAATGGCCTTGACCCGCGCCAGCAGCTCACGAATCGAGAAGGGTTTGGTAACGTAATCGTCGGCTCCGAGTTCAAGGCCGACTACCTTGTCGACCTCCTGACCACGGGCGGTGAGCATGATGATGGGGAGCGAGGCGCGCTTGGCGCGCAGCTGTTTGCAGACTTCGAGGCCGCTCATGCGAGGCATCATGACGTCGAGTACAACGAGATCTGGGGACTCGTCGAGCGCCCTCTGAAGGCCTTCAATGCCGTCGCGGGCGGTGATGACCTGGTAGCCCTCGAACTCGAAGTTGTCGCGAAGGCCAGCGACCATGTTGGGCTCATCCTCGACGATGAGGATCTTCGCGGCCGATTCGATTGTTTTTGTTTTTTCTTGTAGTTTCATGCGGGCGCCTCGTTTACTTGCTGAAATGTTGATTGCATCGGGAGAGTAATGGTGAATTTGCTTCCCCGGCCGGGCGCGCTCTCTACGGCGACCTCTCCGCCGTGGGCCTGCACGATATGACAGACGAGTGACAGGCCCAGTCCGCTCCCCTTAGTGTTGTGAACCAAGGGATCACCTACCCGGTAGAATTTCTCGAAAATCTTCGGCTGCTCCTTGGCGGGAATACCAATTCCGTGGTCGATAACTTCAAGATTGACGGAGCCGTTCTCGCGATACAGGTTCACTCCCAGGTACTTTTCGTTCGGCGAGTACTTCACCGCGTTATTGACCAGGTTCAGAAGTGAGCGGGCGATGGCCTCGCGGTCGACCATGAGCGGCGGCACGTCATTGGCGATCTTCTGCTCGAACTTGAAGCCGTTTTGTTCGATCTCGAACCGGTACGCCTCAAGGGTGTCACGGACAAGATCGGCGACGTTGGTCTCGCGGAAGCTGTACTCCTTCTTGCCGGACTCGATGCGGGAAAAGTCGAGGATGTTATTGATGAGCGAAGTAAGCCGCTCGCTCTCCTTGCGGATAATCTCGTAATACTCCTGCTGCTTTCCCGAGCCGGAGATGCGGCCCATCTCCAGCGTCTCCGCGTAAAGGCGGATAAGCGCAAGAGGCGTTCTGAGTTCATGCGAAACGTTGGAGACAAAATCAGACTTGAGCTTCGCCAGCGCCAGTTCCCGCGCCACACTGCGGTAGGTGAAGATCATGCCCGCGCCCATCAACAGCGAGAGTGCACCGAGAACGAGAAAATGGGTTCGCAGGAAATGGGCGCTGATATTTGCGATGGTGTTCCCGCGCAGCTTGATTCCCAGAATCAGGCCGGTAAAGACATCCTGAAAAGCCCGTTCAACTTCGGCTGATCCACCATCCCAGGAAGCCGACGCAGCGAGGGGGGTATTCTCTCGATCTGTGCGGACCATGAACGCCGTTCGGGGATGCATTGAATCGCCCTGGCTCTGATCGGGCATCACTTCGTTCAGGGCCGCGGGAAAGAACTTGTTCTTCAGATAGTCCGTGTCGTAGATGAATCCAGCCAGGGCGGGACGCTCGGGGCTGGAGCCGTGGGGCAGAAAGAGCACCAGAGACTGATACTGCATTTTGTCGCCCCTGGTAACCCAATGTTCCATAAAGAAGAAATGCGTACCTTCATTAGCTTCATGCCACCTCAGCTTGTTGATGTACGTCTTGCCGTCCATACTCCACCAGTTGGCGAAATCCGACGCGAGTGTCTGATTCTCGGCGCAGAATGCGCCGCTGCTCATCCGGCTGGGCTGGGATCGAAAGATGAAGTGATCTTTTCCGGTCCACAGAAATGCATGGGAGATATCTGGGTGCGCCGTCAGAAAGCTATCGAGCTGATCCGCGTCGGAACTATCCATATCCGGAAATTGCATTCTGGCGCTGTCGGCCATATCGTACGCACGCTCGTTGATTTGCTTCTCCGCGATGGCGAGCGTGTGCTCATATTCGACCTGGTACGCGGCCTCGATAACCTTCTCGCGCTGCATGTTGCGGAGGTAGAAGGCGCTGAAGACGACCAGCGCGGCTGCCGGGAGCATCATCGCCAACATCAGCATGAGGATGCGCGGGCGCTCAGACCAGCGGAGGTGTGGAAGCTTCCACATATCAGGCTGCGCTCTTTCGATATCCATCCGTAGTGAAGAATAGACCGCCCGCCAACGCGATATGTCACATCGTGGCAACAAATTGCAAAAAGTTGTGAACTAATAGGGCTATCTGCCCGCGTTGGCCGCCTCTTCAACTGTCTGATTGTAGTGCTGGCGAGCGAGGGGCAGCGGGTGCAGCTTGTAGAGGATCAGCACGTCGCGGTCGGGATCGTCGAAAGCGCGAAAGCTCGCGACTCGCTCGAGCGAGTACTGGGTTTGCAGGTCTTCCAGGGTCCCGGGGTCCAGTTCGTTCCATGCGGCGTACCAGCCGGGCTGGTAGTTGTGAATGCGCTTGGCTAGATCCCAGGTGCCGAAGTCGTCGCAGATAGCAGGTAGGCGAGTGATCAGGGTGATGTTGTCTCCGCTGACGGAAAGAAGCAGGCGATT
This sequence comes from uncultured Acidobacteriaceae bacterium, assembly GCA_963724375.1. Taxonomy (GTDB): domain Bacteria; phylum Acidobacteriota; class Terriglobia; order Terriglobales; family Acidobacteriaceae; genus Silvibacterium. The sequence continues at coordinate 41,163 of CAVRUM010000014.1, forward strand.
GCGGTAGGGATGGTGGTCGATGTAGTTCGTGAGGCGGCGCGCTGTTGTGACCCAAGTGTATTCGGGGTGGCTGCTCCAAAAGAGGATTTCGCGGAGGTTGAGGGCGCTGATCAGGGTCCCGACGGCGAGAGACGCAAAACCGAGTGGCCGGGCGAACTTTTGCGCATGTACAGCCGTGACCATCGAAGCATTGAAGAGCGCTGCCAGAGCCACCGCAATCACAAATACCAACGGATATACAGCAACCTGGTAGTAGCGCGGCTGCATATTGTTGTGCCAGCCGATGAAGAAAACATATCCGGCACAGGCCAGAAGCGACGCGATCAGCAGCGGATTGTGCCAGATGCGACGCGCAAAAATCACCGACAGAGCGAGCAGCACTACGGCAAGTCCGCAGAGCCAGGGATCGATCCAGAGTGCGCCGTGCACCGCGTACCAGTAGGTGGCGGCGTAACCCAGCAGGGACGTAGGCCGATCCCACGCATTTGCCGCGAAGAGGTAGTGGTAATCGTAGGCGAAGCGCGGCCATACAAAGAGTCCGTAATAGAGCCCAAAGGGGGCCGCGCCGACCAAAGCCACGGTGACGAGGGGCTTGATGGTCGCGTTCAACTTGTAACCGTACGCGTGGCATATTAAAAATAGCGCCGACGGCAGGAGAAAAAGCGCGGTTGTCTTTGTCAGGACGGCGAGACAGAGAAGCACTCCGATAGCGACCTGCGCGGCGGTTCGAGCTGGGTCACTCGTCATTTTTGGGAGACAAAGTGCCAGCAGCCATGACCCAAGTAGAAACAGCGTGAGAGGCTGCTCGAGAATCGCAAGCCGGCTGAAAGCATAGAGAAAGGCATTCGATACGAGCAGAGTGACGCCGAATAGGGAAACCAGAAGCGACGCTTGCGTGCGCAGGATCAGATAGGCCAGCAGCAGGTTGACGGCGAAGATTGCGAGCACCAGCAGACGCGCAGCGACCAGGCTCACCCCGGTGAAATGAAAAAGCGCCAGTTCCATGGCTGGCAGGACGGGAAGCGCGACAGAGGGATTAAAATCCCCAGGAACGTACCAAGAGCCATGCACGTAATGCTCGATGGCCGCCTTTCCGTACCACCCCTCGTCGGTGTATTTGGAGTAATCCATCCACGGAGAGTTGTTTGGGAAGTCAGCTCGAAGATGAACTGCGTGCAGTGCGAAGAGCACCGCGATCCCAGCCAGCCAGAGGCCGTAGAGACACTTCCGGATTGGGCGCGGCACGTGCATTCGGCAACACTTGTCACCCAACGGAGGGGCCAAGGCCTACTTCATTCGAACCGAAAAGTGATGCAGAAGTTCTGCAGTAATATCGCGGATTTGGAGAGAGTATATACGCACCCTCTCCGGATTCAAGCCTTCGAAATCCGCCGTCTGCCCAAACTTAGCCGACAAACGGAGACCTGAACGAAGGCCCTATTCGTACGCCAGCGCGTCGATGGGGTCTTTGCTGGCCGCCTTCCAAGCCGGATACAGCGCTCCGAGCACAGCTCCTACGAGGGCAATGATGGTTCCGCGGAGCCGCCAGTCATTCGTCACTTGGAACGACATGGTCGGAAAGCGCACGCTTATCCCCAACTTGAGCAACTGCGTACACACAATGCCGAGAACGATGCCAGCAAGCGCAACAAGTAATGCCTCGCGCAGCACCACGTTAACGATATAGGGCTTCGAGGCTCCGAGGGATTTGAGAATGCCGATTTCGCGTGTGCGCTCCATGACGGCCGTGTAGAGAGATTGGAAGATGACCAGGAACCCGACGATCACGGCAATCGAGATGACGACGTTCAGGGCGATATTGAATCCGGGAAGGTGAGCGGGCGTCATCATGGACATCCAGGCCTCGAGGGTCTGCACCTGGTACTGCTCCAGCCCCAGCGTGGAGTGAATCTCGTCGATAATGGCTTGCTGGTTTTTTAGGTTGTCGCTGCGGATATAGAAGAGCGATGCGTTGTCGGGATTGCCCATCAAGCCGCCCAGTGTACGGATGGGTACAAACTTGCGCCCTCCCTTACCGTGCTCCACAATGCCGCAGATGCGGAAGGGATGACCTTTGATCTGGATGACGTCGCCGACATGATGGCCGTGGTCGGAGCGGGCGAAAAAGTCGTCGACGATAACGTCCCAGGGTCCAGTAAACGGCGTTCCCGAAAGAAAGGTGAACGGCCGCAGAGCGTTATAGCTCTGGTAGTCGATGCCCCAGATGGTCTCGACCGATCCGGCGGTGCTGAGGTCGGTAATGACGGGAGCTACCACAGCGACATGCGGCAGTTTACGCAGCACGCTGGCGATTTTAGCGGGGACGGGCGCGCCGCTCACTCCAGAGAGGAAGCTGGCGTTTGGCGGCTGCACGATGATGTCGGCGCCGATGCCGCCAATGCGGGTTTTCTGATCATTAACCATTCCCACCATGATGGCCACGATTGACAGGATCATGATGACCTCAATGGCCACAGCGAAGACGCTGATGATGGTGCGCACGGGACGGTGCAGGATGTTACCGAGAACCAGCTTGTTCATGAAATATTTCGAACGGCGAGAGAGCGGAGATTGGGGGGACGCTTCGCGTTCCGGCGAGCGGAGACTGCTTTGAACTTCCCTCGTCAAGTGTAACAAAATGCGACTTGCGGAAGCGGCCCATAGAGTTCTCAAGGCGGGCGGAAAGTAGCCGATATCCGAGGAAGGGCCTAAACCAGTGAGGTTCGGCTGGCTGAAAGACAGCAGAAACAACTTGATTTTTCTTTTGACCTGTGCGGGCAGGGGGACTTATGGTTTAGTTCAAACCCTGAATACCCTGCAAGTTATGCCGTTTTTGGAATTACTACTGCATTCCGGAGATAGCACTAGGTCGACGCTTCCCATTTTGGTCGCGCCGATTTTCGATCCCCGGTTTGTGGGCGCATCGGTTCCGAGAATGCAAACGCTGCACGTGACCTGAGGTAGTTGGTATGGGCGAATTTGGCAAAGAGTTGCGATCCGAACGAGTAAGCCGTGGCATCGGGCTCGAAGAGATCAGCGACTCGACAAAGATCAGCAGCCGTTACCTGACGGCGCTCGAAGAGAACCAGTTCGAGCAGCTGCCGGGCGGCGTGTTCAACAAGGGTATTGTTCGCAGCTACGCGCGCGTCGTGGGGCTCGACGAAGAGTTCTGGGTAAGCCGCTACATGGCCGCCTACCAGCAGAGTGGCCAGCTGAAAACCGATGACGCGGACTGGATCGCCTTCGCCGAAAACGTGAGCAAGAGCCGCGAGACCGAGGGCGAAAAACCCGATCAGCGCTTGCGGTGGGCCGGCGTGGCGGCACTGTTGCTGCTGCTTGTCGGGCTGGGTTGGTTTGTGTGGACCTACGTTCACAACCGGATCGCTGAGGAAGGAGTGCTCTCCCGGTCTCCCCGGGTTACGGCGCCTGCCGATCTTTCCGCTAGCTCTGTTTCCTTACCGTAATCCTCTTCGGAGCCGCTTATCTGCCGCTGACCCTGTCCTTTTCCCCTTCCAGAGAATGACTTTGCCCGGGAATGGGCCAGTCTAGTACCATCTTTCTATAACGACTTGGCCCTGTTCTTAGCCGCTCGCCGTTCGGCGTGGGCGCTTCTCGCGCGTGAGCGAAATCCTTGCGGCAATTGAACTTATTCCAACGATGGAGGAACCATCTTTGCCTGCACGCGACAGATTTTTATTTACTTCCGAGTCAGTAACGGAAGGCCACCCGGACAAGATTGCCGACCAGATATCCGATGCTATTCTCGATGCCTGCTTGGAGCAGGACTCGTACAGCCGCGTGGCATGCGAGACACTGACCGCAACCGGCTTGGTGGTCATCGCCGGCGAAATCACGACTCGCGCTTATGTCGACTTCCAGACGCTGGTGCGTGGCGTGATCGCCTCGATCGGCTACGACAACGCCCTCTACGGCTTCGACTCGAACACTTGCGCCGTGATCTCCTCGATCAACAAGCAGTCAGGAGATATCGCAATGGGCGTAGACACCGGCGGCGCAGGCGACCAGGGCATGATGTTCGGCTACGCAACGAACGAAACCGAGGAGCTGATGCCGGCTCCTATCTCCTTTGCGCACAAGCTGGCGCGTCGGTTGACCGAGGTCCGCAAGCACGGCACGCTACCCTACCTTCGTCCTGACGGCAAGAGCCAGGTGACGGTGGAGTACGACGAGGCCGGCAAGCCGGTGCGCATCGACGCCGTGGTCATCTCGACACAGCACGCCGAGACGGTTTCGACCGAGGAGCTGCGCACGGATGTGCTGAAGCACGTGATCCAGGCGGTGTTGCCCGAGAAACTGCTCGACGAGAACACCAAGTACCACATCAACCCTACCGGCCGGTTTGTGATTGGCGGCCCGATGGGCGACACCGGTCTGACCGGCCGAAAAATCATCGTCGATACCTACGGCGGCATGGGCCGGCACGGCGGCGGCGCCTTCAGCGGCAAGGACCCGACAAAGGTCGACCGTTCAGCGGCCTACATGGCGCGCTACATTGCGAAAAACATCGTTGCTTCTGGCCTGGCCGACCGCTGTGAAGTGCAGCTGGCCTATGCCATCGGCGTAGCCGAGCCGGTGAGCGTCCTAGTCGATACCTTTGGTACCGGCAAGGTTCCTGAAGGCAAGCTGCAGGAGCTGGTGCGGGCCAACTTCCATCTGACTCCGAAGGGCATTATCGAGAGCCTCGACCTGCGTCGTCCCATCTACCGCAAGACGGCAGCTTACGGGCACTTCGGCCGCACCGACAACGGCTTCCCCTGGGAGGCGACCGACAAGGCCGCTGCCCTCCAGGAGCAGGCTACGACCAGCAAGTCAGCGACCTAGCAAGTCAACAAGGGCAGGCCGAAAAGTCTGCCCTTCTGTTTTGTGCGTTTCTGCCGCTGATCCGCTAAACCCGCTTCTCTGCGTTAAACTCCGGCCATGGACCATCTCTGGACGCCGTGGCGCTACGCATATGTAACAGATACAGACCCCAAGATGCGCAGAGGCGTTCCGCTGGAGCTGGCGGCGTGGACCGGTGATTCGGGATGTGTCTTCTGCAACATGATTGCGGCGGCCGACCATGCAATCGAGCACGGCATGAGCGTCGATGCTGCCGAGCAGGCGGCGGGAATTGTCCTGCGCGCTAACCAGGCGTTCGTTTGTTTGAATCGTTACCCATACAACTCAGGCCACACCATGGTGGTTCCGTACGAGCATCAGGCTTCGCTGGCAGCGCTCGATCCGGCCATCGCGCATGAGCTGATGGATTTGATGCAGCGGGCCGAAAAGGCACTCAATCGTGTATACGATCCCGAGGGGTTCAATATGGGTTTGAACCTGGGCAAGGCGGCCGGAGCGGGTGTCACCGGGCATCTTCATTTGCATGCCCTGCCGCGCTGGCTCGGGGATACGAACTTCATGACCGCCGTGAGTGAGACGCGGGTGCTGCCGGAAGATCTCGCGGTCACCTGGCAGCGGCTGCGCGAGGCCTTTCAGGCCGTATAAATCCTTCCAGAATGAAGGGGTCGAATCGCGGAAGGTGGCGACCCCACTCTGGCGACCCAATTCTTTGGGCATTGCATCCAACATAAGTCGAAAGGCACGAGGCGCAAGGATCCGACGGCCGAGCGGGCTGAGACGCCCAGAGTGAAACGCTTGGAGGAGGAGTCATGGCATCGAAAGAGAAGACGCATTCAGACGCGAGGCCCGATGTTCATAGGAACGCGGCGGAGCGGGCAGCGAGCCACCATCGTCCTCCGGCCAGCGTGCAGCCCGTCGAAGCCGAGGATCCAAAAGAGTCCGCTGGTGATCACCACCGGCAGAAAAAGTGCTGAACGAGAACGTCGAAGATGGCGCAGCCTTGCAGCATTCGGAGAGCCCGGCCGGCCAGCACGCGACTGGCTCGTTTACCGGAAGTGACTCGTCCGACCTGACAAAGACGCCTCCCCGCACTCCCCGAAAGAGCGGCCACCGATAGCGCGGCCCAAGGATAAAAAAGATATATACGACGATCAGCCTTTGCTGAGTCCGTTGCTCGTGGCGGCGGGCGCAGAGTCCACGTCGCTTCCGCTCGGAGCACTCAGCTCGAATGGTGCCTCTGATTCGTCGGGCTCGTCGAAGAGTTCCTGCTCCATGGCCAGATCGAGCATGGCGGTCGGCATCGTCTTCGACGGCTTTATGCCCAAGCTCCTGAGTTGCTCAGCCCGGCGGATGACATTGCCCCTTCCTTCTGCGAGCTTTTTATAGGCTTCCTCGTAGGCACCGCGCGCATCATCGAGCTTTCTGCCAACATCGGTGAGGTCTTTGGCGAAGGCCGAGAGTTTGTCATAGAGCTCGCCGCCGCGGCGAACGATCTCCTGCACATTCCTCTTTTGCTGCTCCTGCCGCCAGAGGTGCGCGACCGTGCGCAGCACGAAGAGCAGCGTGCTGGGGCTGACCAGCAAAATGTTCTTGTCCCAGGCCTCCTGCCAGATCTTGCCGTCTCCGGAAAGAGCCAGCATGAACGCCGGCTCAACGGGAATGAACATCACGACGAAGTCCAGCGAGTTCAGGCTGTAGAGCGACGGATAATCGCGCTGGGAGAGATCGCGGATGTGCTTGCGCACCGAAGCCAGATGGCGGCCAAGCGCCGAGTCGCGAGCGGCTTCATCGACCGAGCTGCAATATTCGCTGTAGTCGGTGAGCGAAACCTTGGAGTCGAGCACCAGATGACGGCCTTCGGGCAGGTCGACGATGATGTCAAGCCGCGCCCGGCGGCCGTCTTCGCGGAAGATCGTCTCTTGCACGCGGTATTCGTAATCCCTGCGTAGGCCCGACGATTCGAGGATGCGCTCGAGGACCATTTCGCCCCACTCACCTTGCGTCTTCGACGAGCCGCGGAGCGCGCTGACCAGATTAGTCGCATCTTCCGACAGTCGCTCATTGAGGGAGCGGAGGTGCTCTATCTGCGTCTTCAGCTCCGAGCGCCCGGCGACGCCTTCTTTTTCGAGGCTCTCCACTTTTTGCTGGAACTCCCCGAATTTTTCCTTGAGCGGAGCGATGAGGTTGCCGAGATTTGCCTGATTCTGCTCCGTGAAGCGCCGGGACTTCTCTTCGAGAATGTCCGACGCGAGCGACCTGAACTGGTTCGAAAGCTCTTCGCGGGCGGAGGTAAGCAGAGAGAGCTTTTCCTGCGATGCGGTTCGTTCGGAGTCGAGTCTGGTTTGCAAAGCAGCTACTTCGGACTGGAGTTTCGCCGCCTGATCGCGCAGGCGCTCCCGTTCGGCTTCCGAGTGATCAAGCGATGCGGTGCGTTGGGCCAGATCAGCGGCAAGTTGTTCCGCGCGCAGGCGGATTTCTGTTTCCTGGGTGCGGCTTCCGCGCACGATCCAGAAGATTATCGCGCCCGCGGCAAAGCCGACGGCGAGCGCAATCACTGCAAGAAGGAGCATGAGTGAACTATACCGCCGGAAACTCGTCCGTATTATAGCGGCAACTGCGGATACCTTTGTAAGTTGCTCAAAAGAAAGCCACAGACCCGGTTAACTCGGCAGACACTCTCCCGGTAGATTGCCGGACGAATGCCGCCCAAGAACGGCGCAACCAGTCCCAAAAACATGCGCACCACCCGAAATGGCCTGCCATTAACGTGAGCGTCACATTGCGTCGCATCCCGGTTTCTAGAGGGCCCGTTTTGTGACACGAGTTTCCGCTCATTTTCCCGGCACAGGCGATTTTTCGGAAATGGATAACGCCAAAATCTCCGGTCACCACTGGAAGATCATGTTCATCTCCGGCATGGGCTTCTTCACCAACGTCTATGATCTGTTCATCAGCGGCATCGTGATGACGCTCCGCAAAGATCTGTGGCACGTCGGCAAGCTAGAAGAAGTCTCGTGGAGTCAACGGCGTTGCTCGCATCGCCGATGGGCGCGCTACTCTTTGGTCGCGTAGCCGACATGGTGGGGACGGCATCTCGGCCGCGATGGACAAGCTTGGCGGCTTCCTGGGTATCTCGATTCGCTATCTGATGGCTTGGAAGGGCCTGCTCGCTGCTGAGTCGGCAGCCGCTATCGCCTGCGCGTGCGACCTTGTGCTAACGATCTTCACAACTGCCCGGAGACCAAGAGCAAGAGCCTCAAAGAGCTTTCCACCGAGCGCTCGACGCCCGCGGAGCGTGCGGCAGCGTAATCGCCAGCGTGGTCTGACACGATATTCACAAGAACCTCAATCCCAATTCCCAAATGCTCGTCTTGCGGCCGCAAGATCTGGCATTCCTTGAGCTTTACACGATATGGAGGCGTCAGTAGACTTGGAATTTCGGAGCGAGGAAAACCCGTGCCTCAAAATCGCAGTGCGCCAACGGGGAAAATCTGCGCCGAAGGGTTTCAGAACTTGCCCACATCAGGGCACCATCAAGGTTGAGAGGAGATACCGCATGGCCGTTGAGGAAAAGGTAAAGCAGATTATCGTTGAGCAGTTGCAGGTGGATGAGGCCGAGGTGACGCCGGGCGCCTCATTCCAGGAAGACTTGGGCGCCGATTCGCTCGATGTTGTCGAGTTGGTGATGCAGTTCGAAGAAGCATTTGATATAGAGATTCCTGACGAGGATGCCGAGAAGATCAAGACCGTGAAGGACGCGATCGACTACATTGACAAGAATGCGAAGGCAGGCAAATAGCTTTGCAGCGCCGGGTTGTAGTTACGGGAATCGGGCTGGTTTGCGCAGTGGGCAATACCGCGCCCGAAGCCTGGAGGAATCTGGTTGCGGGCAAGAGCGGAGTTTCGCCTATCACGCAATTCGACAGTACTGGCTTTTCGGTGACCTTTGCCGCTGAGGTGAAGGACTTCGATCCTCTGAACTTTATCGACAAGAAGGAATCGCGCAAGATGTCGCGATTCATCCATCTGGCGCTCGGTGCGACTGAGGAGGCCCTTCAGTCCTCTGGCTTCAAAATCGATGCATCGAACGCCGATCGCTCTGGCGTCTTCATCGGATCGGGCATCGGCGGGTTCGAGGTCATCGAACGCGAGCACTCGAACCTGATCAACGGCGGTCCACGCAAGATATCTCCCTTCTTTATTCCGGCGGCCATCGTCAACATGGCGGCCGGCCAGGTCAGCATCAAGTACGGAGCCAAGGGCCCTATCTCCGCCACTGCGACTGCCTGCACTACCAGCGCCAACGCCATCGGCGACGCGGCTCGCATCATTCAGCACGGCGATGCCGACGTGATGATCGCGGGCGGCTCCGAGGCTGCCGTCACACCCATGTCGGTAGGCGGGTTCGCAGCGATGCGTGCACTTTCGACCCGCAACGACGCCCCCGAAAAGGCCAGCCGTCCGTGGGACAAGGATCGCGACGGTTTTGTCGTCGGAGAGGGCGCGGGCATCCTGATTCTGGAAGAGCTGGAGCATGCAAAGGCGCGTGGAGCAAAAATCCTGGCCGAGCTTTGCGGCTATGGCATGAGCGCAGATGCGTATCATATGACCGGTATTGCTCCCGAGGGCGAGGGTGCACAGCGCAGCATGAAGGCGGCCTTGCTGGATGCCGGGATGAAGCCGGAACAAATCGACTACATCAACGCGCATGCCACGTCGACGCCGCTCGGCGACGGGAACGAGTCTCGTGCCATCGAAATGGTCTTCGGCGAGCATGCGCTCAGCCACACGCTTAAGGTGAGCTCGACAAAGTCAATGACTGGGCACTTGCTTGGCGGCGCCGGCGGCCTCGAGGCAGGCATTACGGTGCTGGCGATGCTGAACCAGAAGGCGCCGCCGACGATTAATCTCGAGAATCCCGACCCGGATTGCCGCCTGGACTACGTGCCCAATGTCGCGCGGGACATTCAGATCGACTCGGCGCTGTCGAACTCGTTCGGATTCGGCGGGATCAACGCGTCGCTGATCTTCAGGAAATACAGCGAATAAGGATTAAAGGACTAGAGAGGCACAGCCGGCGGTTCTGCCTCTTTTTGGCTTTGACCTGCTGATTGACGATCAGCTCGCCGCTGCGGCGATTCCCACTCCAACTAGAATGAATATCAGCCACCAACCGACCACCGATGCTGCAGCCTTGCCGCGCGATACCTTCGCCACAATCGAAACACCGATGGCGGTCAGAATCACAGACCAGATCTCGAAAAGGTCGATGTGCTGGCAAAGCGCCGCAAGCCACTTCGGAGCATCGGTGCTCAAGTAATAACCGATGTTGGTGCCTACCGGATTCTGCAGCAGAAAGGAATCGGGTGCGAGTCCTGCAAACAGAGCCACTATAGCGAGCAGAAATTTGAGGTTCATCACGAGGTTGGCATACATGTTTACGGCAAAGACATGGCCGAACTTCGCGCTCCCGCCAAAGCCGAAATTCACCGTCACCCAGATCAGCAGCGCAAAGATCGCGGTGAAGAGGAGAATAATCACTGGGTAGCAGTAGGTGATGATACCTGTGAACTTGGACGCTACCGCCTTTTGGGTTGCCTGCTGCTCGGGGGTCAGCTTCTCGAATTGCTCTTCGCGCGACGGTGTCTGATGGAGGTTGTTTTCGAAGACTTTATCCCACCCAATCTTCTGCTGGACTCCGTAAGAAAAGCCGATGGCCACCAGGATCATGATTACTAGCGGACCCCAGAACGTTGCCTTGCGGCGGATATCGATGAACGTCTTCGACGGTGCTGTGAAAGTGTCGACTACGCGCTGAACTTCGGTCAGCGGTGGCGTGGTGAGCTCCGGGGATGTGGCGACTGGATCAGACATGCGACCTCCGAATAAATCGGGCTTTGCAGCTGCGGTTTTTGTTTGGCGGGATTTTACCTTGCCGGTGAAGTGGTAAGGAATGAAAATCCAGCGACAGATCAGGCCAGATGCGGTGTAACCGGCTGCATCGCCCGCCGTATCTCGCGGAACGCCTGCCATCCATAGACGATCAGCTGCACAACTAGGCAGACTGCCCAGATGCCGACGCTGATGCGAATGCACAGATTTACGATTCCGGTCACCTCGGCGAACTTTTGATTCACGGGAAACACGTACAACTGTGTGCGCAGCAACATACCGACAATCCCCGCCGTAAGAAGCGTAGTGGCAACGCGAAATGTCGGTGGAAACCAGGTGAGCTGCGGGCGCATGAATATGAAAGCCTGTTCAAAGACAGTCGCGATGGCCAGCGCCACGAATGGCCAATAGACAAGATGCCAGATGGGTGCAGCATTCAGGAGGTTTACGGCCGGGCCCAGGATCAGAAATGGGTAGTTGGGGATAGCTAGTAGCCAGAGGAGTCCGAGGAATGCAAAGACCAGTGAGGCGACGGCATTGATTCGCCGCTTTGCCGAAGTCTCGACTTTGACTTTTGGTAGCTTGCGGGGGTCCCAGTCACTGACGCAGGGTGCCTGCAGCGATACCCGGTCGATGACGGCAAAGATCACCGTGATAATGCCGAACTGGGTGAAGACCACGGTCCAGAGCGTTCCCAGCGAGTGCCAATCGCCGGAAAGACGCGCCGCAACTTCCGTACGGTGAAAGAGCAGGATGCCGAACCAGACGAGAAGCCAGGGGATTACGTAGCAGAGCGCGACGATCTTGAGCACGAAGATGTAGATCGGGTACAGCGCCGGTCCGATCAGCGAACGCTGGGGCAGAAAGTGCGCAGCGACGAGCAGAGGACGGCCGCGCTGCTTGAGAATCTCCGCTACTTCGGATTCGGTCAGGGTACGTCCGAGTTCCGGTTCGCGCTCCTCAAGCTGCGACTGCAGATCTTCGGAGATTTCCGCAAGGATGTCCTGCTTCTGTGCCCGGGGAAGCCAGAATCCGACAGCCTGCAGGTAGCGGTCAACGAGGTCGGTCGATGGTTTGGTCATTGCCGTTGTTCCTTCGGCTCGAGCACCGTCGGCTCGAATCCGGTTTCGGTGGGTTGAGGTGACGGGATCGGCGCCATAATTCGGTCGATGGCAGCATTCATAGCTTCGTGCTCGTTCAGCAGTTGATAGAGAATGACTTCGCCCTGGGAAGAGAGCCGATAGAAGCGCTTGTTGCGCTTGTCCTCCTCCCGCCAGTGGCTGACGAGCAAGCCCTGGCTTTCGAGACGGCGCAGCAGCGGATAAAGTGTGTTCTCATCGATCGCCAGCCCGTGGCTTTCGAGCGCTTTTCTCAGGGCGTATCCGTAGTGCTCCGTTCGAAGCTGGGCCAACACGGCTAGGATAAGGCTGCCACGCCTGAGCTCAAGCCGGAGATTCTCAAAGAGTTCGTTATTCATGTTTCTCACATACTGTATCATAAACAGTATGTGATATACACCGTATGCAATCAGAATAGGACTGTCAAGAGGAATTTATCGGCGGTTGAGGCTGCCCGCAGGTCGAGGAACCTGCAGTGCTACTTTCTTTGGCTGCCTGGGTTCAGTAAGCTCAAGAGGCTCTGACCGGCTTCTCGCCCTTTAGCGAGTCGAAATCAGACTCGCTTCGGACGCAGATTCTTCGCGGTCTATTGATGCGACGGTTCACAACTGCATTTCTTTTTGCGCTGGCCGCGTGCCTGTCGAGCGGCGCGGCGCTTGCTGCTTCGCTATACGCCACGCACAACCGGCACACCTACACCTTTCAGCCCGCGACCTACCGTGGTCACGCGACGGGACACCGTCACACTGGTGGCCAGCGCGCCGCCGGATCGACGAATGGGAGGGCGAGGATCCATCATTCGGCCACCCGCAGCCACTCGCGGCTCGCGCCGGAACCCCGCATGGTGAGCGCGACCATTCCCGCCCAGTCGCTGATCAACATGCATCTGGCGCCGCTGGTCGGATCGCGCGAGTCACTGGTGAGACAGAACGAGCGAACCGAGGCCGATGGCCTCGCGCGCATCGAGGACGACGCACAGCTAAATGAGTTGCGGCGCGAAAAGGCCCTTGTTCCGTTGCCGCTTTCGATATCACTGCGTATCAACGAGGGGCTGCCGATGAACCGGCGTTACTGCCGCCCGTGGACAGCGAAGTTCCTCACCGATCTAGGCCGCGCGCATTTTGCGCGCTTTCACAGCTCCGTGCAGGTCAACTCAGCCGTGCGTACCGTTGAGTACCAGCGCCATCTGATGGAAGTGAACGGTAATGCGGCTCCGGCCGATGGGGATATTGCGTCGCCGCACCTGAGCGGCGCGACGATCGATATCGCAAAGAAGGGGCTGTCGGCATCGGAGATCGCCTGGATGCGTGGTTACCTCTACACCTTGCAGATGGCGGGCAAGCTTGACGTTGAGGAAGAGTTCTATCAGTCGTGTTTCCATATCACGGTGTACAAGTCATATGCGCCGCTCACGCCGGGTCCGGCACGACATTCCTCGGCGGCGCTGCTGGCCACGGGGGTAAGATAGCTACTTCGCAGCTACGATAGCTAAGTGGCGCAGATCCCTCCTGACCTCACACGCGGGACCACCCTCACTGCCGCGCTCCTCGCTTTGGCTCCGGTGCCGGTCTTTGGATTCGTAGGCCCGGTGTTTGCTCAGCGTGTCAGGGCTCTTCCGCGCGCGTTGCAAATCGGGCTGCCTGCGCTGCTCTCGGCTCCGTATCTGCTGACAACGCTGCCGCTGGGATCGTTTCGGTGGGAGTGGTTTGCGCTTTACCTGCTGCTCCCTCCTGTGGTCGCAGCGACGCTGATGTTCGTCGCGAAACTTGATCCCGAACAGCATGGGCACTGGATCGAGTTTCTCGTGCTTATCTCGCTCGGACTCGCGGTCGACCTGCGCTGGCTTGAGCCCGCATGGCCGCGCGGACTGGCATTTATCAGCAAGATGACTCTGCTTGATGCAGGGCTCTACGGATTTCTCGCCGTGCGGGCGCTGTCCCACGTGGGGTTCGATCTGAGGCTGAGCCTCACCGACTGGAAGATTGGTTTGCGTGAGTGGCTCTTCTTCACGCCGATCGCCATCACGCTCGGCTTCGCGCTCGGCTTTCTGCATTGGCATGGTCGTATCGAGCGCCCGTGGATGGTCCCGCCGGCGTGGCTCTTTACCTTCTTCCTTATCGCCCTGCCCGAGGAAATATTTTTTCGCGGATGGATGCAGAATCTGCTCGAAAGAAGAACAGGCCGTACGGTCTCGATCCTGACTACGGCCGTGATCTTCGGGCTCTCCCACTTCAACAAACGAAGCGCCTTCTTCAATTGGCGTTACGTCCTGCTGGCTGTCATAGCCGGCGTCTTCTACGGACGCGCCTGGCGCACGGAGCGACGGATCGGCGCATCGGCGATCACTCACGCAACGGTTGACACCCTCTGGGGCGCACTGCTGCGGTGAAAACGCGAAGAACAGGGCTCAGGCAATGGCGGACGGCAATTAGCGAGCAAGCCAGGTCCGTTGAGTTTGATGTCGGAGAATCTCGACCAACCTTACTTGCGAGCATTCGATCGTCGGCACGAACATCTTGACGCCGGCGCTGTTGACGATGATGTCTGTCGGGCCAAAGTTTTGCTGCACTTCATCATGCGGCGATTGGAGGGACAGGCGGTTGCGCACTTCGACTGTGAGCCAACAACGTGCGCCAGGCCAATTTCGATCGATTTCGCAGGCAATGCCGTCTACCTCGTCTTCCGGCGCACTGCCGCGACCACGTCCGCTCTTGCTCTCGCCAAGCCCAGCGAGATCGCCCACCCCAGGCCGGAGACCCGCTGACGACCACGGCGCATTTCCCGGTTAGATCGAAATAGCCGCTCAACGGAGACTCCCGGGTTTACTCGCAAATCTACTGATACACGCTTCGGACAATGCCTTCGCGTTGTTAGACGTGCGCCGGCGATTATCGCAGACAGGCGAGCAGGGTTATTCCAACCGCGAGAACAACGATGGGGATCCAGAACTGCAGGTCGGTTAGAATCGCCTTCAGCAAGAGCATCTCCCCGGGACATGGCCTTTGCGACCAGCTTCTAAGACCAGCACTTAATTTAACCGATCGCCGCGCCGGTATTCATTGCGAATTCCGCCGGCTTGGGTTTACGGTAACTATCAGGAGCGTTTCCACGTTCCGCCATTCCAGGAGGGTCTGACCGTGAACACGACGCTAAGCCCGGTTGAGGTTGCGGAGGCAGTCCACATCGAAGAGCAGTGGGACGACTTCGTAAGCGGACGCTACAGGGAAGGCAAGAGCGAGGCGGAGTTTCGCAATTACGACGCGAAGGCAGTGCCCACTGTGGCGGAGTTCTACCGGCTCAACCACGAAAACCAGACTCTCGACTTCGTGGTGCGAAAAGAGAGAGAGTATTACGCGCTCCAGAAGGGCGAAAAGTCGATCTGGGAGGCGGCGGAATTCCTGAACACGCTAGTCGATGAAAGCGATCCCGACACCGACCTGACGCAGATCGAGCATCTCCTGCAAACATCGGAAGCGGTGCGCAGGGACGGCCACCCGCGGTGGATGGTCGCGGCTGCGTTTGTGCACGACCTCGGCAAGGTGCTCTGTCTCTATGGAGAGCCCCAATGGGCGGTCGTCGGGGATACCTTTCCTGTAGGCTGCGCCTATTCGGACAAGATCGTCTTCCCCGAGTATTTCGCCAACAATCCCGATATGCGGGTGTCCGAATATCAAACGCTATACGGCATCTATGAGCCGAACTGCGGTCTTGATAATGTGCACATGTCCTGGGGACACGATGCCTACATCGCACATGCGATGAAGCCGTATCTGCCCGAAGATGCGCTCTACATGCTGCGGTATCACTCGTTCTATGCGGCACATCAGCAGGGCGCCTATAAGCACCTGATGTCAAAGCACGACGAAGAAATGTTTGAGCATGCGGTGCGCAAGTTCAATCCCTATGACCTCTATTCGAAGGGACTGGCAAGGCCCGATATGGCGGCAATCAAGCCATACTATAACGATCTGTTTGCCGAATTTTTTCCCGGCAGGGTTGCTTGGTAAGTCCCAGCTAGAAGAACCGAGTCCGCTTCCACAGGGCCCAGCCGCTGCCGAAGAGCAGAATCGCGAGAGCAATGCATAGCACCGCGCCCCAGCGCAGATTCATGGGAAGCGGCGGCAGTGTCGCTCCCCAAGCGAACCACGCAAACAGGCCGACCGCCACGGCGACAATCAGGTAATCCCACCAACGACGACGGCTGGCGGCTCGCTTTTCATCTTCAATGCCGCCGAGCGCCATCAGCGAGCCATGATAGTCGAGCTCGTAGCGGTTGCACTCGCGAAGCAAGGCGTCGTGGGTCGAACTGTGCTCCTCGGCCGAAGCGGCGGCGGTGCTAATTGCGAGCGCACCGAGGATCATTACGATGGATCCGGCAATGACGATGATTTGATGCGAGCGGCTCAGTCCCGCCAGTTCGCCGAAGACCAGCACCCCCCAGGCCAGACCCCAGAGTTGATTGGTATTGGAGAGCGGGATGCCGCGGCCGATCCCGACATATTTTGTCGCGTACTGCTGAAAGAGATCGCCGATGACCCAGCAGAAGCCTCCGAGAAATAGCCAGAAGAGATAGTGACGTGCGGCGACGATCTGCCCCGCGACCGAGTGCAGGCCTCCGGCGAGGCTGCCAGCCAGTACGAGCATCGTTCCCAGCTCGCCGATGGTGAAAATAGTGACGAACGAGAGAGGATTCATGCCGCTCAGATAGGCCTTGCGATAGGGCACATACATTGTGCCCCAAAGCAGACTGGCTCCAAGCGCGGCAGCAATGCCGCCCCGTGCGTGAGCCGAGCCGACCGAAGACGAGCGAACTGTGCTCAAGCCGAGCATGGTCGCCCCCGCAACAATGGCTAATGATCCAAAGATGACCTTGGTCCAGTTCTTGGCCGGCGCGCCGCGGAGCTCGCGGAAGAGAAGGATTCCCCAGAGAATACCGATAAGGCTATTGGCGTTCCACAGAGGAAAGGCGATTGCCAGACCGACGTCGCGAATGGCGAAGACAGTCAAGGTATTCGCAACTGCCCATAGGGCTCCGGCAAGGATTGCCCAGGCGATAAGGTGCGGCCTGGCCCGCAGGTCGTCGATTACGTACGATGTGCCGCGTAAGAGGGTGGGGAGAGTCCACCGTGCGACGAAAACGCCAGACACCATGCACAGCGAGATGGTGTAGGGAGAAAGCCCAGCCGTGACCAGCTTGGTGGGGGCTTCAGCCGCCCCAAGCCAAGCGCCGGCGGCTATGCCGCAGAGCACGCCCAGTCCATGCATGGACTGGGCAGACAGCGCGAGTCTGGCCTGAGGACTGATTTTTTTAGTTTCCGGCATCGCTTGGGATGGCTTAGGGACGCAGGAAGTCACATTAAGCAACGCAGAGGCTGGAGTCAAACGAAGGTCCTGTATGAGTCCGCAAAAATCTGACGAAAGGGATTCGAGGGAACTGCTATACTTTTAACTGACTGGTTAATTAATGGCAACGAAACCCTCTACCCTTGTCCGGCATGATCGCGGTGACCAGACCCGGAAGACTATCCTTCGCGCGGCTATCCACGAATTCAGTGCGCACGGATTGGCCGGGGCACGTACCGATGCCATCGCGGAATCGGCTGGCGTGAACAAGGCGCTTCTTTACTACTACTTCAAAAGCAAGAACGGATTGTATGAAGCGGCGTTCGAGGAAATTGCCAGTGAGGTGGCCGAGCAAACGCTGGCGACTCTTAGTTCGCATCACAGCGCGGGAGAGCGGCTGCTTCGCGCCGCCTTGAGCCATTTCGACCGTATTTTGACCAAGCTCGAATTTCAAAGCCTTCTGCAACAGGAGATGGTTCGTTTACGCCGCGGCGAAATCGGCACTGTACCAGTGCTGGTGAAGAAGGTCTTCAAACCCTTGCTGGCCAGATTCGAGGCGACGGTCCGCGAGGGTATCCAATCTGGAGAGCTGTGTGAACTGGACTGGCTACAGGTGGTCTATTCGATGCTGGGTGCGAATGTCTTTTATTTCCTGAGCGCGCCCATGATGCAGTTCGCGCTGCGGTTCAATCCGCTCGATAAGGCTGTAATCGAGGCAAGGCGGAAGGCCGCAGTGGAGTTATTGGGCACAGCGCTGTTCGCCAACCGCATAGACGGAGCAAACCTGGCGAAGCGTGTTCTGGCCGACATGCCGATGCCGGAGATCAGGCAGAACCCGATTTGGAGAAAGGTCGTATGAACCCACGCAATCGCGTGTTTATGCTGCTCGGAATCCTCGCGGTGATTGGCCTCGGATGGTATCTATTTTCGACCGAACGCTCTGGTGATCTCCAGCTGATCGGTACGGTGGATGCGAATGAGGTTATCGTGAGTTCGCGCATTCCAGGGCGGATAGAAACGCTTCTCGTCGATGAGGGCGATGATGTCAAGGCTGGACAACTGCTTGCAACCATTGAAAGCCAGGACCTTGCCGCCGCAACCGACGCGGCCAAGGCCTCCTCCCTTAGCCAGCAATACAAATTGCAGGAGATGAGCGACACCGAACGCCAAACTCAGGGCAGCACATCGAGCGAGCTCATCAATGCCGAGGCGCAGCTGCGCGTTACAAAGGCCTCTCTCGTGCAGGCACAGGCACAATACGAACATCAACAGGCTGACACGTCGCGCACCGTCGCACTGGCGAAACAGGGCGTGATGAGCGAGCAGGCTCACGACGAGGCTGTGACATCGCTAAACGCTGCGAAGGCTGCGGTCGACGCGGCCCGGGAGAGCGTTTCCGCCGCCGACGCCTCAGTAAAAGTTGCCATGGCGAACCTGTTCCAGGCCCAAGCTGCAGCGAAGACTGTCGCAGCCACCCGCAGCGATGTGCACAATGCGCAGGCGCTCCTCAATCAGGCAGAGGTCACGCAGGGGTACTCGCGTATCGTTGCGCCAGTCTCCGGCAAGGTAAATGTACGGGCGGCACGGCAGGGTGAGGTAGTTGCGGCGGGAACTCCGATTGTGACTATTACCGACCTGACACAGACCTGGATTTATGCACCCTTGCCGGAAACCGACGCCGATGCAGTACAGCTCGGCGACAGCCTGAGCGTCGTGATGCCGAGCGGCGCGACCATTCAAGGCAAAGTCATCGCAAAGTCGGCCGAGGCGGACTTTGCTACGCAGCGGGATGTGAGCCGTCGTAAACGCGACATCAAGACCATCAAGCTCAAGCTGCTGATCAACAACCCTGGAATGAAGTATGTGCCGGGCATGATCGCCGGGGTGTACATTCCGAAGGACAAGCTGGTGAAGAAATGAGCGCCGCTGCTGCAACGATTCCAGCGCGCGCCGGCGCGGCGATTGCCGTCGAAGACATCGTGAAACGCTACGGCGACTTTGAAGCCGTGACCCACGTCACCTTCGATGTGAAGGATGGCGAGATCTTTGGTCTGCTTGGGCCGAATGGCGCCGGAAAGAGCACACTCATCCGCATGATGACGACACTGATTCCCGTCACCAGCGGCCGTGCCACCGTTGCCGGCCATGATGTGATGAAGGATCCGGACGCTGTCCGGCAAACCATCGGGGTCATTCCCCAGGCGCTGACCAGCGACATCGACCTCACCGTCGAGGAGAACCTCTCGATTTACGCTAAGCTTTACGGAATTCCGAGAGCAGAGCGCAAGCGCAACATCGACGAACTGCTCGAGGCTGTGGACCTGACAAAGTGGCGCGGCGCGCAAACGAAGACTCTTTCGGGGGGTATGCGGCGGCGGCTCGAGATTGCGCGGGGCTTGGTTCACAATCCGAGGATTTTCTTTCTCGACGAGCCAACGACGGGCCTCGACCCGGTTTCGCGCGTAGCGGTGTGGGAGATGCTAGAGCAGCTTAAGACGAAGCACCACCTCACCATGCTGATCACAACGCACTACATGGAAGAGGCGGACCATCTCTGCGACCGCATCGCCATTGTCGATCACGGAAAGCTCGTTGCGCTCGACACTCCAATTGCACTCAAGGCGAGCGTTCCGGGAGCAAATGTCGTTGAAGCGCAATTTACGCATGAATCCGACGAGTGGCAGTCACAGTTGAGACGCCTGGGAGGCGTAACCGATGTTGAAGCGCATGGTGGCGGAGCCTACAGGCTACTGACTTCCGACGGATCGCTCACGACAACGCAGCTCGTCGAGATGGCGGTCGCCAGAGGCGAGGTCATCAGGTCGCTGAGCGTGCAGACGACGACTCTCGACGACGTATTCGTCCACTATACGGGGCGTCAGCTCCGCGATGAACAAGTTAAGGCGGTGGGATTCATTATGCCGCCACGCCCGGGGGTGCAGCCATGAACAGAATGATGGCAATCGTAGAACGCGAGATGCGGAAGTTCTTTCGCTCACCCGCGCTGATGATGGTCTCGATGACGCTGCCGCTGGTGCAGCTGTTGATTCTCGGCAACGCCTTCGGCGGCAAGATTCGCGATGCCCGCATGGCAGTCGTGGATTATGACGGCGGGTCACAGGCGCTGAAGATCCACGAGGCATTCGACTCGATTGCGGCAAACATCCGCACATTCACAACGGTTACCTACGAGGACGAGCAGCAAGCGCGCGAGGACGTCCGCACCGGCAAGATCGACGGGGCGGTCATTATTCCGAAGCAGTATTCACGGCGCGTCCTTGCCGGAGACTCGCCAGCGATTGGCCTGGTGGTGGACAACACCGACCAAACTATGAGCAACAGCCTGGAAGCGGAGATGCAGTCGCTCGTCGATGCGTTGAACGCTCCGGTGGTGCAGCCGAAGGTGGTGCAGAATATCGTGCTCGAGGTTGTCGAGCTCTATCCCTACATCGAGTACATGAAATACCTGCTCGCAGGATCGATCACGCTCGCTATCTACGTCTCCGTAATGATCGGCGGGGGCATGTTATATATCGACGACAAGGCGCGCGGCGTGCACGAGGGCTATTTGGTCACGCCGATCACCCGGCTGGAGATGGTGTTCGGTCTAAATCTTGCCGGAACTATTAAGGCGGTGCTGTCGGGAGTGAGCCTGACGGTGATCGGCTCGCTGATGGCGGGGCTGGGCGTCATCTTCAATCCTGTGTCAGCGTTCCTTTTAATGCTCTTGATCCTCTCGTCGTCCATTGCCTTTAACGGCATGATGTTCCTCATGATGGTGCGGGTGGAGGATCCGCTGGTCCCGCGCGCGATGTTCGGCGTGCTAAATACTTTGCTATTCTTTCCCAGCGGCGCGATCTCGCCGATCACGGGATTTCCGAAATGGCTGCAGGCAATTGCGACCGTCGATCCCTTCACATATGCAGTCCACGGCTTCAAGGCCGTCCTGCTTAAGGACGGCGGATTCACGGCAATCCGAACCGATCTTCTCTTCTTGTTTGGATTTGGGATAGCGACGCTTCTGGTGGCAACGACGCTGTTCAAGCGAACACTGTAGAGGGGCGGACACTGCTATCCTCTTCATTTGGAGGAAAGACGATCATGCTCAACCTTGAGGGTCGCGTAGCCGCCGTCTTCGGACTGGCCAACAAACGCAGCATCGCCTGGGGCATCGCCCAGAGGCTGAATGAGGCTGGGTGTCGGCTCGCGATCAGCTATCAGAATGAACGCATGAAGTCCGAAGCGCACGATCTGATCGCCGATCTGCCGGGTGCCGAGGCCTTCCAGTGCGATGTCTCGAACGATGAAGAAATCCATCACATCTTCACGCAACTCAAGGAGCGCTATGGGAAGCTCCATGTGCTGGTTCACTCCATCGGATACGCGCCCGCCGAAGAGCTGAAGAACGACTTCATTCAGACGACACGCGACGGGTTTCGCATCGCCCATGATGTGAGCGTCTACTCGCTGATCGCGCTGAGCCGCGGCGCCGCTCCGCTGATGACCGAAGGCGGCAGTATCATCACGCTGACGTATTACGGGTCGGAGAAGGTGGTTCCGCATTACAACGTGATGGGCGTTGCGAAGGCCGCGCTCGAGGCCTCGGTGCGTTATCTCGCGGCGGACCTGGGTAAGCACAATATCCGCGTGAATGCCATTTCGGCAGGACCGATCAAGACGCTGGCCGCGCGCGGTATCGGCGGGCTGAGCGACATGCTCAAGGCGCACGCCGAGCGCGCGCCACTGCACCGCAACACCGAGCAGCTGGAGGTGGGCGGCACGGCAGCCTATCTCGCATCGGACTTGGCAAGCGGAGTCACCGGTGAAGTACTTTACGTCGATTCGGGCTACAACATCATGGGTTTCTAGCTCGGTGGAACCGGAACGCAGCGTTTTCCGTACCTCGGAAATAGGATGATCAAGTTCCTGCTGTGGTGCCTGCTTCTGTTCTTCTGTTGGCCTCTGGCGCTTGTTGCGCTGGTCCTGTATCCGTTTGTATGGCTGATCCTGCTGCCGTTCCGGCTGGTGGGAATCGCCGTCGAAGGAGCGCTCGAGCTGGTCGCTGCCATTATCTTCCTTCCCGCCCGGCTGCTGCGCGCAATCTAGTGCGCAACGGATTGCTTTTGTCAAAAATCGCGCAATTCCCTCCTCGGCTCCCTCGCACTGATGCACACTGGAGACACGAGGGCGAGTCGAGTGCTGGATGAGATTCGGGCGGGTCGGGGAGTTTCGTCACCTTTTGGAAGTTGGGTGTCCATCGGTGCACATTGTGTTCTGCTGGCTCTGTTACTTCTCGCCGGACACCGCGTCTGGCAGGTGCGACCGGTCAGTACGCGCGGGGGGCAACATGCGACGGTCCTCTATTGGGCAAGCTCCGTAGGAACCGGGATAGCGCGGACGCACCAGCACGGCTCGGAAAAGCTCTCACCAACGCGAACCGCGTCGTGTAACAGCCCGCTGCCAGCACGGCTGGAAAGGCAACTCGATCCAGATGCGCAAAAGGCCGCAAACGTCGCGAATGCGAGCCCGGCGGGCAGCTCGACTTCAAAATCGCGGAGCGACGGAACTGGCAACGGAAGCCAGGAGGTGACCTCGGCCTTTCCGGTGTATTCTCCTACGCCACCTCTCGACAGATCGCTCCTGCCCTCGGCGGACCAGAACGTCGTCGTGGATGTGAACGTGAGCGCGCTTGGCGAGGTGCTCGACGAGAGGCTGGTCCACGGGCTTGGCAACGGCATCGACCAGATCATTCTGAACACAGTGAAGAGCTGGAAGTTTCATCCGGCGACACAGGATGGAACTCCCGTAGCTTCGGTCGCCGAGCTGGTCTTTCCCCTGAATCAGAAGTGGCGCGGATAAGTGTGCCGAGGCAAAGACTGCTTAAGTTCGGCCTCGTGTGAACAGCCTGATGATTAACGTGAGGATCACCGCGCCCAGTATCGCCACCAGGATCGTGTAAATCATCCCTCCCGATCCCGCGAAACCCAGCGCGCGCATGATGAAACCGCCGATTACGGCTCCTACGATGCCGACGACGATGTCCATAAGCGCGCCGTAGCCTCCCCCGCTCATAAGTTTGCCGGTGATCCAGCCCGCGATCAGCCCGACTATGATCCACCACAGAATTGCCATGCACCCCTCCTGAAGATCCTAATGTTACGACCGTACAAGATGCGGCCAACACGGTTACACGGCGCAAGCAGGTTCGTCAAGGCAAGGTTGTGAGGCTCGGATTCGTGTAACCCGGGCTATTCACGGTCATCGAACAGGCATGAGATCCTTACTAATGTTGGCCATGCTAGCGGCCGCAACCCTCGCAGCCGGCGTGCAGGCAGCTGACATACCCACAGCGAAGACGCCCGTGCTCGTAGAGCTTTTTACCTCCGAGGGATGCTCGAGCTGTCCACCCGCGGATGCCCTGCTTAAGTCGCTTGATCATGAGCAGAATATTCCGGGTGCGCAGGTGATCGTTCTGAGTGAGCACGTGGACTACTGGGATCACGACGGCTGGCGCGATCCGTTTTCTTCACCGGAAATCACAGCGCGACAAGAGATTTACGCGCGCCGCTTCGGCCAGGACAGCGCGTATACGCCGGAAGCTGTGGTCGATGGCGCAAAGGGCATGGTCGGCAGCGATCGCAGAGCTTTGCTTGGAGCCATCGCAGAAGCTGCGCAGCGCCCAAAGCTGAAGATCGATGTAGCCAGTGTCGAAGCCAGTAACAAATCGGTCCAAGCCGAGATGAGGGTCGCGGCACATCTTTCTGCCGATCTGTATGCAGTTGTGGCGGACGACGACGACAAGTCGAGTGTGTTGCGCGGAGAAAATTCGGGTCATCACCTCGAACATGTGGCAGTGCTGAGGTCGATACAAAGGGTGGGATCACTCGACCAGGGCTTCGACCGGCAGGTTCGTGTTGATCTGCCTCACGGATCGGAGACACAGAAGATGCGTCTGCTCATCTTTGCCGAGGAACGCGGGACAGGTCACATTCTGGGCGTTTCAGAGACCAGTGTGTGACCTGCACAGAGCGGAATTAGGCGCAGCATGCGCAGTCTTCCTGACCGCAGTACGAGCAGCAGTTATACGACCCGCCGGCAATAGACGGAATCACCAGCACTTCATCACCGTCCTTGAAGGCGTACTTCTCGTTGCCCAGGAAGCGGATGTCTTCCTCGTTCACATAGAAGTTGATGAACCGGCGCACCTGCCCCTGATCGTCACGAAGATGGGTTTTCAGGGCCGGAAAGACGGTCTCGATGTCAGTGATCAGCTCCGGTAGATTGCCCGCGTTCGACTGGATCTCGCGCGTACCGTTGGTGTGCTTCTGAAATGCGTTGGGCAGCAGGACTCTAACGGACACCGGCACCTCCAAAGACGAGCTCGCGCTCTTCATTTTGTTCCTCCAAGTAGGTTTCGAAATCGGACAGGCGCGGGCGAACGGCAGCCTCCAACTCGTACGCTCCGGCCAGCGCGTCGGTGGTCTTAAGACCATTCCCGGTAATGCAGGTGACGGTCAGCTCGTCGGGACGAATACGGCCATGCGCATAAAGGCGGGCCGTCACGGCCGTCGTGACTCCGCCCGCGGTTTCAGTAAAGATGCCTTCGGTCTCGGCCAGCTCCTGGATGGCAGAGACGATTTCGACGTCGGAGACATCTTCCGCCCAGCCCCCGCTGTCGCGGATAGCTCTCGCCGCGTAGACGCCGTCCGCAGGGTTGCCGATCGCCAGCGAGCGGGCGATCGTAGACGGCTTCTGCGGCTCGATGTGGTCTGCGCCCGTCTTCACTGCAGTGGCGATGGGCGAACAGCCGGTAGCCTGCGCTCCGAAGAAGCGAACTTCCTTCTCTTCGACCAGGCCAAGGGCAATTAGCTCCTTGAAAGCCTTGCGGATTTTGGTGATCAGCGAGCCGCCGGCCATCGGAACTACGACATTGTCAGGCAACCGCCAGCCGAGCTGCTCAGCTATCTCGAAACCTACGGTCTTCGAGCCCTCGGCGTAGTAGGGGCGCAGGTTTACGTTCACGAATCCCCAATGGTAGCGGTCGGCAATCTGCGAACACAGACGGTTCACATGGTCGTAGTTGCCGTCGATCCGGACCAGCTTCGCCCCGTAGACTTGGGTGTTGAGAATCTTGGCAGGTTCGAGGTCGGCGGGGACGAGGATGTAGCTCTTGAAGCCGAGGCGCGCGGCCTGCGCCGCAACGGCGTTCGCCAGGTTACCTGTAGACGAGCAGCCGACGGTATCGAAGCCGAAAATCTGCGCGTTAGCCAGCGCGACCGAGACAACTCGATCCTTGAAGCTCAGAGTGGGCAGGCAAACGGCGTCGTTCTTGAGGTAGAGGTTCGTAGCGCCAATGCGCTTCGCCAGCCGCGGAGCACGCAGAAGCGGCGTCCATCCAGCCGGAGTGGGGGCGGCGTAATTGTCGGGAACGGGCAGCAGGGCTTGGTAGCGCCACATGCTGCTGGGGCCCTTTGCGATGGACTCGCGGGTAAAGGTCTTGCGGGCAGACTCAAGATCGCACTGGACCTCGAGCGGAGAGAAACATTCGTCGCAGATGGACAGCGGCGCGTTGTCATACCGCTTGCCACATTCCCGACATCGCAATTCATAGGCGTGCGCCATCGAACCCCTCGATTCCGAGAGCGGCATCGGGTACAAATGCACGGGCACGCGTGACGAACTCTGCTAAACTTCCGTTACTGCCACTACCTGGGATTCAGCGAGATGCGATACAGCCTGCACCCCGAATCTCATGTTCCCCGGTTCCATTCGGAATCAGGAGAGAGTTGACACCGTTGTCTCAGATTGCCTGAGCCGGTTGTCGTGGCGTCACAGGGCCCGTCCCTCAGCCACTCTTCATGAAATTCAGGCTCGCTCCTAAGAGCAAACTTGAATACTCAATTAGATATCACAAGGCCGGTGGCGTTGCAAGAGATTGCACTGAATTAGCGGATCATCGCCGCTTCAGCGCCTCCAGCTCGTCAAGGGTTCGCGGCCAGTCTGCGCCGAGCAGACGCGAGAGGCTGCGGTCGGCGAGAACTTTTCCGCCGGTCTGGCATCGAGCGCAGTAGTTGGTTTCGTTGTCGGCGTAGCAAATGCGCTGGATCTCTTCTCCGCAGCTCGGGCAAGGCAGGCCGTAGCGTCCATGCACGGCCATGTCCTTCCGAAAAGCTGTGACTTTCTCGGGAAACCCGGCCTTCGCTTCGTCGATCAGCCGGTCGATCCAGAGCTGCATCGTTTCTCGCGTGGCTTTGTACAGCCGCTCCCACTCTTCGGGCTTTAGCTTGTGCGTCAGCGCAATCGGAGACAGCTCCGCCGCGTGCAGAATCTCGTCAGAATAGGCATTGCCGATGCCGCTCACGATGCGCGGATCGGTGAGGGCACGCTTCAGCGTGCGGTTCTCAGCCGTGAGCGCAGTGCGGAATGCTTCGAGATCGGATTCAAAAACCTCGATGCCACCCGGATCGACCGAACGTAGAGTTTCTTCGCCGCTGAAGACGTGCAGCGATGCGCGGCGCTTGGTGCCGGCTTCGGTCAGCAACAAAGACCCGTCGGGAAAATCGAACGCAGCAAGATTATTCCGCCCTGCCAGCTTCGCGCCCGGGGGCTTCCAGTGCAGCCGTCCCGCGATCATGAGGTGAAGCACCAGCCAGAGATCATTGTCGAGCCCGATGGCGATGCGCTTGCCGATGCGGCGCAGTTCGCGCACTACATGGTCTTCAGCGCTCTCGATGGGCGGCTGCGCGGTGCGCAACAGAAAAGCGCCGGCGATGCGAACCTGCTCGAGCGGCTGGCCGACAATGCGCCGCTCAAGTGCGCTGATGTAAGCGGAGATGTCAGGCAGCTCGGGCATCGGGTATCACCTTACTCGATATGTCTTACTCAAAGAGCTCAGGCTGAACTGGAGCCTCTTCCGGCTCGCGAAAGTTGTGCAGGCCTACGCCAACGAGCCTGTAGCGGCGCTCGGCGCCGAGGCCCACGCGGTCGAGCAAGGACAAGGCAATCGCGGTCAGCTCGTCGCATGATGACGGCGGATGAACGGGCGTGAGGCTACGCGTCAGGATGTCGAACTCCTTGGTTTTGAGTTTTAACACCACAGTACGTGCAACTCGCGACTCCTTCCCCGAGGAGGACCAAACGCGTTTGGCGAGGAGGCGGATCATCGGTTCCGTCTCCGCGAGTGGCATATCCTGCGGAAAGGTGTCTTCGGCGGAGATCGATTTCGTAGGCCGGTCGGGCACCACAGGGTTGTCGTCGATGCCGCGGGAAAGCTCCGATAACCGAATGCCATAGCGGCCGAAATGGCTTTCCAGAATCCGCAGCTCCACTCCGCGCAGGTCTCCCACAGTCTTGATACCAAGCTCCGCGAGGTGCCTCTCCGTCACCTTACCCACTCCGGGAATGCGCCCGACCGGAAGAGGCGTAAGGAATGCCTCAACCTCATCGGGCTGGATGACAAAGAGGCCATCTGGCTTGCGCCAGTCGGAGGCGATCTTGGCAAGAAATTTGTTCGGAGCAACGCCGGCAGAGGCCGTCAGATGCAGCTCTTCGCGGATCTGCTCGCGAATCGCGCGCGCCACCCGAGTCGCCGTGGGTAGCCCGCCCTTGTTGTCGGTCGCGTCGAGATATGCCTCGTCTAGCGACAAAGGTTCAATCAGGTCGGTGTGGCGCTTAAAGATCTCCCGTACGCTGCGCGAGACCGCGCGGTAGCGAGTGAAGTCTGGCGGGATGAAGATAGCTGCGGGGCAGAGGCGTTCGGCGCGCATGGCCGGCATCGCCGAGCGCACTCCAAATGTTCGCGCCTCGTACGAGGCTGCGCATACGACCGAGCGGGTGCCGCGCCATGCGACAACGACCGGCTTACCCCGAATCCCGGGATCATCCCGCTGCTCGACAGAGGCATAGAATGCGTCCATGTCGATGTGGATAATCTTGCGGACGGCCATCGGCACCATCTTATGCTCCGATTAGACTAGTGGCGATAGAACGACCCGACCGATAGGCGTATCTGTGTTCACGGAGGTCAACTTGAGTCCGGAATCCGGCACTCTGACGAATAATTCACCAAGTGAAACTACTGCGCGGCCGTCACACTATCTGCGGATCTTCAAGTCGAACGTTTACGTTCGAGACCACGACCTCAGCCTGAATTTCTACGTCGATCAGCTCGGATTCAATGTAGTCGCCGACGCCCGCTTCGAGTTCGGCCGCTGGGTGGCAATCGCCCCCCCCGACGGAAGCACCATTCTCGCGCTCATCGCTCCCAAGCGCGGCTCCGAGAACTTCAAGCAGATCGGGCGCAACACGCACATCGGATTCATCGCCGAAGACATCAATGCGACCTATGAACTCTGGCGCGGCCGGGGTGTGCGCTTCGAGAATCCTCCCCAGGCGCAGTTGTGGGGTGGGACCTTCGCCCGCTTCATGGACCCGGACGGGAACACGTTCGAGCTCATCGCCTCCGACGAAATGAGCCGCGAAATAGAATCACAACGCCGAGCAGCTGAGGAACGACTGGAGGCCGAGCGTCGGGCAGCGCAGGAACTCGAGATTGCAAAACAGGTCCAGGCGCGGCTCTTTCCTCAGAGCCTTCCACTCATGAAGACTCTCGACTACGCGGGAGTCTGTATTCAGGCACGGCATGTGGGTGGCGACTACTACGATTTTCTCTGCCTGGGTCCGGAGCGAATCGGCCTGATCGTGGGCGATATCGCCGGCAAAGGCATCGCCGGAGCGCTCCTGATGGCAAACTTGCAGGCAAATCTGCGGAGCCAGTTCAACCTGGCGCGCGACGAACACAAGGCCTTCCTGCAATCGGTGAACCGGCTCTTTTATGAAAACAGCGTGGACAGCGCGTACGCGACGGTCTTCTTCGCCGAATACGACGGCGTCGCGCGGCGGCTTCGCTATACAAACTGCGGACATCTTTGCGGCCTGATTCTGCGCGGGGACAACTCCGTAGAGCGGCTACACTCGACCGGCACAGTATTAGGCCTATTTCGGGACTGGGAAAGTGAGACAGTGGAATGTCCCCTTTCACCCGGCGACGTGCTGGCCCTTTACACCGACGGCGTAACGGAGTCCTTCAATCCCGATGGGGAGGAGTTCGGCGAGGATCGCCTTGTCGAGTCGCTCAGATGTCATCGCCAGCAGCCGGCCTCGGAAATCATATCGGCCGTTGTCGCCGATATTCAGAGCTTCAGCCCACACGAGCAGCACGACGATGTCACCTTAATCGTCGCCAAGTGCCGTGATTAGCCAGTAAGTCGGCAGCCCCAAGTGGTGTGACCTCGATCACATCCCGTCACCGCCTTAGAAAATTAGCCTTCTTGCTAACTCGCTTCGGGTCGCAGGAGGAAGAGTCCATGATCATTCCTGCCGAGGAATCGGTCTACCAGGCATGCCGCAAGAGAGGCATCTCGCGGCGCAAATTCTTCGAATACTGCGCCACCATGACTGCAACCCTCGCCTTACCTTCGAGTTACGCCCGCGCAGTCGCGCAGGCCTTAACGCAGCGCAGAAAGCCCATTCTAGTGTGGCTGGAATTCCAGGACTGCGCCGGCAACACCGAGTCGATGCTTCGCTCGGCCCATCCGACGGTGGAAGATGTAGTCCTCGAGACCATCTCCTGGGAGTACCACGAGACCATCATGGCCGGATACGGTCATGCGGCGGAAAAGGCCCTTGAGCGCGTTGTCCGCGAAGAGAAGGGGAAGTACCTGTGCGTGGTCGAGGGGGCAATCCCGACGGCGGACGGCGGAGTGTACTGCACCATCGCGGGACGCACAGCCCTCGACATCGCGCAGGAGGTTTGCACCAATGCCGCAGCTACTATCGCAGTCGGCGCGTGCGCGTGGGACGGCGGCCTGGTCAAGGCGAATCCAAATCCGACTGGCGCGTTAGGTGTGCAGGAGGCCGTTCCTGGCATCCAGGTGGTCAATCTTGGCGGCTGCCCGCACAACTCCGCCAACACTGCCGCGGTGCTGGTTCACTATCTGACATTCGGCGAGATGCCAGCGCTCGATCCCTACAATCGGCCGCTGTTTGCCTATGGACAGATCATCCACGACCAGTGCGAGCGCCGGGCGCACTACGACGCCGGACGCTACGTGCAGGAGTGGGGTGACGAGGGGCATCGCAAAGGCTGGTGCCTCTACAAAATGGGCTGCAAGGGCCCGCAGGCGACTTATAACTGCCCCACAGTCCGCTGGAACAACGGCACAAGCTGGCCGGTAAAGAGCGGGCACGGGTGCATCGCCTGCGCTTCACCGCGATTCTGGGACACGAAGTCGCCATTCTACGACCGCCTTCCTCGTCCGGCCGGTTTCGGAGTCGACATCACCGCCGGTGAAATCGGATGGACCGTCGTTGGAGCCGTTGCCGCCGCGACTGCTGCACATGGCATCGGCCACGCGGTTCGCAGTCACATGCATTCGGCGGCCGAAACGAAAGAAGCACAAGTTCCCGAGAAGGTTACGGAGGAAAAGTAAGTGGCGCGCATTGTGATTGATCCCGTAACTCGAATCGAGGGCCACCTCCGGATCGAAGCCGAGGTGGACGGTGGTCAGGTCAAGGATGCATGGAGCTCCGGCACCATGTTCCGAGGCATTGAACTGATCTTGCGCGGACGCGATCCGCGTGAAGCGTGGATCTGGGCCCAGCGCATCTGCGGCGTCTGCACGACCGTCCACGCGCTAGCCTCGGTGCGGGCCGTCGAAGACGCGCTAGGCATCGAGGTTCCGGATAACGCGCGCCTGATCCGCAGCATCATTGCCGGCACGCAGAATGTGCAGGACCACATCATCCACTTCTACCACCTCCACGCGCTGGACTGGGTTGACGTGACCCTGGCGCTCAAGGCCGATCCGGCGAAAACGTCGCAGATCGCGCAGTCCATCTCTGAATGGCCAAAATCGAGCACCGTCTACTTTAAAGCCGTGCAGGACCGTGTCAAAACTCTCGTGGCCAGCGGCCAGTTGAGCCTCTTCAGCAGCGGAGATTGGGGTCACCCGGCTTATCGTCTGCCACCGGAGGTCAACCTTCTCGCGGTCGCTCACTATATCGAAGCCCTGGAGCTGCAGCGCGAGTTCATTCGCATCCATGCGGTTCTGGGCGGTAAAAATCCTCACCCTCAAACCTACCTTGTCGGCGGCATGGCATCGGCCATCGATGCCAATGAGACCGAGTCGGCGATCAATCCGGTCAGCATTACCCTGATGAACCAGCTGCTAACCAACGCCCAGACCTTCGTCCGCCAGGTTTATCTACCTGATGTAAAGGCGGTGGCCGCTTTCTATCCCGATTGGTTCAAGTATGGCGAAGGCCTGGGCAACTTCATGGCGTACGGAGACTATCCGAATGGCAGCGTCAAGGATCCCGCCGGTTTTGTCATTCCGCGTGGCATCATTCTGAACCGCGACCTGTCGAATGTACACCCGCTCGATCCGAAGAATGTGACCGAGTACGTGACACATTCCTGGTACGAGTATTCGGACGGCGACCAGATCGGGAAACCTCCCGCGCAGGGCGAGACGAAGCCGAAATACTCCGGACCAAAGCCGCCATATGAATTCCTCAATGTGGAGGAGAAGTATTCGTGGCTGAAGTCGCCGCGTTACGATGACAAGCCGATGGAAGTGGGACCGCTGGCGAGAACACTCATTGCTTATGCTTCCGGAAACCAGGACATCAAGAAGCGGGTTGATGGAACTCTGACGGAGCTGAAACTGCCTCCGTCCGCCTTGTTCTCCACTATGGGCCGCATCGCCGCACGAGCTATCGAGGCTGACTTCATGGCGGACAATCTTGCCGGCTGGATCCAGCAGCTACACGACAACATGGGTCACGGGAACCTTCGCATCCACGACAACAGCCTGTGGAACCCGGACAGCTGGCCCAAATCATGCCAGGGCTTCGGACTTGAGGAGGCGCCTCGTGGGTCACTCGGCCACTGGGTGGAGATCGAGAACAAGAAAATCGTGAACTATCAGGCTGTCGTTCCGTCAACCTGGAATGCCGGTCCCCGTGACGCCCATGGAAACCGCGGCGCTTATGAAGCCGCACTGCACGGAACACCGATCGCCGATCCGTCCAGACCGCTCGAGGTTCTGCGCACGGTGCACTCGTTCGATCCCTGCTTGGCGTGCGCCGTTCACGTCGTCGATGCTTCGGGGAGCAGATATCGCCGGACGGTTCCGGCCATTTAGGAGGCGCGCATGGCAACGCTCACCAAGCCTCCGGTCCAGGGAGCTGCCCCGGTCCGGGATCCCAAGATCTTAGCGGTCTATGTGTGGGAATGGCCGGTCCGCATTTTCCATTGGATCATGGTGCTTTCGCTGGTCGTTCTCACGGTAACCGGCTTTTACATGCACCGCCCATTTATCGTAGCAACAAGCCCTACAGCGTGGGTGATGGGGACCATGCGCTTCGTACATGAGGTGTTCGGGTTCATCCTGATCTCCGTGCTCCTGCTGCGAATTTACTGGTTCTTCATGGGCAATCAATGGGCTCGCTGGCGCGCCTGGGTTCCCCTCACGAAAGCCCAATGGGCCAGCATTCGCAGCATGCTGCTCTATTACACCTACCAGCGCCGCGAGCCGGAGCCGGAAATCGGCCATAACTCGCTGGCGACCGCCTCCTACATGGTGATCGTCCTCCTACTTATCATCGAGTGCGTGACCGGCTTGGTGCTTTACAGCGTTGTGAGCGGAAGCCATTTTCTACGGCTGATCGTCGGCTGGATCCCGCGCATCGTCGACATCCAATACATCCGCACCATCCATTACTTCATCATGTTCTGCTTCATGGCCTTCATCATACATCACGTTTACAGCGCGGTCCTCGTCTCAATGGAACAGAAGAATGGCTTGATGGAGAGCATCTTCAGCGGCTGGAAGTTTGTCCCAAGGAGTCTGCTCAAGGAGAAAGGTACTTCGATTGCCCGGGGCAAACAATGAGCATGGATGCCAGTCCAAATATCGCTGCTCTCGGCCTCGGAAATCTGATGCGCACCGACGATGGTGTGGGCATTCATGCCATTCGCAGATTGCTTGAGATCGACCGGCTCCCCCGTGGCGTTGAGGTCATCGAAGGCGGCACGCTGGGGCTTGATCTGCTGCCGCGCCTCGAAGGGATGACTCATGTGCTTGCCGTCGATGCTGTTGAGTTCGGAGGGCCGCCAGGCACTCTCTACCGTTTTGCCAATCGAGATCTGAACTCACTTCCCGCTGGAAAGAGCGTGCATTTGCTCGGGTTCAGCGATCTCGTGAATGCACTGCGATTGCTTGGCGAAGCGCCGTCCGAAGTCGTCCTGCTCGGAGTACAGCCTGAATCGACCGATTGGGGCGTTGCGCTGTCTCCAAGCGTCGCCGCGGCCCTCAACGAACTCCTCGAAGCAGCGCTGTCCGAGATCGCCGAGTGGCTCGAACCTGAAACGGCAGGAATGACGCTGTACCGTGATGCGGATCACATCTAAATCTCTCACCCGGAGCTAGAGTTTCCCTAGTGCGGGCGACTTCATACAACCGCCCGCAATGAAGCACCAGGGAGGTGCCGTATGACGCACACGGCAGTTGGTCTATTCAAGAATTCAACCCAGGCTGAAGAGACGGTCAATGACCTTAAGGCCGCTGGATTCGAGGCGAAGGATTTGCGCGTTCTCGCCGAGCCGCGTTACATGCACGTCACGGGAGTTCTGAGCACTCCGGAAGTAGATTTTTGCGCGCAATTGGTACAGGATCTCAAGGCCATGGGAGCGACCGAACCAGAGGCACAGGCCTATGTGCAAGGAGTTCGCGACGGAGGCGTTTTGGCCTTTGCCACTGGCTCCATCGAGCTGGTTGAAAAATCCGCCGAAATCATGAACCGCCACCAGGCAGCCAATGTTGAAGAACTCAATGGTGCGGAAACGATTCTGAGCTGCGCAGTTCACGAGAGCGCGATTCCGGTTCACGGCTACTCCGCGCAGGCGGGAAGAGTGCGCTACGCCGGAAGCGGCGCCCGCATGTTCGTATGGTAGTGGCTGAGCTGACTATTCACTCGGCCAGAGTAACGCTGGCGGCGTCCATCGAACTGTGAGCTTTGGGATGGAATGCGATGCCTTCGCTTAGCCAACGTAGCGAAGGTGTTCCATTCGGAGCTTCTGATGAGCACGACGCAACCCTGTCTCGCGCTGGCACTCCCGGCCTGATCTGTGCTTGACGTGCCGTAGCTCTGCAGGATCTGGCTTTCAGTGGTCAAGCCGGGCCCTGACGGAGCTATAGCGCTAATCCGAGCCGCTGGTACATTTCTCTGTCGGGTATCGCCGCATGCGCTGGGGGAATATATAGGGTTGACGCGGACGAAAGAGGCACGTAAAGCAGATGGCACAGTGGCGCTGGCCTGATTGTGGGCTCACACTCGGGAAGGACAGCCGCTTCATAAACGAATACACCATGGTCAGGTCGGTAGTAGCGGGTCAGTTTCTCTATCAGAAGGGGGAACCCTGAATTTCTATAGCCTGTCTGTTGATAGGTCCATTCGCCGACTACCCCGATTTGCCAGAGAATGACAGAGCAGGAAGGATCGAGCTGGCGATGGTGCATCACAAAGTCGGTCGCCTCATAGGCTTGACATCCGCTTGACGCCGGATCGACGCCGAGATCAGCGAAGAGGCAGTCCTCAGCGGAAATCCCGGGCAGCATCCGGGCTACGTAGCCTTCGCTTCGAGCCTGACGAACAGCCTCATGCGACGGCAGCACAAACACGCCCGGATGCCCGTAGAAGGCGGCGCAGGTGCGGTTTCCCGCTCGCACCGACGTCAGGATGGTGTCGGTGATATCTTTATAAGTCTCCAGGCGAGGCTTGCCTTGAACATAAAGCTTCTGCAAGGATTCCGCAGTGGAATTCAGTCGCTGGATCAGCGATTCAGCAATCGGTTCCGAGACTATATAGAAGACTTTGTCCGCTCGTTCTATCCAGGCAATCGACTCGGTTGTCAGCTGGCCAACGCTCCGTATCCCTGTGCCTACAACGATGAGACTGCCTTTCATCTGCGGCACTAAGTCTTTCCTCCGGTCGGATTCTCTGGTTGTGAAGGTTGCCCACTGGGCTGAGTGGGTTCAGAAGGTTGCACAGGATGACTCGGCGCCCAGATCAAAGCGGCAGGGTTCGCGGCCCAGATGAGATTTGCTTGCGACTGGGGGGCCCAGATCAGATTTGCCTGAGGCTGCTGTGCCCAGATCAGAGCAGCGGGATTAGCCGACGGTGCGGCAGGGTTTGCGGCCCAGATCAGATTTGCCTGAGGCTGCTGTGCCCAGATCAGGGCAGCGGGATTGGCCGCCGGTGCGGCAGGGTTCTGCGCCCAAATCAAAGCGGCATGGGGTTGTTGCGCCCAGATCAGATTTGCCTGAGGCTGCTGTGCCCAGATCAGGGCAGCGGGATTGGCCGCCGGAGCGGCAGCGTTCTGCGCCCAGATCAAAGCGGCTGGATTGGCAGGCGGGGCAGGGCTCTGCGCCCAGATCAAGGCAGCAGGATTGACCGCCTGCGCAGCAGGGTTTGGCGCCCAGATTAGAAAAGCAGGGTTCGCTGCCCAGATTGTCTGTGCGGCGGGGCTTTGTGCCCAGATCAGGGTAGCAGGAGAACTCCCGGCGTTCGGCTGTGACGCCCAGATCAGATTGGCATGAGGCTGCTGTGCCCAGATCAGATTCGCCGGCGACGGTGCGGCAGGGGCAACGGATTGTCCGGAAAGGCTGGCGTAAACTTTCGATGGGTCTCCGCTTTTAAGCGCAGCGCAATCGTCCGGATCCAGCCCCGCAGCATTCATCGTGGCATCCGGGTTTTCCAGGTAGCTTGAAAGCTTTTTGGGATCTACCGCTAATTCCGAGAGAAAATTCTTCAGCTTGTCCGCCATCACAACACCTCTTTAAGCAATCTCATGGATGCAGCGGCATCATAAGGTCGAGCCGGCGCGATTAGCGCCTTCGGCGGATCCGCCACGCGTAAGAGGTATTTGGAGGCAGCCCTTCATGTAGCCGGACAGTGCGTCGTTATCCCACGCACCGACCCAAAAAGACACCGGCCAAGGCAAATCATCTGCAACCGGCAATCCAACCGTACCTTCTACCTGTACGGGACCTCGTACATCGAATTGGTACGTCACACGCGTACCTAACAGGATCTTGAAGACCTTGCTCTGCCACACCTCCAATTTCTGGAACGCGATGATAGCATACGCACTTCCCCTCTGGAGGACTTTCTCGATGCGGAACTCCGCTGGAAGATAAAGCATCTGCTCCAGCTGCCCCGAGTCGAGCTGAGGCTGAACCCCGAGATAAGGGTTGACCCAATGCAGTGGGTCCTTGATCGCCCAACGGACGCTGAAGGCGGTACCCTCGCTCAATGGCCCTCCAACCGGACCCGCCTCTCCGGCAGCAAACACCGCATCGGGAGAGAACTTGATCTTCTGTTTTTCGAAGCCCGCAAGGAGCTGCGTTCTGATGTCCTCCGGCAACTGCGCAAGGAGTATCTCCGGCTGGGATATGCGCGCATCAAGATAATGAGCCGCTTCTGAAGTAATCTGCGATTCGAAAATCGGGACCAACTCGTCGGAGATCGTCAAAGCATCCAGCCGCTGTCTCAGGCCCGCGATCTGAAGATCCAGGTCCGCCTTCTCGCTTTCGCCCGGCGTCTTCCTGGCTTCTTCTCTTTGATCGATGGCACTCTGCAGGTCGCAGATACGCTTCTTCATGTACGCTTCAGGATCGAAGATTCCCGAGGCCTCGCGCAAATCAACGCTGCCTGAGTCACCCGACACCGGCTGACGGCGCTGCAACAAGGGGGAATCGACCGGGAGATCATACATAGTCAAATTCGGCTCTTGGGGATTCCATAAATCCGTTCTGCTCAGGCGAAGATTCTGCCCGGAGATGGAAAGATGAAACGGGTCGATGACCTCCTGCCCGGGCATAGAAAAAACGCCATTGAGAGACACGAACATAGGCCCGTCAAGCAGGTCGACCCGAGCTCCAAGCAAAGGATGAGTGTCGTCTCTCCGGCCGCCGACGTAGACGTACTTTACCGATACCCCCACCCGCGGCACCTCGTGGCCCTCAGGCATGTACGTTGCGCGGCTCGCTACCGGATCGTTCAACCGGATGATCCGGTCGAGATCCGGCTCATACACCGTCGCAAACGCCGCGCCACTGATCCCGCGCTTTTCATCGCTGGGATCGGGATCGCGTGCCAGCCGGCATTGAAACCATCCTTCAAAATAAAGTTCGAGCATTCAGTTCCCCGCCCCCGGAGCCGGTGCGCCACTTTTTTTTGCCTCTGCAGCCGCCGTGGTTAGTCGCGAGCTGATGTAATTGATGTTCTTCCCGATAAAAGTCAATCGGTGCCCAGCCTCTTTGTGTTCAGGCTTAAGACTCGCCTCAACCTCGCTACACCTGGTCGCAATCTGCTGTAGCCGTTCGCCGAATACAGTCCAGGCAGCTATCTTGTGCGGGTGCAGAATGTCGCGTGCCGGGCTTTGAAATGGCGGACCCGCTTTCTGTTTGGGATCGTCTCCGGCATTTAGTTGGCCAAGCATCTCGGCCAGCGGCCGCATGGCCATGGTCATCAACGGACCAAACGCCATGACCTTTAAAACCTTGTCGTCGGGAAAGGCAAAAAAGCGAGCGATCATCTGCAGGCTGATTTCGTACACCGCATCAAATATCTCTGCAACGCTTACTGCATCCGGGTGAGTGAGCAAAGTGCATCCCACTCTAGCAACTGTGACAGGATTGGTGACGACCCCGCGCGCCGGCTCGAAGGTGACTGACTGCCTTGTAGCCGCCTCAACATCCTTCTGAAGCTTGAGGAGGCGAAGATAGTGGCTGTCTTCGTGTTTCTGAAGCGATGCTTCCCCGGTTTCGATGATCTGCTCGATAGCCGCCAGCGCCGAATCTAGACCCGAGATGGTAGCAAGATCGATATCGTGGACGTTGCGATCGGAAATCCCTATATCCGGATTGCCGGTCTGAAAACCCGTAAAAAGTCCATAGCCAGTGGGCTTGTGACCCTGGAAACACATCCGCAGGAAGCCCTTTCTGATCTGCCGGTAGAAGCCCCCGATCGTGGCATATCGAAACTCCGGCGTGCTGAGCCTCACGGCCGCAACGGCCGGGCGAGGACGGTTGGCTGATCCGTCGAGAGCGGAGTTCAAGCGCGGGTCGGTCAGCAATAATTCGATGGACTGGGCAAGGGAGTCGTCTTCGTCGAAGCTGCGAAATGTCACGTAGAAAAATCTCCAGACACATGTGAGTTCGGTGCCTCGGTAGGTGGGAATTTCCACGCAGGTATTCACTATGTTCGAATCCGTATTCTGACTGGCGTTGAATTCCTGCCCTGTCGGCGGATGAGGCGTTTGCCATCGCGACCGGATGTCCTTTCCGGCTTTCGGATCATAAGAGACCTTCAGTTCCCCCGTAACGCGCAATACGGGCACAAAAGTGTCGCCGTCCGGCACCCATAGATCGCCCGCCGCCCACTCCATCTCCGCGCAGATTTGCTTGCGAACAATCGACAAGGCCTCGTCGTAATTCTTCGCAAGCCGAACGCGCTCGAGAATTACGTCACGAAGGTGAACCCATTCTGGCTTCTCAAACTTGAGCAGCCTTTGAATGGTTTCCTTTGAAAATCGCTCAAGAGGCAATTCGGGCAGTTCGCCAAAGCGATCGGCCTTGACGGGAAAAACAGGATTCTGCAGATAGGGCATGCCGCCTACAGCCGTAAGCAGGTTGGAGACAATTCCGAGATGCTCCATCTCCTGCCGGGATATAAGGAGGAGCACCGATTCCCAGTTTCGAAGCTCCGCCAGCTTCACCTGCGGAACTCCCTCTTCGGAACTTCGCTTGAGAGAGAGCGCCGCGAAGAGGTAGGCACAGCACAGGCCATGTTCCAGTTGGGCAGCATCGCAGAGCGCCTGAATCAGATCGATGCGGGTCTCTATAGTGGACGGTCGTTCTGGTTGGGCCTTGACAGTCTTCCGCGGCGTTGGTGGCGAATCGCTTTCCACATCTTCTCCTTCGCACGGCTGCGTCATGCATTTCGCGAAAACTCGCTATAAGAGCTTGGAGTATTCGGACTTGGCTTCCTTGAATATCGGAATGTTTGAATCTGCGTCGTTCCAAAGAGACAGGAAGTCCTTATACGCCGAAAGAGCGCGGGTTCGAGCCGCATCGGCCTCGGCACCCTGCGGACCGCGGGCCTGTTGAGCGTCCGCGCGAGCGAGCCCCAGCTGCGCCATAGGTCCGGTCCAGCAGTTCCACACCAGGGTACGGTGGTCAATAATCTTATGGAATTCGCCGGCAGCAAGGCCCCATTCACCAGCGGCCAGATACGCCTGGCCGCGGATGTAGTTGGCGTAGAGGCAGGAGATGTTGGTATTGAAGGCCATGATTCCCAGCTCTATGGGCCGTGCAGCCTCCAAGCCCTCAATCGCCGAGGGCGCCTTGTCCCGGTCGAGCGCTATTTGCGCTCGAATAGTCGGCAGCCACAGCGACTGCACCTGCGTATCCAGAGGAAAGTCCTTATTCAGACCCTCGGCAAGTGACTCGGCCTCTGTGCTGTCGCCGGCGATGGCATAGGCAAGCGCCGCCTCCATGCGGCCGCCCACGCTCTTGGGGCCCAGCTTAAGTCCGTTCGCCGCCTCCCGCCTGGCCTCCTCGGGATTGCCGAATACCGCTTCCCGCAGCGCGGCATTCTCATACCAGACCGCCGCGTTCTCCTTAAGGTCCATCTGAATGGCGAGATCGACGGCCCTTTGCGTCAGATCCCGGGCATTCTTCAAACGGCCCTGATAGGCCTGCGTGTCCGACGCGAGCGAGTAGCCATAATTTGCAAACGGCGCCTGGCTAGTAATCCACTGCAACTGCTCCGCCATGGCGCTGGAGTTCCCTTCAAGAAATCCCAGACCATACAGAGCATTGTGGAAAAGATAGTTTTCAATCTTTCTGGCTTGGGCCTCCTGGATTGTCTGCCGCGTCCGATCGAAGCGCTGCACTCCGATATACAGGTTGGAGAGAAGTCCATAGGAGAGCGAACTTTCCGGATCGAGCTCGATACTCCGTCGAAAGGCGTCGATCGCCATCTCGTACTTGCCCAGGAACGTGTATTCGGTCGCCAATCCCTGGTAAGACTCCGAAAGCCGCGGATAGTTCTCAATCTGCTCCTTCCTTACGGCAATCGCCTTTTCGATCTCCCCGGTCACGCTCCCGTAGTAGCTGGCGGTGATCTCCAGCCTCTCCCGCTCGCTGGCGTGCTCGCGCAGCGCAAAGGCCTTCGTGTAATAGATCCGCGCCCTCTCCAACTCCCCAAGGCTGAAATACAAGGCGCCTACCTGGTGATACGCCATCGCAAAGTTTGGGTCGAGTTCGATAGCGTGCTCGTAATCCCGCAGGGCCATATTCGGGTCTTGCGGGTCAGCCTTTGCGCCGAGACTGTATGCCTTCAGCGCATCGAGCGAAGAGGTCGTGGCATCGGCAAGTGGCGCATCGTATTTCTGTACTGAGCCCAGAGATTCGCCCAACTCCCCGCGCAGTTCGCTGGCTGCTTTTCCCAGAGCGGAAAGCACCTTTTCCTTACCGTCCGCGGTAATCTGCTCTTGCGCCAGCACATCGTCGTTCTGGCAATTTACCGCCTTTACCTCCAGCACGTACTGGCTGCCCAGGGCGGCGATGGCGCCCGCTATGTAAGCCTTGCTCCCGGCGCGTAGGCAGACCTCCCGTGCGAGCTCGGGATTCAAAGGAGTATTGGCCGGACGAGCCATGAGCTTGATCATGTCCTGCACCTTGCTCTCCGGTAGAACATTCAGAAATGGCGACTGGTTCAGCGACACTGCCAGCGCGGTCTTGAGGGTGTCATCAAATACCGCCTCGCCAGTGCTGTTGGAGAAATCCGCGAGAACTACCGTGTCCTTCTCACTCAAATGCCGAGAGTGGCGAAAATGGTAGTAAACACCTCCCGCGGCTGCTGCGAGGGCCATGCAGGCGACCGTGATCCAGGTAGCCAGCTTGTATCGGAACTTTCCGGGTACTATGATCCTCGAGCTGCTCGAGATTATCCCCGAAACGGTTCCGCTTTCCGTATCACGCTTCAGCCGCTGAAGATCGGCGCGAATTTCGGACGCATGCTGATACCGGAGCTGGCGGTCCTTCTCCAGCGCTTTGGCGATTACAGCCGCCAGCCCGGGAGAAACCTGCGAGTTGAACTCTGACGGCGGGGGCGGCTGGTCCCGGAGGATGGCACCGCAAATCTCTCCCGGACTCTCACCGGGGAATGGCAGCTTTCCGGTAGCCATTTCGTAGAGCACCGCTCCAAACGAAAACAGGTCGCTGCGCGTATCCAGTTCCTTGGCGCGCACCTGCTCGGGCGACATGTATGCCACGGTTCCGATCATCGTTCCGGGGCTCGTGAGGTGCTCGGCATGCGGATAGTACGGCATCGTATCCGCATTCGTGGCGGCCAGGCGTCTCGCCGCGACTTGCGCCAGTCCGAAGTCAAGTATCTTGGCGTGCCCCCGCTTGGTAATAAAAATGTTCGCCGGCTTGATGTCTCGATGAACAATCCCTTCGCTGTGGGCCGCGTCGAGACCATCGGCAATGTCGATGGCAATCGGGAGAAGTTCCTCCAGTTCCAGGGGCTTTCCGGAAATGCGGCGCCGCAATGTGACGCCGTCAAGGAATTCCATGGCGATGAACGAGTACCCTTCCTCTTCGCCGATGTCGTAAATGGTGCAGATGTTTGGATGGTTCAGAGCGGAGGCCGCCTGCGCCTCTCGCCGGAAACGGGCAATCGCCTGGCTATTGTGGGCAACGTCGTCGGGCAGGAACTTCAGGGCTATGAAACGATGGAGACGTGTGTCCTCGGCCTTGTAAACCACCCCCATGCCGCCGCCCCCGAGGTGTTCCAGGATGCGGTAATGAGAGATGGTTGTGTCGATCATTGCTCTGAGCTGAAACGACTGAAATTACGGGCGAACCGAAAGCTCAATGGCGTTCAATGCCACAAAGGTGCGTTCCAAAATCGGAGCCATCACCCTACTCATTTGTAGCTATCGTATTGCGGCTAGCGAGCGAGAGCAAGATTTGATCCCAATGCAATAGATTACGAGTGTGTTACCCGAATCAACGGAACTGCCGGATTCGAGCCGCGGTGCGGACTGCGCCTTCCCAACATCGCTATTCACAGGGTCATACCTGGGAAGCGGCGAAGTCTCACGAGAGAAGCGCCTCTAGCGGTCCGTATCCTCGAGCGCAAACCGGCCCAACAAAATCGGCTTCGAGGTGACCGGCTTGGTCGTGGAAATATCCACCGGATACGGCTGCTGCCCGTAAGTCGGGAAACCCCAGATCTTGCCTGTGCGCAGGTCCACCGCCATCTTCCCATAGATTTGGCTTGTGCCATCCGGCGCGCGCAAAAGATACACCCCCGGCTCGAAGTACAGCGGATAGTCCGCCATCACCTGCGCCTGTGCAGGACGCGGCTTCATCAGCGGCCCAACTGCCATTGCTACAAGCGCGATCGCGATCACCAGCAACAGAACATTCGTTGTATTCTTCATTCGCCCCTCATGGCACATGCTGTTGCCAATCTAACCCAATAAAGTACAACGAAGACAGACCGGACTTGCAGGAGGATCATGACGAAAGAGCCGCCTCGCCAGCGCGTTCCGCTCCCCGCTGGATTCCGGCAGGGGATCATCACCGCCATCACAGTTCTCATTGGCTTCTCGCTTCTCTTTTTTCGCTACTGGGACTTCGAGCTGCCCGGGGATTGGACTCTTCCAGCGATCATCGCTACCGTCCTGATGGCTGCATCTATCCTGCTTCAGTTCTTTTCACTTTGGAGATCGCTCCAGGTCAAGGACGACGACGAAAATGAGTATGACATCACTCTTCGCTGGTTCCTGGCATCTATCCTCACGTTATTGGCCAGCCTTGCCATCGCTGGCCTCAGTATGTCAGATCTAAACAAACATTGATCACCAGCCGCGGGTCCTGGGAGTGACAGGCCCCGTGGCCATCCGGCAAAATATCTCTGCCCTTCTTATAAGGAACAACCGTGAAACGTTTACTCAAAAGGCTTTTGGCCGCTTCCGTATCCTGCATCATTCCGTTCTCAGCCTCCGCGCAATCACCTGCTCCGCCCGCGGCCCGGCCGCCCCAATTTTCTACTATTCTTTACGGAGCCGCGTATTACAACGAGTACAACCCATATGAGCGCCTAGACAAAGACGTCGCCCTCATGCAGCAGGCCGGGATCACCGTCGTGCGCATGGGTGAGTCTACCTGGAGCCTATGGGAGCCCGAGGACGGCCACTTCGAGTACGCCTGGATGGACCGCGTCGTTGACGCAATGACCAAGGCCGGGATCAAGGTCATCATGGGTACGCCCACCTATTCCATCCCCACCTGGCTCTATCATGAGCATCCCGAAGTTCTCGCCCGCCCCCTCGGCGGGGCTGAGACCTTCTACGGCATGCGCCAGAACATGGACATCGACAGCCCGGTCTATCGCTATTACGCCCAGCGCCTCATTCGCAACATGGTGGAGCACTACCGCAACAACCCCACCGTCATTGGCTGGCAGATCGACAACGAGACCCACTCCTACGACGCCTCTAACAACGATGTCTTCGTTGGCTTCGTCAATCACCTCAAGAAAAAATTCGGCACGACAGACGCCCTCAACAAAGCCTGGGGACTCAATTACTGGGGCGAAGACGTGAACGGCTGGGAGAACATGCCCACCCGCGACAGCACCATCAGCACCGGATACAAACTAGAGTGGTCACGCTGGCAGCAGATGCGGGTCACCGATTTCCTCGCCTGGCAGGCCGCGCTCGTCCGCGAATATCGCCGCCCCGACCAGTTCGTCATGCAGGACTTCGCCGGAGCCATGCACACCGACGTCAACGAATTCGAGATCGCCAAGTACCTCGACGTCTCTGGCGCCAATCCCTATCACGGCACCCAAGACCACATGGACGGCGCAGCCCAGGCCCTCGTCGGCGACTACATCCGCTCGCTCCGACACCAGAACTACCTCGTGACCGAAACCAACGCGCAGACCATCGGCTGGGATTCCAGCTTCCAATACCCGCCCTACGACGGCCAGATTCGCCTCGACGTCTACACCCATATCTCCAGCGGAGCCAATATGGTCGAGTACTGGCACTGGTCTTCGATCCCGTCAGGACAGGAGGTCTACTGGAAGGGCGTCCTCGGCCACGACTTCGAGCCCAACCGCGTCTACACCGAAGTCTCCCGCACTGCTCACGAGCTCCAAAAGCTCGGCCCGCAGCTCGCGAACATGAAGATCACCAACCAGGTAGCAATCCTTTACAGCATCGATTCCTGGAACGGCCTCAACGCCATGCCCTTCGCGCACCAGCCTCCCGTAGCCTGGCACTCCGACATCGCCACCGCCGATTACGTCGGCCTCGTCCGCCAGTTCCATCACGTGCTCTACAACG
Source organism: uncultured Acidobacteriaceae bacterium (assembly GCA_963724375.1). Lineage (GTDB taxonomy): Bacteria > Acidobacteriota > Terriglobia > Terriglobales > Acidobacteriaceae > Silvibacterium. The sequence continues at coordinate 85,872 of CAVRUM010000014.1, forward strand.
CGAACGTGGGTTGCGACTTCGTCTTCCCCGAAGATCCCGACTTCTCCCGCTACAAGGTCCTGATCGTCCCCGCGCTCTACGTCGCCGACGACGCCCTGCTTCAGAAGATCTCCGACTACGTCAAACAGGGTGGCCATGTCGTAATGACCTTCAAGAGCGGATTCACCAACGAGAACAACGCCATCCGCTGGGTGCGCGCGCCCGGTCCGCTTCGCGAAGCCGCCGGTTTCAGCTATCAGGAGTTCTCCAACCTCGAGAAGCCGCTCGCACTCAAGGGTGATCCCTTCCACGTCGGAGACGACAACCAGGTCATGTACTGGGCTGAATTCCTCATGCCGGAACACGCGAAGGTTCTCGCCACCTACGACCATCCCTTCTACGACCGCTGGCCCGCCATCACCGAAAACCAATACGGCTCCGGCACTCTGACCTACGAGGGAACATTCCTGTCAAACACTCTGCAAAAAGCCGTCGTCCTCAACGTTCTCAAACAGGCCGGCCTCACCGGACCCGCCCAGCAACTCCCCGCGCCCGTCCGCGAAAAAGACGGCGTCAGTGCCTCCGGAAAGAATCTTCACTATTACCTGAACTATTCCGGTAATCCGCAGACCTTCGCATACACGCATGCCGCCGGCTCCGACTTGCTCACCGGAAAATCCGTCGCCTCCTCCGATCAGCTCACTCTCCAACCGTGGGATCTGGCCATCATCGAAGAGCACTAACGCCCTGGCGGCCCCGCTCTTGCATACAGCCCGGGGCGGGTCATTCATCGAATCACGATGACATCCCTGTTCCCTGATCCTTGTTCCCTAATCCCCCTGTTTCCCTCCACGGACAATGCCTGCACCCCGAGTTGCAGCAGTACCCCCGCCTGCGGTGATACCCCTCCGTGAAAACCAGGTAAGGACCATCCATGTAGTAATCCTCACCCTCGATCAATTGCGGTGCGTCCTCAGGCAAGCGTGCCGCCCTCAAGCCGCGCAGGCTCGAACGTGAACAGATCTTGCGAAACAGCCGCCTCTTCAGCCGCTGCGGATTCTTCTGTCACGGCCGGAGCCGGATACATCACAGTCCTTCCCGGCACGCTCGCTTCCCGCTCTCCCGAAATCACAATCCCCACCAGGTTCATCGGATCGGCAGCCGCATACGTTACCGGCATCAACTCCGCCTTCTTATTCCGAACCTCGCGCAGAGACTCCAGCGCCTCCGGCAGCGCGAACTGCTCGCCGCCAAATCCCGACACAAACCTTCCGCCGCGCACCGTCCCCCGCGCCTCCAGCCGCCGGAACATCCCCAGCAGTTCCCGCCAGCGCGGCATCGCCGTCTCGCGCGCCATCAGGTCGTAGAAGACGACGCCATATCGACGCAACAGCACCATGCAAGCCGACTCCACCTGCGCCTCGCGCCGCGCAGCAGCCGCACCGGCCGTCTCGTTCGCAACCGTGGCCGCGCCCAGCATGCTCCACCGCCCCGCCGCATTACGAGGATACGCCGCAGGCTTCACCCGAGCCGGAACCGCAAACATCTGCTTCCGCTTCGGATCGACCAGCACCCGCAGGCTGTCGAAGCCGTCCGCCGTCGCCAGCCCTGCCGCAACCAGCTCCCAAAGACCCAGCCTGACCTCTTCACCGGGAACCCCCAGCCCACGCGTAATATCTCCCGGAAACATCGCTCCCCGCTCACTCAGCCTCGACCGCAGCCGGTTTGCCGCCTCGCTGAAGCACGCCGTCAGAATCGGTTCCGGAATTTGTCGCTGTGACAGGCACAAATCCATCCACAGAGCCTCTTCGCGCAGAAAAAACGTAATCGGAGCCATCCCCGTCGGAATAATCCGCTTCGGTCCGCCGCTATCAATCGAGCCGAACGCCGGATGCGCCGAAATCCGCCCCCATCCAACCACTCCCGTCAGCGTCAGTGCATCCAGCCAGCGCGGATCGTAATTCGCCACCCTCTGCCGCAGCAGCGACCGCTCCCACTCGACCGCCGGAGCCTCAAACCCTTCGAGCCCGCGAATCGCTTCCAGCAGTCCCTGTTCGCCTGTCAACTGCCGCTGCGCGCCCAGGTGCTGCCACTCCAGCACAAACCGCATGTAGACCGCCGGCGTCACCGGCTCAACCTGCTTGCGCAGCGTATGCAGCGTCCGCTTGTGAATGCGCTGCAGCAATCGCCGCTCGCACCACTCCACATCCTCATCGGCAGTCGCGCTCGCGCCCGGTGCAACCTCGAAGCACCCGCGCAGAATCGTCCCCGACATCTCCAGCCGCAGCATCTGCTTCCACACGTCCCTCGCTGACACGCCCAGCTGTTCGCCCAGCCCTCGCGACGTCACTGGACCCAGCAGCGCCATCCATCCCTGCACCGCTTTACGCAAAACATCCTCGGCATTCGCATGACTCGCCGGAATCGCCGCCACCGCTCCGGCGAACTCCATCCCGGGCCACAACAGCCGCAAATCCTCGACGCACTCCGCGGCAGCAAAATATGCGCGCGCGCCCCCCGACGGCGTCGTCACGCGACCCTGCCGCTCCAGCCGCGCATACCATTCGCCCCACTGCGCTGCCCGCTCGTCAGCCGCGATCTCTGCAGGAACAATCACCAGCGAACACAGCAGGTCATGAAACTCATGCTCATCCCGCAGGTCCGGCCATATCTGCTTGCGAATCTCCCCAATCGCCTCCGGAGAAAGTCGCCCCGCCTCGCCCAACTCCTTGTCCGGAACCATACCCCGCATTGCCACCGCGCGCGCCCGCCGCTCTTCGAGCGGTGCATCATCCAGATACGCATAGGGATTCGCATTCAGCAGCTCATGCGCAAACACAGAAGGCGTCGTCGTATCCACTGCCACGCATCGGATGCGGCCGTCATCCATCGCTGCGAGTACGTTTTTCAATCCCTGGAGATCCATCGCCTCGCCGAGCACGTCCTTCATCACCTCGCGCACCAGGGGATGATCCGGAATCTCGATATCGCCCTCGACATTCTCCTGGCATGCCGCCACCTGCGGAAAAACGCTGGCCAGCAAATCGTCCGACCGCGTCCGCTGGATCTGCGGCGCAACCTTCTTTCCTTTGTGAAACCGTAACAGTTGTAAACTCCGGTTTGCATTCCACCGCCAACGCGACTTGAAGATGGGAGAAGCCAGCGACGCCTGTTCCAGCAACTCAGTCACTGTCTGCATCGTCAGGAACTGAAAGACATCGCTCAACGGAAAGCTGTGCTGCTCGGCCAGCGAGATATTTAGCCCGTTATCCGTTGCCGCAGCCTGCAGCTCAAAGTTGAACCCCCTGCAGAAACGCTTGCGCAGCGCCAGCCCCCACGCCTTGTTGATCCGCCCGCCAAACGGCGCATGCAGAATCAGCTGCATCCCGCCGCCTTCGTCAAAAAATCGTTCTGCAACAATTGTAGTTACAGATGGAACCGTGCCCAGCACTGCCCGCCCCGCGACGACGTAGCCGATCATCTGTTCCGCAGCTGCATCGTCAACCGCACACTCCCGCTTCAGCCACGCCACCGTCCCGGCAACCTGCGGATTCGTCTGGCTGACATATCCCGGCAGCACATCCTTCGTGCGGACATCGATCTTTTCGCGTAGCCCCGACACAAACTCGGACAGCTCGCGCGTCCGCTGCGGGGCCTCACCCGTCCAGAACGGCACCGACGGCGGCTGACCATGCGCATCCTCCACCAGCACCCGGCCGCTCTTCGCCTCAACCCGCTGAACCCTCCAGCTCGTATTCCCCAGCAGAATGATGTCCCCCGCCATCGACTCCACGGCAAAGTCCTCATCCAGCGTCGCAATCTGCACGCCCTCCGGCTGCACAATCACCGGAAACAGCGACGTCTCGGGAATGGTCCCGCCATTCGTCACCGCCACCAGCCGCGCACCGCGCCTCGCCTGGATGCGCCCATGCACGCGGTCGCGCAGCAGATAAGCCCCATACCGGCCCCGGCTCGATTCGATCCCGTCCGTCAGCAGGCACAGCACCTCTTCGAATTCGTCCCACGTCAGATCGCGATACGGGTGCGCACGCCGAAACAGCTCAAAGAGCTGCCGCTCTTCCCACGGCTCGGCCGCGCACGCAGCCACAATCTGCTGCATCAGCACGTCTGCGGGTTTTGAAGGAATCTCTAGCCGGTCCAGCACGCCGCTGCGCATCGCGCAGATCAGCGCCGCATTTTCCATCAGGTCATCGCGCGTCGTCGCGAAAATTCTTCCCTTCGGAATCGCTCCACGCCAGTGCCCCGCACGGCCCACACGCTGCATCGCCGTCGCAATCGCCCGCGGAGTATTGATCTGGCATACGAGATCAACCGTCCCGATATCGATGCCCAGTTCCAGTGAAGCCGTAGCCACCAGAATTCGAATCTCGCCCGCCTTCAGCCTGCGCTCCGCCTCGTGCCGCAACTTGCGCGAAAGACTTCCGTGATGGGCTGCGACATTCTCCTCGCCCAGTCGTTCTCCCAGAGCAAACGCGAGCCGCTCAACCATCCGCCGCGTGTTCACAAACACCAGCGTCGAGCGATGCTCCAGCGCCAGCTCCGTCAGCCGCCTATGAATCCCATCCCACACCGGCTGCGTGGCCACTGCCCCAAGCTCATCTGTGGGGATCTCAATTTGCAGATCCAGCACGCGCCGCTGCCCCGCCTGAACGATCTCGACCTCCCCAGCTCGCTCCCCGGCCAGGAACTCCGCCACCAACTCGATAGGATTTTGCGTCGCCGACAGTCCAATCCTCTGCGGAGCATCATGCCCACTCACAAAATCCGCCGCACTCAGCGGATTCTCCCCGCGCACCAGCGCGTCGAGTCTTTCTAAAGTGAGCGCCAGGTGTGATCCGCGCTTGTCGTCAGCCACCGCGTGGATTTCGTCCACGATCACCGTACGCACCCGCCGCAGGTTCTGCCGGCTCTTCTCCGACGTCAGCAGGATGTACAGCGATTCCGGAGTCGTCACCAGAATATGCGGTGGCTGTTTCAGCATAGCCCGCCGCTCCACCGGCAGCGTGTCGCCCGTCCGCACTGCCGTCCTGATCGGGACACACAAATAGCCCCGCTCCAGCGCCAACTCCTGAATCTCCCGCAGCGGGGTCTCCAGATTTTTCTGGACGTCATTCGACAGCGCCTTCAGCGGCGAAACGTAGACGACCTCAGTCGCACAATCCAGCCGCCCTGCGATCGCCTTCCGCAGCAGCCCATCAATCGCAATCAGAAACGCCGCCAACGTTTTTCCCGAACCCGTCGGAGCCGAGATTAGCGTCGGTTTACCTTGTAGGATGTGCGGCCAGCCCAGCTCCTGCGGTTCCGTAGGCGTTTGAAATCGCCGCACGAACCACTCCCGCACCACCGGATGCGCCCATTCGAGGCTTTCAACTGCCGCATCGTGAACCGGCAAAACAGAAGACAGCATCCCCTCATTCTAGTCCGATTTTCGCGTCCTCTTCGCCTGATCCTGTCCTTGACCGCCGGAGCGCTCTTAACAAACCCCTTAGGATCCGCTTCACCCCTCCTTACGCCCCCGGAAATGAAATGAGAACTGCCGCCCCTGTTCGCCGGCGGAGGAATCATGGGTACTTTTCGCACCTGCCGCCCCTTGCTTGTCGACGCCACGCAATGCAAGGAAGATCAAACCGTCGCCACAGACCTCGGTTTCCGCCATGTTAAACGCGGCGATTGGGTCGTGCGCGGAGAAGACGGCGAATGCTACATCGTCGACGACGCGTTTTTCCAGCGCACCTTCACTCCTCTCCAGTCCTATCAATGGGAAAGCCCCAGCGAACCTCGCAGCTACGGCGCCTAGGGTCAGCCCTCACCGAAGTCCCAGGCATTCCCGCGCCGGCTCGAAAAGCTAAGATGTGAAGATATGTCGATACCCGGCGCGCGGCTACCTGAACGTTCTTCATTCCGCGCACCTCGCATCCTCTTCTGGACCGCCCTCCTCGTCCGAGTCGCCTACATCACCCTCGCTCACACTTGGCGCTTCAGCCCCTTCGAAGACCACTTCACCTTCGGCTACGAGATGGCCCGCGTTGCCCGCGCTCTCGTCACCGGATACGGTTACGCCGACCCCTTCAGCGGACACACTGGCCCCACCGCCTGGGTCCCGCCTCTCTACCCGCTCCTCATCGCGGCCGTCTTCAAGATCGCCGGCATTTACACCCCGCTGTCTGCGTGGATCCTCCTCACCCTCAACAGCGTCTTCTCCGCCGCCACCGCGCTCTGCATCTACGAAATCGCTGCTCGCTGCTACTCCCACCGCGTCGCAGTATGGTCCGCCTGGATCTGGGCCCTCTACCCCGCCGCCATGCAGTATGCCGTCCGCTGGGTATGGGAGACCTCGCTCTCCACCTCTCTCTTCGCCGCCGTGCTCGTTCTCGCACTGCGTATGCGCGCCATCGGCGAGCCAGCTCCACCACCCGATCCGCAGTCCACGCGCCGCTGGCTCCTCTTCGGATTCCTCTGGGCGCTCATCGCTCTCTCCAACTCAACGATGCTTCTCCTTCTGCCATTCTGCGGGATCTGGATTCTGCTAGGCGCGCCGCGCGAATCCGCGCCCCTCGCCCGCGCCACCCTCGCCGGCCTCCTCTTCATCGCCTGCATTGTCCCCTGGACCTGGCGCAACTGGCGCGCCTTGCACGCCTTCATTCCGATGCGCTCCAACTTTGGAGCTGAGCTTTACGCCGGCAATGGCCCCGGCGCCCACGGGTTCCGCTATGGAGTCCTCATTGACCTTGCCGAAACCGATCCACAACACGAGCTCTACGTCCAGCTCGGCGAACTCGCCTACGTCCACCAGCGCGGCCAACTGGCGAAAGCCTGGATCAGGGCTAACCCCGCCCGCTTCGCCGCGCTCTCCCTCAAGCGCTTCTACTTCTTCTGGGCCAGCGTCCCCCACCCTTCAGGCGAGCACTGGTTCCTCGACCTGATCCGCCAGATCAACTACTGCCTGCCTTCCATTACCGGACTCCTCGGACTCGCGATCTCTCTTCGCCGCCATATCCCCGCCGTCGCCCTCTTCGCCTGGGCATTTTTGCTTCTACCGGTCACGTATTACTTCGTCACCGTCGAGGCCCGCTTCCGCCACCCGCTCGAACCTCTGATCGTCATTCTTTCCGTTTTCCTCTTCCAATCCGCAACTCCACGAAAACACGCTGCGCTAAACTGACCCTTGCCGACCGCACCCGCCAACGCGCTCGACGCCGGAGAAGACTTCTGCGCTCCCCACCTCATCTTCTGGATCGCCCTCGCCCTCCGCATCCTCGTCATTACCGTTGGTCACACGTACCGCATTCGCCCGCTGCAGGACCACTTTCAGTTCGGCTGGGAAATGGGCCGCGTCGCACGCGCCCTCGCGACCGGATACGGTTATGCAGACCCGTTTGTGGGACACACCGGTCCGACCGCCTGGGTCCCGCCGCTCTATCCGCTTCTCATGGCGACTGTCTTCAAGATCGCCGGCGTCTACACAGCAGCCTCGGCCTGGATCCTTCTCGCGATCAACAGCGTCTTCTCCGCCGCCATCGTTCCCGCCATCTACGAAATCGCCGCCCGCTGCTACAACCGCAAGGTCGCAATCTGGTCGGCGTGGCTCTGGGCGCTCTATCCCGCCTTCCTGCAGTACGCCGTCCACTGGGTGTGGGAGATGTCACTCACCACCATGCTCTTCTCATTCACTCTCGTGCTCGCGCTGCGCATGCGCTGCATCGGAGAAACAGATCCATCATCCAACCCGCTATCCGCGTCCCGCTGGCTCCTCTTCGGATTTTTCTGGGGCCTCATCGCCCTATCGAACTCTAGCCTGCTTCTCTTTCTGCCCGCCTGCGGCCTCTGGATTCTCTTTGGCGCGTCCAGAAAATCAATCGCCGTAGCCCGCGCCGCCCTGGCTTCTCTCGTCTTTCTCGCGGTCATCGCTCCCTGGATCTACCGCAACTGGACCGTCTTCCATGTCTTCATCCCCATGCGTTCGAATCTTGGAGCTGAGTTCTGTGTCGGCAGCGGACCTGGATCAAATGGGTTCCCGGTTGTTGCGACACTGCCGCTCGTCGAGCGCGATCCCGAGATCATGCGCTACAAGGCCCTCGGAGAAATCGCCTGGGTGCACGAACAAGGCGCAAAGGCAAAGACATACATCGCTGCCCACAAGGCGCACTTCGCTCGCATCACACTCAAACGCATTTATTTTTTCTGGGTCAGCGTCCCGCATCCCGACGAGCGATCGCCGTGGGCCGAATTCCTCCGCGAGCTCAACTACTGCTTCCTGAGCATCACCGGCTGTCTCGGGCTTCTTCTATCTCTCAGAAACCGCATTCCCGCCGCCTGGCTCTTTGCGTGGGCTTTCGTCCTACTACCGCTCATCTACTATTTTGTAACCGTGAATGCGCGGTTTCGCCATCCATTGGAGCCGCTCATCGCCATCCTCACTGTTTATCTATTCCAGTCAGCACGGCCCCGCCGACAGGTGGTGACGAGCAGAATCACTTCACACTCTCCGCCGTCTCCGCGGCCCGCGTAGCTTCCAGCTTGCTCCGCTTCTGCGCATCCCACGCTTTCACATACTTCCAGTGAATGTAGACGGAGTGGTTCAGGTGATAGATCAACCCCTCCACTCCATCCAGAAAGCCCAGCCGGAAGAAGTAATTCTTTACGAACGTCGCGACCGGATTCACCACTGCCAGCCAAAGCATCGCCGCAGTCGACTTAGCGTTGCCCTTGTTCACCAGCGCATACACATTTTCCGAGCTGTAGTCATTCATGTGGCTGAGATACTGCTCGAAATTCGGATACGCATAGTGAATCAGGTCGTGCTTCAGGGCCCCTTTCGGTCCATCGAACTGGGGAGTACCGTGAGGGCCTACATTCGTTTCCATCTGCGCGCTGCCCCGCCTCCACAGCCGGAGCTTGTGGTCGGGATAGAACCCTCCATGCCGAATCCACCGGGTCATGAACAGGTTCAGCCGCGGAATCCAGTAGGCCTCATATCTCGGACTCTGAATGGTCTGCCGGATCTCCTCGGCCAGTTCCGGCGTAACCACCTCGTCCGCGTCCAGCATCAGAATCCAATCGCCCGTGCATTTGCCGATGGCGATCGCTTTTTGCTCCGGGTGCCCGCGAAAATCGCGGTTAAAAGAATGCTTTGCCCCAAAGGATTTGGCAATCTCCGGGGTCCTGTCGGCCGACCCCGAATCGACAATTACGATTTCATCTGCCCACTTCACCGCCTCAAGCGTTCGAGGCAGATTTTTCTCTTCGTTCGTCGCAATCATCGCGACCGAAAGCGTAGCTGACATGCGAGTTACATTTCCCCCACATTACAACCATCCACCAGCGATGCAGTAAACGCAAATGGATACAGCCTATTGTGGAGCGGCTACCGTAAATGAGTATTGCCCGGCGGGCAGGAAGTAGGTTGCTGTGCCGTCCGCCTCGCGACCTACATGGATCTTCTTACTCTGAGCAAGAGGGATTCCGTCGAGCGTGAATGCCGTTTGCTGACCGTGGTCCAACGGCAGTTGCGCGGTCGCATTTGGAGGGATGGTGACGCTCCATTGAACAGTGGCCCCTTTAACCTGCCACGCCGATCGAATTTCTCCGTAGCGCGATGCATAGTTGAAGTCCAGGCTTCCCAGTCGAGCATCGAAGTTCGGATGCAGATAGATGGTATGAAAGCCGGCATCGGTATCGAGAGCGTCGACACCGGCTCCGTAGCTATAAATCCAGTCGGCCACCGCGCCATAGGCATAGTGGTTGTATGAGTTCATGCTTGGGTCGCCCCGCATTTGATCTCCGTTCCAGCGTTCCCACATCGTGGTGGCTCCATGGTCGACGAGGTAACCCCACGAGGGATACTCAGTGTTGAGGAGCAGCCGATATGCCACATCCGCGTGGCCGGTATCAACCAGCACTGCGAGCAGGTATGGCGTTCCCAGAAAGCCTGTGCCCAGATTCCATTTGTTGTCGCGGATCTTTGCGACCAGCCGCTCTGCGGCCGCCTGGCGCAGCGAATTAGGAACGAGCCCCATGTGTAGCGCAAGCACGTACCCAGTCTGCGTATCGCCTCCATTGCTCTTCGCATTGGGATTATTAATCTGCCCAAAAGGCGACGGGCTGTTATCGGCACTGTCGATAAATCCGTCGGGATGAATAAATGTTGTTTGGAACGCCCCTTTAATTTTTTCGTACAGGACCGCATACTTCTTTTCGTCGTCTGCGCGACCGGTGGCGTGCGCCATCTCTTGCATCAGAGTCACGTCGTAGGCCCAATAAGCTGTCGCGATCAGTGTCTGCTTCGTCCGTCCTTCGGGCGACAGCCAGTCACCAAAGGGAATGCCGGAGGCCTTCCAGATATAGTCGGGGCTCTCAGACTGAATCGCTGCAAGATATTTCTCCATCGCGTCCCAGTTCTGCTCGATGATTCGCGTGTCGCCCGACTGCAGCCACGATGTCCACGGGATGATTACACCTGCATCGCTCCAGCCCGCTCCAAAGCCGGGATTCGGACTCGAAGTGCCCGGCGCGAAGATTCCGTACATCGGCGTTCCGGACTGTGTGTGGCGCAGGTCGCCCGCGAATTTCTTCGAAAATTGTGTCAGGTCCATGTTGTATGAGGCTGCGCGCCAGAAGACCTGCGCATCGGCAGCCCAGCCCAACCGCTCATCGCGCTGCGGACAGTCGGTCGGTACTCCAACAAAGTTGGAACGCTGGCCCCAGAGAATGTTGCTCCACAGCTGATTGAGCATCTCGCTGCCGGTGTGCAGCTCGACCGTTTGAGGAGCATCGCTGTGGAAGGCAACTGCGGTAACAGCTCCGATTGCGGGCTTCGACTTGAGCCCCGTTACCTCGACGTAGCGGAATCCGTGAAAGGTAAATAGCGGCTGATACTCTTCCGTGCCTTTTCCGGAAAGAAAGAACCGATCCGTGGCCTTCGCGGTGCGCAGATTTTCGGTGTAGATTGTTCCGTCAGGATTGAGAACCTCAGCAAAGCGCAGCTGCACCTCGGTGCCTGAAGGGCCCTGCACACGGATGCGGGCGACTCCCGCCAGGTTCTGGCCGAAGTCGAATATATACACGCCTGGTTTTGGACTCGTCAGAGCTTTTGCAGGCAGATCCCTGTCCACGCGGATTGGCTGAAAATCCTGTACGATCACGGCCGGCTCTCGGGGCTCAACGATCTCGACGGGCTTCCATTGTGAGTCGGAGAATCCTGCGGTGCTCCATCCGGGCTGTTCGAGGCGAGCGTCGTAGGTCTCACCGTTGTAGATTTCTGCGCTCAGGATCGGCGACGCATCCGCCTTCCAGCTTTGGTCCGTCGTAATCCAATCCACCGAGCCGTCGGCGTACTCGACTCGCAATTGCGCCTTCAGAGCCGGCGGCGTCGCCCCATAATTGAAGGGCTGCTGCAGCCATTGCAGAGGAGTGCTATACCATCCCGGGGCGAGATAAGCGCCGATCGCATTCTGGCCGGCCTTCACTGCGGCGGTGACATCGTAGGCCTGATATGGGACGCGGAAGCGGTAGTCGGTCCAGCCCGGGGAGAGTATCTGGGTTCCGACTACCTTGCCGTTGATCCAGAACTTATAGGCTCCCAGCGCCGTGGCGTAAAGTCTCGCGGAGCGGACGGTCTTGTCCAAGTCAAAGCTCTTACGCAGCATCTTGACTGGCCCGTTCGGCCAGGGGCGCCCGATGTCGGAGCCCTGCTGCTGCGGATCGTTTGATACGTAGCGCACCGCATTCTTCCAGCTATCGGCCGAGAACGATGGGGCGCTCCATCCAGCGGGCGCATTGAGCATGGCCTTCCAGGTTTCATCGCTCCGAATGACCTTCTCCGAGCCGTCGGCCATTTCGAGATATAGGCACGCGATCATCGGAGTCGTAGTCGCTGTGGCGGTGGTATAGCTGCTCCCCGTGCTGGTGGCGTAGAGCAAAATTCCGACAGCAAGCAGATTGCTCCCCTGCTGGACTTGCGGCGTCACGTCTACCATCTTGTAGCGCTTCCACGGCGTCTGCTTGTAGGGCGGCAATGAGTCCGTAGCAAGAACCTGCTTCCCGTTCACCCATACAGCCGCCGTATCCCTGCCAGTGACGTAAAGATGCGCCTTGCGCACTGCCGAGGAAAGCGTGAACTGATACCGAAAATCGTGCTGCGTGTCGGAGCTAGCGCTGCCCGTCCCTCCCTCGTTCGTAATCCAGACAGCGTCCGACAAGCGGACGGCCTTTTCCTCCGGCTCTTCAAAGCCGATCCATTTGCCGCGCCATTCGCCGGCTTGCATCAAGCCTGTCTCCCACCATGTCACATCGCTCGCCGGATATGCTTTCCCGTCCTTGTCCCAGCTCTTTACGCGCCAGTAGTAGCGCTGCTCGGGCTTGAGCGAGGGACCGGCGTATTCCACGCCAACGGACTTGTCTGACGCAACGCGCCCGCTGTCCCACACATCTGCTTTGTCGTTGGTCAGCAGGTCTGGCTTCGTGGCCACTTCGATTTCATAGGCTGTCTGCCTGGCTCCGAAGCGGCCGTCCCTGAGCTGCCATGAGAGTTGCGGCTGCGGGGTGTCGAGTCCGATCGGCGTCGCGAGATCGTCGCACTTCAAATCGGCCGGCTTTTGGAGACCCTCTGCCGCGCTTGCAGTAATGGGGGCGGAAAGGGCGATCCATGATGCAGTGAACAGACAAGCCAAGATCTGCGTCAGACGCCAGACAGAGGGAGCCGTACAAATTTGCATGCCCACACTATCTTTGACCAAAAATGCGGGTGTCAATAGGAAAGTTGTGTTCTATCTGAACTACGTTTCCTTCCAAATCGTCTTTTAGACCGTCTCCATCTCGCGCGCCATTTCTGCGGTAACGGTCCGATGCTGGACGTAGTTGTAGGGCGGAACGGCATGACCTCGCAGAAGGGCGACGCCAAGCTGAATCAGACGCGGACCATAAGTGTGCACTTCATGCGAAATAGATCCGATCACTGGACTGGATGGGCTCCTCATCTCCTGCATCACCTCGGGAATGCAGTCCTGGCCCACGATGGCGACGTTCTTTTCGCGCTGGGTCTGCTTTGTAATCTGCAAGGCGCCCAGTGCGCTTGTGTCTGTTGCGGCGGCGATAAGTACGCGCTCGGTGCGCGGATGCCTTTTGAAGAAATCGCCGAGTACGCGCATGCTTGTTTCCCGCAGGCCGCGACCGTCAAGGCGCACATAACGATCACCTGGAATATCAGGCAGCAGGGAACGCACACCAACGAAAGCACCGTCGATGCGGCTCTGTACAAAGGCACCAGCCTCCGCCACATCGAGTCCAACGACCCAGTCAACTTTTGACTTCCATTTGGAAATTGCGTGTTGAGCAAGCAATGCGCCAGCTTCAAAGCCGACCTGGTAGTTATCGACTCCGAAATAAGTGGCGTGGGGATGAGGAATGTCGATCGCGATGAGAGGAATGCCAGCCTTGGAAATGATATGAGCGATGGCAGGAGCCACCCTTTCTTCGATCTGGAACTCAATGACCAGATCCACTCCCTCGGCAACAAATTCATTGGCGTTTTTGATAGCGATTTCGGCATCGTAGCGGTTGTCGCGAATGACGAGTTCCACACCAGAGGACGAGGCCGCTGCTTTGAGGCTTCGGGTTACAGCCTCTGAAAACGGCAATTCCGCGCTCTGGCCGGCAAATCCGAAACGCATCTTCTTGGGGCGGGAGACGAGTCTGTAGGCGCCGTCTTGCGTCTGCGCGACGTATCCACGATGCACGAAGGTTTTCAGAATGCGATAAACGCTGGTCTTTGAAATGGCCAACCGCTGATAGATCAACTCGAGGGTGAGCGCCTTCTTCTCGGCTTCGAGCAGCTCGAGAATGTCTAGAGCCTTGGAGAGGATGGGTATGAGATAGAGCCGTTTGATCTTCGGACGAGACAAAAAGCGGCGCCTCCGATGGCGCGGATTATATCAGTTTACCTATTGGAAGCAGCCCTCCGTCCCGGGGCCACATGCGGAGTTCAGGCAACGAGAAGGACATCGAGGAATCGCGGCCCGTGCACGCCCTTGATGCGGGTCATCTCGATATCGGCTGTGGCAGAAGGTCCAGAAATGAATGTGGTGGGACGGGTCGCGCTCTCCTTTAACCGGTCGAAGGACTCAGGCAGAGTTTCAACAACCTGATTCTCGAAAAGCACGCAGAGGTGATAGTCGGGCACCAGCGTCAAAGCACGGCGCCCCTCAGCCGGTCCGTGCTGGAGCACGATGCTGCCCGACTCTGCGATCGCGACGCTCGCACCACTTAACACTCCGTCGAACCCCTCGATCTCTGTATATGACAACTGCCCCGCGTCCGAGGTCCAGTTGATTACACCGTCGAGCCACTGCGAGGGAACTCCGGCCGGATGGACCATGTTCAGCTTGCTGTTCGCTGTGAGGATCGCCGCAATTGTTTCGCGCAGCTCTCGTTCGTGACAATGAAAGACTCTCGAATCGTACTCATGAAGCCTTTCTTCAAGCAGGCTCAATCGCTCCCCGGGACTCAGGGTTCCGCGGCGCGGGTAAGAATCGGACCGAGCAACGGCACTCGACTCGTCGGCTGCTAGCGCTGCGCGAATCCGGCCAAGAACGGCTTCCCTGCTCATTGCGCCACCTTCCTGCTGCGCCACCATTCGCGAAACGTCTGCACCGGCGCCGGGCTCAAGTCGCGCGCCTTCGTCCACTCTCCAGCCAACCCGGGAAGCTTGTGCACCCAGCCATCCCTCCCCACAAACGGCTTCTCGACTATCCGCCCAACACGCTGCGCTTTCTCGAACCGCTCATGATTCAGAAAGATGCGCGCCATCATTTTCATGCCGATGCGTTCCTGGCTCAGCATCGCACCCAGACTGTGCGAATTCTTTTCCACGATGCGCGAGCGCAAATACACCAGGACTTCCGGAATATTGATTTTGACCGGGCACACTTCGTAGCACGCGCCGCAGAGCGACGACGCATAGGGCAGAGACTGTGCATGCTCGAGCGAAAAAAGCTGCGGCGTAAGGATCGCGCCGATGGGCCCGCTGTAGACCGATCCGTAGGCGTGCCCGCCTGTCTGGCGATAAACCGGGCATGTATTCAGGCACGCGCCGCAGCGGATACATTGCAGCGTCTGGCGCGTAATCTCCGACCTGAGCAGATTGCTGCGGCCGTTGTCGAGCAGCACCACGTGCAGGTTCTGCGGACCATCGCCCGGTGTTATGCCGGTCCAGATCGAGGTATATGGATTCATCCGCTCGCCGGTGGCCGCGCGTGGCAGAGTTTGCAACAACACTTCGAGATCCATGAAGCGCGGAATCACCTTCTCGATCCCGGCAACGGAAATGAGCGTATCAGGCAGCGTGAGGCACATGCGCCCGTTTCCTTCTGACTCGACGATGCAGATCGAGCCCGTATCCGCGAGCAGAAAATTCGCCCCGCAGATCGCAGCGTTCACTTTCAGGAACTTCTGCCGTAGATAAAGCCGCGCGGCCTCTGTCAGCGCTGGAGGATCGTCGGCAAGATCCGGCAGGTTCATTTCTCGCGCGAACAGCTCTTGCACCTGGTGCCGATTCTTGTGCAGCGCGGGAGCGATGATGTGCGACGGCTGATCATCGCCGAGCTGCAAAATCAGTTCCGCGAGATCGGTCTCGTAGACCTTAACGCCCGCAGTGTTGAGACTCGGGTTGAGTTCGATTTCTCCCGTCGTCATCGACTTAATCTTGATGACCTCGTTGGCCCCCGCATCGCGCAGAAGGCCGCCGATGATCCGTCGCGCGTCCTCAGCATCGGCAGCCCAGTGGACATGACCTCCGGCAGCGGTGCATTGCTTCTCAAACCGCTCAAGGTAGCGATCCAGATGCCGCAGCGCTTCGCTGCGAATCGCTGCACCGGCCGTGCGTAGAGCCTCCCAGTCAGCCTTCTCCGCCACGAGTGCTTTTCGCTTGCGCTGAATCACATCGGTTGCATGCGCGACATTTTTTCTGAGCTGGGTATCATGGAGAAGCTCAGCCGCGGCCTCGGGAAATGGCGGCGCTTTGCGCGGATCGACGGAGATCAACGTCATCGTCCCCCCTGCTCCGTTCCGACTGACGCGAGTATCTCGGCAATATGCATCGCGCGAACCGGGGAGGCCTGCCGATGCAGTCTGCCCTGCATGTGCATCAGGCAGGAATTGTCGCAAGCGGTGCAGAATTCGGCGCCTGTCGCAACGACAGCTCCAAGCTTCTCCTCGAGCATCGCCGTGGAAACATCGGCATTCTTCACCGCGAATGTGCCACCGAATCCGCAGCAACGATCGGAGTCCGGCAGCTCCACCAGGTCGAGCCCGCGTACTTTGCGCAGCAGCCGCAGCGGCTTGTCGCCCAGGTGAAGACTGCGCAGCCCATGACAGCTTGCGTGGTAGGTGACGCGATGGGGAAACGCGGCCCCTACGTCTTCCACCTGCAGGCGATCGGTCAGCAGCTCGGTGAACTCAAAGATGCGGGGCAGAAGGCTGCGCACGTCGGCCGCAAATTTCTCATCGCCGTTTTCGCGCGCAATATCCGGGTAATAGTCGCGGATCATCGCCACGCATGAGGACGATGGGATACACACGGCTTCTGCATCCTGAAAAATCGAAACGAGGCGCCTGGCCAGCGGGTACGCCTCAGTGCGGTATCCGGTATTGAAGTGCATCTGCCCGCAGCAGGTCTGCTCGATCGGGAATTCGACGGTATGGCCCAGGCGCTCCAGTACTGAGACGACCGCCTTGCCCGTCTCGGGAAAGAGCGTGTCGTTGTAGCAGGTAATGAATAGCGAAATCCGCATCTTAGCAATGCCCTGACGCCAGCATGCGCGCCCAGTAAGCGATTCTATCCGCTGAATCGGAGCAACCCTCAAGGCTGGCAAGCTGCACCGCAAAATTCCCCACCGTCGAACTCTCCGCGACTCCGCGGCAAACTTCGAGTCCTGTCGCCTCGGCGGTGAGCCGGTTTAGAAAAGCATTCAGGCTCCCGCCGCCCACCACTGCGAGCCTTCTCAGCTTCTTGCCCGTCAAAGCTTCTACATCGGCCAAAACCGTAGCGTATCTCTCCGCCAGGCTTTGAAAAATGAGCCGGGCAAAAATCGGCATCGACGCCGGATGCTCCTCGATCTGAGCGAATCCGCGCCGGCGTAGTTGCGCATTGATGCGGGATGCCATATTGCCCGCTGCCCACAGCTCGGGATCGTCCACATCGATCGTCGCTTCCGGTGCATCCGCCTGCTCGGCTGCGGCTACGAGATCTGTCATCGGCCACGGATTGTCCACTGGGCAAATCTGGTTCAGGGTCTGCTTCAGCAGCCACATGCCGTTCACATTTTTGTGAAAGCAAATGCGGTTGCCCGCCGCTCCAAGGTTGGTAAAACCCGCTTTGCAGGCGGCCGCACTCTTGATGGGCTGCTCAATCACCGCGCCCACGAGCGACCACGTGCCGGAACTGATGTAGGCCCAGTCTTCCCCGGTCACCGGAATCCCAGCAACAGCTGATGCCGTATCGTGACACGCCGGTGCAATCAGACGCGTCTCTTTGAATGGAGCCAAATTGGATAGAGCGCCCTGCAAGGCGCCTACGCAGGCCCCGGTAGGCACAAGCTCGGGAGCCGCGCCGATTTCCAATCCGCACAGATCGAAGATCTCACCGCACCACGCCTGCGTCTCAATGTTTACAAGCCCGGTATGAGTCGCATTGGTAAATTCCGCGACGATCCTGCCGCCGAGACGCGCCAGCAAATACTCCGGCAGATTCGCCCAGGGCATTTGAGCCGCAATGCCCGCACGGCTGTCCGCCATAAGCTGATACAGCGTGTTAATGCGCAGGGGCTGCACGCCGCAGAGCGCGAAGAGCTGTTCATGCGGGTATCGTTGGGCAAGTTCAGCCTCGATCGCCTCGGTTCTCAGGTCGCGATAGCAAAAGGGTTGCCCGAGGGGCAGACCGGTCTCAGTCAAGCGCACGTAGTCGACTGCCCACCCGTCCACACCAATCGCTGCGATAGGGGACGACGCCTTTTCGGCGCAGCGCAGAAGGCCCTCTTCCACGCCGGACAAGATCCGGTCGAAGTCCCAGTGCAGGCCCTCACCAAGGTTGATGGGAGTGTTGCTGAAGCGGTGCACCAGCTCGATGTGCGGCGTCTCTTCTCGCCACTGCAGCAGGGAGACGCGGCAGCTCTCCGCGCCCAGATCGATTGCGACGAGTTGAGGACGATCGCTGGTCGCCATTCGGAGTCCGGTCAGCGCAGAAAGGCGTCTACGAGCCCGCCGTCCACCGGAATGACATGGCCCGTCGTACACGGCGCCTTGGGTCCGGCCAGGAACAAGATCGCTTCGGCGCATATCCGGGGGTCAATTGGACGATGCGTCAGCGTGCGCTCGGCATAAAAGGCTGCGAGCCGGTCGCGTAGTTCGTCATCCGTCATGCTTTCTTCGAAGGCGATGCCGTATTTCTTGAGTGAAGTGATCACGCGATCGCGCGGAAACATCGTTGAACCCTTGACCACTGTCGCCGGACTGATGCCATTGACCCGCGTATTCGGCGCCTGCGACACGGCAAGCTCGCGGATGAGATGGCTCAGCGCCGCTTTGCTCACGTCGTAAGCCTCGCTTCCGCGCTTCGACACCACTGCGTTCGCAGAACTGGTCAGCACTACGCTCGCCTTTAGCCCCTGCTGACTCAGCGCCTTGCCGATCTCTTCAACCAGAATGTAGTTTCCTGTGACATTGACTTCGAGAGTCAACGCCCACTGCTCGTCGGAGATCGCACCCGTCGAGGACGAAGGAAACAGCGCCGCCGTGTTGACCAGAATATCGACGCCTCCGAACTCAGCTACCGTCCGGCGCAGGGCATCGCCTATCGATTCGCGGCTGCGAATGTCGATCGGCGACGAAGTGACGCTCTCTTTGCCACTGATGGCACGAATCTCATCGGCCACCCGCGCCGCGCTCTCATGGTCGCGGTCCGCAACGACAACATGAGCACCGCGTTCAGCCGCCAGCAGCGCGACTTCGCGGCCAATGCCGCTGCCTCCGCCGACAATTAGAGCAATCTGCCGACTCAGCTCCTTCTCGGGCGGCTGCCTGCGGATCTTCGCCTCCTCGAGCTGCCAGTATTCGATCCGGTAGGCCTCAGAAGGCGGCAGGGCAACGTAGTTGCCATAAACCTGGAACGCCTGCTCAAGCGCCTCCGAACCGCACTGCGGGACGATCTTCGGCGCGGGACCATTCTCAAGCGCCGTTGCACCTTTCATCACGTGGATAGCATTCACATAAAGCTCGCCCGTGATGCGCGCCTCGGGCTTGCTCTTGCCGAAGCTGAACATGCCTACGCCAGGAATCAGCACTACGGTCGGGTTCGCATCGCGCATTGCCGGTGACGTCGGCTCGGCGTGCTTCTGGTAATACTCGGCGTATTCGGTCCGGTAAGTGCCAATGCGCCCATCAATGGCCTTCTTCAATTCGCTGACCCCGCTCACCGGATCCCAGGGCACGAACATCGGGCGGATCTTCGTACGGATAAAGTGGTCGGGGCAGCTCGTTCCAAGATAGGCAAACTTCTCCGCATCCACCGAATCGACAAACTCCAGCACCTCGGGCAGCTCGGAGTAGTTTGCAATCAATCGCTTCTGCTGGGATACGCGACCGCGAAGAAACGGCAGTATCTCGACTGCAACATCCTTTCTGTTCGGAAGCGCAGAATAGCGCTGGCCACCGAAGATCCGACTTCCTTTTTTCTGCTGGTGCTCTTCGACGAAACTGGTCAGCTCGTCAATCACGGAAACCGTGTTGGCATAACACTCCCGCTGGGTGTCGCCCCAGGTAAACAATCCATGGCCTCCGAGAACGATGCCGTCGCAATCGGGGTTCTTCTCGATGGCAGCCTTCATCATCAAAGCCAGTTCGAAACCCGGCCGCTGCCACGGGACCCAGATCAGCTTGCGGCCGTAGGCGCGATTGAATTCGTCCATCTTTTCCAGACCATTCGCTGCCGCGGCCACGGCAATTACGCAGTCCGGATGCAGGTGGTCCACATGCCGGAAAGGAAGAAATCCGTGCAGTGGTGTATCGATCGAAGCGGCCACCGGATTCACGCCGAATGTGCACACCGGGTAATACTCAACCATTTCGTCTTCGCGTTCCGGGCCTGCATAGAGCCGCTCGAGTGCGAGCAGCTTCTCCAGATAGAGCGTGGCAAAGCCGGCGCGGCGAATGCTGCCCAGATCGCCTCCGCTGCCCTTCACCCAGAGCACGTCGGTCAATTTTTCAGTGAGAGGATCCGGCATCTGAACCTTTGAGCTGGTGTTGCCGCCGGCAAAGTTCGTGATCCGCAGATCTGAGCCGAGCAGGTTTGAACGGTAGCGAAGCAGCTCCGGCTCGTCCATTCCGGCGGCCAGGTTCTCGTCCCACAGGTCTTCCAGATGATGGAGCTTTAGACGCCCCTTAGTTTCTGTTGCTACTGGCATACTTCCTCGCTTCCGGCCCTCCTGCCTTGCCTGGCAGGTCGTGTCTATTTTCGAAAGGCAACGACTTTATTTTTGAAAGGCAACGATGGTCGCTGTCGGCTTCGCCGCTATGCGTAACTCATAGATAGCATCGCGTTCCGCTCTTTTCGCTCTTGCTCGATGCGCTCCACATATCCACTTTCCCGCAGGGCCTGCAACGGATCCTCAGGGATCCCCTGACTCCGACGCCATTGACGAAGCACCGGACGCACATCAGTCCAGAACGCCGACCGCAAGCACTCCTCGGCCTCGACTGTCTTCGCCCCCCGTTGCAAGTCTGCAAGCCGATCACGGTCAATCAGAGCCGCCTTCAGATAGAGCTCCTGCGCTGTCATCACTGTCTGCACCATGGCTTCGATCTTGCCCTTGATATTGTGGCTCTGATCGATCATATAGGCGATGCTGCCAGACACATTCGGATCCGGTTCGCTGAAGATCTCATGAAAGATGCGGAACACCTGATACGGGTCGATCGACCCGATCGTCAGATCGTCATCGGCGTAGCGCCGGTCGTTGAAGTGAAATCCGCCGAGCAATCCGAGATGCAGCAGCCAGGCAACAATCTGCTCGATGTTCTGCCCCTGGTAATGATGGCCTGTGTCGACGAGAACAAAGGCCTGCGGACCAGCGGCCTGCGCGAGCCGCGCCGCCATCCCCCAGTCGGCGACGTCGGTGTGGTAAAAGGCCGGCTCAAACGGCTTGTATTCCACCAGCATGCGCTGGCTCGCGCCGAGGCTGTCATGGGTGGCTTTCAGGGCTTCCTGCAACCAGACAATCCGCTTGCGAATGCTCTGCGCCCCGGGATAATTCGACCCATCGGCGATCCAGAGAGATACATCCCTCGATCCCAGCGCTTTCGCTATTTCAACCGATTCAAGCAGGTGATCGACGGCTTTGCGCCGAATTCGCGCGTCAGGATTGCAGATCGACCCGAACTTGTACTCCTGATCCTGAAACAGGTTCGGGTTGATTGACCCGGGCTGCACACCATATTTGTCAGACAGCCTCTTTATATTTGCCACATCGCTGACACCGCTGGGAAGATCCCACTGTACGTGCAAGGCCAGCAATGGAGTTATCCCAGTAAGCGCGTTAACCTCTGCTGCATCAGCGAATTTTTCTTCTGTTGTGGTTGCCGCAGCGGCCTGAAGAAATTTCCCGAATCGGGTTCCGGTATTCGCAAAACCCCACGAGGGAATTTCGATCCTCAGACCCTCCAGCACATTCACGACCCTACTCGGGTCCTCTGCTCTCATATCGAGTGCCTCCGGCTGGCTCCAACACAGCGAAGTGTACCCGTTCGGATTTGGGATTTTCAATAGAAACTCTATTTCACAATTGCTTTTACCGTACGATACGATGCCATAGGCCTCCTCGCGGCACCCTCAGCACGAGGCCAACGAGGTGCGCTTTTGGGACCAAATCCGCTCCTGGGCGTCGTCTATCACTGGATCGGCGGCCTGGCCTCCGCCAGCAACTTTATCCCCTTCCGGCCAATCAAACGCTGGTCATGGGAAATCTACTGGCTCATCCAGGGCTTCGCGGCCTGGATCGTTGCCCCTCTTGCGATTGCTTCGCTGCTGGTGCCAGATCTTTTCGGAGTGCTGCACAGCGCTCCGAACGCAACGCTCTGGCGCACGGCTCTCTGGGGATCCCTCTGGGGAGTCGGAGGTCTCACCTTTGGCTTATCGATCCGCTATCTCGGAATCGCCCTCGGCTACGCCATCGCCCTCGGCTTTTGCACCGCTTTCGGCACCCTCATGCCGCCTATCTTCAGCGGACAGATCATCGCTATCTCCCACCAGGCCGGCGGTCAGATCATTCTGCTTGGCGTAGGCGTCTGCATGGCCGCCATCGCCGTTAACGGCCTAGCCGGCTATTCGAAGGAGAAAGAGGTTCCTGCCGAAGAGAAGGCTGCGCTCGGCGAACGTGATTATTCATTCGCCAAAGGATTGGCCGTGGCCATCTTTGCCGGCATCATGAGCTCGTGCTTCGCGTATGGACTGACCTCGGGTAAGGACATCGCCCTGATCGCCCGGGGCCAGCTTCGAAGCTACGGTCGTGCCGACCTGTGGCAGAACCTTCCCGTGCTGGTCGTGGTTTTGTGGGGTGGATTCCTAACCAACTTGGTCTGGTCCGCATTTCTTATCATCCGCAATCGCTCCGGCAGGCAGTTTCTCGGAGCTCCCGGCACAAACCCGATGGGCGATTCAACTTCAACCGACGAGACTCGCATGGAAGCCGATCCACGCCACCTTGGCGGAGAAGCCCGTCTGCCGCCCGGCGTGCTGGCCGCTAATTACCTGCTCGCGGCCTCAGCCGGTGTTATCTGGTATTTCCAGTTCTTCTTTTACTCGATGGGTCAGACGCTGATGGGCAAGTACGACTTTTCAAGCTGGACCCTGCACATGGCCAGTATCATCATCTTCGCTACGCTCTGGGGCATCGCACTCAAAGAATGGCAGGACACCAGTCGGCGCACGAAATTGTTTGTCAGCTGCGGGTTGTTCCTACTGGTTGCATCGACTATTGTCGTCGGCTATGGAAACTATCTCGTAGCCCAGTAGCCGAACGCAATTTCTGATCCTAAGCTTTCGGACAAAAACATTGGAGGCGCGGGTCGGAATCGAACCGACGCATAAAGGTTTTGCAGACCTCTCCCTTACCACTTGGGTACCGCGCCTTGGACAGGAAATCTTAGTTCAGGCGGCGTAGACGACGCCAGTCCGGCGGCGCGCTAAGCGGAATCTGATCCGAGCCGACTGGAGCGGGAGACGGGACTTGAACCCGCGACCCTCGCCTTGGCAAGGCGATGCTCTACCACTGAGCTACTCCCGCTAATACCACTTGAGTATATCGGTCGCGCCTTCCCGAGGTCAACGCAAGGGGAGGGCGAACAGTCGCTGCCAGCGGCGAGTGTTCACGCCGCAGGGACGTGCTGGTGGAGAGCAATCCAACGGGGCGCATCGGTGATGCATTTGCAGTTCCGAGTTTCGTACGCATCCAACCAGCCGGGAACTCCGTTGGCTCCCAGCAGAAATTCGATCAATGAACATTCTTGAGCTTCGAACAGAGAAACCCCACGAATCGCCTCCACAGCTGACTCCCTGATACAGATTTTCGTACATTCGATGCATCAATTTATTGTGAAGTGGTTCCATAGTGGAGCTTTTTCAGCGGATCTTTTTCATTGGGGACTCACCGAGCTCCCCCCAATCACTCCAGACCATCCGCGGCTCGAATCAGCCTTATCTCTGGCTGTCGTCAAGCTGCTCAACGGGCTGTGGAAATTGCCTATCGAGCCACCCTGCACGCGTGCCGTCACCGAGTAAAAACTCGATCAGTGAATGCGTTTGATATCGACCGTATAGCTGCTCACCGATAGTCTTCATGGTCTTTCTCCTTTGACTTGATGGCGTTCTGAAATTCTGCCGGGGTTAAATTCGAAAGAGGAATAGGCGCCGTGCGGGGTGGTTGTCCACGTTCTGCGCCCTCAATTACAGGAGGAATCCTGGTTTGGAATCCTCCTTGTTGCCTCACATTGTCGAGCGGCAAATCATCAACGTATCCCAACTGTCCGCGGATTTCGCCCGACGGAAAGGTCGCCGTATGGACGTTCACGTAGGTGTCCCCATGCCGGATGGCTCCGATCAGCCCCGCAAGATCTCCCGGCTGGATACCTCGGGGAATAACTGAATCTCCATTGGTTACTGGCAGCACGCTTACATCTCGAGAGCCTGACGAACAGGCCCTCGGGCCGTTAGGGTTGAGGGCGTGACGGGGCGATCCCTGTGCTGCGCTTAGTCGAGGGGAAGTGTCCAGATGGTGATCGACGCAGTGTTGTCATCCACAGCTGCCAAGACCGCCGTATCGTCGCTTACCGTGTTCACGGCCAGTCCAAACGACCCACCGAGGTTGGGATCGACTGGAATCTCTTTGACGAACTCGCCACCCTTGGTGAACTCAACGATTTCGCTGGGCTGATTGGGATCTGCATTGATCACGTCGTTGTTGGTCACGAGCAGGTGCCCATTCGGAGCTTCCGCCATCGCCAAAGCGCCGTGAAGGTGTGCGTTGTCAGAGTAGACAACATCGCCCGGCCCATTGCTCTCCGTTCGTTTGGAGGCATCGTTAACCACGAATACGGCATTGTCGAGAGTCGAAGCGACGTAGAGCTTGTTTGTGTTGCGGTCATATACGAGACCGGTTGGGGCGTCGAATAGGGCCGCAGGATCAGGCTGATGCATGTAGCCGGAAGCGATCGTGTAATGGCCCAGCTGCGTCAGGCCGTTGAGGCTCACCTTGAAGTCGATTCTGCTCACGGTGCCGTTGATGGCATTCGAAAAATAAACGCTGGCGGCGTCGCCCCAATCCATCACGGTCATATCCCAGGGCCCGTCGATCTGGCTGCTGGTAAAGCTCTGGATCAGCTTGCCCTGGTTGTTGATCACCAGCAGGGAGCCCGGCTTAGCAGTTGCCGCCGTTCCGTCGACGGTAGGCAGGTTGGCCACCAGCACAAAGCCGTATTGCAATGTAGCCAGACCGGTGGAGAGCCCGAGGGGCGCGGCGCCCTGGAAGAATACGGTCGGCGAACCGCTCTTCGGAATTCGCACGATGGTTGTTCCCGTGCCCTGGAGGTTGTTTTTGTTGTTGAAATTCGAAACTAAAACATCACCCTGCCGAAGCGGGCCCGAACCGGCCAGGAAGTCTTTCTTGATGAAGGCAACACCATAGGGGTTGACGTCACCGTTGGTGGGGACGGTCGATGCCATCCTTACGGGACTCGGAAGGAAGGCGTCACCGGCCTGGGCGAAAGCCAGACCATTGGTGGCAGCTGCGAGCGCAACGCTGGCCACAACTTTGCGAACAACATCTGTGCGATTCGATTGCATAGGAGTTTTCCTCGAAACTCTTTGAATTCCTGCCGGCGTGGGTCACACGGCAGCAGCAACCTGACAGTAGGAAAACTCCCGCGCCAATGTCTTTTGAGTTCGATCAAAGTTAGCTTAGTTATTTTGCGAGGCTGTTTGTTCACCGTTGCGGCCCTGAATCGGCTGATTTTGGGGCCGATGCCAATCGAAGCCCGAGATCGTTCAGGGTTGCGTTCGCCCGAAAATCTGTCGCGTTTTCATACTCTTGGACTATCCTTAGAGAATTGTTGGAAATATGTTGGGCTCTTCTGTCTGGGCGCTAACACCGCTATGGGCGGCAAATCCTACAGCTTCGGCCCATTTCGACTGTTGCCCTCCGAGCATCTAGTGCTCCGTGGAGACACAGCCATCCCGCTTGCTCCGAAGTCGTTTGACTTGCTGGTGGTTCTCGTCGCTCGCCATGGCCAGCTCTTGACCCGGGACGAGTTGATGCAGGCCATATGGCCGGACAGCTTCGTCGAAGAGATCAACCTCACCGTCAACATCTCTCTCCTGCGCAAGGCTCTCGGAGAACAACCTGATGGGCGCCAGTACATCGCCACCGTGCCCAAGCGTGGATACCGATTTGACGCGCCCGTAACCGAGTCCGGGCTGGCCGCTGAAGCAGGGTCGCCCTTTGCCTCGCTGCCTCCATCTCCGACTGCAACATCCCTGGAGAGCGACCCCATGCCGTCCGCGCCGACGGAAGGCCAATCACCATCGTTCGCCGCCACACGGTTCCCCGTTCGTTGGCCCGTCATCGCTCTATTGGTTCTTATCGCGGCGGGAATTGCCTGGATCGCCTATCGAAGGCTGGCAAATCCGAAGAGCACACAGGCGACGCACCTCGCTTCGCCCGCGTCCGGGACCACGAATCCCCAAGCGCGCGAGCTCTACACCCAAGGCCGGGAGTATTGGTCCAGGCGCAGTGCCGATGCAATCCAGCGCAGCATTGACCTATTCCAGCAAGCCATCGCAATCGATCCAAACTACGCAGCCGCCTACGCAGGACTCGCCGATGCGTATATCCTCGCTGGCTCCTATGGCAATAGCTTCCTGGCGCCAAAAACGGCGATGCCCAGGGCCAAAGAGGCGGCCGAAAAGGCGCTCGCCCTCGACAACAATTCTGCCGAAGGCCACACATCGCTGGCCTACATCAAGCTGACCTACGATTGGGACTGGAAAGGCGCGGAAGAGGAGTTCCGGCGTGCGCTCGATCTAAACCCCAAGTATGTCACTGCCCACCACTGGTATTCCCATGAATTGATGGCTGAAGGCCGTGTACAGGAGTCACATCTCCAGAGCGAGGAGGCGCTAAATCTCGAGCCCACGAACGTGCTGATGAATGAACACATGGCATGGCATCACATGATGGCCCGTGAGTACGACCGCTCCATACCCCAGGCTCTCAAGACGATCGAACTGGATCCCAACTTCGTCCAGGCGCATCGCGTGCTGGCGCTCGACTACCTCTATACGGGCCAATTCGCCAAGGCGTGTGGCGAATTCCAGAAGGGCGTCGAATTGTCGCATGACGATCCCGTCGCACGGGCTTACTTGGCGCGCTGTTATGCGCTGTCTCATCGTCAAGCCGAATCGCGGCAGATCCTCGAAGCCCTCGTCAAAGCTTCTGTCGAACGCTACATCTCATCGGCCGAGATTGGTGCCGTGTACGCCGCGCTCCACGACGATAACGCCAGCATCGAATGGCTCAACAAGGCTTGCGATGAGCATGCCAGCGCGCTCATCTACATCAACGTTGATCCTATCTACGATCACATGCGGCGGGACCCGCGCTTTCAGAAGGTCGTAACCTGCGTGCATCTGATACCCCTCGCCGACGAGTCTGTCAAATAACCGCCTCGCGGCTTGCGCCCGCCTTGCCATTGCCGGCTTCAATTCCCACAATCTCGCCGTCGCGCATATGGAGAATGCGGTCGCCCACGGCAGCTGCCTCAGGATTATGCGTAATCATCAGCACCGTCTGCTTGAGCTCACGGTTAGAACGCAGAAGCATGCTAAGAACCGCTTCGGAATTCTTCGAGTCGAGGTTGCCGGTTGGCTCATCTGCCAACACGATCGCAGGATGGGTAATCATCGCCCGCGCAATCGCTACTCGCTGCTGCTCGCCCCCAGACATCTCCGACGGCCGGTGATCAAGCCGCTGAGAAATACCCAGCATTTCAGTCAACTGCGACAAGTACCCGAGATCAATTGGCTCCCGCCGAGACGAGATTTCATAGGCGATTTCAATGTTGTCGCGAGCCGTCAAGGTCGGCAGAAGATTGAACTTCTGAAACACAAAACCGATCTTCGAACGGCGCATCTTCGTTCGCTCCGCATCGTCGAGCGAAGCAAAGTCTACTCCGCCTATCTCTACCTTGCCCGAGGTTGCTCGCGTCAAGCCACCCAGCAGATAAAAGAGAGTAGACTTTCCGCTTCCCGAAGGACCAACGATGCTTACGAATTCACCCTGCTCGATCGAAAACGATACGCTTCGCAGAGCCGGAACCTCGATCTTGCCTGTGCGGTAGACCTTGGTCAGATGTTCCGCGCGAATAATGGGCTGCACTCGTCGATTGTAAATCGAATCTCAACGTCGGCCCCCAGCCAGCTATAACTAGGCACCACACGGCGCGGCAGCCGTTACGGGCTCAAAGGTATGCTGATGGCGCATGGTTCCCTTCTTGGGGCCGCGCTTACGAGCGCTCATGATTCGAATTCGTTCCAAAACTTCGGCTGGTGTGCAGGCTCCCTTTGGCAAAAAAGCGTCTGCCCGATTGGCTCGTTCGAACGCCTTAACGGTCGAACTGACCAGGATTGTCGGAACTTCCGGCGAAAACTCCTTCATCCGCCGAACCAATTCATTGCCGTCCACATCCGGCAAGAGCAGGTCACTCAAAACCAGATCAATCCCGCCATTGCGGAAAAGCTCCATCGCCCTCTCACCGGACAACGCGGACACCACACGATATCCCCGAGTTTCAAGCATGAATTTGCGGACCGACAACGTTTGATCGTTGTTATCTACGCACAAAATTGTCTTTTTAGGCCTCATCGATTTCCTTACTTCTCGCCACGCAAGCGACATAGTCAGGCCGCAGCACATCGTTGCGCGCTGTACGGCAGTGATGGGTTGACCGCATCCTGGCCTGTCACCCGGCCGAAAACGGAAATGCGCGGGTCTCCACGGGCAGCAGAGCAGCGTATTGATCGCGCCGCCGTGCATCAACGCGGGACCGCCATCCGGGCTCGGGCCAGAACGCGGAGAACAAGCACACCATGCACCGTTGCCTGCGCCTGAGCACTGTCCGCCGGTTTCGCGGTATGATCCCCGGAAGGTGGCGGGACTGTGCCTCGGAGCCACGCATGGCGCGCTCGTTCAGCTTCAGATTGTGGGTAATTCGGCGAAAGTTGCGCTTCGATTTGCTGAAACGCTTGCCAAGAGTACGAAGAGCGGCGAAACATGTAAATAGAGAATCTGCGGCGAAGAAATGGCCTGTTTTGAACCTCGCATCCGCGGCTTTCGTCCATCACTCCGTCAATCTTGAACTTGAGCCAATACCTGGTTGTTGAAACCGTGTGAATCACTCAAGGAAAAGCCGTCCTTTTGCCACATGGACTGTGCTTCCGCCCAGCCGAACGTCGGTGATTTTTCCCGAAACAGAATTTGCCGAGGCATATAGATCGCTCGGACGTGACATCTCGACCCCCTGCCGGATGTGGATCTCCTCTCCAGGAGCTGCGATTCCATGCCAGACGAGGTAAGCAATCGCGCACCCTGCAGCCGATCCAGTCGCGGGATCCTCTCCGTTATAGAACTGCATTCGCGCCCGCCACGAACGAGGCCCATCTGGCGCAATCGCGAAGAAAAACTTCGCGTCGTTCGACTCGAAATATCGTTCACTTTTGGCCAGGTCCACGCGGAGCCGACCCAGCGCCTTAATCGATCGAAGTGGCACAACGCAGTAAGGAAGCCCGGTTGAAACCGTCTGAGGTGGCGGCTTCGTCGCGCAGTCGTTTACGGAGAGGCCCAGCAATGGCGCGATTGTCGCAAATTCATGGACCCGGCCAAACACCGGATCGGGCTGGGTCATCACACCGTAAATACTTTGGCCCTCGCTGCGCCCGGCCGGGAAGACGACGGTCACTGGACCCACCGTCAGGTCTAATAGCACTTTCTCCGCGTCTGAATATTCTGGCATTACCCTGCGGATCGTCGCCGCTGTTCCCAGCGTTGGGTGCCCTGCGAATGGCAGCTCTTCCCGCGTAGTAAAGATCCGCACGCGCACGCCGCGCTCACGTTCCGCCGTGGCTGTCTTCCGGACCACGAATGTCGTCTCGGACAGATTGGTCTCACGCGCGATGGCCTGCATCTCTTGGTCGCTAAGACCCGCAGAATCGGGGAAGACGGCGAGTTGGTTGCCCTGGAGAGGCCGGCTCGTGAATACGTCACAAATGTGGTATTCAAATTCACGCAAACTCATTTGATTGACACCCCACTTTTCAAGGCATATTCTCGTTTCTGTAGCGCGGAGAAGCTTCCGCTCTCTTATCCGATGACCCGATTCGCTCCAACCTGCATGTGTCTGTGCTGCTGCTGTCGCTGGTGCTCCATGCGGGTGTGTGCATGAGCGAATCGAACTGACAAGCTTCGAACTCTCTCTAACCCACTCGCTGCCGAAGGCCGGGTGGGTTTTTAAATGCGCACCTAAACCAAATTTCAGAGGCAATTGAAAATGTCGCTCCGCATAAACGATATCGCACCAGATTTCACGGCCGAAACCACGCACGGTACCATCCATTTCCACGAATGGATCGGTGATAACTGGGCTGTCCTCTTCTCTCATCCCAAGGACTTCACACCTGTTTGCACAACAGAATTGGGCGCGGTCGCTGCACTCGAGGACCAGTTCGCCGCGCGCGGCGCAAAGGTAATCGGCCTAAGCGTCGATCCCGTGTCCGACCACGGCAAGTGGGCAAAAGACATTGAGGAGGTTACCGGACATGCCGTGAAGTACCCCTTGATAGGCGATCCCGAACTGAAAATCGCCAAGCTCTACGACATGCTGCCGGCCGAGGCAGGTGATTCATGCGAAGGCCGCACGCCAGCCAACAATGCAACTGCGCGCTCCGTGTTTGTCATCGGCCCTGACAAGCGCATCAAGCTGACGTTGACCTATCCCATGACCACCGGCCGTAACTTCGACGAGATTCTGCGGGTGCTCGACTCAATCCAGCTGACCGCCAAGCATCGCGTTGCAACCCCGGCAAATTGGAAGCAAGGCGAAGAGGTCATCATCACCGGCGCAGTCTCAAATGAGGAAGCGGACAAGATCTTTCCGGGTTATAAGACCGTGAAGCCCTATCTGCGGACAACCACGCAGCCGCAGTAACAGATTTTCTGTAAGTCCCGCCGCTCAAGTTGCGTCGGGCCCGAGCACCGGTGGCGAAGTGGCTAACGCGCTGGTCTGCAAAACCAGTATTCGCGGGTTCAATTCCCGCCCGGTGCTCCAGCCATCAACAGCTAAATCAACGATGCTCTGACTATGCTGGCGCGGATCCAGTCAGCCGCACCCTCAGGGGAATTGTGCTTCGGCTAGAAATTTAGAATGCGTTGCTGTCTACAGAATCCAGTTCGAGCAAACCCTTACCACCCAACGTTGCAGACTGGGCACAAACCAAGCCCGCTATTGCTGTTGTAACTGCGGATAGCCGCCCTGGGGAGTAGGATACTGGCGCACGGAGCTCGTCGGCTTTGCGCTTGATTGAGCAGGCGCAGGCGGCTCTGACTGCTTTGGACGATCTATCAGCTTGAAGCCGTCATGAACAACCGCGAAGTTCTGCTGGGGAAGATCCGCCTCCAGCACTTGGCCGTCAGAGACGTAGAACAGCTCGATGTTGATCGAGTTTTCGGAGTTCACTGAGATCGTCGCGTGTTGTACCTCGACCTGTGACCCATTGAGTTGGCCGTGAAGGGCAGATCCGGGCGTAACGGAAGCAGGGACGAGGATCCCATCCTCCTTCGGAATTAAAACCCAAGAGGTCTGCGGCTTGTCCATTGCTACACGGACGAGCAGCAAATAGGCCGCCGGGTCAAGATCGGGTAACAGGACCATGTGCTGGTGGCGATCTACCGTGTTTTGGGTCTGTTTGCCGCTGGCCGATATGCTGATTTGAAACTGGCGTCCTGTGGAGTCCGAAGCGACGTTGAAGGTTACTGCGCTTCCATTGATGTTACCGCTCAGCTCATCCCGAACGAGATTGAGGCTGCCGTCAAGAACCTGGCTATTCGTAAAGGAGTAGCTGAACTTGGACAGGGTCAGCTTGCCATCCGACGCGACGGTGTATCCATTGGACGTCTGCTGAACTCTGTAATCGCAATCTCCTACAGATTTGTCTGCCTGATAAATCTTAAAGTGCCCGGTGCCTGCCGCAAGAGCGGTCTGGCAATAGGAGACAGAGCAAGAAAGCAGTAAGACAGGGACGAGCGAGACCGCACTGCGGATGGCAGAGACTTGCATCGACAAAAGACCTCTACCCTCTCAGACACGCATTGACTCGAAAAAGACTCGGTTGAGCAGGGCGAAACGGCAACAGGAAGGGCTGCGAATTAATTTTATGCATACCCTTCCTTTGATTCGCTTTCGTTACTTCTGGGCCTGATCGAACCGCTTGTTGATCTCGTCCCAGTTGACAGTGTTCCACCACGCGGCCAGGTATTCGGGGCGCCGATTCTGATACTTGAGGTAATAGGCGTGCTCCCAGACGTCATTGCCCAAAATGGGGAACTTTCCCTGCATCAGCGGGCTATCCTGGTTGGCCGTTGTGGTGATGGTTAACTTGCCGCCGTCCCAGAGCAGCCAGCCCCAGCCGGAGCCGAACTGCTTGGCCGTTGTCTCGTTGAACTGTTTCTTAAAAGCCTCGAAATCGCCGAAGTCTTTTCGAATCTGCTCCGCAATCTTGCCGGTAGGCTCGCTCCCGCCGCCCTGCTTCATGATGTTCCAGAACATTGTGTGGTTAACGTGCCCGCCACCGTTGTTTCGTACGACTGTGCGGATGTCTTCGGGAATGCTGTTGATGTTGCGTAGTAGATCCTCCGGAGCGTGCTTTCCGAGTTCGGGGTGCTTTTCGATGGCTCCGTTCAGATTGGTGACGTAGGCCTGGTGGTGTTTATCGTGGTGGAGATGCATGGTCTGCTCATCGATGTAGGGCTCGAGCGCAGCATAGTCATAGGGCAGTGGTGGAACTTCGTAAGCCAAAACGTTTCTCCTTCGCTCAAAAGTGCTGATGCCAGAATCTTTGCCCTGTCCCGCAAGGGAATCAGTGGGCGCGTCCTAGATAATACTGGATGCGCTGAAGCGATGGAGCGGTGCAACACAGGTTCGCGAATCGAAAAGCGTATACCAAGGGATTGAACCCGCGGCAGCACCATCAGTTTGAGTCTCCAGCTTGATCCGGGATCAGAACAGTCATCGTCTCCGCGTCAAGCTCGCCGACTCTGAGGCAATCCCGCACTGGCTTGGAAGGCCCGAATCGCCGCTTCTGTGCGAGACCCGATAATCCCATCAATTCCATCCGGAGAAAAGCCCTTCACGGTGAGGTATAACTGGGCCGCCCGCACCTCGAGATCAGGTAAGGAGCCGGAACTGAACAGCTTGTATGCGACCTCCAACTGCTGGTCATAATGGTTGCGCTGGAAATCGGCGCCATTGTAGCCGCGGGCGAAGGCCGTCCAGTTCTGTGTCTCAAGATGGCCTGAAAGATTGGTCGACTGGAGGAAGGAGCGAAATGCGTCCAGCTGCGCGCCTTCAGAGTCGACCATAGCAGTGACCATGGTCTCGACATCGGCAAACCCGGCGAGGTCGTAATTCTCCCCGAGGATCTGGACAAGGCCCCACGAGCTGCTTTTTAACGCCGCATCTGAGTCGAGCAGGAGGGCCGTTTCCACGAGACCATACTGCGGCGCCCCGTCCGGTGCATCGTTACCAGGTACAGGGTTACTAATTTCAGGATGAGAGCGATCATACCGCCCGCCTGTCAGACGATGAAAGATATGGCGCTCAAAGCGGACGACCGGCCGCCGATCGGGCAGAAACCCGCATCCGGCCGCCTCCACGCGAAGAACAGCCCAAATGCCTGGGAGTCCAACATGAAGTGCATTTGCCACGGAACTCAAAGCCCCAGAATCCAGGGCGAGCGTACGTCCGACAAAGTTCATTCCTACCTCACGAGAATATTGGTGCGACGCCGAAGCGTTTGAGAGACTAGGTCGGCGTCAATTCTGGAATGGGCGCGCACCTCTCGATCGGGGAGGAAATCAAAGTATCCATTAGGCTCTGCGATCGGAGGGTGCGACAAGCAATTTTTTCAAGGAGGTAAATAAAAAGGCTCGGCTGAATGACCGCCGAGCCTTATTCAACCTCTAATTTAATTTTAACCAGTTGCCTCGAAATCCTCGGCCACGATGGTTCAGCTGACTTCGTCTCGAGAAATCAGAGACTTACCTCAAAGGATGACGCAAGAAGGTCTTGACAGGTATTAACTCGATCAATTGTCGCCGTTCGGGATATCGACACGCAGACAGACCATGGTCTCGCCAACTGGAGACCCTCCGGCCGATTGGTTAAACTGCCCAAAGCGGTGCTCTAAAAGCAGCAAAGCCTCTTCCCAATGGCAATTTTAGAATTGAATAGGCCTTGGCGCGTTCAAAGATAACTCGTCGACAGTTGCTGCGAACGGCAGGCGCCTCGAGCATGCTCGCGCTGGGAACTCCCGCAATAGGGATCGCAGAGGGTCTCCAAAACCAGCAACAGGCTCCCAAGGTAAAGCCGGGGCAGGAGCCGCAATCCGAGACTCAGGCCGCACAAAAGTACCCGCAACAGCTCGGCACCTTCATCAACCGCCCGCTGACGCAAGTGTCGAAGGCAGCCGATGCCTTGCTCGATGACCTTGAGGGCCGGGGTTGCGATTTCTTCTTCAACGAGGCCAGTCCGAAAAGCGGACTGGTTCGCGATCGGGCTCCCGCTGCAGGACGATCTCTCAGCCGAGTATCCAGCATCGCCGCCACAGGATTCGGACTGAGTGCTCTATGCATAGCGGCAAAGCGAAACTACTTGCGGCCCAGTGACTGCGAACAGCGCGTCGAAAAAACGTTAGCCTTTTTGTTGGAAGAATGCCCGCACGAGCACGGGTTCCTCTATCACTTCATCGATATCGAAAGCGGCCAGCGGATGTTCGGCAGCGAGCTATCTTCGATCGATACGGCTTTGCTGCTTTGCGGAGTGTTGCTGTGCCGACAGTACTTCGCGGCGAACACCCGGATCGCCGCCCTCGCCACCACGTTTTACCGGCGGATAGACTGGCAGTGGATGCTGAACGGTGGCACAACACTTTCCATGGGTTGGCTTCCGGACCAGGGTTTTCTGAGCCATCGATGGGACATATATTCCGAGCTCATGACCATGTACCTCATGGCGATAGGCTCCCCGACCCATCCGATCCCTCCAGAAACCTGGAACGCCCTGCAGCGCCCGGTGGTACAGTTTGGCGGCATCGATTACATCAGCGGAGTGGCACCCCTCTTCATCCATCAGTACGCGCATGCATGGTGCGATTACCGCGACATCAGAGACCTCCACGCCAACTACTTCACCAACTCAATTGCCGCTACACGCGTGCACCAGCTTTGGTGCCTGACTCTCGGCAGGTCCTTTCCCTGGATCGATCAGGATATGTGGGGAATTACGGCTTCCGATTCGCGGAATGGGTACCGCGTCTGGGGTGGCCCCCCGCCCATGGGCCCTCTGGATGGGACGATTGTGCCTTGCGCCGCGGCTGGATCGCTGCCGTTTCTCCCAGCCGAGTGTTCGCATGTGCTATTGAGCATGCGTGAAAAGATAGGAGACCGCGCCTGGACCCGTTACGGCTTTGTAGATGCTTTTAATCCCAAGACGAACTGGTTCGCAAGCGATATTCTCGGAATCGACCAGGGAATCAGCGTACTGATGGCGGAGAATCTAAGAAGCGGCTTTGCGTGGCAGTATTTTATGAAGAACCGTGAGATTGTGCATGCGATGAACGAAGTGCAATTTCACCCTGATCCCGACGCGAATTCACAGGTACTGTAAATATTCGGCAAAAATCGGAGTATGTAACTCATTCTTGGAAAATTCATCTGTGTACGGTAGGGTTCAGGCCTTGAACCATTTCGCCACGCCGCAGGTGTATGGAGCAGCTGGATGACGGAGTTATTACCGCAATATTCATGGGTTGAGGGTCAAGGACAGGCATTCGGCGCACCAGGAATGGAGCCGCGGTGGACTTCGGCGGCGAAAGACGCAGTCGGCACTGCCTACGCTGCTTCGAGCCGCGCTTGGTATACCGTCTCGCACGGCATTCTGAACGAGATCTATTATCCGACGATCGACAGGCCGCAAATTCGCGACATGGAATTTCTGATCACCGACGGAACTACCTTTTTCCACGAAGACAAGCGCGATTTGAAGCACGAGTTTCAGTACATCGACTCCGACGCGCTTGCGGTAAGGATCGTCGCGAAAGATGCGCAGGGACGCTACACACTAACCAAAGAGATCATCAACGATCCCCATTACCCAGTGGTGCTTACTCGCGTCCGCCTGGAAGGGGACGAGGACTTTTTGTCGCGGCTGCAGATTTATGCGCTGCTTTCCCCCCACATAGATGGGGGAGGTGCCGGCAATTCAGCCCGGACGCTGATGGTGGCGGGAAAACTGGCCATCCTGGCCTGGAAGAACCAAACGTCTCTTAACCTGGCCGCGGACTGTGGCTTTAGCCGCGCCAGTTGCGGCTACGTAGGCAAGAGCGACGGGTGGCAGGATCTGAAGCATAACTTGATCATGGACTGGGAGTTTGGATCGGCGCTCGACGGCAACATCGCCCTAATGGGGCAAATAGACACGCAGCATGCGCGAGAGTTTACGGTGGCAATCGGCTTCGGCGAAGGGCACCATGCAGCGCTGGCCGCTACAACCGGGGCATTGGCTACTCCCTTCGACAATCACTTGAAGCGCTTCATCGAACAGTGGCACCGTGCGGCAAGCCCCCGCGAATGGGCGATCAATGCGAAGGACGGGGGCCGCCTTCTGCAGGTTAGCCACAATGTAGTACTCGCTCACGAGGACAAGACCTACGCGGGTGCCTTCATCGCGTCGGCGTCGATTCCCTGGGGCTATTCGAAGAGCGATGACGACCTCGGTGGCTATCACCTCGTCTGGACTCGCGACATGGTGCAGAGCGCAACAGCGCTGCTGGCTTGCGGCCGGGTGGACACGGCGCGCCGAGCGTTGACTTACCTGGCGTGCACGCAGCGGGCCGATGGCGGATTTGCTCAGAATTTCTGGATCGATGGGACGCCATACTGGACTGGCATCCAACTCGATGAAGTCGCCTTCCCCATCATGCTCGCATGGCGCCTCTGGAAGTTGGATGGGCTGGGGAACTGGGATGTTTTTCCCTTCATCGAGCGTGCGGCGGCGTTTCTGGTGCGCTACGCGCCTGTCACCCAACAGGAGCGCTGGGAGGAGAACGCGGGCTACTCACCTTCGACGCTGGCAGCCGTAATTGCAGGTCTCATCTGTGCTGCAGAGTTGGCCGATGCCCATGGATCTCCCGAGCTTGGGAGCTTTCTGCGCGAGCACGCCGACTGGATCGAAAGTCATCTGGAAGACTGGACGGTTACCAACAGCGGCGTTCTCCTGCCCGAAGTAAAACGACACTACATGCGCATTCGTCCGCCGGAATGTGGCGAGCCTTACGCGCACGAAAGTTGTGGAAAGGAGATGGTTCATATCTCTAATCGCGGCCCCGGGGAGAAAGCGCTGTTTGAGGCCCGGGAAGTTGTGGACACCGGATTTCTGGAGCTGGTCCGCTATGGCGTGCGCCGGCCCGATGACCCCGTGATTCTGGATACGCTGAAAGTGATCGACCACGTCCTGAAAATAGACACGCCACAAGGACCTTGCTGGAGACGCTATAACCACGACGGATATGGGCAGCGCCACGATGGTGGCCCTTTTCAGGGATTCGGACAGGGTCGCGCATGGCCCCTTCTCACTGGCGAGCGCGCCCATTACGAACTGGCCGCGGGGCATGACGTGAGCCAACTGGTTGAGACGTACGAGAATTTCGCCTCCGAGGGTGGCATGATGCCAGAGCAGATCTGGGACGAGCCCGACAAGGCCGGCCTTGTCTTTGGTGGGCCTGCCGGCTCCGCGATGCCGCTGGTGTGGGCTCATGCCGAGTATTTGAAGTTGCTGCGGTCCATCCACGACGGAAGGGTCTTCGACAAGATTGATGCCGTCGAAAAGCGCTACGCAAACGGAAAGGAAAGAATAAAACTCGAAGTGTTCAAGCTTCGCAGGCCGATCAAGCGTATTCGTGCCGGATATACTCTTCGAATCATCGCTCAGGAGCATTTTCGGGTGCTCTGGACGAGCGATGGATGGGAGACGGTGACCACTATCGAGAGTCTGACTGTCGGCCACGCCGGATCCTTTGCTGATATTCCGACGGCAACCGAGCAGACCGGCGATATTTCGTTTACCCTTTTCTGGCCGATGCAAAATCGCTGGGACGGCGTGAATTACAGCGTGACCATTGAGCAGGAAGAGCAGGCCGGGGACGAAGATTCCGCTTACGACGATGGCAAAGATACGCAGCCGGTAAAAGTTCTGGGGTAGTCACCATCACAAGTTGAATCCTGATTTGTGGATGGCTATCCAAGTCTTCAGTAGATACGGGTCTCGAGCCCGGAACCGTGAAACGAGGTTTTTATGAGCGATTTAGACCTTCTTTCGATCAACGCACTCCGATTTCTCGCAGTAGATGCCGTCGACAAGGCCAAGAGCGGTCATCCAGGCGCCCCTCTGGGCGACTCGCCCATCGCATATCTGCTCTTCCATAAGTACATGCGCCACAATCCGAAGAACTCGCACTGGTCCAACCGGGATCGCTTTGTTCTTTCCAATGGGCATGCCTCCGCTCTGCTTTACGGCGTGCTGCACCTCTCGGGTTACAAGGTCTCCATTCAGGATCTTGAGCAATTCCGCCAATTTGGGTCGATTACGCCTGGTCATCCTGAACGGGGCGATACGGACGGTGTCGAGGTTACTACCGGACCCCTCGGACAGGGTCTTGCTATGTCAGTGGGTCTGGCAATTGCCGAAAAGCATCTTGCAGCCATCTATAACCGTCCTGGCTTCGACATCGTCGATCACTATACCTACGGCATCTGTGGCGACGGCGACCTGATGGAGGGTATTTCCCACGAGGCCGCCTCCCTTGCCGGAACATTGGGTCTCGGCAAATTGATCTTTCTTTATGACGACAACAAAATCTCGCTCGATGGTCCAACCGAATTGTCGTTCACCGAAGACGTTCTGAAGCGCTTCGAAGCGTACCACTGGCATACCCAGCGCGTCGCCGATGGCAACGATCTCGATGCGATTTCCAAGGCCATCGAAACCGCCCAAACAGTAACCGACAAGCCTTCTCTCATCGCCGTGCGAACAGTGATCGGTTACGGCAGCCCCATCGCAGGCACCAACAAGGTCCACGGTGAAGCCTTGAAACCAGACGAGGCCGCGGAGACCAAGAAAAACCTGGGTTGGCCGGAAGACAAGTTCTTCTACGTGCCCGAGGAAGCGCAAAAGAACTGGTCCACCATTCTCGATCGCGGCGCGAAATACGAGCAGGAATGGAGCAAGCTCTTCGTAAGCTACAAGAGCCAATACCCCGAGCTGGCGGCAGAGTTCGAGCGTACGCAGGCCGGCCAGCTGAAGGATGGCTGGGAGAAGTCGCTGCCCTCCTTCCCGGCGGGCGGCAAGGGCGTGGCCACCCGGAATGCAGGCAATGCCGTCATGAATGCCTTCGCTAAGGACGTGCCCGAACTGATCGGAGGCGCGGCTGACCTGACCGCTTCGACCAAAACGATTCTTAAGGACGGCGGCAATTTCCACGTCGATCCCAAGGGCAGAAACATTTGGTTTGGCGTGCGGGAGTTCGGCATGTGTGCAGCTGTGAACGGCATGGCCGCACACGGAGGTCTCATTCCGTACGGCTCAACCTTCTTCACCTTCTCCGATTACTGCAAGTCGGCCATTCGAATGGCTGCTATCATGCACAGCCATTCGCTCTTTATCTTCACGCATGACTCGATTGCGCTGGGCGAAGACGGTCCCACTCACCAGCCGATCGAACACCTGATGATGTTGCGCGCGGTGCCCTTCCTCACGGATTTTCGCCCTGCCGACGCGAATGAGACCGCCGCTGCATGGCGGCTGGCCCTGGAGCGCAAGAGTCCCGCTTTCATGGCTCTTTCGCGCCAGGACCTGCCGGTACTCGATCCTGAGAAGCATGCCATCTACGATGGCGTGAGGCACGGCGCATACATCGTTGAGCAAGGAAGCGATTCTCCTGACCTGCTCATTGTCGCCACCGGAGCCGAGGTCTGGGCGTCGCTTAATGCGGCCGCGGAACTCGGCAAGCAGGGGATCGTGACCCGAGTAGTTTCGATGCCGAGCTGGAAGATCTTCGAGGAGCAGAGCGAAGAATACAAGGCCTCGGTCTTTCCAGACCATCTGCCGAAACTGGCCGTGGAAGCAGGCGCTCCACTCGGCTGGTGGAAGTATGTTGGGCGGCACGGTGATGTGATCGGCCTGGAGCGCTTTGGGGCGTCAGCGCCGGGACCAATAGCTTTGGAAAAACTTGGTTTCGGAGTCGCCAACATTGCGAGCCGCGGCAAGTCGCTTGTCGAGCGGGTGCGGAACGCCGAGGGCGCTCTCGCCGGGAAATAGTTCCAGTAATTGGCAGGCCCACTCGCGAAAGGACAAGCCATGACGGAGATCAGCACGATTCTATGGGACGTGGGTGGGGTTCTGTTGACGAATGGCTGGGATCACGGAGGCCGCGCCGACGTATTGGCGCGGTTCGACGTGGATTCGGCCGAGTTTGACGAAAGGCACCCCGAGGCGAACGACGCGTGGGAGAAGGGCCTGATCACTGTCGATGAATACCTCCGGCGCACCGTCTTCTGGAAGCCCCGTAGCTTTTCGGCGGAGGAGTTTCTCGAGGCGATGAAGTCTGAATCGCGGCTCCTGGAAAATACCGCCCTGCCTATCCTTGAAAATATTTCGATGAGTCAAGACGTGGACCTCGGAATCCTCAACAATGAGGCACGCGAATTGAACGACTATCGCATCGAGACGTTCGGTCTCCGCGGATATCTCGATTTCTTTTTCAGCTCCTGTTATGTCGCGTGCCGAAAACCCGGCACGCAGATCTACCGTCTCGCTCTCGATGTGCTCCAATGCGAGCCAAACGAAGTAATATTCATCGACGACCGTCCTCCAAACGCGGAAGCGGCAGCCTCGCTGGGAATTCACGCAATCAGGTACGAAGGCCCGGCGCAGCTCGAGCAAGAGTTGGCAGCCCTGGGAATCATCGCAGAAGTGGCCTGAAGGAGTTGCAATCTACCCAATGCCGCAGACAGATCACGGAGTTTGATTCGACAAAGACAATCGCAAGGAGGATCCATGGCGACGACTGAAGTAAAAATTGCTCCAGAGGATATGAAGGCGGTTTCTCGACGCAGTGAGCGCATCCCTGAGCCAGGAATTGTAGTCATCTTTGGAGCCTCTGGCGACCTGACCAAGCGTAAGCTGCTGCCAGCGCTCTTCCATCTCGAACAACAAGGCCTCCTGCCAAAGGAATTCGCAATTGTCGGGGTTGCACGCCGCGATCTGAAGGCCGCTTTCGCAGATGACATGAAGGACGGCATCCTACGGTATGGCGACGGCCAGAAAGGCGATCCCGTAATCGACGAGTTCATCAAGAAGGTAAGCTATCACGCGATGAACTTCGATGACGACAAGGGCTACACCGATCTCAAGGCTCTTCTCGAGCAGATCGATAAGGAGCACGGCACCAGGGGAAATCGTCTCTACTATCTTGCAGTCGCACCGGAATATTTTTCTGACATCATCGACCACCTCGGAGCGCATGGCATGGCCCATCCCGAAAAGGGCCATGCGCGAGTCATCATCGAAAAGCCCTTCGGGCACGACCTTCAGTCAGCAAGAGAACTGAACGACGAGGTCAACAGGGTTTTCGACGAAGAACAGATCTTCCGTATCGATCACTATCTCGGCAAGGAAACCGTCCAAAACGTCCTGGTCTTTCGTTTCGCCAACGGCATCTTTGAGCCGATCTGGAACCGAAACTTGATCGATCACGTGCAGATCACCGCGGCCGAGAGCATCGGAATCGAAGGCCGCGGCCCTTTCTATGAAAAAGCCGGCGCCCTGCGTGATGTACTCCAGAACCACATGATGGAGGTGCTTTCCTTCGTCACCATGGAGCCGCCCGTGTCCTTCGAAGCTGCCTCCGTGCGCGCCGAAAAGGTGAAAGTCTGGCGCGCCATCAAACCTATCTCCATCGAAAACACCGTTCGTGGCCAGTACGCGCTCGGTATGGAAAACGGGCAGCAGGTGCAGGGGTATAGGGAGGAAGATCGGGTCGACCCGGAATCGACAACCGAAACCTACGCAGCCGTCAAGCTTGAGATAGAAAACTGGCGCTGGGCGGGCGTTCCCTTCTATCTCCGCGCCGGCAAGCGGCTGGCAAAGCGCGTCACCGAAGTCATGATCCAGTTCAAGCAGCCCCCATTGTTACTTTTTGAGCGGTCGGCGTCTTCCGGAGCCTGCGCCGAAATCCAGCCCAACATCCTGACCATCAGAATCCAGCCCGACGAAGGCATCTCACTCCGTTTCGGAGCGAAAGTCCCCGGCCCGGATACCAATGTCTGTCCCGTGGTCATGGATTTCCAGTATGCGGCCGCATTCGGCGGCAACTCAGCCAACGGCTACGAGCGACTTCTCCTCGATGCCATGCTCGGTGATCAGACGTTGTTTGCCCATCGCGACGGCGTCGAAGCCACATGGGCGCTCTACACGCCGGTTCTCGAGGAATGGGCCAAGGTAAAGCCGAGAGATTTCCCCAACTACAAGGCCG
This sequence comes from uncultured Acidobacteriaceae bacterium, assembly GCA_963724375.1. Lineage (GTDB taxonomy): Bacteria > Acidobacteriota > Terriglobia > Terriglobales > Acidobacteriaceae > Silvibacterium. The sequence goes on from CAVRUM010000014.1 coordinate 128,323, forward strand.
GCACCTGGGGACCGAAGGCAGCTGACGGGCTGATTGGCCGCGACGGCCGGCAATGGCATCGGATTTGACGGAAGATTGGAGCTCATGGCGAAGCAAATCGCAGTTGAATACCGCGTATACGATAATGTAGACGCTCTGGGCGAAGCGGCTGCAAAACATTTCCTGGAAACGAGTCAGGCTGTAGCAGCCGCGCGCGGAAGGGTGCGCATCGCGGTTTCAGGCGGCCGCACTCCCAAGCGCACCTTTGAATTGCTAGCCAATCCGGCGGAGCGTTTCCTGAGCGCCATGCCCTGGAGCCAGATCGAACTCTTTTGGGTGGACGAGCGTTGCGTTCCACCGGACCATCCGGACAGTAACTACCGCATGACGCGCGAGGCTATGCTCGGCAAGGTGCCTCTGGGGTTCGAGCAGATATTTCGCATTGAAGGCGAGCTGGAGCCTGACGCAGCGGCCGCACATTACGAAAGCACGATCCGCACCCAATTCCGCCTGGAAGGCGCCCAGGTACCGCGCTTCGATATCCTCGCGCTCGGAATGGGCGATGATGGTCATACCGCATCGCTGTTTCCGCATACGGCGGCGTTACACGAGCTTGGCCGTATTGCAGTCGCGAACCATGTGCCCCAGCAAAAGGAAAGCTGGCGGGTGACACTTACCTGGCCGGTGATCGTGGAAGCACCGGATGTGTTTTTTCTGATCGAGGGCAGTTCCAAGGCTGACCCATTGCATCGTGTGCTCACGGGTCCGTATGATCCTGAGACGCTCCCATCGCAGTTGATCCAGCCGAGGAGCGGGAAGCTTTTATTCTTACTCGACAAAGACGCGGCCGCCTTGCTGCCACCCCCTGATGGAAACGGCATCGGACGCCTCGAGTTAGATCGATGATGACGGTGACTAAAGGATGATTCTGGCGGGGGACATAGGTGGAACGAAAGTCGACCTGGCGTTGTACAAATTCGACCACGGGCGGCTCAGCCACGTTCGCGAGGAGAGGTTTGCCGCTCGGGACTTTTCGGGTCTTGAGACTATCGTCGAGAAGTTTCTCGCCGGAAGCGACAACCGCGACGTAACTGCCGCATGCTTCGGAGTTCCGGGTCCGGTCCGAGGCGGCCGCCTGAAACTGACGAATCTGCCCTGGATCCTCGATAGCCGCGAACTGTCACGCGAACTGAAGATCGAGCACCTTTTCCTCATCAATGATCTCGAGGCTAATGGATACGGAATCGTCGAGTTATCGTCCGCTCAGATTTTCGAGCTGAGCCAGGGCGATTCGAGTGCGGTCGGAAATCGAGGCCTAGTATCCGCCGGTACCGGTCTGGGCGAGGCGACGCTGGTGTGGAATGGCAAGATGCACATCCCCATGGCTTCCGAAGGCGGCCATTGCGACTTCTCTCCGCGCAGCGAACTCGAGATCGACCTTCTCCGTTACCTCCAGCGCGCTCTCAAGGGCCGCGTCAGCTTTGAACGGGTGGTCTCCGGTATCGGCCTGCAAAATATCTATGCCTTCCTCCGGGACGAAAAGGGCATGGAAGAGCCCGCGTGGCTAACGGAACAAATGCTTCACGAAGACCCAAACGCTGTGATCGGAGAATTGGGAGAAGCCGGCACCGTGGAGTTGTGCGCAAAAACGCTGGATATGTTCGCTTCCGCTTACGGCGCCGAAGCAGGCAATCTGGCCCTTAAAGTATTGTCGGCGGGAGGCATGTACCTCGGCGGAGGCATCGCCCCCAAGCTCCTCAAAAAGATGACCGACGGAACATTCATGAGGGCTTTCACAGATAAGGGACGGCTCAGTGACCTCCTCATCCGGATGCCTGTGCGGATCATTCTCGAAAGCCGTTGTGCTCTCATGGGAGCCGCCGCTTATGCCGAAGCGCGCGCCGCAGCATTGACGGGAGAGTCGGTCAGAGCAGCCTCTCTCTAGCCGTAACGGTTGAGCGCCTCGCACTTAAACGATATGCTGAAAGTTATATGAGACAAAAGCTTGTGAGCATTGCGGTGCTAGGGATCAGCCTGCTTGTTTCTTCGTTACCGGCCTTTGCGCACGCGGTTCTTATCGCATCGACCCCCAAGGCGCACGGAACCGTGCATGGGCCATCCATCGATATTGACCTTAAGTTCAATTCAAGGGTCGACGGCACCCGTTCGAGCCTCAGTGTCGTGATGCCCGACGGCTCGGTTAAAACTCTTACGTTATCGAAACAAGTCGAGCCAAATGAGTTGATCGCTCGAGCGCAACTCTCCGCGGGAAATTACACGCTGCGCTGGCAAGCTTTGGCCGTAGACGGTCACATAACCAGAGGGGAAGTCCCGTTTACGGTCGCGTGATGAAGGGGCGGCTAGTACAAGCGTGATCTGGTTAGTTCAGGATTTCGACCTCTTATCGGTAATCTTGCGGGCACTCGCCCTTTCGCTGGAAGCTCTCACAGTGGGAGGCGTGATCGTACTGCTGTTCGTGGCTCCTGGCGAGAACGAGGAACCTGCCGCGCGCAGTGCGGTGCGAAAATTCATATCCTGGTTTGCGCTCGTCCTTGCCATCGTTCAGGCTTCAGCTGCGGCAGAAAGCATCCTTATGCTGGCGGCCGGCGGCTCGGATTTCGCACTTCGTGATGTCATAAGCGCGTCCTTTTTTCGAGCCGATTGCCTGCTGTCCGCCGGAGCACTGGCGTTATTTTTCTTCGCAAGATGGGGCAGAGAGTGGGCCGCGCGCATCGCAGCAGCGGTCATCGTGGCCGCCTCGATCGCGCTCAGCCATGCGGCATCACGCGTAGATGACCGTCCGTTATTGCTGATGTTAACTGCCGCCCACCATCTCGGGGCGGCTGCCTGGATCGGAGGCCTGGCGAGCCTGCTGGTCGCAATCCGATGGATTCAGGAGCCGCGAAATATCCATCCGATGGCCGAGCGGTTCTCGAAGTTGGCGATGGTCAGCGTCGCAGCCCTGGCACTTGCCGGTTTGGGTATGGCGTGGTTTTTCATTGGTTCATGGACTGCGCTGGTGGGCACTTCGTACGGCTTGATGCTTCTGGCCAAGGCCTACCTTCTTCTTCTGGCCCTCGGACTGGGAGCAAGTAACTTTTGGCTGATCAGGAGCACACGATCGGATCCCGCCCCAACGCTGATGCGTCTACGCAGGTTTAGCGAGGTGGAGATCGGATTTGGCTTCACGGCCCTTCTTGCGGCTGCTTCGATTACATCGCAAGCTCCGGCCATCGATCTCACACCTCAGGACATCCTGACCGGACACCAGATCGTCGTAAGGATGAGTCCCAAACCACCGGTACTTCACAGCCCCAAGTATTCCGATCTTCCCAAACCACCCGATCTGAAGTGGCACCTTGAGGACGCGTCATATTCGGGCGGCCGCGTGAACGATGCCATGAACCGGAAATGGTCCGAATACAACCATCAATGGTCCGGACTGATCGTACTGATGGCTGGCCTGCTGGCATTGGTATCGCGCTTCAGAGGCCAGCGATGGGCTAAGAACTGGCCACTCCTGTTTATCGGATTGGCGATCTTCATTATCTTGCGAGCCGATGCCGACACGTGGCCGCTGGGCCCCCGATCTTTCTGGGCGAGTTTCTCCGAAGTCGATGTTCTCGAGCACCGGATCTTTGCGTTATTGATTACTTGCTTCGCAGTCTTCGAATGGGCAGTGGAAACGGGTCGGTTGAAATCGGATAAGGCCGCTCTTGTTTTTCCCGCACTGTGCGCTATCGGCGGCGCGCTGCTAATCACGCACACGCACGCAACCAGCAATATCAAGGACGAGGTTTTTGCAGAAATGAGCCATACGCCCATCGCGCTGCTCGGGGCAACTGCCGGGTGGGGAAGATGGCTTGAACTGCGTGGGCTTAAGGACGAATCGCCTTCCGATGAAAAGCCTGTCGCAATCAGGATCGCAACCTGGATTTGGCCCATCTGCCTCATTCTTGTCGGCCTGATTCTTCTTGATTACCGGGAGTCCTGATGGCGCCCTCCCAATTCGCGCTGCTTCTAGCGGGACGCCATTGCTGCCATCTTTGCGATATTGTAAAAACTGGTGCTCTCGGCGCTTTAGATAGATTCCGCCGCCCGCCTATCTTATCTGTGAGGCAATTCATGCCACTGTTTCACCGACGTTTTATTGCGGGACTTGTTCTCGCCGTTCTTACATGTCTGTCTGCCCGCGGTCAACGGCTGGCACTGACGGTCCACCCCGAGCACTATCAGCTGACTCTCACTCCAAATCTGAAGGACGCTACCTTTACCGGCAACGAAAAGATCGATGTTGTACTCAGTGAGCCTTCTAATTCGATCACCCTCAACGCCGCGGAGATTAAGTTTCAAACCGTAAGCGTCCAAATTGGCGGCAAGCAATTGACTGCCAACATCACGGTGGATGCGGCAAAGCAGCAAGCCACTTTTAAATTCGATCGCACGTTACCGGCCAGAGCCCTCACGTTGCAGATCGAGTACAGCGGCATCCTGAATGGGCAGTTGCGCGGCTTCTATCTTTCGAAGACCGCAAAACGCGATTACGCCGTCACGCAATTCGAACCAACGGACGCCCGCCGCGCATTTCCGTCATTTGATGAGCCGGCGATGAAGGCCACCTTCGATGTCACGTTGATCGTCGATAAAGGCGACACAGCGATATCGAACACTAACATCGTTTCGGACACTGCTGGGCCTGGCGCGGACAAGCACACCATCCGCTTTGCGACCACACCGAAGATGTCGACTTACCTTGTTGCTTTCCTGGTTGGCGACTTTGAGTGCACTTCCGGCGAAAGTGACGGGACACCGATACGGGCCTGTGCCACCCCGGACAAGGTGGAATATACCAGGTTCGCGCTATCGGCTGCAGAATTCGTCCTGCGCTATTACAACAACTACTTCGGTATCAAATATCCGATGCCCAAGCTCGACATGATCGCGCTGCCTGATTTCGAAGCAGGCGCCATGGAAAACTTCGGCGCGATCACCTATCGCGAGACCGATTTGCTGATTGATGAGAAGGCTGCGTCAGTCGGCGCAAAGAAAAACGTTGCTCTTGTAGTGGCGCACGAAATGGCGCACCAGTGGTTCGGTGACATGGTCACCATGCAGTGGTGGAACAACCTGTGGCTAAACGAAGGCTTCGCCACCTGGATGGAGAATAAGCCGGTTGCAGCGTGGCACCCGGAATGGAACATTCCACGGGATGTCGCCGCAGGATTGAACGGCACTCTGAACCTGGACGCGCAACATACCACGCGCACCATTCGTGCGAAGGCCGATACGCCTGATGAAATCAACGAGATGTTCGACGGCATCACCTATGGCAAAGCAGGAGCCATGCTGCTGATGGTGGAAAACTACGAGGGCGAGGATACTTTCCGCCAGGGTGTACACAATTATCTCGCTGCGCACATGTACGGTAATGCAACGGCTGAGGACTTCTGGAATGCGCAGACAGCGGTTAGCAAAAAGCCAGTAGATAAGATCATGGAGAGCTTTGTGGAGCAGCCTGGTGAACCGCTGCTCACTTTCGAGAACCCTGCTGGAAACGTCGCTATAGCCAGCCAGCAGCGGTTTTTCATAACTCCAACGGCTACGACCGACAAGGCGCAAACCTGGACGGTTCCTATCTGCTTCAAGGCGAGCGATCGCAACGAGGATTGTGAGATTCTTTCTCGACCTCAACAGTCGCTCAACCGACCGGCGGCACCGTTCCTCTTTGCTAACGCGGAAGGTAAGGGCTACTACCGCACAAAGTATCCTGCTGCGCTATATGCAAAGATTGTCGCCAACGTTGAGACGGGGCTGACCCCGGAAGAGCGCATCATTCTACTTGGCGACCAGTGGGCGCAAGTGCGGGCGAATAAGGCTCCAGTCGGCGACTATCTCGACCTCGCTGCAGCAGTGAAGGACGATACCAGCGGCACGGTTATCGAGACTGCGCTCGATAGCGTCGGGGCTATCTATTCGCGGATCGCTGCAACTGCGGATGAGCGCGCCGCCATTTCTTCATGGGTGCGGAGGACATTCAAGCCTTCACTTGACCGGTTGGGCGCCCCCAAATCGGATGACACACCAGGAAACAGAGAACTTCGTGCTGCTTTGTTCGAAGCTATGGGAATGATTGGCAAAGATCCGGATGTGATCACCGAGGCGAAGCAACTCGCGGCAAAATATCTTAACGATCAACAGTCGGTTGATCCCACTCTCGCAGAAGCAGCTATGCAGATCGCCGCAGTAAACGGAGACGCTGCATTTTACGACCGGCTCAAGAAGGAAGCTGAAACCTCTGCCAATCCTGAACTTCAGGAGGGCAGCCTTCGTCTCCTCGCGGAGTTCAAGGACGCGTCTCTCGAGACACGGTCGCTCGACTACACCGTATCGGGCAAGGTGAGGAATCAAGATTCAGTCATTGAACTGCTCATCATGTTGCGGGGCACAGACACCCGGGATCTCGCTTGGAACTACATCACGCAGAATTGGGGCAAGGTCCAGACGCAGCTTACGACATCGATGGGCGGCTACCTTGTAAGCGGAGCAGGCAGCTTTTGCAGTGCGGAAAAGCGTGACGAGGTCGTGAACTTCTTCACGACGCACAAGGTGCCGGCCTCTGAACGGGCGCTCGCCAGGGCGAAAGATCAGATCAACGATTGCATCGAGTTGCGCTCACTGCAGGAGCCCAACTTGAAAGCCTGGATTGCCAGCCAGAAGTAACGGAACGACGCAACAGGCCTGGCGGAAGATGATTCCGCCCGTTTCGTTTTTGCCCCGAGACGGATTAGTTGGCCCATAAGATAACAGTTGTGACGGCGTTCAAAGAGCGGCTGGCCTCGATCGAAGAACGCATCGATGAGAGCTGTAGACGTGCAAGGCGCGCCCGCGCTGAGGTACGCCTCATGGCAGTATCCAAGGCACATCCGGCGCATGCGATATTGGAGGCGGTCGAAGCAGGTGTAACACTCCTTGGCGAGAACCGCGTGCAGGAGTGGGATCTTAAACGCTCCGAGTTGCTGGACATCGTCAATGACGTCGACGTCCACATGATTGGACATCTGCAGTCAAACAAGACCGCGAAAGCCGCCGAGATCTTTTCGGCAGTCGATACGCTGGATTCGCTCCGCCTCGCCGAGCGCCTGAACGACGCCGCGGGAAAGTTGAATCGCAGGCTTCCAACGCTGATCGAAATCAAGCTGAGCCCGGAAGGGACGAAGACAGGGCTTGACCCAGAGGGGCCGGAGCTCCAGGAATTGCTTGATCGCGTATCAGACCTCCCGCATATCAAGATTGCAGGCCTGATGACCGTGCCTCCCTTCGACGGCAATCCGGAAACAGCGCGAAAGTGTTTCAGGCAGCTACACCAGCTGCGCGAAGAGCTTGCTTCCCGGCACCCCGCTTTCGATCTGGCGCAGTTGTCTATGGGGATGTCAGGAGACTTCGAGATTGCCATTGAAGAAGGATCAACGATCGTGCGGATCGGGACGGCCTTGTTTGGAGTCCGCGAGGTCAAGAATTGAAGACCATCCAGGAAAATGATGCATCTTTCCTCGTACGTGTCACACCACGCGCCCGCAGCACCCGATTTGCTGGGTTGCTGCGAGATGGCGAGCATACCGTGTTCAAAATCGCCGTCGCGGCGCCTCCTATAGATGGTCGCGCCAACGCCGAGCTTATTTCCTGGCTCGCAGACTTGCTGGACCTGCCTCGCTCGGCGATTGAAGTCGTTTCAGGCCAGCATTCACGAAACAAATTGGTGCGCGTGAAAGGCTGCACCGTGGCTGAGCTTATCGGCGCAATTCAGCCTGACATTCGTTCGGAACTGACATAGACTTACCGCTTGATCCCATCTCCACAGGAAAAACCATGTCACCACTTTACGCCGTAGTTTTGGGGGTAATTGTCCTCACGCTCATGAGCGTTTCTCTGGCGCGGCTTCGCAAGGTGAAGACCAAGGCCGACTATCTTGTTGCGGGCCGCTCGCTTTCGGCGTTCGTTCTTGTCTTCACTCTGCTTTCTTCGTGGATAGGCTCAGGCTCACTGCTCGGGGGAGCCGAGAATGCTTACAAACACGGCTTCGTCGCACTGTGGCAGGGGGGCGGCGGATGGGCCGGCCTTCTGCTCATCTATTTCATAGCCCCACGTGCCCGCAGATTCGCACAGTTCACGATCCCCGACCTGCTTGAAGCGCGATACAACCAGACCGCGAGGATACTGGGAGTCATCGCCGTACTGTTCGCTTACACGGCAATCACCAGCTACCAGCTGATCGGCGGAGGAGATATTCTTCACCTCATCTTTCCAGACCTCATCAGCGCGACACTGGGCAAATACATCATCGCGACATTTGTGATTGTGTTCACGGCGATCGCCGGGATGTCGTCTGTGGCGTATATGGATGTCTTCATCGGCTTGCTCGCGACCTGCACCATGCTCATCGCTTTTCCTGTCATGACACACTCGGCAGGCGGATGGGACACGGTACATCATGCCCTTCCCGCGACTCACTTTCAGGTTCTCGGCGATCTTTCGTTGGTTCAGGCTCTCGAGCTCAGCGTACCGACCTGCCTGCTGATGCTCGGCAACCAATCGATGTATCAGAAATTCTTTTCTGCGAGATCGGAGAAAGATGCACGCGTTGCCGTTGTCGGTTGGATCATCGGAACGGTAATTCTCGAAACCGTCATTGTTGCACTTGCCGTAGTAGGATCGGCGCGTTTCCCTGCGGGTGAAGTATCGCAACGTCCACGGGAGATTCTTGCGTATTCTGCGCTTCACGGATTGCCAGCATGGCTGGGAGCTCTCCTGATGGGAGCGATCTTTGCAAAGATTATTTCCACCGCGAACAACTATCTCTTTTCACCGGCGACGAATCTTGTCAACGACGTTTTCGTACGCTACATCGCTCCAGACGCTTCGAACAAGCGAGTCCTCATCGTCTCTCGGCTAATGGTCGTGCTGCTCGGCATTTGGGCGCTTTACCAAGCCCTAGGCACTGAATCAGTACTTAAGAAGACCTTATACGCCTACACGATCTACTCGGCGGCTCTCACCCCTGTGATACTCGCTGCTTTCTACTCCCGCCGCGCCAATGCAGCTGGAGCCGTGAGCGCCATCGCCGCCGGAACCTTCGTTACCGTCTTTTGGGATTCATCCTTCATTCACAGCCACCTACCCGCTGTGATCGCTCAGCGCGATGCAATCTTTCCAGCATTGCTTGCGGCGGTGCTCTGCTTGTGTGTGATCAGCGCGGTGACCAAGCCGCCACGGCCAGAGGTTGTTGCTCAGTTTCATGACCTCGCGTAAGTAGTCTCTCACTTTCCGTTCAGCGGCTTCCGCGCAAAGTAAAAAAGCGAGAACGCGAGCACCGCAAACATGACAACCGACAGAGGCTCGCGATAGAGAATCTGATACAGGGCAGAACTTGGTGCGAACCATACATGTATCTCATGCCCTGTTGCCGCTTCGTAGAGCTTTCGCGCTACGCCCAGCAGGCCCATAATTCCGCCAGCCGCAATCAGCCCACTCGCATAGAGGGATCCGGGAGAAACTTCGCTCTCCGTATCTGCCGCGTTTCCGCCAGCCCGAGCTACGGCGCGATCGACCATCCAACGGACAATTCCGCCGCAAAAGATTGCTAATGTTGTTCCGATCGATAAGTAGGAGCCGACGGCGAAAGACAAGGATCTCACTCCCAGCAGCTCCACCGCGATCACCAGAAATACGCCGAGGAGAACCAGTCCCCATGGAAGTTTTCGCGACAGTATGCCGTTGATTACCGTTGCCATCAGCCGGCCCTGCGGAGCTGCCGCCTTCTCGCTGCCTATGCCTTGCACCCACTGAATTTCGATCTTTCCGGTCTCCGGGTTGAACAGGTACTTTCCATCGGCTAGTGTCTTTGAACCAAGAGCGTTCAATAGAACATACATGCTCCCAGCGACAAACGTAGTGGATTTGTCCGGATTCGTCAGCAGAAAGCGCGCGCGTTTGAAGTGCTGTTGCTCAACCTGCACCCCGTCCATCGGCGCGTTCAAATCGAAGGCGACCGGAACCTTCATCGGTAGAAATTGCTCCAGCCCTTTGTTCATTGCGTTCAGCGTAATGCCAATCGCAAAGACCGAAACCATGACGCCTACCATCACGGCTACCTGTTGCTTCCATGGGGTCGCGCCGATCAGGAATCCGGTCTTCAGGTCCTGCGACGTATCTCCCGCGTTCGCCGCGGCAATGCAAACAACCCCGCCAATCGTAATGGCCAGTGCTCCGAAAGCCGGTGCCGTCCAGCCCTTCACCAGAAAGATCGCCGCCGTCGCCATGAGCGTGGCGATTGTCATGCCCGAAATTGGATTGGCCGAACTCCCGATAAGACCGACAATCCGCGATGAAACCGTGACAAAGAGAAAGCCGAAAAGGACAACCAGCAATGAGGCCGCCAGATTTGCCAGCCAGCCGACCTGGGCTCCCGGCACAGGCTTGAAAGTCAGAAACAGGAACATGAGCAGAACAAGCAGGGCACTCCCTCCAACCACCGCGCTCATCGGGAGGTCGCGTTCGGTCCGCCGAGACGATGCCATGGAAGCGCTCTTCCCGAGCGTCTTTATCCCCGCACTGAGCGCCCCGATAATCGTCGGCAGCGTCTTCAGCAGCGTGATGAGCCCGGAAGCGGCTACAGCGCCCGCTCCCATCGGCCGCACGTAGGTCCGCCACAGGTCACTCGGCGACATCTGCGAAATCGGCACGACGCCCGGATAGATAGGGCCGGGCAGATGCGATCCGAAGAAATGGATCGTCGGCATCAGGACGAACCAGCTGAAGACGCCACCGGCGAAGAGCACTCCGGCCACCCGCGGTCCGATTATGTAGCCGACGCCGAGATATTCCGGTGTAGCCTCCGCGCGCAGCGCGGCACCAGGTAGCCATTTCGGCTCGTAATTGGGTGTACCCGGCCACGCACCGAGCAGGTTCTCATTCTGAAAGAGTGTGTACAGTGCTCCGAGGCCGAGGCCGAAGAAGACGCGACCCGCGAACGAACCGCCTCGCTCGCCCGCAATCAGGACGTCGGCACATGCCGTGCCTTCCGGATAAGTCAAGTTGCCGTGCTCTTCGACAATGAGTTGGCGGCGCAACGGAATCATGAATAGAACGCCAAGCCAGCCGCCGAGCAAAGCCAAAATGAAAATGCGTGCATACTCGAGATCGAAACCGAGAAAGATAAGCGCTGGAAGAGTGAAAATTACGCCAGCGGCAATTGACTGGCCCGCATTTCCGGTTGTCTGAACAATATTGTTTTCGAGGATCGACGCCCGTCCCAGGGCACGCAATACGCTGATCGAAAGTACTGCAATCGGAATTGAAGCGGCAACGGTCAGCCCAGCGCGAAGACCGACATAGACGGTAACAGCCCCAAACAATAGTCCGAAAATGCAACCCAGTGCGACGGCCCGCACGGTAAATTCGGGACGGGTCTCGTTCGCCGGGACAAAAGACTGAAATTCGGACTCAACACCCACAAGATTCCCCTCCTAACTCTCTGAATCAGCGGTCGCACCACGCGGCGAGAAGGATCACGCGCGTGAAAAGGCTGAGTGTATCAGCGAAATCATCCGTTCAGAAGTATCTAAGGGGCAAATAGCCATACCACTTGGCCTTTCTTCCGGGTCGGAACGGAGGTATACTCTCAAAAAAGTCGAATTGGAGAAATAATCCGGTTTCGGCACCTCGCGAGGTGAGTCTTCCGCAGTCAGAGTGATCTCCTGACGAAGGATCTTCCGTCGAGCCAGGCTATGGCGTGGCGAGCAGTCGTTCGCGTGCTGCGAAGTCCGCTGGATAGTGTCACTTCCGTCTTACTTCCCGGTGACTGTAGCATGTGTCAAAACCCCCTCCCGCGTCTGACCCGCGTTCCGGTGTGCGCCTCCTGCTGGAGCGATCTTCCCTCACAATCCATGTCACTCTGCTCGCGCTGCGGGGAGGATCTCGCCGTTGCGGATTACGGTCAGCGACCGGGCGAGGGCATCCTCTGCCGTCAGTGCAGACTGGCGCCACCGCCGTTCGAAATTGCTGTGGCCCACGGGATCTACCAGGGCACGATGCGCTCGCTGCTCCACCTCCTCAAATATGAGGGGATGGAGCCGGTGGCCCGTCGGCTGGGAGCGTTGATCGCCGAGAGGATAACGGGAATTGCGGACCTGCCCGCGAGAATGCTTGTGGTTCCTGTTCCGCTATTTAAAACGAGGCAGTCGGAACGGGGGTTCAATCAGGCGGAACTACTCGCGGCGGGGATATTGCGAGCCATGGGGCAGCGGCGACCGGAGTGGCAGGGCGAATTCGCCCCGGGGGTGCTGGCGCGGCAACGCGCAACGCAGAGTCAGGCTGGTTTGAGCATGACCGAGCGCCGGCGCAATTTGCGCGGCGCCTTTTTTGTGCCGGATGGGGGCCGGGTGCAAGGGCAGCAGGTGCTGCTCATCGACGATATCTACACCACCGGGGCGACGGCCAGGGCGTGTTCGCAGGCGCTCAAGCGCGCCGGGGCGGCAGGCGTCTGGGTGGCTACGGCAGCGAGGGCGCAGCGCAGACAAGATCGAGGCGTTTCATCCTAGGGCGGCGGCGGACGTGCCGCTGCATGAGGATGTCGCCATTTGGGATGGAGGCAGACCGCAGTAGCGGAATATCAAACACCAAAGACGGGAGACGAGAATGTCGCTGGGAAAATCAACCGTTCACGCACGCAAACAGAAGTCACTTGCCAAATGTCATGCACTGCCCCATGGCGAGACAGCTGAGCCGCGCGCGCGATTCAACTCCGCCATGCAGACCCCCGTCCTGGTACTCAATGCATCGTACGAGCCGATCAACATCTGTGGAGCCCGCCGTGCCCTGGTCCTCGTCCTGAAGGGTGTGGCGAAGACCGAGGAGGAGCAGGGCGCTGTCCTGCATGCGGCGCGGGTGCGGATGCCCATGCCGTCGGTCATCCGCCTGCTCGAGTACCGGCGCATTCCTCACCAGACGCGCGCGCTGTCGCGGAAGAACATCCTGCTGCGCGACCGGAATACCTGCCAATACTGCGGCATCACGCTGCACTCCTCCGATCTGACGCTTGATCATGTACATCCGCGCTCGCGCGGCGGTTTGTCCACTTGGGAAAATCTGGTCGCCTGTTGCCATTCGTGCAACCGCAGGAAGGGCAACCAGTTGCTGCACGAGCTGCAGGAAATGAAGCTGATCCGGGAACCGAGGCCATTCTCGCTGCACACCAGCCGGCACATCATGCGGATGATCGGCCACTCGGACCAGAAATGGCGGAAGTATCTCTACTACTGACAACGGATGACATCCGTCATACCCGATTGCTGACAAACCTTACTGCCGTCTGCACCTGAATGGAGGGATTCTATCCATGTCAGGAGGCGTTATGAACATCACTACAGCTCAGCAGCAGCGGCAGGTGGAACCCAACGAGCGGCAAGACCCTTACATGAGGCTGGTTTACGCCATCGGCCTTCTGCTCACCATGTTTGGACACTTCGTTCCGGGCACATTGAACTGGAACGTGATCGGGATTGCGCTAGTGATCTTTTACTGGATTTACTAGAGCCCCCCTCCCCCTTCGGAAGGTGCACTTCATTCATTCCCTTAGGTTTAACCGGCACCTAACCGTAATCCATTCATTCCCGGACATTTAGATCCATGTCATAAGAAACAAATGAGTTAGATACGCGACTATTTTCTACTCTGGGACTGGGCAGCTGTAAAGCTCAAAAGGCCCGGCTGGTGCAGCCGGGCCTTTCTCTATCCTCTATTTCTATTATAGCTACTGGCGAGAAATAGTCGGCCAACCGCTTTTTTCACCCCAGGGCGGACCGCAACTGTTGTTCCCGGGTAGAGTTACATGGATCATAGACAAGAGAGTGTCTGAGAGGCGGGCACGGCCATGAGATGGAAATTGCGGGTTTCAACGTGCGCGGTGTTCGTTGTGGGTGCGGCGGCTCTTGGCCAGTTTGCCATGAGCCAGACGGCAGACGATCACGTTTCGCCGGCGCACTCCAAGGCCAGCCACAATCAGAAACATGGCCGGAGCGCTGGCGGCGAGATGGCCAGCGGCGCGGGCGACATCGGCAAGGGAGTGGGCAAGGGCGCGGGCAGTCTCGCGGTGGGCACCGGAAAGGGCGCGGTTGACCTGGTAACCCTGCATCCGATTGATGCCGCCGCGGACGTGGGCAAGGGCGGCGTCTCGGCAGGCACGCACGTCGCGGTCGGCACGGTCAAGGGAACAGCAAAGGTCGTTACCGGCGTCGGCAAGGGCATCAAACACATCTTCTGATCGCCGAACGTATCCCTAGCAATTCACTTGGAATCTTGCCTCGTCCATCAAAACTGCTGAATCGGCGCTTCGGATCGTTCTGAGTAATGGAACGGCTTGGGGAGTGTGTCGCCAAGCCGTTCGATGATTGCGAGAGCTTAAACCGTCGCTAAGAAGGGGGCAACTGTTGCAGGTTCACTTGTGAGTGCATCGATCCCCATCTGCGAACGGCCGAGAGGAGTGAGATCGGCCATGGTGGCACGGCCCTTGAAGTCGATCTCAAAGTTGTCCGGAGCGAAATCGGGGGGCGTCTCGCCAGTTAGGAATGCGGGCGCCTGTCTTGCCGTGTAAGCTGCATTCTTGGCGCAGCCGGGGGTGGATGAGATGTACATCACGTTGCTGTAGCCAGTCCCGCGATGTTCATTCTCAACCGCGTGGACAACGTCCGAGTGCCAGAAGACATTGTCGCCAGGCTGCATCAGCGGGATCGAAGAGAGTGCATCGATCAAAACGCCGTGGTACTGCGGATTGATAGCGAGTGTCCGGCCCGGCTTGGCGCCGCAGAGATCGTCTTCGGCTACATCATCCTGAAGGGCGCGCAGAAGCACGTAGACCATGGAATTGGCGATAGGGATCAGCTGTAGTGTGCCGTCGCCCTTGCCCTGCTGCGTCAGCGCTGTCCAACCTTGGAAGGTTCGAAACATGGAACAGACTGCAGGCGAGGAAACTTCGCGAGCATCCGGCCGCCACGCCGCATCGAAGGCATCGTAGGTGCGCCAGTCACCCGAGAAGACATGGCGGTAGACGTTGCGGAAATTCTCGTCTAGCCAGCGCTCCACGGAGCCGCCGTCAACGTGTGGGGAGAGACCGAGGGTTGCCGATCCCGGTGGCCTCCGGCGGATGCGGTCCGCGTAGGAGGGAACGTGATTGGGGTCGAAGTGCAGTTTACCTTCGCTCTCAGCTTTCCAGAGCTTGTTCAGGAAAACACGCACACGAGTGAGTGAATCGGACTGACGAGCCTGTACCTGAGGCCGTGACCAGTAAATGCCGTAGATTTGAGGCTTGGCGGACTTCAGATCGCCGAAGTAGTTGTCGACCGCAGCGTGAGCAAGCTTTGCCGTGAGCCCATTCTCCTCCACATACCAGGCGATCTCGTCGTCCCACGCCCTGGCCTGTTCTGCGGGAAAGGTCTGCCGGATGACGCAGGCGCCGCGCTCTTTGATCTTCGCGATCCTCTCGGGAGAGACTTTGCCAGCTTCGATATCTGCGTACTGCAATGTAGGGATGACATCCTCTCCAGCATCACGTTCCTGGACGATGGTGGCGACGCGCTGTTTCATCTCGGCTTCCACCTCGGCGAAGATGGCAGCGTGGTTCGGAAGTGCTTCACGCAGGTTTTTCTTGATGGCGCGGATCTCTTCGGGAAGATCCTTGATTTCGAATGCCATGGCAATTCTCCTCAGGCGCTTTAGGACCGCCAGTCCTTCTTTGTTTCCTTAGGGTGTTTTCTTAATGCCGATCCGGCGCAAGGATCGCGTATCGCAATTCTAGGTAGGGCGGGTGAGGCGTTGTGATGACAATAAGCCAATCATTGATACAATTCGGCCATGAAATAGATGCCCGCTGACCGAATGAGACCTATATGAAACCTCAGTTCGAACGCGTCACCTTTCCCAATGGCTGCTCACTTCGCGTCTACAATCGGCGAGTCGATCAAATCCCGTTCGAATGGCATCACCATCCGGAGTACGAACTCACTCTGACTATCAACAGTCGCGGATGGCGGTTTGTTGGGGATCATATCGGCCAATACGCAAGCCCAGACCTGGTTCTGATTCCGCCGGATATGCCGCATACCTGGGCGTCCACTGCAGTTTCAAACCCTAAAGAGCCGCATATCGCCATCGTTATTTGGTTCTCGGGACCGTGGCTCTGGCAGCTCATTGAGTTGTGTCCGGAGTATGCGCCGATTCGGAAGCTTCTCAAGCAGGCCGCGGGCGGGCTGGTGTTTGACGCCGCCTCGACGGAGCTGCTCGCAGAGGGGCCAGATGCACTGCTGACAGAGAATTCGGTTCTGCGCCTGCAGGCGGTGTTGGCGCTCCTGCTGGAGTTGGCACACGCTTCGAGCAGTCCGCTCTCGGTCAGCACCGGGCATACGCGTAGTTCGAATGAGGGTGAGCCGGCACAGTTGACTCGCGTTCTGAACCACCTGCATAAGCGATACAACGAGCCTATTCGGATCGAAGATTTGTGTGAGGTTGGGAGTCTTTCTCCGCGATCACTTCACCGGCTTTTCACAAGGCATTTAGGCGAGAGCGTGAGCAATTACCTGTGCAAGCTCAGGATCGCACGGGCTTGCATGAGGCTTGTCGAGAGCGATGGGTCTGTGAGTATGATTGCGGACGAAGTTGGACTGCCTAACCTCGCGAACTTCAATCGGCACTTTCGACGGCTTCGCCGCATGACGCCTACAGATTATCGAGCTTCCATTCGGTTGCACGGAACTCCCACGCCCGACCACGGTCTTTCCGAAGGAGAGTCGCTTTCAGATCGCCCGAAGTCTCTTGAAAGGCTCCGAAGTGCGCGGCAGCCGAAGGTGCTGTCTTTGGCGAACGAGCGAGTCAAACCTTCGCCGGCAAACCAAGCGACATCATGAGCTGTAATCGGCCGCAGCGACGCACTGCCAATACAGACGGCTATTTGGAACTCCGCCGCGAGGTGATATCCCAAAAAAATGTTGGGCCACCGACAGCCCAACCGGAAGCCGTGCCGCCGTGTGGCTGTTGCTTCGCCGCCAGATCCCGCGTGGTCAGGAAGGTTTTTTGGACGGCGACAAGGCAACGGCGGCTTCGGTTGTGAGCACGCGGAAGACGAATGTCTCCTGAAGATAGAGTTGCACGGCGGAATCGGTATGGCTGAGATAGCCGATCGAAACATCCTGTCCGATATTGAGTTCGAAGTCGCCACCCCGGGTGGTCATGACGAAGGCACCTTCGATCGCGGGCGCCCAGATAAGGTTGCCGTCGACGATGCGCTTCACGTGCTCGAGCACGGGATAGCCATGATCGCGGGTCTCGGCTAGGGCCGTGTATTCGCCGGCGCCGAGCAACACTGAGTAGGGGCCGTTAACGCCAACCAGCCGCAACTGGCTCAACGCGTGGGCAACCGCATCCGGATAATCCCGCACGTCCTCGGGGAGTGCCTCGATGGGATTGCTGGTACATTCGCGGACACCCTGGATATCGGCCTCATGGTATCCGTTGAATATTGCGCGATCTTCGGCAAAGGCGAGCTTCCTGGCAGCGTCTTTCGCAGGCTGCCAGTCGGAGTCATCGGAGCCGCGCTCTACGTCGTCGATCGTCTCTCGGGAAAGTTCGAAGGGAACCCGCAGTTCCACCAGTGGCTTCACTTCGCGCTGTCTTGCGATGATTCCTTCCGCAGGAGCTGAGATCGGCTTCAGATGCCCGGTCCCAACGCCGGGTAAAGCGATCCCTCCGGTAGAAGGCACATCCACGATGCGCCGTCCGGCCAGATACCGCTTCAGCGTTCTCGTTGTCTCTTCTTCGATCTGCGCCCATGCCGCGTCGGAAATGGGCGCCAGCTCGCGATGGAGGTTATTCATCTTTCTCTCCCTTGAGTGATCCTATCCTGAGTGAAGTGTCACGCACGGCCATGGGCGCGAGTGAAGATACGGGCGAAGAAACCTCGGACGACGGCGCATCTGCGCTCTCCGTCGCATCCGGCGCGTCGGTCGTGACGTCATCGAGAAATGTCGCCGTAGGCACGAAGAAGAGGCTGCCTGTGACGGGGCGGCTGAAGTCGAGGATCCTGTCGTAGGTGCCCGGAGGGCTGCCGATGAACATGTTCTGAAGCATGAGCTCGGTTACCCGCGGCGTGCGGCAGTAGCCGATGAAGTAAGTTCCGAATTCGCCGTGGCCCGGGCGTCCGAAAGGCATGTTGTCGCGTAAGATCTGCAACTGGCGTCCGTTCTCCTCGATGTTGGTGAGCGCGTTGTGAGCGTACGGGGGCTTTTCCGCGTCACTCAACTCAATATCAGAGAGCTTGCGGCGGCCGATGATTTTTTCCTGCATCTCGACCGGAAGGGCATTCCACGCCTTCAAGTCGTGAATGTACTTCTGCACGATGACATAGCTGCCGCCTTCAAATGCCGGGTCTTCGCGGCCGACGATCGCGGCTTCGCGCGCGTCATCTCCGCGGGGATTTTCCGTTCCGTCGACGAAGCCCATCACATCGCGGTCGTCAAAATAGCGGAAGCCGTGCACCTCATCGGCCACGGAGACCACATCTCCGATGCTGTCCATGATCTGCATGGCCAATTCGAAGCACAGGTCCATGCGTTTGGCGCGGATGTGGAAGAAAATGTCGCCCGGTGTCGAGACCGCATGACGTCCTCCGGAGCGAATCTCCTGAAACACGTGAAGCTCGGCAGGACGCGGCGCTCCGAAGAGCTTGTCCCAACCGTCTGAGCCGAATCCGGCAACGCAGGTAAGGCCTGCCTCTACGTCGCGAAACTCCACGGCGCGGATCAGACCGGAGAGACCCGCACAAAAGGCGCGCAGTTGCGTGTAAGCGTCCTCGTCCTGTCGCATACACAACACCAGAAAGATCGCCGCTCGCGTAAGCGGACCGACCACCGTCTGCGGAAGAACAACCTCGTTGAGCTCGCTGGGGGTGTCCATATCTTTGATCTAGACCTGCGTTGTCACCTGAGTATCGCATTTTTGAGGAGGCGGGGACGGAGGTGGGAGAGAGTCAGCCCATATAGACTGGACTCTTCATGGGGGCTCTCTCCGCTACAGGTGCGGCTCACGATTCATCCTCGAGCCGCTACTACAGGCCTGAGCTGGACGCTCTCCGGTTCTTTGCCTTCCTGGCTGTTTTCGCCTTTCACAGGATGGACTATGTTCCAACCGACCCGGTTAAAGATGTGTGGAGCTTCCGCTTCGGCACGATCGGGGCATTCGGCGTACCGGTCTTTTTTCTGCTGAGCGCTTTCCTCATCACGGAGCTGTTGCGTGAGCAGGAGCGCACGGGACGGGTTCATGTCGGAGCGTTCTATGTGCGCCGCATCCTGCGTATCTGGCCTCTCTATTTCCTCACGTTCTATGGTCTCGCTCTTCTGAATCGCTTCGTGCCAGGTACAGGCGCAGACAACCCCGTGGCCTGGCTCGCTTTTAGCCTGTTCTCCGGCAACTGGTATGTCACCGTTCATGGCTGGATAGCGGGACCAGTCGATCCTCTATGGAGCATCTCGGTCGAGGAACAGTTCTATATCACGATTCCGCTGCTGGTCGCGCTCGGGGGACGCAGAGCACTTCTCGTAACGAGCTACCTGCTCTTACTCGCTGCATATGTTGCGGTTTTTCTTTATGGACTCCATCGAAGCCCCGGCGACCATGGCGAATGGACAAACAGCTTCGTTCAGTTTCAGTTTTTCAGCGCCGGCACCCTCATTGCGCTTTTCCTTCGTGGCCGACTGGTCAGACTTCCAATTGCGCTTCGCCTCTGCGGCTTCCTTCTCGGCATAGGCTGCTGGCTGACAGCCATGATTCACTTCAGAGTCCAGAGCTGGGATCCTCAACCGGCGGCAGCCGGTTCCGTCATCGGCTGGCTCCTGGTGCTCGCCGGAACTGTGCTGCTCTTCCTCTGTACCCTCGGAGCGCCATCGCGCCTCGTTCCTCGATGGCTCGCCTACTTTGGCCGAATCTCTTATGGGCTTTATCTCTTCCACTCGCTCGTCTTCTTCCTCGTCTTCGAGAAAGCGGGGCCGTATTTCGACCGCCTGATGCCTGAGGTGCACCTACCTGCAATGCTTCGCAACGCTCTAGGCACCGTGACAGTCCTGGTTCTGAGCCTGGTGCTGGCACACCTCTCGTTTGTGTACTTCGAGGCGTTCTTCCTTCGTCTGAAACAACGGTTTACCTTCGTGCGTGCCCGCGACTGAGAAGTCATGGACGGACAGGCGCAAGATCGGAAAGGAGCCTGGCACATCTTCTAATCAAGATCGGAGGCGGCGTTAGACCGCGCTGGCATCGCCCGGACACGATGCCAGCTTGAGCTGCTGTGGGTTACTTCGCCCTCAGAACGAAAATCTTGCGGCGAACTGGAACTGGCGTGGCGTGTTGATGGTCGTTCCGATGGAGCCGAAGCCTGAGGCTTGTTGTCCGAGCGACATGGTCGTGGTCAGGTCGGGCACGAGGGGCATTCCGAACTGCGCACGATTGGCGATGTTATAGGACGAGACCTCGATGCGGATGGTCTTGGTCTCCCTGATCTGGAAGGTCTTGTAGAGAGAAAGATCCACGTCGTTGGCTCCCATCGTGCGCACACTATCGAGATAGGCGGGCGCGGTCCCGGGTACGAACTGCGTGGCGGGAAACGCGAAGCAGTCCGGGTTGAACCACGCTGTTGCGGTGTGGGGCGCATTGGCGCCGGGGTTGCAAGTAAGGTTCGGCCGCTGATTGAAATAGGAAAAGGCAGCTCCCACGACGGGGGAGGCGACCGGGATGCCGCTGCTCCAGTAGAAGATGCCGTTCACCGTCCAGCCACCAAAGAAGGCGTTGCTTACGCCGCTGAGGTTGACGGCGCGAGCCGGGCCGAAGGGCAAATCGTAGGAGGCCTGATAGGTGAACTGACGGCGGATGTCCTGCGGGCTGACCGCGTGTTCGTACTGGAGGTCCTTCCAGTCCTGCGGCGCGCCGAGGTGATAGCCGACGAAGCCGAGTGGTGGATTGCCGTCGTCGGTCATGAGCTTGGCCCAGGTGAACGCAGTAAGCATGGCGAAGTGGCTGGTGAGGCGTTTCTGCAGCTTGGCCTGCAGGGAGCTGTACTCGGAGTCTCCGGCAGGGTATCCGTGAACGATGACGCCGTTGCCGTCTCCGTAATTGCCGCTGCCGAACTGGGGGAACTGCTGCAGCGCGACCCAGAGCGGGACGGTGGAAGAGCCATAGTTCGCGTTCGTGGCCGGCTGAATAGCAGCCCAGGTATTCGGGACCGAGTTGTTGATGAGGCCGGCCTGGTACTGACCGATGGTAGCGAGGTCGAGGGTATTCTGGTCGGCGTTGGCGAAGGGAAGGAAGAGTCCGCGGCTGCCGACGTACGCAGCGCTGAGCACAACCTGATGTGGAAACTCATATTGCCATCCGAAGTTGAAGTTGTAGATGGTTGGTGTGCTCTGTGAGTGCAGGACAGTGTTCAGAGTGGTGCCCAGGTTATTGGCGAGTCCCGGAGGCGGGGTGGTGAAGGTGGGGACGACGCCGCTGGGGAAGGGATTGCTCAGCGAATAGGCGCCGGTGGTGCTTGGGGCAGGGCTGCCGGCGGGTGCTCCGGAGCACAGACTGCTGCCGTTGAGGGTGGTGTTGCCGTCATCGTTGAAGCAGGTCGCATTCCAGGACGTGTAGGAGGCAAAGCCATCGCTGTTGAGAGAGGCGCTCCCAACCATCTGACTGCTGGGTCCGTAATAGATGCCGGCGCTGCCGTTGAAGACCAGATTGTCGGCCACCTGCCAGGCGAATCCGAGACGGGGGCCAAAGTTGCCGAGGTTGACGTCGAAGGGCGAGCGGTTGCTGCCGTTGACGTAGACTTCAGCGCCGGTGTAGGAGACTCCGTCGACGGTTGCGCCGGCTTTGGGGTCGAAGTATTCGAGGCGGTTATGCCGCTCAGTGCGGCCGCGGAAGATATCCCAACGCAGGCCGGCGGTAATGGTGAGGTTTCTCGTGGGTTTCCAGGTGTCCTGCACAAAGCTTCCGAAGTAACCGTTGGCCTCGGCGACGAAAAGATCCTTGGAGAAGTTGGGATAGCTGTTTGATTCGGTGCCCGGGACGGTTCCCATTCCGACAAGGAACGAGGCAAAGTCGCTGCCACCGACGAGAATGCCGCTGGCGGGAGATGTCTGCTGATCGGTCGCCGAGTAGTCGAAGGCATAAGAGCCGGCAGGAGCGATGGGCTGTCCGACGTTGAGGAAGCGCTTTAGCCACTCGAAGCCGGTGTCGATCGAGTGCTTGCCGAACACCTTGGTGAGCGCGATGTTCACGTCGCTGTTCTCACTGGCATATTGGAAGGTGTTGTAGTTTGCCGTGCCGCCGACACCGCTCGTCTGCCCGCCGGGCGCAACGTAGTCGTTGAAGATGGCGAACGGGAGAATCTTGTAGTTCTGCTCCGCGGCGAGGGAAGCGGGAAAGCCGAGGCTGGTGATGTCGGTTCCGTTCTGTTGCGGATCGCCGCCCTGGTTCTCGTAGTGCCGCGTAAATGAGTAGCGAAGCTCAAGAACAGTCGTGGGGTTGAGGGTGTAGTCGTCAGCGATGAGGATGTTGCGGCCGTTGGTGACGTTCTGAGCGTAGTTGAGATCCCACTCATTCCCGAAGGCATTGAAGGTGGAGGTAAAAAGCCGGTCGAAGGAGAAGCGGCCAAAGATGTGCTGCTTCTCGCTCTGGTTCCAGTCAATGCGGATGTCGAATTTTTGGGCCGTGGTGGGATCGACGCCGGGCAGGAAGAAGTTGTTGAGTGCGCCGTCTGTGGCCTGATCGCAGCTGGCACCGATGTTGCACTTGGGCATGTGCGACAGGAAATTCACGGCGATGGGATTAGGGTTGGGAATGATGTTGTTCGCAAATTGCTGGCGCGTGCCGTCGGGATTATCGGGCAGCAACGGGTTGTAGATGGGGAAGCTGTCGTTGGAGAAATCTCCGGTACGTTCGGCGCTGGTCGGAACGGTGAAATAGTTGGAGCCGTCGTAGAGGTCCTGCTGCGTGGCCTCGTAGTCTCCGAAGAAGAAAAGCTTGTCGTGCAGGATCGGTCCGCCGATGGATGCGCCTTCCTGGTAGCGGTGAAACGAAGGAGGCGTGTTCGCAGTACCGCTACTCAACTCACTCTGCTTATTGAAGTATTCATTGGCGGCAAGGACATCGGGGCGGAAGTAGCCGAAGACGTCACCATGAAAGGCATTCGTGCCGGATTTACTGACGAGACTGATAACGCCGGCGCCGCCGCTCTGATATGTGGCCGGAGTGTTCTGCGTCTCGACGCGAACCTCCTCGACCGCGTCCTCGGGGAGGTCAAGCGCGGGGATGATGGCAGCAGCATTGTTCTCGGCGATACCCAGCGGGCTGCCGTCGACCATGTAGTAGACCGATCCGACAATGGCGCCGTTGATTGTGTAAGAAGAGACGTCGACTCCCGGCCGACCCGACGATATGTTTTCGATGGCGTAAGAACTCGAAGAGTTCGGAGCGCCGTTGGCAGGCGTTACGCCTGGACTCAACTGCACAAGGTCATAGACATCACGAGTCAGAAGCGGTACGCGATCCATGGTCTGGGCTGAGATCAACTGGCCGACTGTGGAGTTGGTGCTCTCTGCAAGATCGTTGGTGCCGGTCACGGTCACCACTTCGCTGGCGGCACCAACGTGCAGCGAAATGTTGACCTGGCTGGTCTGATCCACCGAGACAATGACCTTGTCACGCGCGACGGTGTCGAATCCGTTTGCCGTGGCCGTGATCTTGTAGGTAGAAGGATCGAGCGAAACGAAGGAATAGTAGCCGGACGCAGTGGCGACGGTGGAGTGCGTGACACCGTTAGATAGATTGACGACGGTGACCTTTGCCGAGGGAATTGCAGCGCCAGTGGGATCGGTAACCAGTCCATTGATCCCGCCTCGACCAGCCTGGGCGAACGCAGCCGGGGAGGCGCAAAGCGCAAGAATCCAAACGGGAAAGAGCCTCCGAGCGAGGAGAGTGAGCGTCTGATTGATTGGCCTCATCATCGAATTTCCTCTTATTTAAATCGTTTTAATGTTTTGATTTGAAAATTTAGGAGCAAAAGCTCCAGGAGTCAAGAGGGAAACTCGGGCGAACCATTGAGGTCGAAATTTCGCGGTCTAAACTCGGGGTTTCAGAAAGGCCCGATGAGCGGGGTAGGAGGCCGAAGCTGGCGCGCTTACCAATCAAACAGCGTGCCGTCGAGCTTGCGATTAATCGGAAGGTAAGCGCGCTGGTAGGGATATTTGGCCGCAAGCTTTTCGTCGAGGTCGACTCCGAGACCGGGTGCGTCACCCGGATACATGTAGCCCGCTTCGAACGAATAACCGTGGGGGAAGACGGCGTCTGTTTCCTCGTTGTGCGGCATGTGTTCCTGGATGCCGAGGTTGTGAACCGCCAGGCCGAAGTGGAGAGCCGCAGCCATGGTTACGGGAGAGAGATCGGTAGCGCCGTGGCAACCCGTCCGAACCTGGTGTAGCGCGGCGAGGTCAGCGACTTTTTTGAGATGAGTGAGTCCGCCGGAATGGATGACGGCCATCCGAATGTAGTCGATCCATTGCTTTTCGATCAGGATCTTCGCGTCCCAGATGGTGTTGAAGGCTTCGCCGACGGCGATGGGTGTCGTAGTGTGCTGCCGGATGATGGCGAAGCTCTCCTGCAATTCCGCAGGGGTGGGGTCTTCCATCCAGAAGAGGTGATAAGGCTCGAGTTCCCTGCCTAGCCGAGCCGCTTCAATCGGGGTGAGCCGGTGATGGCAATCGTGGAGCAGATGAACATCTGCTCCATAGTGTTGGCGCAGGCGTTCGAAGAGCTGGGGCGTGTGGTTCAGATACTTCTCTGTCGACCAGAGGCTTTCGGAAGGCAGGCCGCGTTCCGCTGGCTCGTAGGGTTTATTTCCTTTGGCGACTCCGTAGGTTGACTCAAGCCCGGGAACGCCGCTCTGTGCGCGGACGGCCAGATATCCGCGCTCGATTTCGCGGCCGACAGCTTCGATGGTCTGGTCGATATCCACGCCGTTGGCGTGCGCGTAGACCATGATGCCGTTGCGGCTTTTGCCGCCGAGAAGGTTGTAGACAGGGGTGTTGAACGCCTTTCCTTTGATGTCCCAGAGGGCCGTATCGACCGCTCCGATGGAGGCCATGGTGACGGGCCCGCGGCGCCAGTAAGCTCCGCGATAGAGGTACTGCCAGATGTCTTCGGTCTGGAAGGGATCGCGGCCGATGAGGCAGGGGATGACGTGCTCGGCAAGATAGCTGACCACCGCGAGTTCGCGGCCGTTGAGAGTTCCGTCGCCTAGGCCGTAGATGCCCTCATCGGTTTCGATCTTCAGCGTGACGAAGTTGCGCCCCGGCGAGCAGACATTTACGACCGCGTTGGTGATCTTCATTACGGAATCCTCATTTCGAGGGAGTTACGTCAACGTAATCGAGCGGCGCTGGCTCTCCGTCCTCGGGATGGCCCTCGATCTTCAGGATATCTCCGGGCCTGAGCACGACGCCGCTAACCGTAACCCGGGTCGACGTGTCACCGTTCATAGTGTCCGCGGGAAGGGTGTTGTCTGCGCGCCAGTGTTTGAGCCGCTTTCCATCGAGATAAAGATCGCAGGTAGAGACGCCGTGGCGAAAATCGAAGTACTGCACCGCGATGTCGTACGTTCCGGCAGGGCGATTGAGCGTCGTTGAAGCTGAGCAGGCTTCCCGGCCATTGCAGGCAATGCCCTTGCCACCCGACGCCGTCTCCCATGGAGTGACCTCCACCGCCGTATACCCGTCGAGTTGCATGTCTTCCGCTTCGATACGGTTGGGATCGTGGCCGACGCGGCCCTTCGCGTCCGCGACGCCGGAAATCCTGTAGAACCATTGATTCACCGAATCGCGCCACACGATGGCGTGACCCGACTGATACTCCTGCAACGCCAGGATCCTGGTGTAGCGCTCCTCGTCGACGAGGCCGTTCAATTTTTGCCAGTCGCTCACATAATTTGCTGCGCGGGCCGCGCCGTCATAGTGCGAGTCGTAGATGTGCTGGATGACTGTCTTGCCCGAGTGAAGCGTATAGGAGTATGGCACGTGATGCATGAAGAGCAGCAGTTCGTCCGGACATGTCGCCAGTGACTCGTACATATTCGCCACCTCTGGCGGATACTGTCCGATATAGCCGGTGCCAGTGGCAACCGTGCGATCCATGCCCACGCCCTGATGATCGGCGCGAATCCACTGGCCCCATCCGTTACGCTCGGCCGACTCGATTCCCGGCCCATAATGCGAGTGCAGGATATCGGTCAGCGTGCCCAGTCCCAGCGGGCCGGTGTAATCCTCGTAAGTTGCCCAGGAGGAAAGCAACATGCCATCAATTGTGCTCACCACGGTTGCATTATTGCCGAACGTCAGACGCGTCCAGTCGTCGGCGATGGCCTGCGAAGTCGTGTCGGGATTCCACGCCAGTCGTCCGAAGCCGTAGAGGTTGGCCATGGCCATCGGGTGCGCAAGCCAGTCCGTGTCGAGTCCGACATTCGCCACGCCTGCGAATCCTCCCAGTGGTCGATCGAATGATTTACCTTCCACGATCTGCTGGACCGGTGTCGTGCGGCCGGACGCGCGAAGATCGAAGTCGAGTGCAGTCTTCCACATCGGAACGAGAAACACGAGATGCCGCTGCTGGCCGGTGTATTCCTGTGAGATCTGCAGTTCAATCGCTTCATTGGTCTTGGGCAGACCGGCAAAGAGAGGCGATACGGGCTCGCGCACCTGAAAATCGATTGGCCCGTGCTTAATCTGGACGATCACGTTGTCGTCGAACTTGCCGTCGAGCGGATGAAAGATGTCGTACGCGGCACGGGCGCGGTCAGCCTTCAGATCGTTCCAGTCGAGATGATGGTTGTACACAAAGGCGCGATACAGGAGAACGCCGCCGTGCGGTTTCAGTGCCCGCGCAAGCAGGTTGGCGGCATCGGCCGGTGTGCGGCCATATTGTGACGGGCCAGCTCGGCCCTCCGAGTCTGCCTTGACGACAAAACCGGCGAAGTCGGGAATCTGCGCGTAGAGATCATCCACTGCTTTCTGCCACCATGCGATCACCTTTGGATCGAGCGGGTCGAAGGTGTCGAGGCCTCCGATCGCTTTCGGACTGCTGAGGTCAACGGATATCGCGAGGCGCACGCCCCAAGGCCGAAACGCGTCGGCAATGCGCGCGACCTGGCGGATCATATCTGGGGTAAGCATTTTGAGATCGGCGTTGACGTTGTTGATGGCGCAGCCGTTGATGCCGACCGAAGCCAGCAACCTTGCATAGTCGCCTGCGCGTGTCAGGTCGTCGCGCACTTGCCCGTTGTCGAAGAAAATCGAGCGGCCTGCGTAGCCACGCTCGATGGTGCCGTTGAGGTTGTCCCACTGATCGACCCAGCGAACCGGTGCCGAGGGCGATTCGGCGATCTCAAGCGACTCTAGATCGTGCTGTTCTCCGATTTCCTGCAGGAGCCGGAATGTTCCGTAGAGTATTCCGCGCGGGTCAGTTCCGGCGATGAACCAATACGTATGGCTGTGCTCGCGGAGGGTCGCGATGGCATAGCCCTCGAGCTCGAGAGACACCGCAGGCTTCCAGTGCGGGAAACGGGTCTCTAATTCTATAACCGTACCGAGCACAAATGCGCCACCGGCTGGAAGGCCTGCCTCTATGCGCGGTTTTCGGCCCAGCATCCCATCCATTCCGCGAACGATTTCAGCCTGCGCACTCCGGGCCGGCGCCGAGCCGTCGAGCGACACAACGGCCCCGGGCAGGGTCTCGTACTGTGCTTTAGCATGCGCGTCGGTGATGGGAGCATAGCGGAGCCATCCCGCTGCGCCAGTCTCGGCGCGGACCGATGACGCGGCTAGCAGTAGCGCGATCAGCGTGAGACCGACGCTGCGCATAGGCTGGCTCCTCAACGTGGAAGCGACGCAGTTCCTTCGATGGCGAATTCGCTGCTCTGCCCTGTTCCGGCAACCGGTTGCGAGCCGCCGATGTAGATACCGTAGGTTCCTGACTGGACGCTGCGATTGCCTTGCGCGTCGACTTCGCTTAATTGCCGCGGGTCGAGCTCAAAGCGAACGGTGCGCGCTTCCCCTGGACCGAGATGAACCCGCTGAAACGCCCGCAACTGGCGCAGTGGGGAATCATCATTCTTCGGCGGGGTCAGATACAACTCGACCACTTCGTCTCCAGCGTTCTTGCCGATGTTGCTAACCTCGGCTTCGATTGTCAGGGCGTCGCCGGCTTTTACTGTCTTCGACGAAAGTTGCAGCTTCGAATAGCTGAAGGTGGTGTAGCTGAGGCCATAGCCAAAGCCGTAGAGGGGCGTTCCGTGGAAGTAGCGGTAAGTCCGATCCTTCATGGAATAGTCTTCGAACTTCGGCAGCTGATCAGTGGAAGCGTAGAAGGTCACGGGCAATCTGCCGCCCGGATTGTTTTTGCCGTCGAGGGTTTCGGCAATCGCCTGACCTCCGGCCTCTCCGGGATACCACGCCTCGAGCACTGCCTGCGCATGCTTCTCGGCCCAGGTGACGGCAAGCGCGCTGCCGTTCAAAAGCACCACCACCAGCGGCTTGCCGGTTGCGCCGAGTGCTTCAAGCAGATCCTCCTGTGCCTTCGGCAGTTCGATCTCGGTGCGGTCTCCACCGGAGAAGCCTTTTACGTGCACAGGCATCTCTTCGCCCTCAAGCTCGGGCGAGAGGCCGATGAAAGCCAGCACCACATCTGCCTTGCTCGCCGCTGCTACGGCCTCGGTGCGCAGCGGATCAACGGGGGGCGTCCAGTTCAACGTCAACCCGGCTCCGAAAAGAGCGGCGTGATGGGAGTATTCGACGCTGAACTCGTGGGAGTGGGTGTCGGCGAATTTCAAGTGAAATTCAGGCGTTGTGCTCGCGCGGAACTCCGCCGCTTCGCTGCTGCCGTAGGTGGCAACCTGTTTTCCGTCGAGAAATACCTTGTACGTCTCGCGGTCGTTGCATGGATAGCAGTGGGCCAGCGTGATGCCGAAGGGGTAGTCTCCTGGCGCCGGGGCGGTGATGGTACCGCTCCACCGCACGCCGAAGTCTTTCGCAGAGAGGCCGGGCGAGGGGCTGGCCGAGTTCCAGTCGAAGTCGATCTGGGGGTCGATGCGCGTCATCGCCGGAGTACCGCTCAGATCGGAAGAGGCGAAATATTCGCCTTTCAGACCCTGTTCCGTTGAGCCGGCCGCCGGACGCAGAATCGTCTGTGGTACCGGAACAGGTACTCCCTCGACATAAGGCGATCCCTGCGCATAGAGCAGCTTCGCGTCGGGGAACTCTTCGCGGATCCCATCGAGCGGGAGCACCGGATGCGATGGAACCGCGTTGTAGTTTCCTTCGAGCGCGGCCAGGGCTGCTGAGTTCGGACCGACGACGGCGATCGTCTTCATTTCCGGCTGGAGCGGCAGGAGGGCGTGTTCATTTTTGAGCAGCACCATCGACTCGCGCGCAGCTTTGAGCGATAGTTCGCGGTGGGCCGGCGAATCGTCTTCGCTGAAGGGAATGCGCGCATAGGCGGCCTTGCTCGCGGGATCGAACATACCGAGCCGGAAACGCGCGGTGAAGAGGCGCTTTACGGCAGTGTCGATCGCGCTCTCAGGCAAAAGTCCGGACTGAACAGCCTTCACCAATGCTTTGTAGGTGTTGCCGCAGTTCGTGTCGGTTCCGGCCAGCACCCCTGCCGCGGCCGCATGCTCGGCATCAGGAGAGTAGTGGTGCCCGTTCGCGGAGAAGAAGTCATCAATGGCGCCGCAATCCGACGTGATATAGCCGTTGAAGCCCCAGGCCTTGCGGAGAGTCTCCTCGAGCAGCATTTTGCTGGCGCATGCAGGGGATCCGTCGACGGAGTTGTAAGCGCACATCACAGAGTCGGCGTGGCCCTCGGTCACAGTAGCGCGAAATGCAGTAAGGTATGTGTCTTCCAGGTCGTGCGGTGAGGGGTCGACGTTGAATCGGTGCCGTTCAGACTCGGGCCCACTGTGCACAGCAAAGTGCTTCGGGGTCGCGACGGTCTTCAGGTACGTCGGGTCATCGCCCTGCAAGCCCTTGACGAAGGCCACGCCGAGACGGCTGGTGAGAAACGGGTCTTCGCCGTAAGTCTCCTGGCCGCGGCCCCAGCGCGGGTCGCGGAAAATATTGATGTTAGGCGACCAGATCGTCAGCCCAAAGTAAATGCTGTGCACGTTGTCGCTGATGGCCTGGTTGTATTTAGCGCGCGCTTCGGTGGAGACAGTCGTAGCGATTTGCCCGACCAGGTCCGAGTCCCATGTGGCGGCCATGCCGATCGCCTGGGGAAACACGGTTGCGTATCCCGAGCGTGCAATGCCGTGCAGGCCCTCGCTCCACCAGTCGTACTTAGGAACGCCGAGACGCGGAATCGCGTCGGAGCTGTTCATCATCTGCGAGACCTTCTCCTCGAGGGTCATACGGGAGACGAGATCTTCGGCTCGCTTCTCAGCCGGTAGTGATGGATCCATCCATGGATCTGTTGCCTGGGCAAACGCACTGCAGCCAAGGGCACACAGGGAAATGATCGTCAGTACCGCGGGCTTTCGCAGCAGATTTGCTCTACGAAGCAATGGTCCTCCTGTTCACGAGCGGCTTTAGTATGAGGCTCGAACTATAGAGGTCAGTACTTATGAATGTCAATCGGCGCAGCTTGTCGACTCTAACGCCTGGTCGGCGGTTCATGCGAGTTCCCTGGCAAGCTTTCGAGCCGGCTGGCGCGCAGATGTTGTCCTTCGCTTGCGGGAACGCTTTGCGACCTCGGCGCGAACCGATTCGGCGGCAGCATCATGGCTTGATCGTCTTTGCAGCACCAGCGCGGCGGCGCCACGAAGGCGGGCCACTTCCCCTTCGTGGGTGGGCAGGAGCCGTGGAGGCGATCCGGTCAGGGTCAGCCGGGAGACGTAACCTTCGATAACCGGCCCGAAACGATGCCATGCGGTGGTGATGTCGCCGGCCACGAGGATTACTTCGGGAGAAAGGCCCACGAGGATCAGACGCATGCCTCGGCCGATGGCTTCGGCCTGGAGCCGGAGCGCATCCGACGCGTCCTGGTCGCCGCTCTCTGCGAGGCTGAGAAGCTGCTGGAAGGTGACCGCCTTCGCAGGATGGCCCCGGTCAGCATAGAACTGCAGCGCGGCGCGGCAGGAGGCAAAGGTCTCCCAGCAGCCTTTCATGCCGCATCCGCAGACTGGACCATTGGGGTCGAGGACGGCATGTCCAAATTCTCCAGCCATGCCATGCTGGCCAGTCACCAGGTGACCGTTGGCGAAGATCCCGGTGCCCACTCCTTCGGAAATGGTGACGAGCACCGCGTTGCGCACGCCCTCCATGCGGCCAAACCAAAGCTCGGCAACAAGACAGGCGTTCGCGGCATTTTCCAGCGCTACGGGCAGGCCGGTTCTTGCCTCGATGGCCTTTTTGAAGTCGAAGTCCGGCCATTGGAGGTTCGGCGCGAAGATCAGGCGTTCGGTCGCCGGGTCAACCCGCCCCGGCAGGCTGATGCCTATGCCCTCCACGGATTTGCGGGGGATATTTGCCTTGAGGCGAAGGACGCAGTCGCTGAGAAGATCTGCGGCGACGGCCGGGTCGGTGCCGAGCGAGAGCAGCGAGCGCGAGAGTAGACGCCCGTTCAGGTCGACGACCGCCACCGAAGACTGCGCGGGGTGGACGTCGGCGGCGATCACTACCAGGTCTTCATTCAGGCCGAGGAGGGTAGGGCGACGTCCCCGGGGCCTGCGCGCAATAGCACCTTCCCTCACCCACTTTTCTTCGATGAGCTGCTCGATGATCAGTGAGATGGTGCTTCGCTGCAATCCGGAGAGGCGAGCCAACTCGGCGCGCGAGATTGGCTGGTGCGAACGGATCATCTCCAGGACGATGTCGCGATTGATATTTCGGGCGGTTTCGCTCGAAGCCAGCTCAATGGAGGTGAGGTCGATCCGCCGCATGCCCCGGGCAGAACGTCCGGACTGAGTTTTTGGCGTACCCATCAGCACACCAGAATACTCGCAATCCGCCCGGGAACAACCACGGTTTTGAGGCAGGCGCCGCGCCGGCCGCACAACCGTCAGTTGCGCCGCAACGGATTGGCCGGAAGCATGGGGCGGGATTTGGCGATTCCCGCCGGCTGTTCGGGCGGTCGAAGCGCGCCGGCCTGAACCGCCGGCGGATCGGCCGGAACCCGCGAGCCCAGTGCGGAACCCATCGGGCGGAGGTTCACCGCAGGCTGCGGAAGGTGCTGCTGATGCATGGTGACGATCAAGGCCAGAGCAGAGGTCTTACCCGCGCTGCGGTAAGAATGCGGTGTGCTCGCATCGAAATAAACGCTGTCTCCGGCTTGCAGAAGGTGGGTTTTGTCTCCGTGCCGGAGTTCCAACTCGCCATCAAGCATGTAAAGGAACTCGTAACCTGGATGGACGTGGGGCCGCACGTCGGCGTTGGCCTTCAGCGGAATGAACTCCGCGTAGTAGGGGTCGAGGTGCCGGTCGGGCACCATGTAGCCCAGGCTCTCGAAGTAATATGTTGGGTCGTCCACACCCGTCTGGGGCAGCCGCACCCGTTCGTGCTTTCGGTGAATGCGAAAGAGAGTGTGAGGCTCCGGCTCGAAGAAATACGACAGGTCTTTGCTAAATACCATGGCGATGCGAGCCAGGTTGCGGAGCGTCGG
Source organism: uncultured Acidobacteriaceae bacterium (assembly GCA_963724375.1). GTDB lineage: Bacteria > Acidobacteriota > Terriglobia > Terriglobales > Acidobacteriaceae > Silvibacterium. Next base: position 161,074 of record CAVRUM010000014.1, read on the forward strand.
AACGACCCGCCCCGTCTCGAGCTGCGACAAAAAACTCGCCGACAAACCTGTGTGTTTTCCAAGCTCTACGAGGCCCATGGATTTCTTCAGGCGGAGCTTCTTGATGCGCTCCCCAATTCGCCGTTCAGCGATAAAGGCTTCGGCTGTGGCCGGATCGATCTGGGTATTCGCCAGATTGATAGCTGGAGTTCTTTCATCGCCGCCTGGAACGTCCGGCTCCGTCCCTGCGGCAGCTTCCGAGCCTTTGGTGCCCGGCTGCTTTGCTTTCGGCTTGGTGGCCATTCATCACCCCCGGTTAGAGCTGGCTTTTAGATGCGACAATCTATCAAATGTTACCAAGTCACAATAATTTTTTATATTGTAAAAGCGATTGCGGGAGCTTTCATTTCTACCGATGGATCGGAGAGTATCGCTGTAGTGAACCAGCCCATGACGAATACCTGCAAGTTCTTGATCAGCGGTGGGTCCGGCATAATCGGTACGGCTCTTGTACGTGGCGGGGAGGCCCAGCAGATTTCGGCGGTGAAGCTGGTCCGGCGCGCCCCCGCAGATCCTTCAGAGATTCAATGGGATCCAGTCAGCGGGCAGGTGCTCGGTGATCCGACGGTGCTCGAAGGGCTCGACGCCGCCATACATCTATCTGGCGCTAACCTTTCGGCGCATAGGTGGACCTCCGCATACAAGAGGGAGATTGCCGACAGCCGAATCGCGAGCACACGTGCTCTTGTCAATCTATTGAAGTCGCTGAAACAGCCGCCTGCGGTGCTTCTTTGCGCCTCAGCGACCGGGATTTATGGCGATCGCGGCGATGAAATCCTAACCGAAGATTCGCCTCCTGGTCAGGGCTTTATCGCCGAAACCTGCATCGCCTGGGAGGCTGAAGCAGCGAAGGCTCGCGAGGAGGGGACCCGGGTGGTACATCTCCGTTTTGGTGTGGCTCTGTCTGCAGGCGGCGGCGCACTGAAGAAGATGCTTCCGCTGTTTCGGCTGGGGCTCGGAGAAAAATTCGCGAGCGGCCGCCAGTGGATGAGCTGGATTGCACTCAAGGACGTTGTCCGCGCAGTGCTCTATCTTGCGGAGTCCCCTGAGGCTTCGGGCGCTTTCAATATGATTGCGCCCAACCCGGTCACGAATGCCGAATTCGCTCGTGCGTTAGGCCATGTGTTGCGGCGTCCAGCCCTTTTTCCTGCTCCCGCCTTCGCTCTTCGGGCGGCGTTGGGGGAGGTGGCGGACGAGGTGCTGCTGGCATCCACGCGTGCTGTTCCGAAGCGCCTGCTCGACAGCGGATTCAGGTTCGACCTTCCAACCCTGGATCAGGCCCTTGAGGAAATACTCAGAGCCTAATCTCAGAGCTCCAGTCCAGCCCCCGTAACGATGCCCTGCTAACCTATGTCTGGCATGAACGTTACACTGCGCGTGGCGGCGATTGTACTGGCGCTTCCTCTGCCCATTCTGGTCGCTGTCGGCTGCGCGGCTCCCGCAGCACCGGTACCGCCAAGCCTGAAGCTACCGACGCCGGTCACTGACCTCACCGCCGCGCGCACCGGGAACGAAGTTCATCTGCACTGGACGATGCCAAGACGCACCACAGACAAAGTGCTGCTCAAGGGAGCCCAGCAGGCGCGCATCTGCCGCAAGATCGAAGGTGGCCCCTGCGAAGTTGCGGCGGATCAACCGTTTAAGCCCGACGCATCCGCAGATTTCAGCGATCGGCTGCCCGCGCCTGCCGCCTCCGGCGCAATGCGTCCAATGACCTACACGGTCGAGCTGCTCAATCAAAAGGACCACAGCGCAGGTCCGTCTAATGCCGCGATCACCGCGGCGGGAGCGGCCCCGTCCCAGATCGACGGCCTTTCTGCAACGGTGGTTCCGGAGGGCATTCTGCTGAAATGGAGACCAGCGCCAGGAACCGCGATCATCCGGATCCATCGCACACTGGTGTCCACGCCGGGAGAGCCGAATCCTTCCCAGATTGAAGGAATATCAGCGCCGCCGGAGCAGACGCTTGAGGTGACCGGTCCCGACAAGGGAGAGGCTATCGACCGCGATGCCGCTCTCGACCACACATACAAATACTCAGTGGAACGGGTTGATCAGCTGACAGTTGAGAGCAAAGCCGTCGAGGTACTGAGCGCTCCAAGCCAGATCATAACCGTCAACGCTCGCGACGTTTTTCCGCCCGCTGTGCCGCGCGAAGTTGAGACCGTAGCCGATCCCGAGGCGCATTCCATCGATCTCTCCTGGGAGCCGAACACCGAGCGCGATCTCGCCGGTTATATCGTCTACCGGCGCGACACGGCATCGAGCGCGCCCGCTGAACGCGTATCGCCTCCAAACCTTGTTGCACCGTCGTTCCGGGATGTGAATGCTCGTCCCGGGCACCGTTACGCATACTCGGTTAGCGCGATCGATCGCGACGGCAATGAAAGCCCGCGCTCTGCCGAGACTGAAGAGAGTCTGCCGCAGCAGTGAGCGGCGAAAGGGTCCCGATGAAGTATTGCCGCTTTGAAACCGACGCCGGACCGCAGTATGGCGAAGTCGTCGAGCTTGCTGGAAATCTCTGGATTGAACGCGTGCTGCCGCCGTTTGAGGAAGACCCCTGGACCACGGCTTCCGCCGGCGTTTTCGAGCCAGTGCCCCTACTCAGCGCGAAGCTGCTCGCGCCGGCTGTACCGCGCAAGATTGTCTGTATCGGGCGCAACTACCGGGAGCACGCGGCTGAACTCGGCAACGAGCCACCCATAGAGCCATTGCTCTTCCTGAAAGCGCCTTCCTCGGTGATCGGCCCGGAGCAGCCGATCCGCATCCCGCCCCAGTCGAAGCGGGTGGACTTCGAGGGCGAGCTGGCGGTCGTCATTGGCCGTCGCGCTTTCCAAATCGGCCCGGAGGAACCCGTCGCGCCCTACATCCGCGGATACACAATCGTGAACGATGTGACTGCGCGGGATCTGCAGAAGTCCGACGGCCAGTGGTCGCGCGCGAAGGGATTCGATACGTTTTGCCCCGTGGGGCCGATCGTCAGCAACGAAATCGACACGGAAGCTGGGATTACGGTCGAAACCCGGCTGAATGGTGAGGTGCGCCAGCACGGCAGCACGCGGGACTTCATCTTTCCTATTGGCGCCCTTCTACGCCATATCACGGCTGCGATGACGCTCTATCCCGGCGACCTGATTCCTACCGGAACTCCGGCCGGAGTCGCGCCGATGCAGCCCGGCGACAAGGTTGAAATCGCGATCGAAGGTATTGGGGTCCTCCGCAACCCGGTTTTATAGAGCCTGGGGCGGCGGTCATGGCATCCAATGGGAGTGTGGAAGTCCCAAATCGCGAATGGGAGTTATTTTTCGCGATTTTCTAACGAAACGCACGCGTGGCTTGATTCCATTCCGCAGGGCGTTGACGGATAATGAGGGCGGGATAGCTGAAGGAGGAAAGATGTCGAAGACTTTGCTGCAGCAATTGCGCACCATGACCACGGTGGTCGCCGATACCGGTGACATCGAAGCGATCGAGCAGGTAAAGCCACAGGATGCGACCACCAATCCGTCCCTCATCACCGCCGCCGCGCAGATGCCGCAGTACCAGTCGATCGTCGACGGTGTGTTGCAGGACGCCAAGAAGAAGCTGGGCGAGAACGCCAGCGATCAGGCCGTCGCCAAGGAAGCGTTCAAGCATCTGGCTATCGCCTTCGGAAAGCAGATCCTCGCGATCGTGCCCGGCCGCGTCTCAACCGAGGTTGACGCGCGGCTCTCCTACGACACGGAAGGCACGATGAAGATGGCGCGCGACATCATCGGTCTTTATGCCAGCCAGGGCATCTCAAAGGAGCGCATCCTCATCAAGATCGCCTCCACCTGGGAAGGTATCAAGGCAGCCGAACAGCTGGAGAAGGAAGGCATTCACTGCAACCTGACTCTGCTCTTCGGAATCCACCAGGCCATCGCCTGCGCCGAAGCCAAGGTCACGCTGATCTCGCCTTTCGTTGGCCGCATTCTCGATTGGTACAAGAAGGACACCGGCAAGGACTATCAAGGCGCCGACGATCCCGGCGTGCAGTCCGTCACGAAGATTTACAGCTACTTCAAACACTTCGGATACAAGACCGTGGTCATGGGCGCGAGTTTCCGTAACATCGGCGAAATCCGCGAGCTGGCTGGATGCGACCTGCTCACCATCTCGCCGCACCTGCTCCACGAGCTCGACTCGGTTCAGGAAGACCTGCCGCGCAAGCTCGATCCAGAAAAGGCGAAGTCGGAGCAGATCGAGAAGCTCACCATCGACAAGGCGACCTTCGACAAGATGCATGCCGCGGACCGCATGGCCCACGACAAGCTGAAGGAAGGCATCGAAGGGTTCACCAAGGCTCTCGAAACCCTTGAGCTGCTGCTCGCCAAGCGCGTCTCCGAACTCGCAGAGGCCGAGCCCAAACCTGTCGGGGCCGATTGATTTCCGCGACACCGAAAAGTCAGAGGGGCGAGCGTAACTCTCGCCCCTTTTTTAATCAGTCGCTTGGATTTCATGGAAGCAGCGTGAAGCAGCAGCCAATTGTCACCTTCCATCAGGACGAAGAGGGCCACTGGATCGCGGACCTCGCCTGCGGACACACGCAGCATGTCCGGCACGATCCCCCATGGCAGAACCGGCCGTGGACACAGTCCAACGAAGGGCGCGCCTCAATGATTGGCCGAGTGCTCGACTGCAAAAAGTGTGGTGAGGAGAACAGTCCAGTCAAAGCGTGATACATTTGCGAGTCGGATTCGTCCGCATCGTTTCGCCCGAAAATGGGTTGGTGGCGATAGTGGGTTAATCGTATCTCGAAAGCAGTGGCAGCTTCAGCAACAGGCTCGGTCTTGAGCAGATCTCGTATCTTAGAACGACGCCGCGATCTGCTTGAAATCGTGGTGGGTTATACGGCGATACTGCTCGTGATCTGGACGCCGAATCCCCTGCAGCGAATCCTCTATTGGGTCGCGTGCGCTGTCATCGTGGCGATCGTAGCGCTTCGGAAACAGAACCTCGAGTCGCTTGGCCTGGCTGGGAGAAACCCGGGGGCTTCGCTTTGGATCGTGGGTGCGGCGGTGGCCCTTGGAGCGGCCAGCATCTTGATCGCGGACCGTCTGCATACCCTGCACTCGCTGCATGGCCAGGCACCTCTCTTTTCGCATATCTGGGGATACCTGGTGTGGTCATTTATGCAGCAGTTCCTGCTGCAAATCTTCTTTCTCACCCGGCTGCTTCGGCTGACCACCCCGGTGAAGGCAGCGGCGATTGCGGGAAGCCTGTTCGCTGTCGCGCATATTCCCAGCCCGCTGCTTGCGGCGGTGACTCTGGTCTGGGGCATATGCGCCTGCCGGCTTTATCTCAAGTACCGGAACCTCTACGTGCTGGGAATTGCTCACGGAATCCTTGGCATTTGTTTCGCCATCACTGTGCCTGATCATCTTCATCACCACATGCGGGTAGGCATTGGTTATCTGAATTACCGGCCCCACGCAAACCACGGGCATAGCTAAAGCTTTCCATCGGACAGGAACATCTTTGCCACTTGCTCCCAATTGTCGACGCGGCGGTACCCGGTCACTCCAAGATTGTGCGGGGCCGTGAACAGGATTCCCTCGCCTCTGAAGCGGCGAAGCTGGCGGGGCTGATCGTCGATTAGGTAGTCGGCATTCAGAATCCCCTTATCGCCGCAAAAGACGAAGTGCGTGGGATGCATGAACGGAAAATGCTGGCGGAGCCAGCGGTATTTGGGCCCGAATGAATTGGGAAACTCCATGGCTGCGCTCGCGATGTAGACCTCGTATTCCCTGATCAGCTCGCGGACGACTCGCTGGCTGTCCTCGATAACCGGCAGATCCTCGAAGAAGTCTTCAGAGCGCAGATAGCCTTCGAGGCGCTCCTGGCGGTCGACAGAGACGATCTCCCAGATCCATTTACCTTCGAGATCGGCCTTGGTGATGGCTTCGCTATGATCGCGGTTGTAGCGAAAGATATGTTCGGCCAGAGTGTCGGCGAGCACCTCGTCCATGTCGATACAGATGCGCTTCATCAGGGTCAGGCTCCGGCATCTTCGTCAGCCGGTTCAGTCACGGCTTTCCTCTTCTTCGGTTTCTGGACCGGGGCTTCCGTCGCGGGCTCGAGTTCGGGATCGTAGTAGAGCAGTCTTGCGCAACTCTCGCAGGGCAGAACTTCTCCCATGCGTACTTGATTCCATGCCTGGGGGCGAAGCGCCATCTGGCAGCCAAGGCAGCGTTGTCCCTGAACGCGAGCGAGGCCGGTGCCACGGGCACCAGCGATGCGATCGTAGCGGGCCAGCAGGTCTTCCTCGACATTTGCCCGCAGCCGCATCCGCTCGTCTGTCAGTGAAGAGAGCTTTGCCTGGTGCTCGATTGTGGTCGCGCGGGCGGCCTCTTTCTCGAGTTCCACGACCCGCGCCTGGTCTGCCAGCTCCTGCTTTGCCTTTGCGCGCAGTGCCTCGAGCTGTTCGGAGCGCTCCATGCTCTCGAGTTCGCGGTCTTCGATGTGGCGGATCTCGGCATCGGCAAAAGAGATTTCGTGCTGCAGGGCAGCATACTGCTCGTTTGTCTTTACGCTGCTTGTCTGCTCGCGAAACTTGAGGATCTTCTGCTGCTGATCCTTGATATCACTTTCAAAGCGACGCCGCTTGGCTTCCTCTTCCTTGATTGCCTTCTCGGCCTGTTCGAGAGCCAGCTTTTCCGCCGCGAGCTTCTTCTCAAGCTCGGCAAGATGCCTGGGAAGAGCATCGATTTCGCGGCGCAGCCGGGCGATGTCCTGATCGGCTTCCTGAACGAATATTAGGGTTTCTAATTGCGGATTGATCATCGGCGAACTGAACATCAGGAAATTGAAGTCTAGCAGCTTCCGGTTTGGCAAAAGAAGACCGCATTCGATGTTCGGAAGCGGCTCACCTGCTAGGCGTTGCAGACTCGCTTGTAGAATTGGGCAGACTTTATCGGAGAGCTCAATGGCTCTGAAAACATGCGGGCTGCGGAGAGCGGTGTGCGCTGATCTTCTTGCCGTCCTCTCTCTGGTAGCCGTTTGCGCCTGCCGCCGCTCGTCGAGGGGCGATCTGGCTGAAGGACAGGCCGCCGCCTCGATGACCATCAGCAGCGCGAGCTTTGGCAACGGCGACCCTATCCCGCAGAAGCTCAGTTGCGACGGGATCGGGCTCTCTCCGGATATCCAACTACCTGCTCCGCCGCCTGGCACGAAGAGTTTTCTGCTTGTGATGGACGACCCCGATGCGGGGGGCTTTGTGCACTGGCTGCTCTACAACATCCCGCCCGATACGCGCGACATTCCTGAAGGCGCGTCCTCACGCGGAGCATTACCCGCCGGCGCCGCCGAAGGCGGAAATAGTCTGCAGAAGACGGGCTATTTCGGGCCTTGCCCTCCGCCGCCAAATGCGCACCATTATGTTTTCAGGATGTACGCACTGGACACGATTCTTGACCTTCCTGCAGGTGAAGGGAAAAAGCAGGTCGCCACGGTCGCCAAAGGTCACATACTCGCGGAAGGCATCATGACGGGGCTCTACACACGCGCAGTAAAGTAACTGCCATCACCCCGGCATCTGCACGGTAAAATGCTGTTTCGCCCGCTGCTTCGCCAGCCCCGCGTTTCACGGCGACACACGAGCGAGAAATTTTGCTGCCTGGAGCCTTCTTGCACCCTGCACGCGCGGTTGCCCCTCTCTTGTTCCTGCTGGCTTCGTTCCCTCTCAGCCATTCGCAGCCAACGTCGAATACCAGGCCGTGGACCGTCAAAGAAATTTTCGGCGGCCCGAGCCTCACTGGCGATCCACCCTATGAGATCAACTGGTCTCCCGACGGATTGCGAGCCGCATGGATCGCGGACAACGGCGACCTGATGCAGGTCTCCGCCTCGAACGGCAAAGTGACTGAGTTGCTCGACCACTCGAAGATTGGGACACTGCTCGGCGCGAACATAAGCGAAAAAGATCGCGATCATCGCGCACGGTACGACGAATCCGACTACATCTGGTCGCCGGATTCAAAGCAGCTACTCTTCGATACAAACGGCGAGCTATGGCTCTACACTGCTGAAAATGGGATTGGCATTCAGATCGGTAACACCGGGATGCAAAGCGGAGACGATCCAAAGTTTTCGCCGAACGGCGAATTCGTCTCCTTCGTGCGTAACCACAACCTCTTTGTGCAGAAGGTGAAAGGAAACCACTCCCCACAAGCGTTAACCGACACAAGCGACCCAGCCGTTCTAAACGGCGAGATCGACTGGGTCTATCTCGAGGAGTTGAACGTCCGCAGCAACTACTTCTGGTCGCCGGATTCGAAGCAGATCGCCTATCTGCAGATGAATGAATCCAAGGTGCCGGTCTATCCGCTGGTCGACTGGATCCCCCTGCACGCCACAGTAGACTCGCAGCGCTATCCGCAGCCGCAAGACGCCAACCCCACCGTGCGCGTGGGAGTGGTAGGCCCAGGCGATGGCGAAACCCGCTGGCTGAAGGTTCCGATAGATCCCGGCAACGACGATATTCCCCGCTTCGGATGGGTCAATCCGCACACGGTCTGGATTGAGGTGCTGACGCGGGACCAGAAGCACGAGAACCTTTATTTTGCGGATTCGAAGACTGGAGAAGTCCGGCTTGTCCTCGCCCAAACCGAGCCCAAGTACTTCAACTTCTCCTATGACGTGAAGTTTGTCGGGGATCACGAGTTTTTGATTCTGAGCTGGCGCGACGGATTTACGCACATCTACAGTTACAGTTTTGACGCTAAGAACCCGCTCGGCTCTGCGGCTCAACTCGAAAAACAACTGGAGAGCGGAGAGTACGAAGTCGATTCGATCAAGGCTGTCGATGGAGCCTCAAAAACGGTTTATTACCTGTCCAGCGAAGGCGATGCGCGGCAGGAACAAGTATGGGCCGTGCAACTCGACGGATCTGGCAAGCGGCAAGTAACTCAGGCACGCGGCGTTCACGACCCCACCTTTGCCGACAGAGGAGGCTCCTTCATCGATGGCTCGTCGAGCCTGATGTCTCCTCCGATAGTCAGCTTCTGCACCTCGCAGGGGAAGTGCACGCCGTTGTGGCAGTCCCATCCGGTCGAAGGGCATACATTAGTGCCACCCGAACTGTTGGAGTTGAAAGCAGCCGATGGAACGACAACGCTGTACGGCACTCTGCAGTTACCAGTGAATGCAACCGCACCAGGCAGCGTTCCTCTCATCGTGAATCCTTATGGCGGCCCGGGCGCAGATTTGCAGAAGGATAGCTGGGGCGGGCGGGGATTACTTTTCGATCAATTGCTAGCCGAACACGGATTCGCGGTTCTGCACGTGGATAACCGCGGTATGGGCGGGCGCGGGCGCGACTTCGAGCAGGTTGCCTATCACGATTTTGGACCGCCCCAGTTTGCCGATCAAATGACCAGCATCGACCAGGTGCTGGCAAAATATCCGCAGCTCGACGCGCATCGCATGGGCTGGTGGGGATGGAGCTGGGGTGGGACGTTTACGCTCTGGGCGGTAACACACTCGGATCGGTTCGTCGCCGCTGCTTCGGGGGCGCCGGTGACCGACTGGCGCAACTACGACTCCATCTATACCGAGCGGTACATGGGCCTGCCGCTGGAAAACATGAAGAGTTACAACGACGACTCAGTACAGAACAGCGCGAAAAACCTGAAAGGACACATCCTGATTTTTCATGGCACCGGCGACGACAATGTGCATATCGCCAACACCATTCAGTTCATTCAGAAGCTCCTCGACAACGGGATTCCGTATGAATACAACGTGTTTCCGCGCAAAACGCACTCTGTCGCGGGCCCGGTGGCACAGACCGCGCTCCATACGAAGCTGCTCTGGCAGTTCGAAACCTACCTGAAAAATAAGCCGGAGTAGACCGGCTTTTATCCCACGGGACGAGTGCTGGCTCCCGAGGCAGGCATAGCGCGAACCGCGGCCCGGGCAAGGCCCGGCGCTTGCTGCGGCTCTTCAGCGGCGGCACTCGTCTCAACCGCCTCGGTGGCCGGGGCTGCAGGCTCGGCAACTTCATTTTGGTGCTCTGACGAGGTCGGACCGTGTTTTGGATTGTCAGCCACAGGTTTCTCCTTGTTCTTGTGTTTTCCGGCGTTTCCGGTGACCCGGGAGCTTCGCATAATCTTGGCGAATACGGCAATATGCTAGCGCGAGTATCCTAACGTGGGCTGCGGCAGACTTGCAATGACTAATCAGTGGTAGAGCTTGGAATTTGTATCAATTCGAGTGACTTAATCGAGTTCAAAGAATGGAGTGTGGATGCACCCGGCAGAACGATCAGACACTGCGAATCCGGTGCGCGGCCGCGCCGTGCTCGGTGACTTCGAGCTCACCATTCTGAGCGATGGAACCTACTTTCTCGACGGGGGAGCTATGTTTGGGGTTGTCCCGAAGCCGTTGTGGGAGAAAAGAGCACCGGCCGACGACCAGAACCGTATTCTGCTAGGCCTGAACACCGTCGTCGTCCGAACTGGAAGGCATAACGTAGTCATCGAGACTGGAATTGGCAACAAGCTCAGCGACAAACTACGCGAAATCTACGGCGCAAAGGAGCAACTGCCACGCGCCTTCGAGACGGCCGGCATTCGGCCTGAAGAAGTCGATGTGGTGGTTAATTCTCATCTGCATTTCGACCACTGCGGATGGAACACAACTCGCACCCTGGAAGGCCGGATTGTTCCTACGTTTCCGCGCGCGCGCTACTTCGCTCACCGTGGCGAGGTCGAGCATGGTCATCTGCAGCTTGAACGCGACGCCATCAGCTACATAAGCGAAAATTACGACCCCCTGGTCGAGAGCGGCCAGATGACCCTGCTAGATACCCGAGCGGGTGAGCGCGAAGAGATTGTCCCTGGCATATCGGTCGAATGCTACCCAGGCCATACGGCCCAGCTCCTCGCGGTGCACATCGAGTCAGCAGGAAGGCATGCCTGCTACGTATCCGATCTGATCCCAACCAGCGCCCATCTCGACATTACCTGGGTTATGGGCTACGACCTCGACCCGTTGACCTGTATCGAACAGAGGAAGCGCTTTTACGCTCGTGCGATTCCCGAAGAGTGGCTGGTGCTCTTTACACACGACCACCACACGCCCATGGGCTACGTCATGCTGAACGACAAGGGCAAACCGGTGATCAGGCCGGGCTCAATCTAAGCCTCATTCCGAATTAATAGCCCTTGGGCTCGCGCGGACTATGGTGCTTCTTACCGCCTTTGCCCGAACCGCTGCCTGACTTGGTTCCACCAGACCCCGATCCAGAACCACTGGTGGTCCCGGTACCAGACTCCGCCGCCGCTACAGCCGTCGCCACCGCTGTGCCGATGGGCGAGCCCAGTCCGGTACAAGCATCCCACCCCGGGCCGGCGGAGAATGCACCGTTGTTGCCCTGCGTGATGTCGTGGAACGCGATGGGGGCGCCGTAGAGAATTGGATTGATGAGGCCGGAGGGCTTTCCCGTCTGCTGATTGATCAGCGCGACGAGTGCCGCCCACAACGGCGCGACAGCGCTGGTTCCTCCCACAACTTCCTGGCTGCCATCCACGAGAATGTTGTAGCCGGAACTCGGCGAGGCATCGCCAGCCACATCGGGCACGCCGCGGCCGCCCTTGCTGCCAGACGGCTTGGGAACTCCCACGCCCTGCTGCCAGGTAGGCAGCGGGAAAACGGCGCTCACACCGCCGCCGGTCGCTCCGCCCTGAGAGCCGTCGTTCCAGACCACTTCGCTGGTGATCTTCGAACCGCTGGTCGTGATCTTCGTACCGCCGCAGCACAGCACATGCGGGCTCGATCCGGGAAAATCAACATTGTTGCCGCCGGTGGTCACGCCGTCACTCGAGCCGTCATCGCCCGCTGCCACGGTAACGGTGATTCCCATGGCAGCCGCTGACTGACATGCGTTGTCGATGGCCGTAAGCTGAGAACTCGTCCATCCTGATTCAGGGCCGCCCCAGCTGATGGAGATGACGCTTGGAGAATTGGCCGTATCGTGCGCGGCCGTTGTGATGGCATCGAGAAATCCCTGAGCCGTGTTGGTGGTGAAATATACAGCGATGTTTGCGCCGGGTGCGACCGCTCCCGCGACTTCGATGTCGAGCGCAACCTCGCCGTCAGCGCTATCCGGAGTCGAGGGCGCGTTGACCCCACCATCCACCGAGACAGAAACCACATTCGGAGGGTTGATGCCCAGCCCGGAAAAGAAATTCTGCAGATCGCTGGAGTTATAGCCTCCCCCCAACTCAATGATGCCGATGGTCTGGCCGCTACCGTTCACGCCAGTCGGAAAACTATAGAACTGCGCAACCTGCACTGGCGCGTAGCTCGGGTCGGGCGTGGGCTTCTTTTTCTTGTCCCTCATGCGGTGGTGCGGTTTCGCAATCGGGCGGCAATCGAGCCCCAAGACGGTCTCAACGACTGCGGCGTGCGAGTCGGGCATGGAAACAGCGCCCGTGAAGGAGTGGAATTTGTGGCCCTTGAGCTCATAGTCATGCAGCTGCACGCTGAAAGCCGCTTCCATTGACTGCGCCGTTCCCCGCAGCATCATGGTTCGCCGCGGGAGGCTTGAAGCGTTTTCATCCACCGAGAGATTGTGGTTATGCGCGAACTGGCGCAGGGCGGCGAAATCCGCAGGGTCGGCGGCGTATTTCTCGTTGAACTCCTCGCGCGAAATGTGTCGGCCCCCGAGCGCCTTGAGATCAAGGTGATTCTTTCGCCTGACGATGACCGAGATACTCACGATATGGGTCGGCGGTGTTCGACCGAGGTCCGTTGCGTTGGGAGGAGCCTGGCGCTCAGTGCCAGCGAGTGTTACGTGCTTAGCGGATGGAGTGGACATCGCATTCACCTCGTCTCAGTGCTGATGCGACCGCCCCGACTTCGCCAAAATCAGAGCGCGATGGGGAGGACCGCAGTTGCCTTCGTGCATTCTATGCGAGCCCGCAGACTAGTGTCGTAACCGGGTTCGTTACAGCAGGCACGCTCGTTGGATGAGGGGTTCTATGCCGGCGTGCGGTCCCCGTGGCTTGGAGGCTGCGAAATTACCAGGAAGCGCACATTGGCGTCCGATCTATTCATCGCCTGGTGGGGCTGCCCCGGAGCGATCTCGAGCCCCTGGCCGAGTTCGAGCACGAGAATGCGGCCCTCCAGTTCCATGGTGAGCTTGCCTTCGAGTACATAGAAGAACTGACGCGCCAGCGTGTGAAAATGTCGCTGCTCCGCCGCGCCCGGCGGCATTCGCTCTTCGATCACGCTGAGGTTTTCATCGCGGACGAGATGCCAGCCGTTGCAGGCACGGTCCCAGAGGTAATGCTCCGCATCCGCAATGCTGACAGGTTCGCTCACAGGGGAATATTCCCATGCTTCTTGGGCGGATTCTTGTCACGTTTCCCATCCAGCATCTCGAGCGCGGCGATCAGGCGACGGCGGGTCTCATGCGGCAGAATCACCGCATCGACGTACCCGCGCTCGGCGGCAACAAAGGGATTGGCAAATTGTTCGCGGAACTCGTGCACCTTCTCAGAACGCGCTGCGGCCAGCAGTTCGCTGCGCCGCTCGTCGCCGAGAGGGCCTTCCGTTTCTTCGGCCTCGCGGACTGCCAGGTCGAGTTCTCGGCCATACACGATATTCACCGCGCCCTCTGGCCCCATCACGGCAATCTCGGCCGTCGGCCAGGCGAGATTCAGATCGGTCCGGATGTGCTTGGAGCTCATGACGCAATAGGCTCCGCCGTACGCCTTGCGGGTGATCACCGTCAGTTTGGGCACGGTTGCCTCGGCGAACGCATAGAGCAGCTTCGCGCCGTGGCGGATAATGCCGCCGTACTCCTGCTGCACTCCGGGCAGAAAGCCGGGAACATCCTCCAGCGTGATGAGCGGAATATTGAACGCATCGCAGAAGCGCACGAATCGCGCTGCCTTCACGCTTGCGTTTATGTCCAGTACGCCGGCGAGATGTGCCGGCTGGTTGGCAACAAGTCCGACCGGACGTCCGTTCATACGCGCGAACCCGATCACGATATTTCGAGCGAAGTGCTCGTGCACCTCGAAGAAATAGGCGTCGTCAACAAGCCGCGCAATCACCTGCTTGATGTCGTAGGGCTGATTTGATTCGGCCGGAACGATTGTGTCAAGCTCGCGGTCGGAGCGGTCGATCGGGTCGGTACACGCTCGGCGCGGCGGATCGTCGAGATTGTTCGAAGGCAGAAAGCTCAGCAGTTCGCGCACCGTGGCCACGCATTCGCGGTCGTCATGCGCCATGAAATGGGCCACGCCCGAGACTTCGTTGTGCGTGGTCGCGCCGCCGAGATCTTCCTTCGTCACCTCCTCATGGGTCACGGTCTTGATGACATCCGGCCCTGTGACGAACATGTAGGAGGTCTTGTCCACCATGAGCGTGAAATCGGTGATGGCGGGCGAGTATACCGCTCCCCCTGCACAGGGACCGAGGATGGCCGATATCTGCGGAATCACGCCGCTGGCGAGCGTGTTGCGCAGGAAGATGTCCGCGTAGCCGGCCAGCGATACCACGCCTTCCTGGATGCGCGCGCCGCCGGAGTCATTCAGGCCGACGATCGGAGCGCCGACGCGCATCGCCATGTCCATCAGCTTGACGATCTTGGCCGCGTTCGATTCTGAGAGCGAGCCCCCGAAGACAGTGAAATCCTGCGCGAAGACGAAGACCGTGCGGCCGTCGACTTTGCCGTACCCGGTCACGAAGCCGTCGCCCGGGATCCGCTTTTCCGCCATGCCGAAATCGGTGCAACGGTGAGTTACAAATTTATCGGTTTCCTCGAAGGTTCCTTCGTCGAGGAGAAGATCGATGCGCTCGCGCGCCGAAAGCTTTCCCTGCTCGTGCTGCCGCGTGCGCCGTTCGGCGCCGCCGCCCTCTTCCGCCAGCCGGTCTCGGCGCGCCAGCTCATCCAGTCCACGATTCTCCATCGTGTCGGATTATATGGGAGGTTCCGCGATGCGGGCTGAGGGGGGAGCCAGGTTATCTGAAAGGGGACGGGGGTGTCGGATCCTTTCGTTTGGAGATGCGTAAAAACAGAATTCCCCCCAGCGGAGATTTCAAAAACTTCATCCGCTCGCACTGAGCGCTCGCGGTCTGGGCTAGTAGACTTCCCTGTGAAACAGATCATCTTTCTCTTCACATGGGGAGCACAC
The DNA here is from genome assembly GCA_963724375.1 of uncultured Acidobacteriaceae bacterium. GTDB lineage: Bacteria > Acidobacteriota > Terriglobia > Terriglobales > Acidobacteriaceae > Silvibacterium. The sequence continues at coordinate 176,280 of CAVRUM010000014.1, forward strand.
ACAGCCGACCGCGCACCCGATGAGGACAGCTACCCCGATTGTGACCAGCACCGCCGGAAGGTAGTCGCTCAGCTGGGATAAGTGGTATAGAACATCGTGCATCTTCGCGAACCACATAGACCCGCTCCATTCCCTTGGAATGCTGAAACCGCTATTGCGGTTGCCTGCATTGGGGTTTCCCAGGTAGCAACATCATCTCACTTCCGCTTGCCCAATTGAAGGCAGTTTTTGTACCGCGAAAGTGGACTGTTCCGATCCGGTCCGCAATTCCTTGCAATATGGCCTTTTTCGGCACGGGTGGCGCGCGGGATCAGGCGCACGCGAAAATTTGGCCACACCATGCGGAATTTTTCTGGGCTGGCCGGGAGCTCCAGCAGATCCGCGCCCCAGACATTTATAGATTGCGTTGGAAGGCTTACCATCACTACTGGGAGGACTCAATGCTCTCGCGCCGCTCCTTCATGAAGACCACCGGCCTCGCAGTCGCCTCGCTCGGCTCAAATCCGTGGCTCATTGCCGATCAGGATTCTCGTATCCGCCTCAGCCAGTTTGGTTATGGGGATGTCGAGCTCACTCCCGGACTTGCGCAAACCCAGTTCGAGCAAACCCAGGCCGTGCTTCTCGGATTGAACGACGATAGCCTGCTGAAGCCGTGGAGGTTAAGGGCGGGGCTGCCGGCCCCCGGTCCCGACATGGGCGGCTGGTACGACGAGGTGCCGCTCGACAAGACACCGAGCGGTGGGCATGGCTTTGCACCGGCCCACTCCTTCGGGCAGTGGATCTCGGCGCTCTCCCGTGGATATGCCGTAAACGGTGACGCGCGCACCCGCGCCAAGGTGCAGACGCTGCTCGACATGTACTCGCCCGCAATATCCGGGAAGTTCTACACCGGCTTCCGCTTCCCCGCGTATGACTACGACAAGGTGGTCTGCGGGCTTATCGATGCCCATCAGTTCGCGGGTATCTCGAATGCCTGGCCGCTGCTCGAGCGGACGACAGACGCGGCGATGCCGCACCTGCCACCGCACGCGCTCGATCGCGACGAGCCGCAGCGTCAGTGGAGAGCTTCAGTCGGCGATCCGACCAGCAACGACTACTGCTGGGATGAGCCATACACGCTGCCAGAGAACCTGTTCCTCGCCTGGGAGCGGGGCGCGGGGGCGCGCTACCGCGAGCTGGCCGGGCGGTATCTGCTCGACAAGACCTGGTTCGATCCGCTTGCCGAGGACCGGAATGTGCTTGCCAACCATCACGCGTACAGCTTCTGCAACTCGTTGAGCTCAGCCATGCAGGCGTATATCGCCGATGGAAGTGACAAGCACCTGCACGCGGCGAAGAACGCCTTCGACATGATCGTAACGACGCAGAGCTTCGCGACGGGCGGGTGGGGGCCGAACGAGAGTTTCTCGGCTCCGGGCAGCGGCACGATGTATGCAAGCCTCACCAAGACGCACTCGAGCTTCGAGACGCCCTGCGGGAGCTATGCCCACTTCAAGCTCACGCGCTACCTGATGCAGGTCACCGGCGATGGGCGCTATGGAGATAGCATGGAGCGCGTGCTCTACAACACGGTACTCGGCGCGAAGAGGCTCGAGCCCGACGGGCATGCGTTTTATTACTCGGACTACAACTTGTCGGGCAGCAAGTTTTATTTCGCAGACAGGTGGCCGTGCTGCTCGGGCACCCTGCCCCAGGTGGCAGCAGACTACCGCATCCTGATCTACTTCCGCGACCCGGCGGGACTGTATGTCAACCTCTACCTGCCGTCGACGCTGAAGTGGACCGCGGCTGACGGCGCGCAGATGTCGCTGAGGCAGTCGGGCGATTATCCCGTCGGCGGCAAGATCGGGATGACCCTAAGTGCTTCACGGCCGAGCGATTTCACCCTGCGGCTGCGGATTCCGGCGTGGGCGGTGGCATCCGGAGGCGCCCCATCGATCCGGGTGAATGGACCACCAGTTCCGGCGGCCGCGACCAGCGGATTCGCTTCTATCCGCCGGACCTGGAAAGACGGCGACAGGATCGAGATGGAGCTTCCCATGCCGCTGCGCCTGGAGGCGATCGATCCGGAGCATCCGGAGACGGTCGCGCTCGTTCGAGGACCGCTGGTGCTGCTTCCCGTCCAGGAACAGGCTCCCAAGGTGACCCGGCAACAGCTTCTGGCGGCGAGCCCGGTTTCGGGTGGTGACCCGAACAAGCCTGCCTGGGAGGTTCAGACCGCGTCGGGTCCGGTAAAGTTACTGCCGTTCACTGCGATTACCGATGAGCATTACACAACCTATGTGACGGCCGGTTGAGGGATACCCCCTCCCCCCGGGTATCAGCCCCCTAATAGATTACAAAGGACTTAGCCGCGACCTGCGGCACCTAACTAATAGATTTCATAGGTTTTGCGAGTTTCTCATTTTTTTTCTATGAGTTTCGCGCTCTGGTGGATTCATCTGGATCTGGCAAGTCAAAGCTTCGGTAACCCATTGGAGCTCCTAAACAGCAAAAGCCCGGCTGGGTAGCCGGGCCTTTTCTTCATTCCTAATTCCATTATAGCTGGCGGAAAGAAATACTCGGCCAATCTTGAATTCACCGGATCGCGAGGCTATCGAGCAGCAACCCAAAGGCGACGATCAGGCCGAGGGTTCGTGACCAGTGGTAGAGGTCCCAACGGCGCTCCTGCGCCTGCCAGTCGGCGGGAAGAGAGTTGGGCGTCCAGGTCTTGATCCGATTATTGATCGGAACCGGTCCAATGAGCGAGAAAACGACGGCGAGCACCTGAATTGCGGCGGAGATCGCAGTCAGACGCCATGCAACGCCGGTCAAGCGGGCGAAGGGCAGCAGAAGCAGCAGATTGAGCAGAGTTGAACCCGCCATCCAGAAAGGCATCACGCGACCAAAGAGGACGGCAAAGGCGGAGCGCATACGGATGTGCGTGTCGAGCGGCTGATGATTGAACGTGGGGTGTGCGAAGGCAGCTACATTCAGTTCGCTTCCACACATCAGGCCGAGAACCAAAATGGAGAGGATTTGGAGCGTAAGCAAGCAGAAGCCTCAGCGGGTTAGATACTAATGGGCCGGCCATTGCCTCAAATTGTCTGTCAGAGTGGGGGTTTCCCACGATTGCATGCCGAGAGTCTCGCGGCAGCCGGGTTTGCTGTCAACAGAAAAACCCTTTCCACATTCGAAGAGCGGATAGCGAGCTAGGGAAATCTTTTGCGGAGTAGTTCAGGCCCGCTCACCTGCTTTACCTTGAGGTTGAGATCGATCTCGCCACTGTCATCCTTCTTGTTGGGCGTCATACCGTATTGCTTGCGCTCGAACGGCACGATTCCCTGGATATATCCAGAGCTGGTCCCCTGCTCGGCGATCACGAGACTTAGAGTGGCCGGCTTTGAAACGCCGCGCATGGTGAAGGTGCCGATGAGGTCGTAGGATGTCTTGCCCGTCTGGACAACGTTGCTGGACTTGAACGCGATCACCGGGTTCTGCTGGACGTCAAGAAAGTCGCTGCTCTTCAGCTTGTCGTCCTTCGTTCCAGCGGTCGGGTGCACACTCGCCGCCTGAATCTCGATGTCCAATGCAGCTGAGGTTGGATCGCGTGAAGTGAAGGTCAAAGTTGCGGTCCATTTGTCGAAATTGGCTGTCATCGGCCGGGACGAGTTCAGGTTGAGCCGGATAGAGCTTTGCACCGGGGTGACTTCGAAGACAGGAGCCTGAGCCCGGGACAGCGGAGAAAGCAAGGCAGTCACTGCGAGACAGAAGACAGTCAGGCGCATGACGGAAGTCTGGCCGCAGGCGGGATTCTTGTCAACAGAATGAAAGGCACAAGGGCGGTAACTTCAGTGCAGCCTGGACGTTTGCGGGTGTGCCGGGAAACCACTTTTCGGTAATGGAGATCGTGAACGTTACATCTTCAATTCCTTCGGGCAAGGCCATACCCCGATGGACACCTAGGTTCGGCCTTAGCGGCGAGAGCCAAACTGTACCTGTAGTTGGGCCGATCCGGTAGGAGTAATGAAATCCCAACTGCGGATCCCCGCTATGGCCGATTATCGAAGCCCCATTCGCAGCTAACTGGCTAAGGATGCTCTGGTCGAGGGCGTTCATGAACTGCAGTCCCCTTGCCTTTTGAAGGGCGAATCCAGGGGTGATATCACGCTTGTTGGTAATAAATCGGAAACCTGCCGACTGACCATTTCCGTCGCCAGATGAGGAGCCATACTGGCTGGACTCGAATGCGTCGATTACGGGCTGCGGGTTGTAGTTCCTTACAAAGGCGCTGCACGAATTCGGTGTGGGATAAATCATCTGCCGGAGATCTCGAACAACGGGCGCGACGAAGAGGATAAAGTAACAGCCCAGAAGAGCTATGACGGCAATACACACCTTCCAATAGAGCTTCATGAAGCTGCACCGGCCTGGGAGATGATTATTGCACCGTTCCCGCACGCGATGAAGTGCCTGTTCGTGCGGGATGGCCGCGCCTTGCGCCTTGCCTGCGAATAGTTTGAAATACCGACTGGCATGACAACCCACAAGCTCGCTTATCTCTTTCCCGGACAGGGCTCGCAGGCCGTCGGCATGGGCCGGGAGCTTTTCAACAACTTTGCCGTCGCGCGGCAGACCTTCGAGGAGGCCGATGAGGCGCTCGGATTCGCGCTCTCGGAGCTGTGCTTCAACGGGCCGGAGGAACAGCTCAAGCTGACTGAGTTCACGCAACCGGCGATCTTTACCGTTTCAATTGCCGCGCATCGGGTGCTGGCCGAGAAGGGCATTACGCCGAACTACGTCGCCGGGCACTCGCTGGGCGAGTACTCGGCCGAGGTCGCGGCAGGGGTGCTTCCTTTTGCCGATGCGGTGCGGACGGTGCGCAGCCGCGGGAGGTTCATGCAGGAGGCGGTTCCGACGGGCGAGGGCGCGATGGCCGCGGTGCTGGGCATGGCGGCGGATGCCGCGACCGAGGCTTGCGCTGACGCAGCGAAGGAGATGGGCGAGGTGGTGTCTCCGGCGAACTATAACTCTCCCGAGCAGACGGTGATCTCGGGCTCAGTCAAGGCGGTCGAGCGGGCGGCGGCGCTGGCGAAGGAGCGCGGCGCGAAAAAGGTGGTGATGCTGCACGTGAGCGCTCCCTTCCACTGCGCGCTGATGCAGCCGGCGCAGGACCGCCTGGCTGTGATGCTGAACGAGCTCAAGTTCTCGCGCGCGGGGTTGCCGGTCGTCGTAAATGTTGACGCTGCCCTCGAAAGCGACAGCGAGGCACTGCGCGACGCGCTCATCCGGCAGGTGACGGGATCGGTGCGGTGGGTGGAGTCGATGCGGGCGCTGATCGCGGAGAAGCCGGCGCACTTTATCGAAGTCGGTCCGGGAATGGTGCTCAGCGGGTTGTTGCGGCAGATCGACCGCAGCCAGCACTGCCTGCATGTCGGCGATCTGGCGAGTCTCGAAAAAACGATAGCAGCGCTGGAGGCAGCTAGTCAGCAGGTCAGCGAGGCAGCGGGATAGAGATCAGGCCTTACGGGCCGAGATAAAGCTCGACGGGCGAGAATCCGATGGTCTTGGTCTTGTTGTCGACGCGAAGGAAGATTGGCGTCTTGCCGCCGTTGATGTTGACTCCCATGACGACACCGTTGCCGACGCGATGGGAGACGACGATCTTGTGGGATTTGATGACCCCGTAATCGCTGGCCTGGCCCCAGTCATGCTGGAATGTGCCGAAGTCGTATGCCTTGTACTGTTCGGGATGCTGCTTCCAGTTGGGATCGTTGTTCCAGAGACCGTAAGCCTTCTCAAGGTCTCCTGACTGGACGGCGGCGAAGAAGTTGTTGACGCGATGGTCGGAGGGCCAGTGCCAGATCTGCCATGGCATCTCGACGGCCCAGGAACCGGCCGCGATGAGACCCAGAATGACGACCACCAGTGCGGTAATACGGATATTGCGGTTTCGCCGCTCGCGGCGCGCGTCAAATTGGGGGGCATCGATCAGTGTCATCGGCGGCTAGGGTTCCTTTCGGTCGTGAATCGATTCCGGGCCGGGTTCTCCAAGGTGGTTTGACACCGTTCTGCCGCGGAAGGTTCCTCACCGGTTGTAACTGGTGCGGTCCTTCTCCGCGCGGCGCTCCAAAGCCAGCGAGATAAGCCGGTCGATAAGCTCAGGATACGCGATGCCGGAGGCCGCCCACAGCTTGGGATACATACTGATAGACGTAAATCCGGGCATGGTGTTGATCTCATTCAGGTAAATGCGGCCCGGTTTGCCGGAGATCGAGGTGGGCTCCATGAGGAAGTCAACGCGGGCGAGGCCGGAGCAGTCGCAGGCGCGGAAGGCAGCGATGGCCATCTGCTGGACTTCTTTGGTTTGGGTCTTGGTGAGCTTCGCAGGGATGATGAGGTCGGAGCCTTCGCTGAGGTATTTCGCTTCGTAGTCGTAGAACTCCTTGCTGGGGACGATCTCGCCGACGACGGAAGCCTGGGGGTTGTCGTTGCCGAGTACGGCGACTTCGAGCTCGCGGGCCTTGCCCGTCTTTTTCCTGGACTTGGAGCCTCCGACCGCCTGCTCAACGACGATCTTGCGGTCGTATCCGGCGGCGATGTCGATGGCGGGGCCGAGTTCCTTGCGGTCGTGGGCCTTGGTGATGCCGACTGATGATCCGAGGTTTGCGGGTTTAACGAAGAGCGGGTATTTCAGGGCGGCTTCGAGGCGGGTGATGATCTTTTTGGGGCTGGCTTTCCACTCCGAGCGCAGGAAGGTGACGTGCTTCGTGATCGGCAGCTTCGCAGCGGCGAAGAGGCTCTTCATGATGTCCTTGTCCATGCCAGTGGCGGAGCCGAGGACGCCGGAGCCGACGTAGGCGATTCCGGCGAGCTCGAAGAGGCCCTGGATGGTGCCGTCTTCGCCGAAGGTTCCGTGGAGGACGGGGAAGATGACGTCGAGGCTCAGGGGGGAGCCGGATGCCGCGCTGGCGTGGATGTCGAGCGAGTGGGCGTCGGTCTCGAAGGGGACGAGGGCTCCGGTTTTGGACTCCGACGGGACGGGCGGGACGATGACGGATTCGCCGCGGGCGAGGACAGCTGCGGAGGTAGTGGTCTCGGGGTCTCCGGCGCGCAGGGCGCGGGGGTTGGAGGCGGACTCACCGGCGAGGAGACGGGCGGCGTCGGTGGAGGTGACCCAGCGGCCTTCCTTGGTGATGCCGATGGGGGTGATTTCGTATTTTTTGGGGTCGATGGCCTTGAGGACGGATGCGGCTGAGAGCAGCGAGACCTCATGCTCGCCGCTGCGGCCGCCGAAGAGGACGCCTACGCGGAGTTTGGGCATAACTTGATGATTTTACGGCAGAAACGACCTCGAGCCATACCCTAGGAATCTCTCTGGTCAAAACTTTGGGTAAATACACTTTCTAAATTAGCGGTTATAGCTAATTTAGATTACGCCGTAAAATATATTAAGCATGCCTGACAATTCAATCAGAATCGGCCGATTTATTACCACAACCACTCTCGGGGAAACCGTTCGGGCCTACGTTCCAAAGCCGTTACCTCCAGATCCGCCGATTCTCATTGAACAGTTTTATCCGCTGCTCGATGCAGCCAATCAAGCTTTGGGTCGCCTAGACGGGCTTCAAGCGATCCTCCCCGACGTCAATATGCTTCTTTATTTCTACAATCGTCGCGAGGCAGTACTCTCTTCGCAAATCGAGGGAACGCAATCTTCATTGTCGCAATTATTACTCTTTGAAAATCAGCTTCTTCGTGGCGATACCGATGCCGAGGAAGTTTCAAATTACGTTGCGGCAATGGAACACGGATTATCAAGGATCCGCAGCGGATTCCCTCTATCCAACCGACTGTTTCGCGAGATGCACGCGGTACTTATGCGCTCAGGACGAGGATCAGACAAAACACCAGGAGAGTTCAGGAGGTCGCAGAACTGGATTGGAGGAACGCGCCCAGGAAACGCCGTTTATGTGCCTCCGCCAGTTGCGGAGATGTTCGAAATTATGAGCGATCTCGAAAAATTCCTTCATCGTAATTCAACTCACTTGCCATTGCTTATTGATGCCGCGCTCGCTCATGTCCAGTTTGAGTCCGCGCATCCATTTCTGGACGGAAACGGCCGCATCGGAAGGCTTCTCATCACATTGCTTTTATGCGAGCGGAGGGTTTTGAAGGCACCATCCCTTTACCTGAGCCTCTATTTCAAGGAAAAACGCGATGAATATTACAAACCTGCTTCAAAACGTGCGAACCGAAGGCGATTGGGAAACATGGATAGAATTTTTCTTGACCGGAGTTCGCGACACAGCTGAGCAGGCTTCTACCACTGCGATCGCGGTGCGAGATCTCTTCGAACTTGACGGATCAAGTATCCGCTCAATGGCACGAAGTGGATCAATGATCAGCGTACATGAATATTTTCAACGCCATCCGATCGCTACTCTTCAACAGGTCTGCCTAGGGACCGATTTGACCCTTGCGACCGCGGCGAAGGCGATGCAACACCTACAAGAACTTGGCGTGGCAGAGGAGCTAACGGGCAGGAAGCGCGACCGAATTTTTGCGTACGCGAACTATCTTGATCTCTTGAACGAAGGCACCGGGCCATCGATTACTTCGAGACCGCCTAAAGAATCTTCTTCCCAAACGCAGACGAAATAAGTTCGACGGCGAGGTCGGCGGTGCGGTTGCGCTCGTCAATGACAGGGTTCACCTCGACGATCTCGAAGCTGAGCATGCGGCCGTGATCGGCGATGATCTCCATCGCGAGGTGGGCCTCGCGGTAGGTAGCGCCACCGCGCACGGGAGTGCCGACGCCGGGAGCGTCCTCGGGGTCGATCCAGTCCATATCGAGCGAGACGTGATAGCCGGCGGTGCCGCGTCCGGCCGCGCTGAGGGCTTCTTCCATAACGGTGCGCATGCCGCGCTCATCGATGTCGCGCATGGTGTAAACCTCGGTGATGCCGGCGCGGCGTATGTTTTCTTTCTCGGTTGCGTCGATGTCGCGGACGCCGATGAGAACGGTGTTTTCGGGCGAGACCTTGGGCGCCCAGCCGAAGATGTTGGCCAGCGACTCGGGGCCGAGTCCGAGCAAAGCGGCCAGGGGCATGCCGTGGACATTGCCGCTGGGCGATGTCTCGGGGGTGTTGATGTCGGAGTGGGCATCGATCCAGATGAGGCCGATCTTCTTGTTCTCGCGGCGATAGAACTCTGCCACTCCAGAGACGGTTCCCGCTGCGACCGAGTGGTCGCCTCCAAGGACAACGGGCGTCATGCCGTCTTCAAGTGAACGCAGGACCGCTTCGGCAGCATGGGTGCAGGTCTCGGTGATTTCCTTGAGGTAGCGGGCGCTTTGCTCACCAGCGGATTTGGTTTCGGCGATGGCGACGGCGATGTTGCCTTCGTCGCGAACTTCGTGACCGAGGGCTTCGAGGCGCGCTTCGAGACCGGCGACGCGGACGGCTGAGGGCCCCATGTCGACTCCGCGGCGGGCGGCGCCGAGATCGAGAGGAACGCCGATGATCTTGATGCGGCGTGGCGGGAGGGACTGCACTCCGGTAAAAGCCGGACGCCCGGTCGCCGTTGTGGCGGCTCTTTCGACCGCCCGGATTTCAGTGACTCGTGACATAACTTCTGGCCTTACGGGTAGATGCGGTTGAGGGTGCGCGCAAAGGGGATGGTCTCACGGACGTGCTCGAGGCCGCAGATCCACGCCACGGCACGCTCGATGCCCATGCCGAATCCGGAGTGCGGAACCGAGCCATATCTCCGCAGATCGAGATACCACTCGAAGGCATCGATCGGCAAGTTGTGCTCTTCGATGCGCCTCTTTAACAGGTCGAAGGACGCGATACGCTGCGATCCGCCGATGATCTCGCCGTAGCCCTCGGGCGCGAGGACGTCGACGCAGAGCGCGTACTTCGGATCGGCCGGATCGGGTTCCATGTAGAAGGCCTTCACGGCGGCGGGGTAGCGGTGCACCATGACCGGGCGGTCGAACTGCGAGGAGATGTAGGTCTCGTCGGGCGAGCCGAAGTCGTTGCCGTATTCGAAGGCATTTTCAAGCAGGCCCTTGGCGTGCGCGTCGTTGAGCATGGCAACCGCTTCGTCGTAGCGCAGGCGCGGGAAAGGCGCCTTGATGGCTTCGAGTTTCGCGGTGTCGCGTCCGATGACTTTCAGGTCGGCGGGACGGCGGGTGAGCACGCGATCGACGATGAAGCTGAGGAACTGCTCGGCGAGTTCCATCAGGCCATCGAGATCGCAGTAGGCGACCTCCGGCTCGACCATCCAGAATTCGGTGAGGTGGCGGCGGGTCTTCGATTTTTCAGCGCGAAAAGTGGGGCCGAAGGAATAGACCTTCCCCAGCGCAAGCGCAGTGCTCTCGATGTAGAGTTGGCCAGACTGCGTGAGGTAGGCTTCGTCGCCGAAATATTCGACAGGAAAGAGCGTGCTGGTGCCTTCGCAGGCTGCAGGTGTGAGGATGGGCGGGTCGGTGAGGACGAATCCGCGCTCATCGAAGAAGTCACGTGCGGCCTTGATGATCTCAGCGCGGATGCGCAGAATCGCGGCCTGACGCGGAGTGCGAATCCAGAGATGGCGGTGCTCCATCAGGAAGTCGGTGCCATGCTCTTTGAGAGAAATCGGGAATGGAGTGTCCTCGGGAACACGCTGGACGACCTCGATGCCTTCGACGTCCAATTCGTAACCGCCGGGAGCACGTTTGTCGGCGCGCACTTTTCCTGTAACGATGACGCTCGATTCCTGCGTCAGACCCTTGATGGCGTCGAAGACCTCGGCGGGAACGGCGGCCTTGGGAACGATGCCCTGGATGGTTCCGCTGCCGTCGCGAAAGATGGGGAAGAGCAGCTTGCCGCTCTCGCGCAGGTTATAGAGCCAACCCTTAAGGGTTACGCTGCGGCCTTCATGCTCGCCGATTCGGGCGATAGTGGTTACGGGTTTTGATTCTGTCGCTGTGTCGGTTACTGATTCAGTCTTTACTTCTTCTGCCATAGATATCTCTAAAAGTTTTCGAAAGCCTTCGCCGCTTTTTGCATCACGGTTTCCGGAGTTTCTTCGAGCGCGTAATGGATTTCGAGCACTCCCGCGGAAAGTTGAGGCGCCGTCTTCAGGCCTTCATAGACCTCGTCCCACCGAATCGTGCCATCGCCGGGCCAGAGGTGGGCGTCGCGGTCGCCATTATTGTCGTGCAGATGCGAGGAGCGGATGCGGTCTTTCAGCTCGTCCAACGTGGGCTTCACACCCTCGCCCAGGTTTGCGTGGCCAACGTCGAGGCACACACCGATATCGGTGAAGTGTCCGCCGTTCAGGATTTCGATGATGTTCACCGGGCGCGTGACTTCGTTCTGCAGGTTTTCGACGAGAAGTTTGACTCCAAGCGGGCTGGCAAAGGCGCGGAGGTGTTCGAGTGCGGTGATCGAATTCTCGAGGGCACGCGGGCTCCATGTGTCCTCGCGCTCGCCGAGATGAATGACCATGAACCGGAAGGGGATCTGCTCGGCGACTTCGAGGGCCCGCTTGATCTCGTCCATGGCGTCGATGCGCCGGCCCTTTTCGGGGTGGATGACGTTGACACCCGGCTCGCCCCAGCGACCCATCTCGCGGTCGGTGTAGAGCGGCGCGTGCATCGAAAATGCTTCCGTGGGGTTCGACCGAAACCACTCAGCCAGATCGCGGACCGCGCCGCGGTCGGTGTAGTCGAAGTGCTGGCGGGCAGCAAAGAGTTCGACCCCATCGGCTCCGGATTTCTGGATTGTCTCCAGTAGACCGGGATGGAGGCGGTTGCGGAGAAATACGTGCGACGAGATAACCTTCAGCATGAAAGTGAGACCTGGGAGAAAGCCTTCAACTTGCTATCTTCTTTCATTCTCTCATTTGAAGGCGGCGCTTGCAGGTCCTTGGGCTCTTTCAGTATCCCGCTGCCTTGCCGAAATGATGGCGGTGGTCCTGGCCGCCTTCGAGATCGCCCGTCGCAGGATCGACGGCGATACACTCTCCGTCGCTCCAGTGGCCGCGGATTTTGAGCTGGTAGCCGAGGGCACGCAGGCCTTCGACGGTTGAGTCGGAGAAGCCGGGCTCCATGAAGAGAATGTCGGGCAGGTACTGGTGGTGAAAGCGAGGGGCGTCGACAGCTTCCTGAATATTGAGGCCTTCCTCGGCGGCGCTAAGAAAAATGTTCGCGACGGTCGTGATGATGCGTCCCCCGCCGGGTGAGCCAAGGACGAAGCGCAGCTTATTGTCCTGGAGCACGATAGTGGGCGTCATGGCGGAGAGCGGGCGTTTGCCGGGGGCGATAGTGTTGGCGGGGCCCTGGATGAGTCCGTACATATTGGGAACGCCAAGCTTCGAGGCAAAGTCGTCCATCTCGTCGTTGAGCAGGAAGCCGAGACCGGTAGCGGTGACGCCGGAGCCGAATTCGTTGTTGAGCGTAGTTGTCACGGCGACGGCATTGCCGTCGGCATCGACCACTGAATAGTGCGTGGTCTGGGTCGATTCGCGCCGCACGTCGGACATGGTCGGAGGAGGCGGGAGGAATCCGGCGGGTCGCTTCAGGTCTTTCGACGGCGTGGCCGACTCGGCAGCAATGCTTGTCCGCCATGCGGCCGCGTACTTCTTGTCGATGAGCTGGTCGACAGGAATCTTCACGTAGTCGGGATCGCCCATGTAGTCGGTGCGGTCCATGTAGGCCCGTCGATAGGACTCGACGATGAGGTGCATTTCGTCGGGCGTCCGGTCTTTCCAGCGGCTCAGGTTATAGCCCTCGAGAATATTGAGCGCTTCGATGAGCACCACGCCGCCCGACGAAGGAGGAGGCGCGCTGATGATGGTGTAGTCCTTGTAGGTGCCCGTGACGGGCTCGCGCTCCTTCACGGAGTATCGCGCGAGGTCTTCGGTGGTGATGAGGCCGCCGTTCTTCTGCATGTCGGCTGCGAGTTGCTTCGCGATGCGCCCGTGGTAGAAGTCGTCGGGATCGGCGGCGATCGTCTTGAGTGTTGCGGCAAGCTCGGGTTGCTTGAAGAGCTCTCCCGGCTTGTAGAAGTTGCCGTCGCGCTGGAATATGCGCTTCGACTCAGGAAACATCGACAGCGTTTCGTCATGCAGCACCGCAGCCTCTTCTTCGGTGAGCACGAAGCCCTGGCTCGCCAACTTGATCGCGGGCGCCATGACTTTGGCAAGGGTCAGCTTGCCGTATTTCTTTTCCGCATAAACCATGCCGGCGACCGATCCAGGCACGCCGATGGCCTTGTATCCGGTGATGCTGGCGTCGGGAACGACATTGCCCTTGGCGTCGAGGTACATGTCGGGTGTCGCGGCCAGCGGAGCGCGCTCGCGGTAGTCGATAAAAGTGTTGTTTCCGGCCGCGAAATGGACCAGCATAAAGCCGCCGCCGCCGATGTTGCCCGCCAGCGGATGCACAACGGCCAGCGCGAAGCCCGTGGCAACAGCGGCATCGATCGCGTTGCCCCCCTGCTTCAGGATCTCCACGCCCGCATCCGTGGCCAGGTGATGCACGGTGACCACCATGGCGTGCTTCGTCCGCACGGGCTGCTCGCGGGCCGTGGCGATGACGTTGCTCTTGTCGTCGTCAGCCGCGGCGTCCTGCGCGCGCAGGGTGAGAGAGCAAAGGCAAACAACGAGAGCTAGGGCAGGCGCAATTCGCGTCGAGATTCGCATCGTGGTAGGAGGTAGTCTAAGGCATTCTTCAACAGAGCCGTCGCGATTTTGCCAACTAAATCAGCGCGGCGCGGGCGTAGACGCATCGGCGAGAGCATAGGCCACGACGGCCATCACAGCGGCGTTTTCGCCAAGATGCTGCGGGTTAACTTTGTCGAAGGTGTCGGCTGCGGTGTGGTGATAGTTGAAGTAGAAGCGGCTGTCCTGCGTGGGCGTGAAGCCGGGAACGCCTTTGAGAAAGCCGACGTCTTCGCCTGCCTCTTCGCCGTGGGTGAGCGTCGACGCGCCGATGGGATCGAGAACCTGCGCGACAGGCTGAAGGTAGTCGCCGAGCGCGGCGGGGCCGGCATAGGTGATCCCAGTGGGGTGATCAGCACCAAGGTCGGATTCAAGCGCGCCGATGTGGTTGGCCATGTCGGCAGCGTGCTCCTGGGCGTAGGTCTGCGCGCCAGAGCCGCCCTGCTCCTCGTCCATCCATGCGATGAAGCGCACGGTGCGTTTGGGATGAAGACCGAGTTGCTTGAGCAGTTGAATGGCCTCCATGGAGACGACGATGCCGGCTCCGTCGTCGATGGCGCCGGTGCCAAGGTCCCACGAATCAAGATGGCCGGAGACGACGACGATCTGTTCGGGGTGCTCGCTTCCCTTCCAGTCGGCGATGACGTTGTAACTCGGCGCGGGGGGCAGGGTTTGCGGCGTAAGCGTGAGATGCATCGTGACGGGTCCCTGCTTCGTGAGATTGGCAAGCAGGTCGGCGTCCTCAGCGGTAACAGCGGCGGCGGGAATCTTCGCAACTCCCGGCGCGTAGAAGGTAGCGCCTGTGTGGGGCAGGCGATAGTCGGCTCCGCCAACGGAGCGGACGAGAACGGCGACGGCTCCCAGCGAAGACGCTACGCTGGGCCCTCCGCCGCGGTAGGCGACAGCTTTGCCGTAAGCAGCAAGCCCGTTGCCCTGTGCGGCGAGGCGCTTATCGAAGATTTCGTTGAAGAGCAGGATCTTGCCCTTCACAGCTCCAGGAGCCAGCTTGCGGGCCTCGGCGAAGTTGTTGACCACAACCACCTCGGCGGTGATGCCGTCGGTAGGTGTCCCCACACTGCCGCCGAGCGCCGTCAGGACTATCTTCTGCGTCGTGCCCGGGGCCTGCCCCGGCCACGCCGTCAACGCTCCGGTCTCTTCGCCGCGCACCCAGTGCGGAACCATGGTCTTTTCCAGCTGCACGTCGGCGCCAAGCGCGCGCATTTCGGCAGCTACATAATCGACGGCAGCCTGCGCCTGCGGCGATCCGGCGAGCCGAGGGCCGATGTTGTCGGTGAGGTGCCGCAGCTCGTTCAGCGCATAGGGATCGGTGAGGGCAGCATCGCGGAGCCGCTCCATGTTCGCAAGCTGATCCGTCGTCCATGCACCGGTTCCCACGGACATCAAGCGCATGAGCCGGTCCTGCAGCGTCGGGCCGGAAGGCGGCGGAGTCTGCGGAGATTGAGCGAGGCAGCACGAAGTGAAGACACCAAGAGCGGCGGCGAGAACAGCTGTTTCCCTGAAGGGCATAGGGGGAAGTTAACACGAGGGCGCGCCGCAAGGGTCCGCAATGTTGCGCGTCATGACCCGGCTCGAGCTTGCTGGTATCGTGGATGCGTTTGCGGAATCACCAAATGAACAAGGGGTTTGCGATCACAATGAGAGTTTCGGCAAGGCTTTGCTGGTCTGTTGCCGGGTTGGTCATCGCTGCGGCGGCAGCCGCACCGGCTGAAGTGAAGCTGCCGCATATGCTGAGCGATCATGCGGTATTGCAGCGAAATGCGCCGATTCATATCTGGGGCTGGGCCGATCCAGGAGAAAACGTGACGGTGCGTTTCCACGATCAGACGCGCACGGCGACCGCTGATGACCTGGGCAAGTGGAGCCTGTGGCTGATGCCGGAAAAGGCGGGCGGTCCCTATACGCTGACGGCGACTGGAAGCAGCGGGGGCGCGGGAGTAAGGCTGTCAGATCTGCTGGTTGGCGATGTGTGGCTGGCCTCAGGGCAGTCGAACATGGAGATGCCGCTGAATGGCTTTCCCGGAAGCGCTGTGCTGAAGAACGGAGCCGAGGAGATCGCGCACGCGACCCTGCCGACGGTGCGGCTGCTGCGGCTGGAGCATGCGACGTCGGAGTTTCCGCTGAATGACATTTCGGCAACCTGGACGGAGTGCAATCCGCAGACCGCGGCGGAGTTTTCCGCGGTCGCATACTTTTTCGGGCGCGAGATCAACGAGAAGGAGAAGGTCCCGGTCGGCCTGATCGATACGACATGGGGCGGCACGCCCGTGGAGTCGTGGATCAGCCTGATGGGGATTTCGTCGGACGCGGGGCTGATGCCACTCTTCCGGTCGCGTGCGTTGTTCGCGCAAGACCTTGCCGACGAGGATGCGATGCGGGCGAAGGAAAAGCGCGATCGCGATGCGGCCGCAGCCGCGCATCAGCCTCCGCCAGAGCAGCACTGGCATCCGAATCCCGCATCGTGGGAGCCGTCGGCGCTCTTCAACAGCATGATTGCGCCGGAGACGCTCTACACCATCAAGGGGGTCATCTGGTACCAGGGCGAGACCAATAGCGATCCGGAGCGTGCGCCGCTGTACGTGAAGGAGTTTCCGGCGCTGATTGCGGACTGGCGGAAAGCGTGGGGCGAGGGCGATTTCCCATTTCTGTTTGTGCAGATCTCAAACTTCTACTCGCCGAATGAAGACTGGGGCACGATACGCGACGCGCAGCGGCGAACTCTGGCAGTCACGGACACGGCGATGGCGGTGACACTCGACGTCGGTACCAGGAACAACGTGCACCCTCCGGACAAGCAGACGGTAGGCGGGCGATTGGCACTGGCGGCGCGGGCCATGGTTTATAGCGAGCGTGGTCTGGAGTACTCCGGTCCGCTGTTTCGCGAGGCGACGGTCGAGGGCGGCTCCATGCGGGTGTGGTTCGATCACGCCGAGAGCGGCCTGACCAGCGAGGGCGCCACGGCCGGATTCGAGATTGCCGGCGAGGATAGCAAATTCGTTCCGGCGACGGCGAAAATCGACGGATCTACAGTGGTGGTCCAGGCTGCGGGCGTTGCCCATCCCAAATATGTCCGGTACGGATGGGCTGGCTGGACCGACGCAAATCTGTTCAATAAGGAAAAGCTGCCGGCGTCGACGTTCACGTCGCAGCCGTTACGCTGATGGTGTTCGCCGATCTCCAACTCGCTCAGCGCCTTGAGCGCACCGAGGGGAATGCGTGCCGGGGGTTTGCCGAAGCCCGGGCACGCCTTGACCCGTCGAGCGGGGCATCGTGGATTGAGTGCGCCGGGGCATGGGCTGTGTTCGACGGGGTCGACTCTCCGGTCACGCAGAGCTTCGGGCTAGGGATTTTCGAAGAGCCCACAGCGGAATCGATGGATCGGATTGAGGAATTTTTTCTCGATCGCGGCGCGGCCGTCATGCTCGAGGTGTGTCCTCTGGCTGGGGTCGCGACGCTCGATCTTCTGTGTGCGCGGGGCTACAAGCCCATTGAAATCAGCAGCGTGTTGTATCAGCCGGTGGCGGCGGCAGTCGCTTCGTCGCCGTTCGATAGCGGGAGGATCGGCGTGCGCACCACGGCGCCAGAGGAATTGTCGGTTTGGGTAAGCGTCAATGCGCGCGGCTGGTCGCACGATCATCCGGAGTATCAGAGCTTTCTCGAGAGCTTTGGGGCACTAAGTGCTGCCCGCGAGGAAAGCGTGTGCTTCCTCGCTGAGCTAGATGGCCAACCCGGCGCCGCTGGAGTGCTTTGTCTCCACGAAGGAGTGGCGCTTTTCGGGGGAGCAGCGACCCTTCCGGAGATGCGTCGACAGGGTTTGCAGGCAGCACTGCTCGAGGCACGTATGCGTTACGCCCTCGAACATGGCTGCGACCTGGCCATGATGGTCGCCGAAGCCGGGAGCCAGTCACAGCGCAACGCGGAACGCAAAGGGTTCCGCATTGCGTACACGCGAATCAAATGGCGACTGGACAGGCGTGCGTCCGCGTGAAGGGAGGCCGTCTTAGTCCCGAGCGATAATAGCAAGCGAAGCGGCTCCGAGGGCGAATTGCGAGAACAACTGCGACCACTCGATAATGCTGCGCAGGTTGGAGTTGAAGCCCTTCTCCGGAACGACGATGGTGTCTCCCGGAAACATCTTCAGTTCTTCGAAGGTGTTGCCCCACAACCCGTTGGCGGCCTTCCAGCTCACGACTGAACCGTCGGCGCGGATGATGAAGGAGCGCTTCTTGTCTGCATCACGGTTTGGCCCACCGGCAAGCTGCAAGTAGGCTCCGCTAGGCCGCGTCTTCTGATATAGAAACGAATTCTGATCGTAGACCGCGCCAACTACGTTTACCGTAGAAGGAACCGGAGGCACGACAAAGCGGTCTCCATCCTCGAGAGGGAGATCGGGAACCTGTTGCTGGCCAACAGCGTCGGTCTTGAATTCAAGAACGATTCGTCCTGTGGCACGAATTTGACGCAGGCGCGCAATGAGCTGGCGCCCGCTGGCCTGCGCGGCGGTACTGGCGCTGATGTCCTGGGATGAAGATACCGCTGAAGCGGCAGTGGCCAAGGTCCCGCGGGTTATCTGAAGTTCAAGATTCTGAACGTATTCGTCGATTCTGGCCTGTTGGATGACGCGGGTCGTCTCGCGGGTGAACTCGGATCCGTAAAGATACGCATTTGGAGTGAGCCCGCCTGCGCGCTCCACCAGCTCACGCAGTCCTTCCCCCGGCTGGACGCTATAGATGCCGGAGTGGAAGAACTCTCCCTCCAGATGTACATACTTGGTTTGCTGCGCAAGCGGGACATGGATATCACCCTGTGAGAAGACCGTTACTACGTCTCCAGGTTGCAGCTCCAAATTCTGCGATTGGTCATGCTGCATCACCAGCTTGCCGAGATCAAACGGGATGAGGGAGGTTTTGAGGCTGTCGCGATCGAGGCGCTCGATAACCGCGTAATCCCAATCGATTTCCGGAGAGCTTATGCGAACGTCGGTTCGCTCGGTAAGTGGCCACCCATTTTGAGTCTGCAACTGAGCCTGCTGCGCCGCCAGCGATGAATTCGCTGCTCTTTGAGGCGTTTGTTGAGCATAGGGATAGTTCGGATAATTCTGGGAGTTGGGATAATTCCCGTAAGGGTAGTTGGTATAGTCGTACGGCTGCTGGCCGGTCTGGTCCGGCGATTGCTGCAAGGACGGCTGTTGCCCGACGGGATATGTTCCCGATTGATTTGCTGGATATTGATTTGCCGGATATTGCTGCGATAGCGGAGAGCCTGGCACGCCAGTAGGTGGGTATTGGCCGTAGGGCTGCTGCTGCTGGAGTTGCCTTCTCGACAGATCCACCGGTGTGCTGGGCTGGCGCAGCGTGGAAAAGGCCGGGACTGGCTCGAACTCGGGGGAGGGAAGCCCCAACTGCGCGCGCCTCCACCAGTAGTCGCGGCTCACAAGCGAGTCGCGGTCGGGGATGAGATCGCTGAGGTGCATCCCCTCGTGCCAGGCGAAATGTCCTGGATTTGCGGTGTTGCCGCGCAAGGTAATGGTTTTCTGGAATCGGGGCAGGACGGCGAGAATCCGCAAGACATCCCCACCTGCCAGGGGAGTGGCCAAGCCGGTAGGATCCATGGCGACTTCCATCGCCTGCTGATTTTGGCGGTCGGCGATCCGTTGCACTGAGACCCGCGAGCCGGAAGCCAGGGTGGAGGGTCCGCCGGCGTCATTGACGGCATTGCCGATGGTTTCATCAGCAATCATCTCGTAGATTCCCGGGGTCTTGACGCTCCCGGTTACAGCGACCTGAGGACCGACAGAAGGGATAAAGATGACGTCGCCGTTCAGAAGCTTAACGTCCTTGGACTTGTCTCCGTGAACGAGCAGTGCGTACAGGTCGAAGTCGGTAACAATTTCACCGCCACGTTTCAACTGGATATGCCGCATGGAGCCCTCGACGGAGGGCCCTCCGCTGGCAAAGAGAGCGTCGACCAGCGTGCTAAGCGAACTGACGGTATAAACGCCAGCGCGGCGCGCCCGGCCCGCCAAGTAGACCTGAATGGCCCGGATTTGACCGATATTGGCCGTAAGGTCGAAATTGCGGTACACGCGGCCAATCGATTTTCTGAGTTGCCCATCAAGTCCGGAAAATGGAAGACCCGCAACGTGAATGTTGCCAACCTGGGGCAGGTAGATCTCTCCAGACCGGTCGACCCGCAGGTCGGCGTTGAAGTTGACCTGCCCCCACACACGGATGCGCACTTCATCCCCCGGCCCGATGACGTAGTCCGGAGGGACGGGGGTCATATCCAGCGGAGCAAAGGTGGATGGGACATTGCGAAACAGATCGGCACCAAAGATGGGCAGAACCTGACCTGTGTTGGAGGCGACGAACTTCTGGAACTCAGTAAGAGGCTCGGGAGGCAGGATTGTTCTTAAGGCCTGATTCTGGTTCGGGAACTGCGAGTAAAGGGAGCCGTTATCCCGGTAGTTCGCATTCCCCGGAACCTGTCCACTAGGCAGCGTTCCAGGGTATCCATTCGGATTACCCTGATTACCCGATGGCGGGCTGTATTGAGATCCCTGATTTTGCTGGGTGCACTGCGGTGAACCAGCCATCATGGGGTCAGTGCAATCGACCGAGTTGTACGGTTCCTGCGTCCCGGGGGAAATCCCTCCGGTGGACTGGCTGTGAGCGCAATAGGTTACTGTCAACAGTGACAGTATCAGGAGACAGCTTTGTCGGTTCAACATGCCAAAAGGACGATTCTGCGGGCTCGGAATTTGGATAAGGTGACTCCGCAGCAGGCAACGCTCCACAGAATGATGCCGCGAGTAAGTTGCATTTCAGGAGCAGGATAACATGCAGAATCGAACCTTTTACCCCGGGGGAGCTGAGAAGACAATGCTGAGACAATGCACTGACAAATATGGTTTCGATGGTGCCGCGGGGACTCCTAGTCAAGGAGGAAAACCGAAAGATAGCCAGATAATGAACAAAGCTTCATCAGATTTTTTTCTGGGGACTTTATTGGAATTTAACTCAGTAACGGTACTCAATTTGGTGGGGATCGGGTTGCCCGACCGTAAGGTGTTTCGGTAAGATCATCTTGTTGTTACATTCGATATCTATTCAATCTGTCGAACTTTAAGCCTTCCGCAGTATCGCAAGTGTGGAGTCAGCAGCTCGAAGAAATTAGAGACAGGCCTCTGTTGTAAAAGCTGAGTACTTTTTGCCAGACCAGGCAGCCCTGGGGGGATCTTCGCCACTGATGAGCGCACACCCTTTTGCAGAACCTCATTTTGTTGACAGGTCGAATGTACAAGCGAACGCAGACGGGGACAGACTCCGTGATGGGCGCAAACCCGTTGGGGCGCCAGTCAAGAACCCTGTGCCGGATGCCCTTGAAGGAGTTCCAGCCTTAAATTCATGGGTCATGTCGCCGGTGCGCTTGTGCCTGGACCGCACGGTTGCGGGTTTAGTCCTGTTGATTCTGGCGCCCGTGCTACTCGGGCTCATTCTCGTCGTGCGGATGAGTTCTCCGGGACCCTCGTTGTTCAGGCAGCGCCGAGCCGGCCGCAACCGTGAAGACTTTATTCTTTACAAGTTCCGGTCGATGCGGGGGGACCACCCCGAAGGACCGGCCATCACGGTCAGCGGCGACCGCAGGATCACCCGGGTAGGCGCTTTCCTTCGCCGGTACAAGCTCGACGAGCTGCCGCAGTTCTGGAACGTCCTGAAAGGCAACATGAGCCTTGTGGGTCCGCGGCCCAAGCTGCCGCACCATGAAGGACTGGATCTGCCTTATCGGCCTGGAATCACGGGAATGGCGACGCTCGCGTTTCGCGAGGAAGAAAAGGTTCTCGCCGAAATTCCGCGTGAACAGCTCGATGCCTTCTATGAGATATGCATCAAGCCCAGAAAGGCCGAGCTGGATTTGGAGTACATGCGCAACGCCACGCTGGCAAGCGATCTGAAGCTGCTTTGGCGGACGGGGGCATCGTGTTTGTTCGGTCCGGACGAGTTGTCTCTGGAAGAATCTGAGCGGCTGAGAATGCTGGTTGCGGCGTGGCTCGATCTTCATCAGGACCGCGCCGAGCCGGTTCCATCCGAGGTCGGGGTCGGCTAAGACCTTTCAAGAGTTGATCGTGCCTCCGGCAACGATGCGATGCACTGGCTTACAATTTCCCGCATGCCTCGTTCCGCCTCAGCACTCGCCGTAGTCTTCGCCCTTCCACTGATTGGGCTTGCGCAAAAGCAACCGCAGCCTCAGCCCACCCCCATGCCGCCGGCCATCGTAAGCCCGGTGGACAAGCCATATTCCGGTCCGATCCAGCTTTCAGTCGACGTCACCGACACCACCGATCGCGTAGAGAAGGTGCATGAGGATGTTCCCGTAGAACCGGGCGCGAAGGAAATGGTGCTGCTCTATCCGCAGTGGATTCCCGGTGCGCACTCGCCGGAGGGGCCGATTTCAGCCCTCGCAGGGGTGGTGACGACAGTGGACGGGCAGCGGGTGCAGTGGGCACGCGACAGGGTGCACATGTATGCATTTCATGTTCCGTTGAGCGCCGGCGCGAAGACTGTAGGCGTGGACTTTGACTACCTCTCGCCCATCAAGCGAAGCTCAGGGCGAATCCAGATGTCGGACGCGATCGTCGACCTCGCCTGGAGCGATGTCGTGATGTATCCGGCGGGCTATTTCTCACGCGACATATCTTTCGACACCACTCTCAAGCTCCCCCCGGGATGGAAGTATGCCACCGCGCTTGAGACCGCCTCGAAGTCCGGAGACACCGTCAGGTTCGAACGCACCACGCTCAACACCCTGGTAGATTCCCCGCTCTACGCCGGACTTTATTACAGCCGCATCGATCTTTCGCCGGCAGCGACGGATCCTGTGCACCTGAATATTTTCGCGGACAAGCCTGAAGACCTGGCAATGACTCCGGAGGAGTTGCAGGTCCACAAGAACCTGGCTGTGGAAGCGGACAAACTTTATGGCTCCCATCACTACAACCACTACGAGTTTCTACTGCTGCTAAGCGACGAGGTGGGAGGCATCGGCCTCGAGCATCACCAATCGAGCGAAGACGGCATGGGCCGGGACTACCTGACTGACTGGGCGGACGGAGCACTGGAGCGCGATCTGCTCGGACATGAATACACACATTCGTGGAACGGCAAGTTTCGCAGGCCTGCCGATCTGTGGACGCCGAATTTCAACGTTCCGATGCGCGATGACCTGCTATGGGTTTACGAAGGCATGACCGAGTACTGGGGCAACATACTGACCGCTCGCGCCGGCATGCGTACGCCGGAGCAGACACGGGACCTGATGGCCTTCTACGCGGCAGATTTCGCGATGAGCCGAGGCCGCGACTGGCGGCCGCTGGTGGATACGACCAACCAGCCAATTTTGTCGCAGCGTCGTCCAGTGAGCTGGGTGAGCTATCAGCGTGCGGAAGATTACTACCTGGAAGGCATGCTGATCTGGCTGGATGCCGATACAAAGATCCGCGAGTTGACGGGAGATCAGAAGTCGCTGGATGACTTTTGCAAGAAATTCTTTGGAGTCTACAACGGCAGCTTTATCACCGATCAGTACGCTCTAGATGACGTGATTAAGGACCTAAATGAAGTCGCTCCGTATGACTGGAAGACCTTCTTCCAACAGCGTGTTTACGATCTGCACTCCGAGGTCCCTCTGAACGGCTTTACGCAGGGCGGCTACCGGCTTGTTTACACCGACAAACCGGCGGAGTGGCTCGACAAGGAGCTGACAAAAGCCGGGCTTGCGGATTTCTCAACCTCACTGGGGTTTACGATCGGCCAGTACGGAGGTCGTGGCGACGGCGAATCGCGGGTGATCAGCAACGTGTACTGGGGCAGCCTGGCGTTTAAAGCCGGCGTAACGCCGGAGATGGAGCTGGTATCGGTCAACGGCACGGCGTACAACCCAAAGGTACTGCAAGATGCGATTCTGGCCGCGGAAAAGAACAAGCAACCGATACAGTTGCAATTTCGTAAAGACGATCGCTACCTGACGATCGCTTTCCCCTACTATGACGGCCTGCGCTATCCGTCGCTCGAGCGGGTTCAAGGCACGCCGGACCGCCTCGACGAGATTCTTGCGCCGAGCAAGAGCCCGCTGCCCTCGATGTAGTGCTCGACGCAGAGCATGCGATCAAATAAGCATTATTTTTTGCGAACAGCCGTCCAACGGCCCATTGCGTGGCCTTCCACCTTGATTCGTCCCTTTGCTGAGTCGCCGTCGACCCACCCATCGAGCGCCACCATTACGGTGCCGGGCTGTTCGGGCCATGTTCCACCAAAGCTCACCTCGACGTAGCCGTCGCGCCACGTGCCGTTGACCGATTGATCGGGGCCGAGAGCTCCGGACCAGATACCGGATAAGGTGCTGTCCTGGCGGACCAGCTTCAGAGTGCCGCCGAAACCGCCAGCATCAGTGGCGCATTGCACTTCCCAGGTTCCGGCCGCTTCGCCGCCGTTCTCTACCGCATCGGGTTTGGAGGGCGTGATCCTGAGGTTTGAAAAGTACGATTCCTCGCCCGCGTAGCTCCATAATGCGACTGCGCCCTGCAGGTCTTCGCCCTTCAATCCATCGACGATGAGGTTCGGAGTAGAAGAGCCGTTCACATACAAGGTGGCGCGGCGGCCGTGAACTTCGATCTTCACCTTCGTCCACTCGTTGAGTTCGAGATCCGTCCACGACTCGTAGATGAACGGCCATTGCCTTCGCAGTTTCTCCCAGCCAAAGCCGGGTTCGGAAACGTATTGCACTGAATGGTTGCGCATGGCCTGATCTTCGGCGTGGGAATTTCCTGGCCGTAGGTAAAACAGTTCGTAGCGCTGAGCATCGGGACGCGCGCGAAACGCGATCCCCGTGAAGCCGGGCCTTCTGACACCTGGCGGAGCAATCACCTTGGTGGCGATATCCACCTCGATCGTCCCGTCGCGGAACTGAGTCCCGTTGAGGAATGCCAAGCCAGCCTCGTCTCCTTCGGGCTCGGTCAGCCGCACCGCTTTGCGGCCCTTATATTCGACGGCTTCCGCCTTAACGCCAACCTCGGAAAGATCTCTCGTGTCGGCCAGCGGATAGCTTTGCGGAGTGGCGACGACCGGCTCCCTCTTGTGAGGCTCCTGCGCGCCAAGCGTGTGAATTAACGCCCCAAGGACAAACGCGATTCCCAAAGCGAAGCGCTTGTTTACCGATTGTGTCATGCGCAAACACTAGATAGCGCGAATCTTGTCATCAAGCATTCTGTGACGAAGGGTTGATAAGATGCCGCAAAAAATTCGTAACTATGACTAGAGGTAACTCAACCACCAGTCGCGGCGCGTAGCCTTGACGTTTGCGAACCAACTGCACGCCGGGTATAGCAGCGCCACAATAAAGATCCACACCAGATACACCGCCCACAGGTTATACCCGAAGCCACGCGGAAATAACTCCGCGGGTCCACCCATCGATGGGAGCGGATGAAACATGAACGAAAACGCCGCGCGCCCATACCGGACCCATGCCATAAGCACAGCCAGGGCGTGGATTGCGTAGAAGTGGAGCACGAAATAGAACATCGGCACGCGCCCGAAGACGAGCAGCGGATGAGCCGTTTTCAACGAGCAGCGATCGAGCAACGAAAGCACTATGATCGCCGGCCCCAGCGTCATCAACAGAAAATCGAGTGACGCCGGATACTTCGTGCAATTCAGAAACGACAGCAGGGTGAATATAGCGGATTTCTGAATCGACCAAGGGGCGGGGTCTCCATAGTGATTGATCGCGCGGATGATGAAAAATGCCGCACTCGCACCCAGGCCGACTCTCATCATGATCCGTTGTCGTCGAGCCGCATCAAGCTCGAAGAGTTGGCCAAAGCAAAAGCCGACAGCCATCACCGCTATCCACGGAAGCAGCGTGTAGGGCTCCAGAATCTGTCGTCCCGCGAGAACGATCACGCCTGGCTGATGAACCAGATCCCAGACCCATGCCATCGAACCGAACCGTGATGGAGAAACCCCATCCAGGCAGTTGTGAAGCGCGATCGCAGCCACACTCAGCACCGCCAGCCAGCGCAGGGGAATATAGATAAGCGCCGCCATCACAATCATGCATAAGCCAAATATCCAGAGGATGAGCAGCAATACAAGATTCCGCGATGAAATATCGAAGTTATATGCGAACTGCATCACGGTCAGCTCAAGCAGGATGAACCAAAGCCCGCGAGTGACGAGAAAACGCGAAAGCTGGCTGCGGCTGCGCCGGCCCCGCCGCCACCATAGGAACGCGCCTATGCCGGCCGCGAACATGAAGACCGGCATGCAGAAATGCGTGATCCAGCGGGTAAGAAAGAGGACAGGTGTCGTGCGCGTCAGGTCTGTCGGGGAAAAGAGTGCTGCGCTGCGGTGGAAGAAGTCACGCACATGGTCCAGCGCCATCAGCACCATTACCGATCCGCGAAGCACATCGATGCTCTGCAGCCGCGGAATTTGATTCTTCGGCGCACCGAGAGAAGCCATGCAACAGAGAATATATTCGCGTTGCTGCTCGGAGTCTTGCCGGACAG
The DNA here is from genome assembly GCA_963724375.1 of uncultured Acidobacteriaceae bacterium. GTDB lineage: Bacteria > Acidobacteriota > Terriglobia > Terriglobales > Acidobacteriaceae > Silvibacterium. The sequence goes on from CAVRUM010000014.1 coordinate 202,558, forward strand.
AAAAGGCGCGGACTGAAATCCGCCCTTGTAAAGCTGTTGAACAGAGAGGGTTATTGGCCGACGGAGATCGTGGTCTGCGTTGGGTGCGATGCCATCAGGCTGCGCTGTGCGCCTTTTTCAGATGCAGACCGCGGAATTTCCGCGTTCACCGCGTTCAATGGGCCGCGGACTTCTCTCAGAAAGTGCTCGCCCTGGTAGACGTTAAAAACGAGACGGCCGCGATCGGCCGTGTAAATGGGCAGCGCTTCCCACGGGCCGTCGGTACCGCGGACAAGCACGGCGTAGCGAGGCTGATCGATATTTTGAATCAGCACTCCGTAAGCCTGCAACGGCGAAGTTTCGGGGTCGAAGCGATAGTTTCCTTCCGGAAGCACCTTGTCGCCGACGCTGAATTGGAACGGAACGTAAGCTGTGACTTCGTGCTGGGTTTGCGCAAAGGCGCTTCCGGCCGAAAGCAGGCCGGCCAGCATAAATAGAGCGGTGACGGTGGTCTTTTTCATTGCAAAATCTCCCTTTCAGATTGGACATTGGCGGCCCATCCGCCTGTCGTTGTTACGTGCACCGTCCTCAATCAAAGCCGTGGATTCAAACTAAGAAACTTCTACTGTTTAAGATGCGCGACGGACTGCTCAGTTACATTCAGAGGATATTGCCGCAAGTAGCTCATCTAGTTTCGGTTAGCTCTTCATCGTTGGACTAAGTACCTGATTCCAAATAGCTGTCATTTCATTGTTATCTCTTTGCATATTTTCGGCCGCCCCTGCGACGAATTGCCCGATGCGTCATCGTGCGTGGCACAAAAACTCTCACGCCTGCTATCCTTCTCGCTTTATGAAACTGACACTGCGCATCAGTTGCGGTCTGCTCCTTGTCTTTGCGGTCACGACTGCTCGCCGTCCCTATGCCCAGGAGCCCGACCCGGCCATCGCGTCACAACCTGCGCGACCGTCGCCGGTGTGGCTCAAGTCGGGCGTCATCTATCAGATCTTTGTGCGGGCCTTCTCGCCGGCCGGCAATCTCGACGGTGTAACCGCGCGGCTGGACGACCTGCACGCTCTCAATGTGAACATCCTCTGGCTGATGCCGATTCATCCCGACGGACAGGTGAAGAAGAAGGGCTCACTAGGCAGTCCCTATGCGGTGCGCGACTATTACGCGATCGATCCCGCGCTGGGCACCAAGGCGGATCTGCACCGTCTCGTGGAGGAAGCGCACAAACGCCAGATGAAGGTCATCATCGATATCGTTGCCAACCACACGGCGTGGGACAGCGTGATGATGGCGCATCCTGAGTTCTATAAAAAGGACGCGCAGGGACACATTATGTATCCGTACGACTGGACGGATGTGGCGTGGCTCGACTACTCGAATCCCAAGCTGCGCCAATACATGATCGATATGCTCGTCTATTGGATCAAGGAGTTCGATCTGGACGGCTTCCGCTGTGATGCAGCCGGCGAGGTTCCGACAGAGTTCTGGGAGCAGGCGCGGGCGGCGCTCGAGAAAGTCAAACCGGACATCATGCTGCTGGCCGAAGCCAACAAGCCGGAGCTGCTGCGCCGTGCCTTCGATATCGACTACTCGTGGCCTCTGATGCATACGCTGAACGACGTGATCATGAACGGAGAGCCGGCGACCACGATCCGCGCGACCGTCGAGCAACAACAGAAGCTGTTTCCCAAAGGCGCGCTGCACATGCGCATCAGCGATGACCACGACGAACTGCGCGCGACGACGCGCTACAGCTATCCTGGAGCAATCGCCGCTTCGGCGCTGATGTTTACGCTCGACGGCGCGCCGCTCGTCTACAACGGCATGGAGGTGGGAGACTCCACACAGTCTGCCGCTCCCGCGCTCTTCGAGCCACAGAAGATTTTCTGGGATGCTGCGACGTGGCATCCGGAATATCCAAAGTTCTACACCGCGATTGCTGATCTACGACGGACCCACCCGGCGCTTGAACAGGGCGAGTTGATCTGGATCCATAACTCCGATGAGCAGCATGTGGTGACGTATTTGCGCCGTTCGGGGACGGATGAGTTTGTGGTCGCAGTGAATCTGTCGAACACGCCGTATCGCGGAACGGTCGAAGCACCGGCGGGAAGCTGGAGGGAGATCGAGATGCCAATCGCGAAGCCTGAGACCGGGGCTCTTCCCTTCGTTTCCCTGGACGCATTCGGAGCGCGTATCTTTGAACGGCAGGGTGAAAGACAGGGTCCATAAAAAACCGGCCATGAAGCAATCAGAAATCGTACCCGGAATCGAGACAGCCGAAGGCGCACCGCCCGAAGTGGTAATTGCTCCGTCGGCGCAGCGCACTCATTTCCGCAAGCCCACCCGCAGCTTCTGGCAGATATGGAACATGAGCTTCGGCTTCTTCGGCATCCAGTTCGGATGGGGACTGCAGATGGCCAACATGAGCGCCATCTATGAATACCTTGGCGCACGGGCCGACCAGATCCCGATCCTCTGGCTGGCAGCGCCGCTCACCGGCATGATCATTCAGCCGATCATCGGTCACGCGAGCGATCGCACATGGGGGCGGCTCGGCCGGCGGCGGCCCTATTTTCTAAGTGGCGCGATCCTCGCGTCGCTCATGCTGCTGCTTATGCCGAACAGTTCGGCGCTGTGGATGGCCGCCTGCATGCTCTGGATCCTCGACGCATCGATCAACGTGAGCATGGAGCCGTTCCGCGCCTTCGTCGCCGACATTTTGCCTGAGGGGCAGCGTACATCGGGCTTTGCCATGCAGAGTCTCTTCATCGGGCTTGGTGCAGTCGTGGCCTCCGCGCTGCCCTGGTTGCTGACAAACGTCTTCCACATGCACTCGGCAGTTGGAGATACGCGCGCTATTCCAAGCACCGTGCGGCTGTCGTTTTATATCGGAGCCGCAACCTTCATCGGCGCGGTCCTGTGGACGATTGTGACCACGTCGGAATATCCCCCGGAAGATATGGAGGCGTTCAAGGCTCTGAAGGCGCAGAAGACAGGATTGGCTTCCAACGCGGCCGAGATTTTCGCGGCGATTAGGGAGATGCCGGACACGATGCGCAAGCTCGGACCCGTGCAGTTGTTCACGTGGCTGGGGTTATTTTGCATGTGGCTGTATTTCCCTGTTGCTGTCGCGCACAACGTTTTTGGCGCGGAAGATCCGAAGTCGCCGCTCTACGAGGCGGGAGTCGACTGGGGCGGTATCTGCTTCGCGCTTTACTCCGCTGTCTGCTTCGCCTTTTCGTTTGCACTGCCCGGCCTGGCGAGAAAGCTGGGGCGCAAGCACACCCATACCGTATGCCTCATCTGCGGCGCGCTCGGGCTGATGTCGGTCGCGGTGATCCACAACAAATACCTACTGCTGCTGACCATGGTGGGCGTCGGCATCGCCTGGGCGAGCACGTTGTCGATGCCCTATGCGGTGCTCGCCGCATCGCTGCCGCCCGACCGCACCGGCGTCTACATGGGGATCTTCAACTTCTTTATCGTCACGCCGGAGATTCTCGCCTCGCTGTTCTTCGGATGGATCATGATCCATCTGCTGCACAACAATCGCATCTACGCCATCATTGCCGGAGGCGTCTTCATGCTGGTCGCCGCGGCTCTGATGCAGCGGGTGAAGGATCCGCGCACCCTGAGCGTGCAGGATATTTAATGACCTGCGGCTCTTCTCGGATTCGCGGATAACGCCGGCGTTGGCGAAAAATGAGGGATGGGTTGCACCCCATTTTTGAAGAACTCAAACCGTTCGATAATTGACGGTGAACCGCTTCGTCCTCGGGCCGCCGTCACGCCGATTACGACTCCAAGGAGAATAGCCTCTTATGGCCGAGTACAAGAAAGACCCTGACGCGATTGCCCGCCTTACCCCCGAGCAGTTTGCCGTCACTCAACGAAGTGCGACTGAAGCGCCGTTCACGAATGAGTTTGACGACCATCATGAACCCGGGCTTTATGTAGACATCGTTTCCGGAGAGCCCCTGTTCACTTCACTGGATAAATTTGACAGCGGCTGCGGTTGGCCCAGCTTCACCAAGCCGGTTGAGCCTGGCAACGTGGAAGAAAACATTGATAGCAGCTATGGCATGACGCGTACCGAGGTCAGATCTACGCATGGCGATAGCCATCTTGGGCATGTGTTTGACGACGGGCCTTCTGATCAGGGAGGACTCCGCTACTGCATCAACTCTGCGGCGCTGCGTTTCATTCCCGTCGATGAGCTGGAAAGCGAAGGCTACGGACAATATCTCCCGCTCTTTCAGCATTGATCCGGGCGCATCGCGCCGACCTGTCCCCGCTTTGGCGTTGATGAACTTGCCTTGACATTCAATTTCGCACATACCACAAAGGAGAAAGAACATGACATCTACTCCGGAGCTGGTCCCGCCGGTTCCCCCATTTACTCGAACAACAGCCATTGAAAAGGTGCGCAAGGCCGAGGATGGCTGGAACTCTCGTGATCCAAAGCGCGTTTGCCTCGCTTACGCGATAGATTGCCATTGGCGCAATCGGGCTGAGTTTCCCGTCGGGCGGGATCAAATCGTCGAGTTCCTCACGAGAAAGTGGAATCGCGAGCTCGACTACAGGCTCATCAAGGAGCTTTGGGCCTTCACAGAGAATCGCATCGCCGTGCGCTTTGCATACGAGTACCACGACGACTCCGGCCAGTGGTACAGGGCCTATGGCAACGAGAACTGGGACTTCAACCCGCAGGGCATCATGGTCTTCCGCTATGCCTCGATCAACGATCTGCGCATCACTCCCGAAGAGCGCCTCTTCCACTGGCCTCTTGGACGGCGTCCGGACGATCATCCCGGGCTGAGCGACCTGGGGCTTTAATTGAACACAGCGTAAGGTCGGATCTGCCAGCGACTACAGCAACGGCACGGGCCGCCATTCCAGGTAGTGGTGCGTCTGATCCTCGCGAACGACGTTAAAGCCAAGGCGAAGATGAAAGCGCAGAGAGCCGGGATTGAATCGGAACACGCAGCTGCGGATGGGGAGCCTGGCCTTCGCAGCTTCCTGTTGCACCCGCTGGACTAACACAGTGCCGATCCCGTTGCCCTGCAGCTTCGGATGGATGGCGATATCCACCAGTTGAAACTCGCCATCGCCGGGCGCAACCCACAGACGGCCAACCGGTTTGCTGTCGAGCAACACCAGGTGGTAGCAGGAGTTGGGGTACTGTTCCGTATACGCTGACACCTGGGCGCGAAACTGCATCCGGATGAGGAGTTCCTTTTGCACGGCTGGGATGGGCGCGAGTTCAAACTCCGGCGCGCGGACCGCAGAGTAAAGGTCGTATAGAAATACCTCGTCCTGCGGCAACGCTGGGCGAACGACAAGAGTGGACATGGTTCAAAAGGAGCGGCAGGCCGGCTTGCAAAACCGGCCCTGACCAAAAAAGTTTTCTAAGTCCGCGGCGGATAAACACCCTGCAGGGCGATGCAAAAGTTGAGCGTGAGATAAGGCATCAGGTTATTGTGCGGTTGATTCCCGCCCGCGAAACCAACCATATTCAATGCCATGGTTTGGTTCTGCGTAGCGCCGTTTGTGAAGGCATTCGTAGGGGTGCCCCCGGTCTTTACGAGAATTGCGTTGCCCGGCTGGCCGGACTGTCCCCCAACTCTGCCTCCATCGACGCAGTTGATGCCGTGGGTATGAGACGGCAATTCGGTCTGGAGCAACGTTACCGTATCTGAGCCCCCGGTTTCGCCAAGATCGTGCAGGGACAGGCCCGGGCCCTGGCCCGGATTCATCGGAGCGCTTCCCTGAAGGTTAGGAAGCGCAAAGTTGCTCTTCCCGTCTCCGCCATAGGTCGTACCCAGCAGGGAGAAAAGCGCCGTGTTCTGGGAGAGGGGCAAAATCTGGCCGTTGCAAAAGGCCCACCCCACGGGAGCGAAGTTAAACGGGAATATCCTTATCTCAGCTAAAAACGGATTTGCCATGTCACGTCCTCCTGGCAGATGGGGCTAGTTTTGACTGGGGAATATTCCCTGCAGCGCGATGCAAAAGTTCAGCGTGAGGTACGGCTGCATATTCTGATGCGGCTGGCTGCCCCCGACAGTTGACAGCACACCCTGATACATAGCCACGGGATTGCTCCCGGAAGCGCTGTATTCCGCCGCTCCGCCCAGCAGATTGGAGGTCGGATTGGGCGCGTTCGCGGCGGCGTTGGTGGCGCCCCACGTATGGTTGTGGGTTGGGATTTCAGCGAGAGAGAGCGTGTGATTCTGCTCGCCGCCCAGCTCACCCAGAACATGACCGCTGCCCATGTGCATGGGGGTTCGGCCCTGCAGATTCGGTAAGCCGAAATTCACCCGTCCGTCGCCCCCGTAAGTGGTTCCGAGCAACGAGAACAAGGCCTGGTTCTGATTGATGGGCAGGAGTTGCCCGTTGCAAAACGCCCAGCCTTTGGGTGCAAAACTGAAGCTCATAACCTTGATCTCGCTTAGGTATGGCGTGGACATATGTCGTTCTCCTTATCGCGGGCTAACTCTGACTGGGAAATACTCCGAAAAGGGAGAGGATGAAATTCACACACAAATAAGGCTGGAAATTGTCATGGGGCTGACTTCCTCCAACGGAACTAATCGCAGCAGCCATAGTGGCGGTGCCAGGTACGTTCTGATCGTAGATGTCAGGCCCTGCGGCTAGAAAATTACCGCCTGGGAGGGAAGCGGTATTTGAGTTCGTTGTCGCCGTGACTGTGTGGGAGTGGGCCGGTATTTGAGTCGAGGTCAGTATGACGGTTTCGGCACCGCCGCTCTGCGCCAGGGTAAACCCACTCCCCTGATGGACCGGAAGCCGGCCCCTCAGGTCCGGCAACGCGAAGGTATTTTGACCGTCGCCGCCATAAGTGGTCCCGATAAGGTTGAAGAGGGTTTCGTATTCGGAAATAGGGAGCAGCTGTCCCTGGCAGAACATCCAGCCTGCCGGGGCAAAGTTGCCCGCGAACATACGTATCTCACCGACATAGGGCGTACTCATGGGGAGATCTCTCCTTCAGATTTTGGCGGTGGTCCGGGGGACTCGGAAAACAGCCCATCACTAATAACACTGTTCCCTATTACCGTGCAAGAAATTATTGGCGGGATATCTATTGTCGCGAGTCAGTTAACAGATTCTCTGAATTTTCATGGGTTCAGAGGCTGAAACGATTCTGCAACGGGTCACTCATGCCTATTGCTGAATTCGTGCGTGTCGTAACTTGCGATTTAGACAGGTAATAAGTCGAGAGCGAAAAGCTGTTGACATTTGCAGGCGGCGGGGCGATAAGTGTAGGGTTCCCGGGTCCGGAGCTTTGCCGCTCATCGATTGATTTCGCATGCTTCAAAGGAAATGCGGAGCCAGCGTTTACGATGTTCTCTACTTAGGGCGAAAGCGATAAAGCCCGATTTTCCATCTCTTGAATGCCGAGCGTTCAACCGTTGTCCAATCAATCGCCAGTGGCGTTCCCTGAGGATCGTCAACGGCCTTACAACGAGAGGTTGGCCCCATGTCGTCCCATGTTCATTCTGCGATGCCGCTGCGCTCAGCAATGTTGAGGTTTAGCCCGTTTCTCCTAGCTTTAGGCGCTCTTCTGCTGCCTGTGCAAGCCCGGGCCTCGTGCACCACTACGGGTAACGTGACGACATGCACATCATCGGGTGGAATCGGTGTAAGCAGCTCCGTCGGCGTGTCGGAAAGTTCCTCGATCTCGGTGACGAGCCTGCCGGGCACGGTTACTGCCATTTCGGTGACCCTGACCAATCTCGACATCACAGGCGGCTCGGAGTCCGGTTTAAACAGCATGGCGATCGTGCTCGTGCCTCCCAGCGGCATGGGTTTGGACTTTCTCTCGGGTGTCTGCGGGTCTGGATCGCAGCAGATTGGGAACAGCACTTTTACGCTGGCCGATACCGGTGTGACGGGTACGGACAACTTCCACGGCATGCTTCCCTATTTAGGTGGCACATGCCCCAGCACGTTCGCGGGTATATATCTGCCTAGCGACTACTTTCCCGGAATGGACGTCTTTAACGGCGGGGGTGGGGGCCCTTCGAGCTACCTTTCTGCCGGGATTAGTGCCTCCGGCATGACAAATTGCCAAAGCCTACCTGGTGTCTCGTGTGGCAGCTACGACTTCACCACCGCATTCGCCCTTCCCGCTGCTGCCAGTAGCATGCAGGGAACCTGGACGCTGTATATGGCCCCCCAAACAACCCCGATCCCAAGCGGATCGCTTGGGTCGTGGTCCATCGCGTTCACAACGGAAGCCGCCACGGCGACCACGACATCCATTTCAGCCAGCCCGAATGGGTCGACTTCGCTTGTCTACACGAGCAGTGATGTGCACGGCGATGCCACCACACCCACCACGGTAACGCTCACTGCTACCGTGACGTCGAGTTCAACAGTCAACGCAGGCACCGTCACCTTCTATGACAGTACCGGCACCAGTGCCGGCATGGGCACCGTGCTTGCTAGTGGCGTCGCCGTCAACAGTTCCGGCCAGGCAGCGACAACGGTGACTTTTCCAGGGACCAAAGAAGGTTCCCGCAGCATTTCGGCGGTCTATAACGGAACTTCCTCATTCGCAGCGAGCACGTCGTCCACAGCGACGGTCATAACCACAAACCATCCGTACAATCCGTCCACCGGGACCTTCTGCAACGGTCCGATCGCGCTGAGCAACACCGGCGCCGGGACACCTTATCCCTCCCTGTTGGCTCTGGGCACAGGTAATTCCCAGCTCACGGGCACCATCGAGAGCGTCACCGTCAGCCTCAATAACATCAGCTTGCAGAACGACACCGAGTTGGCAAACCTCGGCTTTCTTCTGCAGGCGCCTGGCTCCAACACGACGGGCACCGGGAGTTCCGGCAACGCCTTCCAATTCCTCTCCTGGGCGGGGAACCCCTTCAGCAGCGGCTCCCTCACGATGTCGGACGCCGGCACGGCGCAAATCCCCCCGTTCTCAGCCCCGGCCTGCACGACATGCCTGGCAACCGACAATTGGATTGATGTAGGCTCGGACAATCCGGATAATTTCCCATCCCCCGCGCCGGGGACGTTCTCTACGGCGGCTCCCACCGGTTCGGCCACTTTCACGACGGAGTTTGGAGGGCAGGGTGCGAATAATACCTGGAGCCTGTATCCCGACACCCGGGTAGTCGAGCCTGGTACAGCCGGAACGATCGGTTCCTGGTGCCTGAATTTCACGATGCAGGCGAACGCGCACCCCACCGCGACGTCGGTCAGCGGATCGCCAAATCCAGCTTCATTCACTTCGCCTGCTACAAAGGCCAGCGTTGCCCTCACCGCCAACGTTTCAGTTACCGACAGCTCCGGATTGACGGTGAACGCGGGCACGGTCACCTTCGTCGACGGCAGCACCAATCTTGGTTCAGGAACAGTTACAAATGGCGTGGCGACGCTGAACACAACGCTGGCGGAAGGCACTCACCAGATTGTCGCCACCTACAGCGGGACCAATGCCGGAACCGAGTTCGGTATCAGCACCGGGAAATACAACGAGCGCGTTGACACCGCCACGACCAACCCCACTTCGGGATCGGGACAGGGACCTTACACGTACTGCAATGCTGGTTCAATCACCGCCCCGGGACTGGGCGCCGACGCGGGTGCAGCTTCACCCTATCCGTCGAACATCTTTGTGACCAACCTGCCGGGCACGGTCGAGGCGGTGACGGTCATGCTGAACGGGTTCAGCACCAAAGACCAGGGCGATCTCCTCTCCCTATTGGTGGGTCCGGGCGCCAACAACCTCGACTTCTTCTCACTCACGGGCAGCAATGTCTCCAATGCTCCATCACCGTTCAACCTTGTCTTCTCCGATACGGCGTCAAGCCGTATTGCACAGGGCAGCAGCGGGAATCTCACTTCCGCCGGCACCTTCCAGCCGTCGAGTTACAACACGAGCATTACGTACCCGCAATGCCCGCCCAACGCCAGCGGTTGCGCGAGCCCGCCGGTAGGACCGCCGCTGGCTTCGAACCCATTCACGCCGACCAACAAGGCGGCAACCGCCGGGACCGCTGTCCTGGGCAACGCGAACGAGGCGGGAGTTTTTGGCGGCACCACTTCCAGCACCTATAACGGAAACGGAACCTGGAGTCTCTACGTGGATGACGGCGGTCCCACCGGAGGCGGCGAGGCGAGCTACCTCACGGGCGGCTGGTGCGTCAGCCTCACCGCAAATCTGCCATCCGTGTCGGTGACCAAGTCGCACACCGCTACTTTCACGCAGGGCCAGCAAGGTGTGCCCTTCACAGTGAACATCACCAACAATGGTCCCGGACCCACGGGCGACCCGACGGCCGGCAAGAATCCGTTGACCGTCACCGACACGCTGAACTCTGCCTTCTCCTACGCGAGCTTCGCGGGTACTGGCTGGAGCTGCTCGGCGACCGGACAGACGGTGAGTTGCACGAACGACTCCGCTGTGGCCCAGAGCAGCAGTTACACGCCGTTGACCATCAACGTAAACGTAAGCGCGACCGCGAGCACCACCACGAGTATTCCCAATTCCGTCTCGGTAAGCGGCGGTGGCGCCAAGAACGCAACTTCCAATACTGACTCGGTGACCATTTTGCCGGCTGCGGTGCTTGCGGTTTCGAAGGCGCATACCGGGAACTTCACCCAGGGCCAGACCGCTCAATGGAGCATCACCGTATCCAACACCGCAACTGGCGGCACGACCTACGGCACGATCACGGTCTCGGATACGCTGCCCGCCGGTTACACGCTCAATTCCTACACCTCAACCGGAAGTGCCTGGAGTTGCAGCGGCACAAGCACAGTCACCTGCACCACGACGGCAGGAATAGCCGGTGGCGGGAACTCGGTCATCAATCTCACTGTGGATGTGCCGACCGCTTCTCCAGTCTCGGTAAGCAACACCGCGAAGGCGTACGGCGGCGGCGACCTGACCCATACCAGTTTGGCTACAGCAGCGACGGGAACCGACACCGCAGCCGTAATCCAGGTGCCGGCCAGCGTGACCATCAATAACTCGGGCACCCCTCAGTCCACCACCATTGGCACGGCGTTTCCCACGGCCCTGTCGGTTACCGTGAGGGATGGCGGCGGCGTAGCCATTCCCAGCTCCAACGTTACCTTTACAGCCAATACCGGGAGCAACGGACAGAGCGGAACATTCTCCAACTCAACCAATACAATTCAGATCGCGACCAACGCATCGGGCGTGGCTAACGCAGGCACGTTCACGGCAAACAACAAAACGGGGGCGTACACCGTTACCGCATCGGCGGGAAGTGTGTCGGCGACCTTCAACCTGACCAACCTTGCCAAGTCGCAAACCACGTTCGCATCGCTGACGACGACGGCGGCGACGATCGATGTGTTTGGCTTCGGTTTCACTGCGCCGAGCGGCACGCTTGCCTTCACGGATGTGACCACGAGCACTCCGGTTACGGCTCCAGTGACGCTCAACACGGCGACCGCGACCACGGCGCTGACTCCGCAAACGACGACCAGCACTGGGGCAAACACCTACCCCGTCTGGACGGAGCTGGCCGATGTCAATGGCGACGGAAAACTGGACCTGATGACGTCGATCTACCAGACGGATTCGGTCAGCGTGCAATTCGGCAACGGCGATGGCACGTTCCAGACGCCGACTACAATTCATATCGCCACGGGCTTCGGTCCGGCTGAGGTCCATGTGGTCAGCCTGCGCGGCAACGGCACAATGGATCTGATTGTAGGCAGCTTCAATCTGAACGAAATCGCCGTGCTGCTGGGCAACACCAATGGCACCGGCACCTTTGGGACTCCGATCTTCTACACCGTCGGCTCGGCGTCCAATACCCCCACCTCGCTGACCACTGGCCATTTCAACGGCGCCAGCAGCCCCCTCGATGTGGCCACCGCCAACTACGGAGACAACACGATCACCATTCTTACCGGTAATGGAAGCGGCGCCCTGACGGTCGGCACGCCGATCAGCGTGGGACACGCTCCAGAGGCGATACGCTCAGCTGATTTCAACGGTGACGGCTATTCCGATCTGGCCGTTGCGAATTACGGCGACGGATCGGTCACTATCCTCCTGAACAATAAGAGCGGCGGCTTCACAGCGACAAGCGTTGGCCAAGGTGCGCATTCTGGCCCGCAAGCGTTAGCCATCACCGGCAGCGGGACCAGCCAGTTGGTGGCGGTTGCACTCGTCAATACCAACGCCATAAATGTGCTGCAGAACAACGGAAGCGGCGTATTCAGCATAGAAACGACAGTTCCTGTCGGCAAGGGACCGGATGATCTGAATTTCGCCGATTTCAATGGAGATGGAATTGAGGACCTGGTCGTCTCCAACTACACGAGCGGCACGGTCAACCTGGCAACAGGGACCGCCGGTGGGACCTACACAGTGCTTGGCCCATTTAGCGTGGGAACCGCTCCGTACTCCGCCGCTGTCGGCGATCTGAACCTCGACGGCACGCCGGATCTCGTGGTGTCAAATTGCTTCAGCAACAATACGGGAGTGCTGCTTGACGGGACTCGGATCGCAGTCCCCTACAGTGGACTCTCGTTGACTGCCGCGAACCAGTACAACGGCGCTTATACCCCGGATAGCAACAGCAAATATGGATCGAGTACATCGCCGAACACGGCTCCCTAATAACTGCATTGCCTAGACAGTGGCGTTCTGCCTGCCTGCTGACGGGAGCTCGCCCGTATTCCTCGCGCTCAAACGCGCTTTGAAGTCGTGCTACGAATGTGACTGGCGAATAAGAAAAGGGCCGCCGGAGGGACGGCCTCCAGCGGGCCACTTGTGATCTTTCAAGAGGTTGTCCATTCGATCAGGACCGGAGAAGCTGTTTGTGACGAGCAAGCAGTAACTCAGGAGACCGAATGGACTATCACAAGAATGCCCCATGGACGGCGGTGAGTCGAGAGCGGCTGGCCCGCATGGTGATTGAAGATGGCATAAGGCTGGGGTCGGCAGCGTCCCGGTTCAGTGTCAGCGTCAAGACAGCAGCCAAATGGGCGGGCCGTTATCGGCAGTCTGGCCCAGCTGGCCTTGTCGATCGCAGCTCGCGTCCGCGCCGCAGCCCGCGGCAGATCAGTTCCTTATTAGTGGAAAAGGTACTTGCACTTCGTCGCCGGCACATGCCCGGCTACCAGATTGCTCGCCGCACCGGCCTGAGTCCGGCTTCGGTCAGCCGCATCCTGCGCCGGGCAAAACTGAGCCGGTGGCGCGATCTGAATCCCCCGCCTCCGGTGCAACGCTACGAGCATCCACGGCCCGGCGACCTGCTGCACCTGGACATCAAGGGCATGACACGCTTCGGCGAGGTCTCGCTGCGCGGCGATGGCAGGCTGCGCGGCAAAAAGGAACATCCAGGCTTCCTGGCTCTGCACGTGGCCGTCGACGACCACTCACGTATGGCCTTCACCCAAATGCTGCCCGATCAGAAGGCTGAAACCACCATCGCCTTCCTGAACTCGGCCGTCGAGTTCTTCGCCCGCCAGGGCATCGCCGTGCGCGCGCTGCTGACCGACAACGGCTCTAGCTATCGCTCCACTCGGTTCCGTCACGCTTGCCAGCAGATGGCAATCAAACACAGCCGCACCAGACCTTACACACCCAGAACCAACGGAAAGGCCGAGCGATTCATACAGACCGCGTTACGCGAATGGGCTTATGCCAAACACTGGTCCGACTCCCAGCAAAGAGATGCTCACTTGCTGCCTTGGACCGACTACTACAACCGAGAAAGACCCCATGGTAGCCTCAACTACAAGCCGCCCATCAGCCGCTCCGAAATCGGAACAACCTCTTGATCATCTACAGGCACTCGGCATGTATACTTGCGGCGGTCTGGAAAGCGTGATCCGTCGAATCCTGTTACGAGCTACTTTGCGAAGCGAAGGGTTGAGCAATGCGTATTGTCTTCGGCAAGATCTTCAGTGCGAATCCAGATACATACATCCAAGAAAAACTGAAACGCATGGTCTCAAGGTCGTTGCCAATGATTGGCTCAGACTCACGACTCAGCCCATCCCGGCACTGAAGAATTAGTAGAAGCTAAACGGCCGGGGCAGAGCAGGATTTCCGTGCAAGGCACCCCCACAGATTCGAGGCAAACTTTAAGTTGCTGAGGAGATGGTAGGCACGAGGAGACTCGAACTCCTGACCTCTACCGTGTCAAGGTAGCGCTCTAACCAACTGAGCTACGCGCCTGCGCGGAGGGTTGACCTATTCATCATAACAAGATTCCGTGCCGGAATGTGCCTCTATCCGTCGGATGATTCTTTCCCACTGAGCCCCTGCCGGGAACCTCCCGATGCAACAGCCGGCAAACAAGTGCGGTGACGTAGCGTGCCGCGGTCCTCTCCTGTAATATCGGGCTTTCGCGGGTAGCGGCGCTTCCAGCCCAGTCCCGCCTCTTCGACATTTGAACCGATGAACCAGCTTCGCGCAGCTCCGAACCAGCTCACACTCGTCCGCCTCTGCATCATTCCCTTCATCGTCCTCGCGGTGCTCGACGGCCACTTTCGCACCGCATTTGCCTTGTTCGTGTTTGCCGGCATCACCGATGGCATGGATGGCCTGCTGGCGCGGTGGTTGCAGCAACGAACCAAGCTGGGTCAATACCTCGATCCGGTTGCCGACAAGCTCCTGATCAGCACCCTCTTCCTGGTGCTGCACCACGAGAACCTCATCTCTCGCCGCGTCACGGTCCTGGTCTTCGGACGGGATCTCGGCATTCTGATCGTCGCCGCCATCCTCTATGCCAGTGTCGGCATGCGGGACTTCAGGCCCAGCATCTTTGGAAAGGCCAACACCCTGGCCCAGATCATTGCGCTGACGGCCGTGCTGCTCAGCCAGTTCTATGCGCCATTTGCGATCCTATATATACGGCACCTGGCGCTGCTGGCGACGGTAGCATTCACAGTGATCTCGGGATTTCACTACGCCTGGCAAATCACGCGCCGGCTCAGTATTTCTGCTCCGGCGAACGGCTGAGTGATCAGCCTTCCTCTTCGATCTGCTGCGTCTCTTCAATCGCCATGTCGCGGAACTCGTCGGAGTCAAAGACCTCTCCGCACTCCTGGCACTCGACGTATTCCGCGTCTTCCTCGCGCGCTACGACGCGCACTCTGGGATGTTTGCAGGGGGTGACCATGTATGGATCTTGACCGAAGGAATTCTGGTGGTATCGGCAAGATTGTATCCGGGCCCGGATTCCTGTCAATTCGAATCTGCAAAGGGACCGGGTTCTGCGTCTTTGAGTCCTAATTTGGACTCGAGATAGCCGCTGCCGTAACTCCGGGCCACCCACTGTCCGGAGAGTAGCGTCATTACTCAAACTGACCTGCGGCCATTTTCCGCATCCTGTTGAAATTCGGACGAATTCGGTCGTATACTGTACGAAAGGATCTAGGCTCCGGAATGCTCAGACTTACCAAAAAAGCCGACTATGGATTAATGGCATTGAAATATCTGGCCGAGCATCCCGAGTCCATATCGCTCAGCGCGAAGGACATAGCCGAGGCTTATCACATTCCCCAGCAACTGCTTGCCAAGATATTGCAGCGGCTGGCCAAGGAAGGTATTCTCCGTTCGCATGCCGGGATGAACGGCGGCTACACTCTTTCCCGGAAGGCCCATGAGATTTCGGCGTTCGAGGTTATCCGCGCCATCGATGGGCCCTTGTTCATCACTTCGTGTGTCACCGTAAGCGGATTGTGCGACTTGACCAACAGCTGCACCATCAAAGAGCCATTGGCACGAGTGAATGAGAGCATTTCCGAATTGCTGAAGAGCATTCGAATATTGGACCTGGTGGAATCGGACCACGCCCATCGCGCGGCCCACCAAGGTGAACATGAGTTGGTGAACATCCAAAACACCAGCGCTTAGTCCATAGAGAGATAAGGCAGAAACAGGAGAGCAGGAAGAGATGAGCACAACGGTCAACGGAACGATCAGCGTACCGGCTGGAGTACGTCTGCCCATATATATGGACAACCATGCAACCACGCCGCTCGATCCGCGGGTGCTGGAAGCGATGATGCCCTATCTGACCACGGTGTTCGGAAACGCGGCCAGCCGCAACCACTCCTTCGGCTGGGAAGCAGAGGCCGCTGTGGAGAAGGCCCGCGAGCAGGTGGCCAAGTTGATCGGCTCGACCGCCAAGGAAATCATCTTTACCTCCGGCGCCACCGAATCGAACAACCTCGCGATCAAGGGCATCGCGGAGATGTACCGCGAACGCGGCAACCACATCATTACCCAGGCCACCGAGCATAAGGCCACACTCGATACCTGCAAGCGGCTGGAGAAGTCCGGTTACCGTGTTACCTACCTGCCGGTGAAGGCCGACGGCCTGATCGACATGGAGGACCTGAAGCGGGCGATGGATGACAAGACCATCCTCGTTACCATCATGATCGCGAATAACGAGATCGGCGTTGTTCAGCCAGTAGCTGAAATCGGCAAGCTTTGTCACGAAAAGGGGGTGCTCTTCCACACCGATGGCGTGCAGGCGGTTGGCAAGATACCCGTAGACGTGAACGCAATGAACATCGATGCCATGTCGATCTCGGCACACAAGATCTACGGCCCTAAAGGCGTCGGCGCTCTTTATGTGCGGCGCCGCAACCCGCGCGTGCAGATTTCCGAGCAGATCAATGGCGGAGGTCACGAGCGCGGAATGCGCTCCGGCACCCTCAACGTTCCCGGCATTGTGGGGCTCGGCAAGGCCTGCGAACTTGCCCGGGAAGAGATGGCCACGGAAGCAAAGCGGCTGGCCGGCCTGCGCGAAAAGCTCCAGGCGAAGCTCGAGAGCAATCTCGACTACATTCATGTAAACGGCTCGATGGAGCACCGGCTTCCGGGCAACCTGAACATGAGCTTTGTCTACGTTGAAGGCGAATCGCTTCTGATGGGCATCAACGATATCGCCGTTTCGAGCGGTTCGGCCTGCACCTCCGCCACCCTTGAGCCATCTTATGTATTGAAGGCCCTGGGCCTCGGAGACGATGTCGCGCACAGCTCCATAAGATTTGGCCTGGGTCGCTTCAATACCGAGGCTGAGGTAGACTACGTGGCTGACAAGGTAATTGACGTAGTGCAGAAGCTGCGCGAGCTCTCACCGCTTTACGAGATGGTCAAGGAAGGCATCGACATCTCCAAGATCGAGTGGCAGGCGCACTAAGGAAAACGCTTCATCGCAGAGATTTTGGTTTTACAGGTTTTAGCAGAGACAGGAGAGAAATCACATGGCATACAGCGACAAGGTCATTGACCACTACAACAATCCCCGCAACGTAGGCCAGCTTGACAAAGCCAGCACCGAGGTAGGCACTGGACTCGTCGGCGCGCCGGAGTGCGGTGACGTGATGCGCTTGCAGATCAGGGTGAATCCCGAAACGCAGGTGATCGAGGAGGCCAAGTTCAAGACCTTCGGCTGCGGCTCGGCCATTGCTTCCTCGTCGCTCGCGACCGAGTGGGTAAAGGGTAAGACGGTGGATGAAGCGATGGAGATCAAGAACACTGACATCGTGAAGGAACTCTCTCTTCCGCCGGTTAAGATTCACTGTTCGGTGCTTGCCGAGGACGCGATCCGCGCTGCCATCGGCGACTGGAAGAAGAAGAACGGCGTCGCTGAGCAGACCAGCGCAGCAGCAGTGTCTGTCGTCGCGGCGGACTGAATAAGACAGTTATTAGCGATCAGTCCCCGGCACCAAGGGACTGGGGACTGATCGACTGACAACTGGGGATTTGAAAATGGCTACAGACCAGCTCAACGTATTGAATGCCGAGAATCAGGCTCCCGCGCAGAAGGGGATCCAGGTGACCGACCGCGCCATCAAGCGCATTCGCGTCGCCATGGCCAAGGAGGGAGTTTCGCCCGTTGAGGGCGGTTTGCGTCTCGGCATCACCGGCGGCGGCTGTTCCGGTCTTTCCTACAGCATCCGCTTCGATACGCAGCCGCGAGAGCGCGACCGCATCTACCAGTTCGACGATGTGCGGGTCTTTGTCGATCCCAAGTCGTTTATCTATCTGAACGGCATGATTCTCGATTATGAAGAGACACTCATGCGCCAGGGCTTTAATTTCATTAACCCGAATTCGAGCAGGTCCTGCGGCTGCGGATCATCGTTTTCCGCATAGCACCGGCCGCAGGCGCGGCCCCGTTTCGCAATGCCGACAGCTGAATCCCAATCCGTGAACACGGCCTGCTGGTCGTGTGGTTCCCCTCTGCCCGCCGGCAAAGCATGGTGCGACGCATGCGGCAAGGTGCAGGCGCCGTCGGAAACGGTCGACTACTTCAGCGTCTTCGGCCTGCCGCGCAAGCTA
The DNA here is from genome assembly GCA_963724375.1 of uncultured Acidobacteriaceae bacterium. Taxonomy (GTDB): domain Bacteria; phylum Acidobacteriota; class Terriglobia; order Terriglobales; family Acidobacteriaceae; genus Silvibacterium. The sequence continues at coordinate 220,886 of CAVRUM010000014.1, forward strand.
CGCATCGACAAGACCGGACTTGAGCGAAACTTCTATCGCATGAGCCGGAAGCTGCATCCCGATCTTTACGCCCAGGCCAACCCCGAGGAACGCCAATGGAGCCTCGACCAGACTTCTCTGCTTAACGATGCCTACCGCACGCTGAAAGACCCCATTGCCCGGACGGAATATCTGCTGAGGCTCGAGGGCGTCGAACTTGAAGCAGGCAGGAGCGAAGACGGCAAGCCGAAAGAATCCCGCGTGCCCCCGGATCTGCTCGAGGAGGTCTTCGAGCTGAACATGCAGTTGGAAGAGATGCGCATGAACCGCAAGATGGGCGAGGACGATCCGCAGCTACGCGCCGACCTCGAGAAAGCACGGACTCAGTTTGAGGGTCAGCTCGCCGGTGTTGATGCCAGCCTGGAAGGCCTCTGGGGCCGCTGGGACGATAGCGTTGACGGAGCATCCGCCGGATCGGACTCGAAAAAGATCAAAGACGAAATGGTGGCGCTCCTCGACCGCCGCCGCTATATCCGCAACCTTGTCCGCGACGTGAACGAAGCGCTGGAGAACTAGGACACTCAATGGCAGAAGCCCCCATCGCCGGAATCGATCTCGGCACCACCAATTCGCTCGTCGCCTATATGCAGGGCGACCAACCGGTCGTCATCCCCGGCGAAGAGGGCTCGAACCTTGTGCCTTCGGTCGTCGCCATCCCCGATCCCAGGAAAGTCATCGTCGGCTACCCGGCCTATCCCTATCTTGCCTCGGAGCCCGATCGCGTTGTGTACTCCGTCAAGCGGCTTATGGGCCGCGGGGTTGAGGACGTGCAGGAAGAGCTGAAGCTCTTTCCCTTCCATCTCGCCGCAGACATCCAGCCCGGCGAGGTGCTCCGCCTCCAGATCGGCTCGCAGCAATATACGCCGCCAGAGATCTCCGCGTACGTCCTTCGGCAGCTCAAGAAAAATGCCGAGCGCTACTTCGGTGTGCCGGTCACGAAAACCGTTGTAACCGTCCCGGCCTACTTCAACGATGCGCAGCGCCAGGCCACCAAGGACGCGGGCCGCATGGCCGGGCTCGAAGTCCTGCGCCTCGTCAACGAGCCCACGGCTGCCGCGCTAGCCTACGGACTGGATCGCCAGAAGGAAGGCATCGTCGCTGTCTACGACTTCGGCGGCGGAACCTTCGATATTTCGATCCTCAAACTTCACGAGGGCATCTTCGAAGTCATCGCCACCAACGGAGACACCCACCTCGGCGGCGACGACATTGACCATTTGCTCATGACAATCGCTCTCGACGATATCCGCGGCGACCACGGCCTCGACCTGCGGACCAACGCGGAAGCAATCCAGACCATCCGTAAAGCGGTCATCGAAGCCAAAATCGCCCTATCGAGCAACGAGAAAGCCTATATCTCCCTGACGCTGCCCGATGGTCAGGCCTACAACCGTCAGATCACCCGCGAGCAGTTCGAACAGCTCATCCAGCCAGTGCTCGACCGCACCGTTACACCCTGCAAGCAAGCCCTGAAAGACGCCGGTTTGAAGCCCGAGCAGATCGGCGAAGTAGTCCTCGTCGGAGGCTCCACGCGTATTCCCCTCGTTCGCCGGCTCACCGATCAGATCTTCCAGCTCGGCGCCCGTGGCAAGAAGCCTCACACTGAGCTCAATCCCGATGAAGTCGTCGCGCTCGGCGCGGCTGTTCAGGCGAATATTCTCGAAGGCGGCTCGAAGGCCACTGAGGACATGCTGCTGCTCGATGTCACTCCGCTCTCGCTTGGCATCGAGGCCCTCGGCGGAGTCGTCGCGAAAATCATCCAGCGCAACTCGACCATCCCCGCATCGGCCACAGAGCACTTCACCACCGGCGTCGATGGGCAGGCCAATGTCGCCATCCACGTTGTGCAGGGCGAGCGCGAAATGGCCAAGGACTGCCGCTCCCTCGCTCGCTTCGACCTGAAAGGCATTCCGCCCATGGCGGCTGGCCTGCCCCGCATCGAGGTGAAGTTCCTTATTGACGCCAACGGCATCCTGCACGTCTCGGCGCGCGAGCAGCGCAGCGGCAAGGAGGCCGAGATCGAGGTAAAGCCGACCTACGGCCTCACCGACGAGCAGGTCGAGAACATGATCCTCGAGTCCTTCGATTACGCCGAGCAGGATTTCGCCGAGCGGCAGCTCATCGAAGCACGCAACGAAGCCGCGACCATCCTCGCCGCCGTCGACAAGGCTCCTTCGCACCCCGCGTGGCAGCAGCTCAGCGATGACGAGCGTATTCAGATCGGGATGATCTCTGAAGAATTGCGCGTACTCAGCGAGGGGAACGACCTGAAGACCCTGCGCGATGCTACACACGTCCTCGACCAGGCCACGCGCCGCTTCGCCGAGCTTATGATGGATTCGGCTGTGGCCAGCGCCATCGGGGGCCAGACGATGGAATCTGCCGGCGAAAAACTGGGAGAAGGGCCAACGGCGCCGCATCCTATCGCGCCCGCCGAAATCAAATAGGAGCCCCGAAAGTTAAGAGTAGGAACCATGACTGAAACCATCCCCCAGGAAGTCGACCTCAGCAAGCCGCCCGGGCCGAATATTGTGCGCGTAACCTTCATGCCCGAAGGCCGCACCGTCGAGTTCGAATACGGCACCATGCCCTACGACCATCATGGCAAGCCCATGTCGTTCCTCGACGTCGCCGAAAACTACGGTGTCTTCCTCGACCACGCCTGTGGAGGGTCCTGCGCCTGCACCACCTGCCACCTCTGGATCAAGGAAGGCAGCGACAAACTCACTGAGGCCGAAGACGATGAGCTCGACCGCCTCGATATGGCCGCCGACCTGCAACTCAACTCGCGCCTCGGCTGCCAGGCCGTCATCACTGGGCCCGGCGCTTACGTCGTCGAGATTCCCAAGTGGAACCGAAACTACGTCTCGGAAGGCAAGCCGCTCGCACTCGCAGAGAACAAATAGCCGCTCGCCGAAAGCAAATCGCTTCAAAGCAAAATAGAGGGATTGAAACCCATGCCCAGCGAAATTACCTGGAACGACTCTGAAGAGATCGGTATTCAACTGCAGGAGAAGTATCCGGACCTCGACCCTCTCACCGTCCGCTTCACCGACCTGCACCGCTATGTCACCGAACTCCCCGACTTTACCGACGACCCGGCCAAATCGAATGAGTCGAAGCTCGAGGCCATCCAGATGGCATGGTACGAAGAGTACAAGGACGCCAACGGCTGACCGCCGCTTGCAGCGAACACAGCTGCCCCGTGGCGCTTTAGAACTCCAATCCAAATTGCGGATGGTCGGGATCGTCGGGGATCGGCTCACCTAATTCGGGGCCGGTGTTCCTGACATTATTGATTCTTTCGTCCGCGCGCCAAGCGCGCATCCGGTCCGAATCGAACGGGCGCAATAGATCGACAGGTGGCCGCTCGGAGTCTCCGCTTTCAAGCCACCTATGCCAATCGTGCTTTTCCACAATCAGTGGCATCCGGTCGTGCCCCGTCGTCTCGGCTACCAGTTCGTTCGGATCGACCGTGATGATGGCAAAGGTGTCCATTCCATCTTTGCGGTCGGGCGCAAGCCAATGATGCCAGACGCCGCCAAGGGCGAACGGTGAGTCGTCCTTCATTGCGAATACATAGGGCAGGCGACGCCTGCCGCTCTTTCGCCATTCGATGAAGGTGTCAACAGGTACAAGACAGCGCCTGCGGAGGAAAGAATCCCGCCAAATCTGGTTGCTGAGCAGCGTCTCACTCTTCGCGTTAATTGTGGACAATTTGAATTTTTTCGGATCGGTGACGAACCGGGGAAGGAATCGCCAGAACATCATCTGCAGCGTGCGCGTCCCTTCGTGCTCATCCCAGAGGATGACTGGCTGCATGGTCTGAGGCGCAACGTTGTAATCAGGAGTCAGCTCAAGAGCGAGGCCGTCAATGTTGCCAACTGCGAATGCCTCAGCAATGCGCTGTTTATCGGACCGGCGCTGGTAGCGGCCACACATTACTCTTCAGATTATCGAAATTCCATTTCTCCGAGAGAGATGGCTTGAGCGAGTGCTATCTGCAAATACAACAGCGAAGCGCCAAGCCTCGGGGCCCACGCCTGATCTACAGACACGGGACGAATGACTCCTCAACCCCACCCGAACGCTCCACGAAACAGATCGTAATCCGCGGGTTTCCCTTCCTCTAAGTAAATCGAAAGAATATCGAACCGCGCCGGCACATCCGCCGATGGCAGTTGCCGCAGGTAATGCCGCGCTATTCTGCGCAGATTTCGCTGCTTGTCTTCATCCACAGACGCTTCGGCTGTCGCCACCGCCCGGGTGGTGCGTGTCTTCACCTCGACAAAGCAAAGCGTCTCCCCCTCCCAGACAATAAGGTCAAGATCGCCGCGAACAATCCCTGACCGCCACCTTCTCGCCACCACTACAAAGCCTTTACGCCGAAGATAGAAGTACGCTGCGCGCTCGCCGCGCCGCCCAGTGGCGAGATGGGCAGCCTCGTTACTGCGGCGAGCCACAGCGCGGTCGCAGGCGATTATCAGACGCTCAAACAGTTCCAACTTTGCGGACGCAAGCCATCCCATCCGCACCATTGTCCGCGCATCGGGCGCTGGAGCCAAGGCACTTTGGTCACGTCACGCTACTCAATCAGGTGCGCGACCGCCGCCTGCAGCTTCTCGGTGATCTCCTCGGCGCTCATCTCCGGCCCAAAACTAATCGGAGTTCCCACATGCACCCTCAGCTTGCCCGATCGAAACCACCGCTTCTCCCGCTTCATCTCACCCAGTCCTATCAATCCGATCGGCAGCACCGGAACTTTCGACTCGGCAACCAGAAGCCCAATGCCGGCCCGAAATCTCTGCAACTTTCCGTCTTCAGATTCGCGGCCCTCAGGAAACACCATGACGTTGTAGCCGCGATCGAGCGCTTCGCCCGCATGCTGAAAGCTCTTTCGAAATCCCGCGCTCCGGGGTAGCGGAAACACATTGAACAGCGCTGTCACCAACAGATACTCTGCCGGCGCCAGCATGTTCAGCAGCCACGAGGCTTGATTCCTGCGCTTGCGCCAGTCGTCAAGAATATCTGCCGCCATCGCCGCCGCAACATGCCGCCGAATCCTTCCGGGAAGAGCGTACAAAACCAGCGCCGCGTCATAATCCGTAACATGATTCGCAATAAGTAACAGCCTATGATCTGAATTGATTTCCCCGTCACGCTCGACCTTCGGCGCGGCGAGCAACTTAATCAGCGGCTGATGAATACACTCGATAAATGCCACCCGGGCTGCCTGTACCGGCCACCACCACGGCCATCGCGGATACACATCGTCCCGCTCCTCGGCCTTCGCAAGGCTGACCGCCTTACCAGACACGCCCACAGCCGCTGAGTCCAGCCCAAGGTGTTTGCGAAGCTCACCAAGCGTACCCACGCGCTCAAGAGCCGCATCGCTCAATGTCACGCCCATCCTCTGCTCCAGCTCCGCCTGCAACTGCACGCGCCCTAAGCTGTCAAGCTGGAGGTCTTCGGCGAGCCGCGCGTTGTCAGAGGTATTCTCTGGTCTCGCGCCGGTAATGGAAAGAATCAACGCCAGCAGCGGATCGGAGCTCTTGGCAACCCTACCACTCTCGATATGCTGCGCATTTACCCACTCCGTCACCTTGCGACGCTGCACTTTACCGGTTGAAGTACGAGGCAGGTCCAGGTCAGGCCACAGCCGCCACTGCCGCACCCGCTGGAACTCGGCAAGCTTCTCATTCGCCGCTACGACAGCGTTCTGCGCGTCTTCCCGCGCTCCGCGATACACGAGGACCGCAACGGGTTCATCGCCACCGGCTGCCTTGAGTGGAACAACCGCGGAAGCCTCCACGCCGGGCTGAGCGTTGAGAGCCGCCTCCACGTCCTCAGGATGAATATTCAGCCCGGAGGAGGTCACAATTACCTGGTTCTTCCTCCCGAGGAAATAAAGCTGACCCTCATCATCACGTTTCGCCAGGTCGCCCGTCGCCAGCCAAGGGGAATCTGACTTCTGCATCGCCCCATTGCGCCAGGTCGCCGTCGAAACCATGTCGCCCCGAACCAGGAGCTCGCCGTCGTCACGAATCTCTACGTCGCGGCCGGGCAGAACTTTCCCAATCGTGCCTCTGCCCGCCTTGAACGGATGATTCAGCGTGATCAATGCCGCCGTCTCCGTCATCCCGTAGCCCTGAATCAGTGCAAAGCCCAGCGTGTTCCAGAACGATTCAAGTTCCACTGGAAGGGACGCCCCGCCGCACACAAACGCCCAGAATTTGTAACCGAAGGTGCGGTGAATTCTCCGGAATCGCCACCAGCGCTTCCAGACCTTATCACCCCGCGCTGCTTCGATCTCTTTCTCCAGCCCCGGCGCCTCCGCCAGCAGCGCTTCGCGCAGCAGCTCGAGCACACGCGGCACCGCCGCCAATAAGGAGATCCGCTCGCGATGCGTGATCTCGATCAGCCGTTGTGCCTGCAGCCGCGATTCGAAATGTACTTCCGCCCCAAGCAGAGGAGGGATCCACAGGCCCATGAACTGCCCGAAGACGTGGCTCAACGGAAGCGTGTGAAGAAAACGAAGCGGATGAACGATCCGCTCGTACTTCAGGTATTTCCGCATTTCGCGTTCGATCGGAGTCAGGCTGGCCAGGACGTTACGATGCGTGTGAACGATGCCTTTCGGCTCTGCGGTCGTTCCGGACGTAAAGAGAATTTGCAGCGGGGTATCCAGCCCAACTCCGCTCTCCACCTGTGCGGGGCCGGCCTTTGCCATGGCCTCAAACTCGTCAAATGCGATCCGGGGCGCGTCCGCCACAAGCTGGTTTAGCAGCACTGCATCCCCAACGATGAGCTTGGGAGACGTTTCCATGACTACTCGACGGGCAAAGTCCCGACTTCCAGCCGCATCGAGAGGAACGGCAATCACGCCGCGCATGACGCATCCAAAAAACGCGGCGACCCAATCGACACCGTTCTGTCCCCACAGCACCACGCGCTCGCCGGATCCGATCCCACGCCGAGTCAACTCTGCTGCGAATCTATCGGTCAACTCCGCAAGTTCACGGTAAGTCGAGGCAGTGCGGCGATTTCCCTGATACGTAACAATCGCAGTGCCCTTTCCGTGCTTGCGAAAGTCATCGACCAGGGTGGCCAGGTGTGGCCGCAACTCGTCAGTCATTTTCTTGAATACCGCCTTACGGCACCCCCGCAAAGTCGATAAAACCGTGCACTGGATCTGTCCTCACCAGTTTTACGTTCAGCCGATCGCCCACATCTACCCCTTGCTGCGGGTGAACAAGCATGCCGTCCACGTGCGGTTGCAGAGTCCGCACAAAAGTCCCGCGATCCGTGACGCCGGTTACGATTGCGCGGAATATCTCTCCAACGCGATGGCGCAGAACCACGGCGGCGATCCGCTTCTGCATTTCACGCTCTACCTTCCGTTCCGCGGTCGCCTTGCTCGTACAGTTTGCTGCTATCGCCGCCAGTTCCTCCTCCGAATACGGCGATGGGGCGCCGGCAATCATAGCTTTTACGACTCTTTGCGTCACCAGATCCGCGTATCGCCGGTTTGGAGCCGTCGAGTGAGTGTAATCCTCAACTGCGAGGCCGAAATGGCCCTCTGGCGTATCGCCCGCCCGCTCCAGGATGTATTCTCCGGGACCCATCAATTTCACCACGGCCAGCGACAGGTCCGCGAAGTGGTCCGGATCCTTCTCCTTCCGCCAGCAGAGGAAATCATTCAGTGCCTTCGAGTCCGGCTGCTCCGGCAGCCTGCCTCCCAGTTGTCCCGCCAGCTGCACAATTCTGTCCCAGCGCCTCGGGATCTTCACAACTCGCCGGATCGACGGGATCTGCTGATCGCGCAGGGTACGCGCGACCACCCCGTTGGCGGCAACCATAAAGTCCTCAATCAGGTCGGTAGCCGCATTGCGCTCCTCCGCGACAATGTCGATCGAGCTGCCTGCGATGACCGCCCGGGCCTCGATCGTCTCGAGAGTCAAAGCGCCGCGCTCGAGGCGCTCTCCCCGCAACCGCTGTGCAACCTCGTTCTGCAGCTTGAGCTGCGCCTGCAGTTCGGCCGATTCGGCCACCTTCGGGGGAGCTTCCGCCCTGCCTTCCAGCCATGAACCCAGGCTGGGGTATGCCAGCTGTGCCTTGTTACAAACCAGAGCAGGGTAAATTCGCGAGGAGTTCACATGGTTCTGCTGATTCACAACGAACTCGGTTACCACGCATGCCCTGTCCTCGTCTTCGAGCAGTGAAGTCATCCCGGTGGAAAGCTCATCCGGCAGCATGGGAAAATTCCTGACGCCCGCATAAACGGTAACTGTCTCGAGGCCGGCATGCCGGTCCAGGGCCGATCCCTTTGGCACGAACAGATCCACGTCAGCGATGCCGATCAGCACTTTCACGCCGCCGTCTGAGAGCTTTTCCGCATACTCGATCTGATCGAGATCGCGCGACGTGTCATTGTCGACCGACGACCACAGCAGGTGCCGCAGGTCCACCGCATTTCTTTCGGGTTTTGGAGGATGGGCCGCAAGGTCCGCCACCTCGTGCGCCGCCTCCGGCGGAAAATCGGGCTCAAAACCATGCTCGACCATCGATTGCCTGGCCGCGGCGCGAAGATCGAAGCTTCCTGAAGTCGGCTGGTGATGCGTGCTCATCTCCCCCCAGGGTCCAAAGAGACCACCCTACAGCATTTCGCTGCGGAGCGCATACGGCTGGGGAGGCTGCACTTGATGGCGGAGGGAGAGGGATTCGAACCCCCGTTACCCGTTAGGGTAAAGCGGTTTTCAAGACCGCCTGTTTCAACCACTCACACATCCCTCCGCGAGGGATAGCATCCTTATTTTAAGATACGGCTGATCCTTCTCAGGTTTCTGAACCTCGCCCCGGGCGAGTAGGATCAAAAAGGATGCGGGCTTTCCCGCTCTGGCTGGCCATGGTCACCACTCCAACACAACCGCCGGTCACTCCTCCAGGAGAGCATCAGCACCGCCGCTTTCGGACCAGCACGCGATCGTTTCAGCGGACGCTGGCCAGTGCAAGGCGGACCATGCTCTTCAGCGAGATCGTCAAGCTTGCATTCGACAGCTTCAACAGCAGCCGGGTGCGCTATGCCCTCACAGCGCTGGGCATGGTCATCGGTTCGGCATCCCTGATCCTCGTTTTCACCATCGGTCTGACCGGCAAGCAATACATTCTGAACGAAATTCGTAGCATCGGCACCAACATGGTAGTGCTCGATTACGAGGGCGGCGGCACAGAGGCCATTGGAGAAAACCGCAACGATTTTCTGAGACGGGAGGACGAGCGCGCCATCGACGAGCGGGTCCCGGCTGTCGCGTTTTCCTCGCCGATGCTCGAGATGCACAATCGCGTCACCTTTCCCGGGGGCGTAGCCAAAGATGTTCTTGTCCTGGGGGTCACGCCTCAGTATCGGCAGGTTCGTAACCTGATCGTGCTCTCCGGACGGTTCTTCGACGAAGCGGACGAGGCCACTCATGACCATGTCGCTAACGTTACAGATGCCTTTGCACGTGCGATGTTTGGCAGTCCCGACGCGGCGATCAATCAGACGTTCCAGTTGAGCGGCATCCCCTTCACCATTATCGGAACCTTCAGGGAGAGCGTGGACACCTTTGGGCAATCGGAGATCGCGGATCAGACGATACTTATCCCGTATTCAGTCGGCCGCTACTTTACCGGAACCGATGCCGTAAAGCAGATCTTCTTCTCCATCCGTGACCAGAGTGATGTTGAGGAAGCGGCGAACGAGATTGTGCGCGTTGCGCAGTCGCGGCATCTGGCGAACTCGGTTTACAAAGCTACCACCCTCACCGCGCTGCTCACGACCGCCGCGCAGATTGCCAATGCCCTGACGGTTGTGCTGCTGCTGGTCTCTGCCGTCACGCTTGCGGTGGGCGGCGTCGGCATCATGAACATCATGCTGGCGACTGTGCGCTCGCGCATTCGCGAGATCGGCGTTCGTAAATCGCTTGGTGCAACGGCTCGGGAGATCAAGCTGCAATTTCTCACGGAAGCCGTTTTTATTTCCCTGAGCGGGGGCATTGTCGGCGTGATTCTCGGCCTTGCTGTACCGCTGTCGGTGCGATTCTTCACTTCATATAATTTGCCCATCTCCCCGTGGTCGGTAGTCACCGCGCTACTTACTTCGAGTGTTGTTGGAATCGTGTTTGGAACGCTGCCCGCCAATCGCGCAGCCCGCATGGACCCTGTCGAGTCCCTCAAGTACGAGTAGGATCATCCGGCTGATAAACTGAAAGAGTAAAAGCTGCGCCTGCGTAGCGAGTGGAACCATGTCTACAGCCGCCCCTCTCCCCGTTTCCGTGAGCGAGTATCTGCATACGAGCTACCAGCCGGATTGCGACTATGTGGATGGCGTTATCGAGGAACGAAATTTGGGCGAGCTAGACCACGCGGAAGTTCAAGGGGCATTGCTCCTTTACCTGAACCAGCACAAAAGAGAATGGGGAATTCGCACCGTCCCTGAGCTTCGTGTGCAGACCTCACCGACGCGGTTCCGCATCGCCGATATCTGCATTGTGTCCGTTGCCGCGCCGCGCGAGCAGATCATCCAGATCACGCCGGTCGCGGTCATCGAGGTTCTATCGCTTGAAGATCGGGTCCCTCGCTATTCGGTGAGGCTTGAAGACTACCGCAAGATGGGCGTGCGGAATATCTGGGTGATTGATTCCGCAACCCGCAAGGGCTTCGACTACTCCGCCGGAAACTGGATCGAAACCGCCAGCTTTACGGCTGCGGGCGGGCCCATTCGCATCGATCTCGCCGCATTGTTCGCAAGCATTGACGAAGATCGCGCCAGATAGGCTGCGCAGCGATCTACATCCATCATTCATCTACAGAAAGAGACCAGGACATCCCTGTGAGCACTATTCGCAACATCGCCATCATCGCCCACGTCGACCACGGCAAGACCACCCTTGTCGACGCCATGCTGCGTCAGTCCGGAACCTTCCGCGCCAATGAGGCTGTTGCCGAGCGCGTCATGGACTCGAACGAGCTCGAGCGCGAGCGCGGCATCACGATTCTCGCGAAGAACACGGCTATCTTCTATCACGATCAGAAGATCAACATCGTCGACACGCCTGGCCACGCCGATTTCGGCGGCGAAGTCGAACGCGCTCTGAAGATGGTTGACGGCGTCATGCTTCTCGTCGACGCCTCAGAGGGTCCGCTGCCCCAGACACGCTACGTGCTCTCGAAGGCGCTCGAGGCGAAACTTCCGGTCATTCTGACCATCAACAAGATAGACCGCCCGGATGCGCGGCCGCAGGAAGTGCTCAACGAGGTCTACGACCTGTTTATCGATCTCGATGCGAACGAAGAGCAGCTCGAATTTCCTGTGCTCTACACCAACGGGAAGCTCGGCACCGCAACGACGGACCTCAACACACCGGGTGCCGATCTGCAGCCGCTGTTTGAGCAGATTGTTCAGACCATTCCGCTCGCCGGGGGCGATGCCACGGCACCGCTTCAGATTCTCGTCACGAATCTCGATTACTCGGACTACCTGGGACGACTCGGGATTGCCCGCGTCTTCAATGGAACGCTGCGCACCGGAGAGGAAGTGGCGATCGCCAAGCTCGACGGATCATTCCAAAAGACACGCATCACCAAGCTGTTCAGCTTCTCAGGCCTCAAGCGCACCGACATCGAAGCCACGGAGCTTGGCGACATCGTCGCCATCGCCGGTGTCGAGGGCATCACGATCGGCGAAACCATCACCTCGATCGAGAATCCGTCGCCGATGCCGCACATCGTCATCGATGAGCCGACGATTGCGATGCAGTTTTCCGTGAATAACTCGCCCATGGCGGGTCGGGAAGGAAAGTACGTCACTTCGCGCAACCTTCGCGAGCGTCTGGACAAAGAGCTGCTGACGAATGTCTCCATTCGCGTCGAGGAAACAGGAAGCCCGGACAGCTTCAAGGTGCTGGGGCGAGGCGAATTGCAGCTTGCGATCCTGATCGAGATGATGCGGCGCGAAGACTACGAGCTGATGGTCGGACGCCCTGAAATCGTGACGCGCACCATTGACGGCAAGCTCATGGAGCCGGTCGAGCACCTCACCGTAGATATCCCCGATAACTTTGTAGGCACGGTCATCGAGCGGCTCGGGCCGCGCAAGGGCGAGATGGTCAAGATGCACGGACATGGCCGCGTGCGCCTGGAATTCCGCGTTCCGTCGCGTGGGCTTATCGGGCTCCGCAGCGAACTTCTCACCGAGACCCGCGGAACTATCGTGATGAACTCGCTGTTCGATGGATACATCCCATACCAGGGCGAAATTCCGCAGCGTCCGACAGGAGCGCTGATCGCAGACCGTCACGGGAACACGACGGCCTACGCTCTCGAAGGCCTGGAAGACCGCGGAGTTCTCTTCGTTCCACCCGGTGTCGAGGTCTACGAAGGCATGGTCATCGGCGAGCACTCGCGCGATAACGATCTCGACGTCAACGTCGTCCGGGAGAAAAAGCTGACCAACATGCGCGCTTCAACAGCGGATGAGGCCGTGCGCCTCGCTCCGCCGCGCGCGATGAATCTCGAGCAGGCTATCGAGTTCATCGCCGATGATGAACTCGTAGAGGTCACACCGAAGTCGCTACGCTTGCGCAAAAAAGTGTTGCAGGCCAACCGCCGGCCGAAGCGCTACGCGACTGCTGACAAATAGTGTCATCGGATGGGGCGCTGCCCGCTACCCGTACGAATCTCTTAGCCTATAGAATCAATCCATCGCATGTCGCAGCAGCCGTATCTCTTTTCTCCACAGGCGCCCCCACCTCCTCCTCTCGCGGCCAGGACGCCGGAAGGCGCGAAGCCGCCACGGCAATCGCCTCGCTGGCTGCAGCGCCTCGATCTTTTTGTTCGGGTGATTGTTCGTCTTTACCTCGGCCTGGTCATCGTCATTCTGCCCTGGATGCATTTCTGGGACGACAACCGCTTGTTCGCGCTTGTGCCCCATCTCGCGCCGGTCCTTCTCAATGGAATTGCGCGCGGTATCGTCTCCGGACTCGGCCTGCTAAATATTTGGATAGCGATCCACGATGCCATCCACTACCGTGAGAGTTAGGTTTTGAATGCCCAGGACGCCCAAGCCCTTAGCCGCTGCTTCCCTGGCCTATGAGAACCATGCCTTCCTGAACAGTCCCGACGGCCGAACCCTGCGCATCCTCTCCGAGTACTCTGAGCCCCTTGCTCGCTTCCGGCGTGAGCGCATCCGTGACACCGTAGTGTTTTACGGATCGGCGCGCTTTCGCGCCCTTGATGAGGCCAGTCACGAGCTCGAGCTTCTGGAAAACACTGGTTCGGTGCAGCCTGCTCCGCACGAGGAACAGCCGGCGAGCCCGCCTGAGTTGGAGAAGGGCACGGCGAGTGAACTCAGCCGCAGGCGCGCCGAGGCCGCCGTGGAAATGGCGCACTACTATGAAGACGCGCGGCGTATGGCCTATCTGCTAACCACCTGGTCGAAGACCCTGAAGTCGCGCCGGCACCGCTTCGTCGTCACCACTGGAGGCGGTCCGGGCATCATGGAGGCTGCGAATCGCGGCGCTTATGAAGCTGGAGGAAAGACCATCGGCCTGAATATCCGATTGCCGTTCGAGCAGTATCCGAACCGGTACGTCACGCCATCGCTGAATTTCGAATTCCACTACTTCTTCATGCGGAAGTACTGGTTTGCATATCTGGCGAAGGCGCTAATCGTTTTCCCCGGCGGATTTGGCACGCTCGACGAAGTATTTGAAGCCCTTACTCTCGCGCAGACCCAGAAGCTCGCCAAGAAAATGACGATCATCTTCTATGGCTCGTCCTATTGGAAGCAGGTTGTGAACCTCGACATTCTCGTAGACAAGGGCACCATCTCGCCCCGCGATCTTGATCTCTTTGAGTTTGCCGATACACCCGACCAGGCTTTTGAGCTGCTGCGTGAGAACCTCATCCGGTATCATCTGCAGTCCGAGGCAGGCCACGCTTACACCGAAGATGAGGCTTCGCTGGCCCCCGAAATCGCGCACACCCGGTCTTGACCCCGGGGCCAGCACTGGGAACGGCATCGCGAGACGTATCTCGCTGAAAACGCTGTTGTCTATTTTGGCACCGGACCCAATTTGAACGTTCTTTCTCGGACCCGTAATGCCACATTCATGGTGCAGTCCGATACTTGGGGCAGAAGTCCTGGGAGGGCTGCTCCATGGCCGGTCTTCGACGCATCTCCTACCTCTGGAAAGATCCCGGTGCCGCCAGCGAGTACTCAACAGGCGTCTCGCTGCATAGTCACACTAATCAGTCCAAGGAGACGCTCGACTTCCTGGCGACCTTTGGCAACGACTATCCGCTGGTTCGGAAGATTCTTGCCTACGGGGAGAGGCGCGCCCGAGACATCCATAAAATCCGTCTCAACTATTCGGCCGGCTACTGGACCCCGCCCCTCACTCCGCGTCTCGCTTTCGATCTTGAGAGCCGGCAGATTGCGGAGAAGCTCGGGCTGGCTCCGCTGGTGTCGATTTCGGATCACGACAACATCAAGGCGCCGATGCTGTTGCGTACCGTGGCTTCGGCCCGGCATATTCCGGTATCTGTTGAGTGGAGCGTTCCCTACGGTCCCGATCAGGCATTCCATCTTGGCATCCACAATCTCCCAAGCGGCACCGGGGCGGACTGGATGCGCACGTTCGAGGAGTTCACGGCCAAACCCTCCGATGCACGGCTGACCGAGATCCTCGCGGCGCTGCATGCGTTGCCGAATGTGCTCATCATCTTCAACCACCCGCTCTGGGATCTTTACATCATCGGCAAGGAGAGACACCGCGCGCTGGTGCACAACTTCCTCGAAGTCAACGGCCAGTTCATGCATGCGCTGGAGCTAAACGGGCTGCGCAGCTGGGAGGAAAACCGGCAGGTGAAAGAGCTGGCCAAGGCACAGGGCAGGCTGCTCATCTCCGGCGGAGACCGCCATGGTGTCGAGCCTAATGCGAACGTGAACCTGACGAACGCGACCAGCTTCACCGAGTTCGTTCACGAGGTTCGCTACGAGGGGCGCAGTCACGTCCTCTTCATGCCGCAGTACGCCGAGCCCTGGAAGCACCGCATCCTGCAGTCCACGCTGGATGCGATCCGCACATATCCGGACTTTCCCCAGGGATCGCGCACATGGGATGAGCGCGTCTTTCACCCGGACACGAATGGCGTGATCCGGCCACTGACCGAACTCTGGCCGCAAGACGGCAGCGTGCCGCGGTACCTGCACTACGTTGTCAGCATGGTGAAGATGCTGGGCAGCAGGCCGGTTTCCGGCAGCCTTCGCATGGCGTGGAGCGAGTCGCGCGAGTTGAAGTTTGCTCTCGGCGAAGAAGCCTTTTAATGCAGCGTTAGCCATTCGTCATTAGCCATTAGCCGCAAGCCATGTAGGATCGAGTATTGGCTGGCAGCTGAGGCGCTGCATTCCGCTGCAACCAGCTGATCCTCTATTTCCGAATGGCTGATGGCTAATGGCAGTCTTCGAACCGCGGGTCGCCTATTTTCCCGATTCTTTTTATGAGATTAATGGCGTTGCCCACACCAGCCGCCAGTTCGAGGCCTTCGTCCGCAAACGCAATTTGCCGTTCCTCATGATCCGCCCGGGCAGGCGCGATCCGCGCGTGCTGGTCGAGGGGAACCTGACTACACTCGAGCTGCCGCGCGGTTCCTTCTCTTTTGCGCTTGAGAAGGATCTTACCTTCGACATCGGTTACGTCCGCCATCTGCCGCTCATTCTTCGCACGCTCGAAGAATTCCGGCCGGACATCATCCACATCACCGGCCCCAGCGAGAATGGAATGCTCGCCGTCATCCTGGCCAATCACTTACATTTGCCGCTGGCGGCCTCGTGGCACACCAATGTGCACGAGTATGCAGCCACTCGCGCCACATGGCTGTTGCGCCATTTCCGCGAAGGACGGCGAGAGCGGGTTGCAGATCTGATCGAGCGCTCCGCCCTCTACTTCAGCGGCCGCTTCTACTCGATAGCAAAGATTCTTTTCGCGCCCAATCAAGGTCTTTGCCAATTACTCGAAAAGGAAACTCGCCGGCCGTGCTTCCTGATGCAGCGCGGAGTGGACGCCGAGGTTTTTTCTCCTGCATGGCGGCAACGGGACGACGATGCTTTTATTCTCGGCTTTGTCGGGCGGCTCTCCGTGGAGAAGAATGTGGCCTTGCTTGCCAGGGTGCAAGAAGAGTTGGCCGGGCTCGGTTTTGCGAACTTCCGCTTTCTTATTGTCGGCCACGGACGTGAGGAACCGTGGCTTCGCGAGCATCTTCCCGGGGCGGAATTCCCCGGCGTTCTCCGCGGCGAAGCCCTGTCGCACGCCTACGCCAACATGGACCTGTTCATCTTTCCTTCGCACACCGACACGTTCGGCAATGTTGTGCTCGAAGCGCTGACGTCCGGAGTCCCGGCCATCGTAACGCCGGATGGCGGACCGCCTTCAATCGTGCGCGATGGCGAGACCGGGTTCATCGCTCGCGACGAGGACTTCGCCGCTGCGGCCGCACGCATCATGTCCGACAGCTTGCTCCATAGAGAGATGCGGGAGGCCGCCCGTCAGGACGGCCTGAACACATCGTGGGACGCGGTCTTCCAAGCGGTGTACCAGGGCTACCGGGCAATCCTGTAGAACGGATGCCGAGCTACGGTCGATAAGGCTGCCCCGTGAGGTGAGCCATTGCCGCGTCGTAGCCGCGACGAAAACCCTCGCGGTAATCCTCGCGGTCGCTTTTGGGAACATTCGGATGCTTGTATTCATCGCGATTGTTCACGTCCGGCATGCGATGGTGGTCGAAGTCTTTCTTTGCACCTTCGACGCCATCGTGGAATCCCTGCCGCTGAATTTCGCGGAACTCGCGTGGCGGCTGATCCCAGTCGTCGTGATGGTCGTAGTCCTGCGCGTAAGCCGCTGCGCCCGATCCTGCGAAAGATCCATTGACCGGCACATAAGGCCCATGTCCCTGTGCAACAACGACTCCTGATACTCCGAGCACAGCAGCGATGAGGGGAAGTGTTTTCAAATCGAATTTCATGTGGGTTCTCCAGTTGTTCGTTCAACTTTGGAGATTGGATGGCGAGAACACAGCACCCGTTGTCCCCCCGATCAATGGAGTACAGTTTCGCCGGCTCTTCGAGCGAAATCCTGGGAAACACGAGAGGGTTTCTCGATTGACCCTGTTTTTGATTGCTTCTATACTTGCGCCGTTCCCACGGTCTCCTCTTACAGACATCAATCAGACATCCAGGGCAACGCGCTCTCTTTCGAGACGGCGCAAGATAGCCCATTTATAGAGTCTCGAAAGGGAAATGCATTCCACATGCTCTCTTTTTCTGTGCCTGGTCTCTTCAATGTCGTCTGTTCGCGGCAAGATATCGTAAAGTCGCGTAGCTGCCGCCCACCTCAAATTGCTCCTGCATTCCTTGGCGGAGTCCTGCTGGCGAGCCTCGCGCTGGTTCAGGGCTGCGCGTCCTCGATGAACCAGGCATTTGTTCCAAAGACGATTGCGCAATCCAACGCAGCAACCAACTCCCTTGCGGCTGCTCCCGAGAACAATTCTCCCGTAGCCCTTGCCACATCTTCTTCTGAAGCCGCAGCAACCGAAGATTGCAATGGCAATGGCAACCCCGCCAGCAACCCTGGCCACATCCTTCCCGGCGGGTTGCAAACAACGGATCTCATCATCAACGGCGTTGCCTGCGTCGTTGATGGAACTGGCTCGAGCGGCGGAGTTGCGGGCTCTTATGTCTACCGCAACGTCAACATTTATAACGGAGGCTCGCTGACCTTCAACGATGCGGTGATCGACTTTCACGCGCATTCCATTCTGGTAGAAAAAGACAGCGTCCTCCAGGCTGGCGGAACTTCCGGGCTTAAAGGACCGTTGACGATCTGGCTATGGGGAACCAGCACTGACTCTATACCAAGCATCACCTGTCTGAGCGATTCGAAGAATCAATGCGGGGTGCCGGACAACGTCTGGAATTCGAATCCCAATGTCAGCGGCCACAATATGCCCTCTATGCCTTGCACGCCCGCGACTAACTTCCCGTATATTCCCCAGGGAGAATGCTTTTACCCGTACGAGATATTCGACGCCAACGACATCCCGGGCGCTTATTTCGGCCACAAGGTACTGGCCGTTGCCGCCGGGGGTTCAATATCGCTGACCGGCTGGAAGGGGATACGCCCCGGAACAATCGAGACCAACCCGGCTGATTCCAGCACGAGCTGGGTGCGCCTGAACCAGACACTCAAAGGCGGAGAAAATTACCTTTACGTCGACCGCCCGGTGCCCACATGGGGCCAGGGAGATCACATCGTCGTAACCAGTACTGACTATCTTCCCGGCCACACCGAGGAGTTAGTCATCAAGGATGTTGCTTCGGATTCAAATGGCACGCGAATCGATATCGACACGTCCCAGCCGCCGCCGATGAATCAGGTACAGAATGCACATTGGGGCGAAACCTACGACTACGACGCGGTTGTCACCGCCCACCCCACTGCCGGACCGGCTCCAGACCTCAATCTCGCGGGCGTCTCCACGTTGAAGAAAAACAACATCGAGACCCGCGCCATCGTCGCGCTGCTCACCCGCAGCATTCGCATTGCCTCGGAAGGCCCGACGCCAGTAGTGGCCCGCGATCAGGACCACTTCCCGGCGGCTGCAAACAGCTACTTCGGCGGACACACTGTGGTGCGCGACGGCTTCAAAAGCTACCAGGTGCAGGGCGTCGAGTTCTACCAGCTGGGCCAAGGCGGTGCTATCGGACGGTATCCGGTACATTTCCACATGGCCCGCAGCGTTCCCCAGCCGAACGCAACTCTCAACGAGCGGGGAACCTTCGTCGCCGATTCATCCATCGTCGACTCCATGACCCGCTTCATCACCGTGCATGCCACCCAGGGTGTTACGCTGGCCCGCAATGTCGGCTACAAGTCGATCGGTCACGGCTTCTTTCTCGAAGACGCGACGGAGATCAACAACCGCCTCTATTCGAACGTGGGCATCACGGTGCGGGCAGGTCTGGCGGACACCTCCAAGACATCGACCAATCCCCGGCATGTTCCGGGAATTCTGAATTTCAACGATCCTAATCTTACGGTCGGCACTCAGATGCCGGACGACTTTCCGTATCACTCCGACGTCAACAATCCGAGCGTCTTCTGGATCAGCAATATGTGGAATGACTTCGAATACAACGCAGCAGTTGGCGCGGAAACCTGCGGCGCGTGCTACTGGATGCTGCCCCAGGGCATCAGCGGACCTTCGCAGTATGAAAGCTGGACCGGTTATGCCGGCATGCAGCGGCCCTCGGCGTTGTGGGGCGCCGTGCCGATGTTGAAGTTCACCGGCAACTCCTGCAGTGGCGCGATGAACTCCCTGCAGACGGTCGGTTCCACCAATGTTTGCAATGGGCTTTATGTTGGGGATGGCCAATCAACTGATGCGAAGCTTTTCTCGGTTCCGAACTCCAACTCGCCTGCCATGGCGGATTTTCCCAACGTGGGTGGGCAGAGGGCGAAGACCACCGTTTGCTCTGACCTCACCAGCGACTGTACCAATCTGAACACGGTCTGCACCGGAACGAGCAGCGCCACGGGAACCGGTCCAGACCTGAAGTACTGCCTGCCCTTCGTAGTCGATCACTACACCACTTCGTTTAATTGGGCACAGACCAACTTTGCCGCTATCTGGCTGCGCGGCTGGTGGTACATGCTCGAGAACTCCGCTATCACCGACGTGCAGAACGGAGGCGTCACGTTTGTCAGCGGCGGCGGCTTTACCCGGTCTGACGCTGCCCAGGGCTACTGGTCGGTGCTCAAGAACAGTATCCTCGTGGGGAACACGCAGCCCATCGGGGCCAATGGATTTCCCGACAACGCCTTTGCCTCAAATGCGGGACCGTTCACCCCGAACGGTCTCTCCTGTCCGTTTGCTCCCAACGGCGGCTTATTCTGCGCTTCGGCCGCGAATGGGGTCACCTTTCAAAATCAGGCCTTCGCCGGCAATCAGCGGCTCTTCAATATTTACGACGGACCGTCAGCCGAGCTCAACAACATCTATTCCGATGTGCACATAACAAGTATCGGAACGGTCGCTCAATGCAAGCCGGGCGGAAACAACAACCCCGGCGAGTGCGTCAACCTGAAGTACATGAACGGCTACCCGCAGGGTGTTCTGCAGTATCCGCCCACTGGAAAGACGACGAACGAATGCATCCTGCCCAACGCAGCCATTGCATGGAAGCAGCCGAACGGCTTTTATTATCCTCCGGCCTTCAATTCCGAAAATCTTGTATTCAACACCGATCCCGCTCACGGCGTAGATATTCGTCACTTCGTGATCCAGCCGCTCTATAAGCCGAATTCCTTCACCGAGGATTCAACCGCCGTCCAGAACACCTACTGCGCATGGGAGCCGAACATCTTCAGCGGCAATGGCTTCACCGATATCGACCGCCAGACCGAGCTGACCGACAACGACGGCAGCCTGACCGGGCTTCTCGCCAACCGTCCACAAGACATGGAGCCCGAAGGAACCACGATCTCGGTCAATAAGGACGTCTTCTTCAACCAGCCTGTAGTCACCGATGAGTGCGCCAGCGGACAGCAGCCTCCGACCGCGAGTGGCAATGATTCCGGCGCCACCGTGAATACCAGTCCGTACGAACACCTCACAACTGCGGTTGTGGCGCAGTGCGCTACCCCTCTTATGGCGAACTGCGGCGGGAACTGGACGAGCACGGAACTCGGCGGCGGCTGCTCAAACCCGAGATGTTTCGGCATACCGCTCTATCGCCAATATGTGGTGGACAACGAGGAGAAAAAGCTGCGTCCTTCGATACGCATGATGGGCCAGGGCAACGCTCAGCGCAGCTCGCTTACCGTGAATCGCGGCAAGTACTACATCGATACAACCAATTCGAAAGATGCCCAGACTGCCGCCGGGGCCTCCTTCTACACTGTCTTTCAGCCGAACAACAACTATTACGTCTTCCTGATCTTTGCCAACAATCACACGAAACAAACCTACAGCATGTTTATCGGGGAAGGGCTCAGCATGGATGAGGCGAAGGCAGTCATGACGCCCGGCCGGGTGCAGATTCCGGACACCACCTATCCCTTCTGCACGAGTTCGGGGGACAGTTCCTATTGCCAGGCGTGCGGCAACCAGTGCACCGGCTCATGGGCCACCTTCGACGACTACGAGAAGGAGTCCGGCCTGTTAACCGTCACGATCGATCTCAGCCAGCAGGCAGATCTGAACGTCGCGAATCGCGGCGCCTTCTGTCAGCCGACGACTTATTGCTCCTGGGATTCAGACAAGAACACTTGCGGCTGCAAACCCGGCACCGACTGTACAGACTCCGATGTGTGCTCTCTTGGCACCAAGGATTTGGACTGCCCGGTTGGCGGATGCTACGGCTTTCGAATTTCCCTGCCCGGCAATTTCTCGGCTCAACCGCACCTCGGGCTGCCTCCTGAACCGGTCCTGTATCCCAGCGATGAGACCAAGTGGGTTCTTGCGCCGGAAACGGTGGCGGGAGACTGCTTCTACCAGAAGGTTCCTGGCGGCACGCGTCAGCCGAGATTCCGGAGTCCCCGTTCGCCGCTCTCCCTCGTACCGGAGCGCCAACCGGCGGAGCCTTCCACTGAGCCGTCGCGCGAATCACCGGCGGCCGAATCAATGGAACCGCTGCGGGATCCAATAGAGCCGATTCACTGGCAGCAGCCCTAGAGGCGATCCCGCTGCGCGTTACCAGTGATGTGCGATGTATCGCTGCCACTGGACTACGAGGCCGACCAGTGCGGCGAGGCTGACAATTGCGGCAAATGTGTAGACGATTGCGGTCATCGATACTGCCCCATCTTCGAAAATCGCAACGCAGTCTTGAGGGAAGGGAACGCTGACTTCTGATGCGGCTCTTCGTGCTTATGGCCCGTTCGATGACGACCGCATCATTGAACACCACAGGAAGGTCGAGTGGCAAGCTCACGGACTGAATTCCAATCGCGGACGATTGGAATCAAAATTGGGTCAGTGCCTTGTTAAATGCATAGCCGGGTTAGTGCCAGCGGGACTCCCGCAGGCCATGCAGCGCTCGCCATCAGATTTCCTTGCTCGTAAACGTGGAATCCTGCTGGACTTTTGGCGCTGGGCCCATTCCAGCGAATGCCATCAGCTTCCAGCGCCGACAGCCTGCGACGCGGACCACGAATAGCGCTCTCGTGCGGGTTGCAAGGGAAAGGTAGGTCCTGATGTCGGCGCAGTGTTTGCGACCTGCAGATCGATCCTGCGCCACTCCCTACTGCCCGTCGAGGCTGAAAGCAAGCAGCACATTTCCGGGAGCTTCGCCAAACGTGTCATAGCCGGAGAGCACATAGACTGTTCCCCCAACGATCACAGGCCCGGCTACACTGATCGATCCGCCATGTCCTGGAACATTGTTCACCGTGTTGAAGTCACGTCCCGTGTCGTAGTCCCACAAGACCTCTCCAGCCGCGGTCGAAAAAGCCCGGAGGTGCCCATTGAGGGATCCGGAAAACACGGCCCCCGGAATTGCAGTGATGGCTGCCGTCTGTGCCGGACTGCATGGTCTGCGCGCATCGCATGGTGACGGTGCAGCAGCCCACATGCGGCTCCCCTTGTCCAGCGAAAGCGCAAACAGACCGCCGCCCTTGGATGGGTCCAGAGTCGGCGGGGTGACAGGCAGAAACGACTCATCGGAAATCGCAACGTACAATCGCTCGGAATCACTAGCGGGACCCCATTCGACGCCGCCAAGCACCCCGCCTGTCCCCAGTTGGGCGTGCCACAGAAGCTTGCCATCTTTATCGGGATCCATCGCATAAACCGCGCCGGATTTCTGGCCCGCTATGAGTACTCGGTGCCCACCGGGTTGCGATACCAGCATCGGTGAAGCCCCAAAATCGAAATCCGCACCTCCGGCGTCCGGACAATTCTTGGCGCCGGGAAGAACACATGAGACGTTCCATGCATCACCGGCCGAAAACTGGTGCGACCAGACAATCTTGCCGGTATCGAGGGCCAGCGCCAGCACGGCATCGCTCAGGGGGGTGGGGGGGTCGGAATAGTTGTCTCCGGTTCCCACGTAGAGCAGGTTCTTTTTCGTATCGATCGTGGGCGCAGACCAAACGCCCGCGCCTGAAGGCCCCAAGGTTGCCGTTCCCAGCTTGCTGGTGCGGGATTCGGAGGCCGGGCGATCGATTGTGTAGGTCTGCCACAGGATTTGTCCGGAACTCGCGTCCAGCGCAAGGATGCTTCCGCGAAAAGTGCAACATACGTATCCCGGCGTAAGTGCGACACCCTCCTCCCAGGAGGCAACGGTTACGTAGAGCTTGCCACTGTGGTACACCGGAGTCCCCGTGACCAGCGCGGAAGGATGCTTATCCACATGGGACTGCCACACGGGAGTGCCCGTAACTGCGTCCACCGCGTAGACGTTCGCAGCGCCATCACCGAAAAACGCCAGGTTTTTTCCGGCAGGCGACCCCATGGAGATGCCGCTGCGGATTGGGGCGGGAAGCTCCGTTGCCCAATGTGTGCACCCCGTGCCAGCATCGACGGAATAGAGCATCGAGCCGCCACCGAAGATGACTCGTCGGGCATAAACCACAGGCTGCGATCGCATTGAGGTCACATCCGGCACGCCAAAGGCCCACTTCAGCTTGAGCCGCCCGACATCCTTTCCTTCGAGACCCGCCGCTGTGCCCGCCTGAAATCGGAGATTCGTTAGCCCCCCGCCCCAGCTCGTCCACAACGAAGCAGCGGCCCCGGCCGTCGGCGGATCACCAGCCTTGCAAGGATTCGCGATCTTTGTCGGATCGAGGCTTGCAGCCGTCTTGCGGCCCAGCCACTCCGCAACTGCCATGCGCTCCTGATCCGATAAAGGCGCGGCCTGTTCCTTCATGATGCCGGCGTTCAATGTCTTCAGAATGTACGCGCTCGTTCTCTGCTGCAGAACAGAGCGTGACGGTACCCGCATCGCTGCCGAGTCGTGACAGGTAGCGCAACGCTTGGCGTAAACATCTGCTCCCGAATTGGGTGCCGGATTCGCCGCATCCTGCGCCTGCGGCTTCGCGGAACAGATAACGGGCGCGAGAGCCACGACGCACACTGCGAGCGATTTGCGAATCGCAGTTTGTGGCATATAGGTCGACCTTTGTCGGGGGGGAACCGCACACAGCCTACAGTTCCGGCCCGCAATCGGCAAGGATAAAGATTAGCCTTCGTCCGCTAAGGTGCAGATGGTGGAATCTTTGTGGGAACTTTTGGGCGAAATCGATGGGAAGTGGAGGGAGTCCCGATTCCTCCGGAACCCGCATAAAGAGCGGGCGAGAGGAGACCGAGTAAGTCATGAAAATTGAGGGTAACGCCCCTATCAGGCCTTAAGGCGCGCGCTACAGATAAGCTGGCGACAAGCGAAACGCTAAAAACCTTCTATTTCACTGCTTGGAAAGGATTGGTGCCGAAGAAGGGACTCGAACCCCCACACCCTTGCGGGTACATGGACCTGAACCATGCGCGTCTGCCAATTCCGCCACTTCGGCACGCAGGGGATGTCCAGCGCGAACGGCTGGACTGGCAGCAATTTCTAGTGTTACAAAGGGCACTATTGATGTCAATTCAGTCCGCCACTATTTCTCTTTATCCCCGCAGAGGATCTGCTCCGCATGAGTGCTGACGAAACCGAAACGCCGCGAATCCCTATAGAGCACGCTCAGCAAATCCGCCGTCTCTCGCACGACCTTAGCAACGCACTGGAAATAGTGCTTCAGACCAGCTATCTGCTCGGAACGCTGTCGCTCGACGAAAACGGGCGCAAATGGCGAACCATGCTTGACGGCGGAGTCCAGAAGGCTACGGACATCAATCGCCAACTGCGCGATTTCGTTCGCTCCAACAGCTGAAGGCCGTCCGTGGGACAAAAAACGCCGCGACTGAATCGCGGCGCTTCCATATCAGGTTTTGGTTTCTTAAACCAGCTTCGCGTCGAGGGTGATCTCGGTGTTGCCCTTAAACAGGCGGGAAATCGGGCAGCCGGCCTTGGCATTGTTGGCCGCTGTCTCAAAGGCCGACTCGCTTGCGCCGGGAATCTTCGCCTGCGTGACCAGATGAATCGCCGTGATGGTGAAACCTGCGTCTGTTTTTTCGAACTTTACCGTTGCGCTGGTCTCAAGCGACTCCGGAGTCAGTCCCGCTTCGCCCAGCTGCGCGCTCAGGGCCATCGTGAAGCAGCCGGCGTGCGAAGCCGCAATCAACTCCTCGGGATTCGTCCCGATGCCGTCAGCAAACCGCGTGGAGAAGGAATACTGGGTGTCCTTGAGAACTCCGCTCTGCGTTGAGATAGTTCCCTTCCCATCTTTCAAGCCGCCACGCCACACTGCGCTCGCTTTGCGCTCCATATATGCACTCCTTGGTTTTGGTTGGTTGGAAATTGCCTAGGCAAAAGTAACTGAACATTGGATGCCGCAAAGGCAGAATGTCCGCAGAATCGAGCATAAATGGAAGCGCACCACTCGTCGAATTTGCAGGGAAGGCAACACCGGCTCAAACTTCTGTTCGCGCCCGTCTTGCGTCCTGTAATCTGTTCGGGTGCAGACGGCCGATTCATCCACGACTCGCCAGCAGCCCGCCCAGGCTGAGCAGAACCGCGCGGAGCAGGAACATCATTCCGTCTACTGCCCCAACTGTTCCGAGCGCCTCTACGGACGGCGCTGCAAGCTTATCTGCGCCAGGTGCGGCTACTATCTGAGCTGCGCGGATTATTACTAGCGCCGAACGGAAGCCACCTTGAAGGCGCGGTGCTACTCCTTGACCGCGGAGCGCCCGCTGCATTCCCGCAGGAGCTGGTTGGTCACCAGCAGCTCGGCAACCAACCGCTTCAACCGCGCATTCTCCGTCTCCAGCTCCAATACACGTTCCCGCTCTGCGATCGGCATATCGGTAGCCGCCAATGATCTCTGTGGGTTCGTCTGCGTCCCGATCACACGCGCTCAACCTCCTTTGCCGCGGTGTCGAGGACTTCTGCAATCTTCCTGATCTGTTCCGGAGACAGATTGCCACGTCCGAATTTCAGGCGCAGTGCCAGCTTGAAATTGTGCATGGCGCGCATGATCTCCGGCGAGCGGCCGGTGCCATAGGCCTCGCCCATCTGCCGGATCCGGCCGAGAACATCGTCGATCCGTTCCTTCTGGGTCTCCAGTTCGGCGCGTCCCGCCTCGGTAATGGTGTACTGCTTCTTGCCACCCTCTGTAATGGCGGTTGCCAGGCCCTCATCCTCAAGCTGATTCAGCGTCGGATAGATGACACCCGCGCTCGGCGCATAAACGCCAGCCGTTTGATCCGAGATGGCCTTCATGATCTCGTATCCGTGGCTCGGCTTCTCGGCAATAAAGCTGAGGATGACCAGCCGCAGCTCGCCGCCGTCAAAGAACCTTCCGCCGAAGTCGCCCCCAAAGGGACGGCGTCCCTGACGGCCCCAGCCTTCACCCATCTCTCCCCAGAAACCGCCACGGCCCCCGCGAAAGTGTTTCCCCGGGCCGCAGTGACCGGCTGCTTCTTCAAAATGCTTCTTAAATCTTTGTTCCCACATGATTTGCTCCTTGAATACGATCACGATATATCGTGAGTTGCCATTAAGATATATCTTAGAAGCATAAAGATGCAAATAAATAGACGAGGGGCCTCGTCAAATTCCTGCTAAAGGCAACCAGAATCCAGCTTCTCGGGCTTCCAAAGGGGTATATCCCAAGCTCCAAAGGAGACCGAATGGCCGAAGAAACCAATCCTGTCGATTTCTGGAAGGGCTTTGCAATGGGAAGCCTGGTCGGCCTGATTGCTGCCGCCTACGCCCGTGGAGACTTCAAGCGCCTGCTGAGTTTTGCGCCGTGCGAAACGGAAATTCCCGGGCCGGCCGGCGCCTTTCGAGAGCACGACAGAACCCTGACCATGCGCCGGAAAATGCCGGGAACCCCACCCGGCTCTCGCCCTCGCTCGGAGCCCCGTCTGCGCGGCTCACAATCGAGCGTCTCTCCGGAAATCCCGGCCCGGATTTGAGGGCGGAGGTGCTCGAAGTGCCGGGTCAACCGGGGCGGCCACTCGACCACTCAGACTCTGCGCAGCATGTTGAATCAGCGCTGCGTACCCACAATCTCTCGGCCAATGCGAGCTAGGGCACTCACTGCGACCGCGGAGTCGATTTGAAGCTCACCCTCGAGGTCGACTGGGTCTGGCCCGCATCGGCGTGCATGACCCAGGCGCCTTTGAGCCTGTAGAAGCCGTTCTCCTGTTTCGCGGGCACATCGCCCCGAACGATGTCTCCGTCAAAGGAGTACCAGATTCCGTGAACGTGCCTTGTCGTAAACGTCAGGTGGTTGCCATCGATCGTTGTGCGGTCGAAGAAGTAGGTCAGGGCCGTTGTCTGTCCCTCGACCACTTTCGAGATGTAGCCGTCGAGCACGCCATTATCGACCGTGATCTGCACCACTGATCCGGTCTCGTCGAGCATGTATTCGCCGGACGCCGAATCAGGCAGGGTGGAAGTGCCCCTCTGCTTGCCGCTGGGTGCGCCCGGTGAGGCCGGGTCGGCTGCACCAGGGGTCCGGTGATGCAGTTCCGGCGGCGTAGTCTCCTGAGCAAAACAAGCAGCCGATCCCAGAAGAAGCACTACGGCAAAACTGCGTGCCAGCATGACGCTATTAATTTGCTCCTTCGCTCTTTTTGCGGACCGCCTCGAACTCGTCGCCTTTCTGCCAACCGATGGCTTTAGGCAGCGACGAGGCTTCCCATCCAAGAATGAACCCGAACCGCGCCATTTTGGCGTCGCCGCGAAAGTCCATGTCGGCGTGATATTCATCCGATGGCTGGTGATAGTGGTGGGCGACGTAATCCTCGGTCTGCGCCTTGCCCCAGGCCGCATCATGCCCTTCGAAGAGCGTTCCCTGACCGACCGAGAAAGCCGGTACGCCCACTCGGGCAAAGCTGAAGTGGTCGGAGCGATAGTAGTGCCCCGCTCCGGGGAACTTGTCGGGTTCGAGTGTCAGATCGAAGGCCTTGGCTGTTTTCTCAACCACGGGATAGAACGTTGTCCGCTCCACTCCACTCACCTCTGCAGAGAGGGGGATGCCCATGGGCATCAGCATGTCGTAATTGAGGTCGAGCGAGATCTGCGCCGCCGGAACCGGCGGGTGCATTCCGAGGTATTGCGAGCCCAGCAGCCCCTGCTCTTCGGCCGTAACCGCCGCGAAGAACATGCTGTGCGGCGGCCGCTCCGAGGCCTGGGCGTAAGCTCGCGCCAATTCGAGCAGTATTCCGCAGCCCGTGCCGTTATCCGCCGCTCCGTTGTAGATCTTGTCGCCTTTGGCGTCCGGATCAATCCCCAGGTGGTCGTAGTGCGCCGAATAGATCACCGCCTGATCCGGACCCGCCTTATCTGTTCCCGGAAGCTTCGCAATCACGTTGTCCGATTCGTAATGGCGTACGCGGCTGGCCACGTGCGCTTTCAGCCGGACGGGCAGTTCGAAGGACTTGAAACCGGGCTTGCCTGCGGCCGTGATCATCTCATCGGCGGTCTTGCCGATCGTGGCGAAGAGCTTATTTGCCACATCGAGTTGAATCCAGCTCGCCGCTTTCAGCGTTGCGTCAGGATCGCCGTCGAGATACGACTTCTCGATCGCCTGAGAATTCTTCACCACGTCCCAGCCGTAGCTGGCGAGATCTGTCCGATGAATGATCAGCACACCCACCGCACCCAGCCGTGCCGCCTCTTCGTACTTGTAGGTCCAGCGGCCGTAGTAGGTCATGACCTTGCCCTTGAAGAACGCGGGATCGTCTGACGGCGGCTGGTTCACGATCACCAACAACACCTTGCCCTTCACATCCACGCCGGCGAAATCGTTCCAGTGGTACTCCGGCGCATCGATGCCGTAGCCCACGAAGACGATTGGCGCATCGATATCAGCGGACGCTGCACCCGTCTGGTCCTTAGTCACATAATCGGAGCCGTACGTCAGGTCGATTGGCGCGCCCTTGCCCGGAACAAAGCTGAACTTCGTCTGGTCTTCGACAGTGTGGACAGCATAGAGCGGGACCTTCTGGTAGTAGGTTCCGTTGTCGCCCGCCGGTTCCAGCCCATACAGAGCGAACTGCGTGCCGATGTACTTTGCCGCCAACTCTGCGCCGCGCGTGCCCGGTCCGCGACCTTCGAGCAGATCGTCGGCCAGAAAGCGCACGTGCGCGCGAATCTTTTCCGAATCGATGGATGCGGCAGCCTGACGCGCCGCCTCGGGCACGCCGGGAATCGCCGGCACCGGATTCTGTTGCGCCATGGCGGCTGCCAAAGGAAGGAGGGCAAAGGCGAATGCAGAGAAAAATTGCTTCATCATGCTCCTGAACGGTTCGAAATCCATCGCGAGAATCCTTTCTAAAGCAAAAAGACTCCCGAGTTATTTTCTAAGGCCAGAACGCCGGTGTCACCTGTTCGGAGGCGACGACCGGACCCGGGCCGGTATATCCCGGCAATGCCTTCAGACGCTTCAGGACTTTGCGCGTCAACCCGGTCAACGGGAGGCCGTTCAGATCCTGAAGCTGAACCCAGCGCCGGACTGCCTTCGTCCTGGGCAGAGATTTCTCCGAGGAGGCGTCGTAGCCGTAGATCGTCACGTAGTAGTTGGTTATGGTGATGGCGTGCCGCACATCGAGCAGCCGGTGGCCGCCGTTCACCTTCGCGGCGTCGATTTGGGGCAGTTCCCACATGCCGGGCATGAGTGAAACCGAGGCAGGCCGCTGCTCCAGCAGAACCGCTGGCTCGGCCGGCCGGGATTTGTGCCCGGCCCCTGCTTTTGCTTTCCTTCCCCGCGCGCGGCCATTCGGCTCGCCGAGCCGGAGCAGGAAAGCAAAAGCCGCTGCCTGGCTCCGCATCTTCTTACGGGCCGCGACCGGATGCTCTCCGCGCGTTGCGCACAGGTCAGCTACCGGGCAGTGCAGACACAGCGGCCCCCGCGGCAGACATACCGTCGCCCCGAGTTCCATCATTGCCTGGTTGAAGTCGCCGGGACGATCATCGTCGAGCAGATCTGCCGCCGCTCTTCGAATCTTCATTGCCGAAGCATTACGCTCCGTCCAGCCTCGGACGCGAGTGATCACACGCGCGACGTTGCCATCGACGCAGGCGACAGGCTCGCCGAATCCGATGCTGGCAATTGCGGCGCTCGTGTATTCGCCGATGCCGGGCAGCGTACGCAGATCCACAGCCCTTTTCGGCAACCTGCCGCGAAGTTCCTTCGCCACAAATCTGGCCGCCCGGTGAAGCATGCGCGCGCGGCGGTAGTAGCCGAGACCGCTCCAGGTGGCGAGTACGTCATCCTCACTGGCATCGGCGAGCGCGTCCAAAGCAGGGAACTTCTCCATGAAGCGCATGTAATGGTCCGCGACAGCGCTCACGCGGGTCTGCTGCAGCATGATCTCAGAAACCCATATGGCGTAGGGGTCGCGCGTCCGCCGCCAGGGCAGGTCGCGCGCATTCTCGTCGAACCAGTTAAGCAGCAGCCGTCGAAATGCTCTGGTCTCCGGCGGCGCGATCATGAGGAGATTGTAAGCCGGGCGACTTTATACTTCGATCCGAGACACTTTCTATGCCCGGTCCTGTCATCGAGACCAGCCTGAAACTCAACCCTGCTGTGTGGGGACTGGCGGAGGCACGCCGGGCGGCCGCTGAAGTCCTCGCCCATCCGCAACTGCTTAAGCCGCTGCTCCGCGCTCTCTTCGGACGCGATCCCGTCCTCCGGCATCACGCTGCCGATACATCGCGCCGCATCGCAGAAAGGCAACCGCAACTGCTTGCACCCCACATAGACCGGCTGCTCGGGCTCCTCAGCGAGATTGGGCCAAGGGAAGCAGGAGACAATTGGAGGACCCGCGCCCACCTCGGTCTTGTTGTCGCTCGAGTTGCGCAATCCCGAGCTCACAGGCTGCGCGCAGCGGGCTTGCTGATGCCGCTCTACTACGATCCGTCGAATGTGGTACGCTGCACCGCCGTCGAAGGACTCGGCCTGCTCGCATGGCGCGAGCCCAGCCTCCTCGTGCAGGTTCAGCCGTTGATTGAAGAAGCCCTGGTTACAGGCACACTCGCCATGCAGTGCCGCGCCCGCGATGCGATCGCTCGGCTAGCTAAAAGATAACGGTCGGGAGCCCACCACACGACAAGCGAAGAATTGGAACCGCACTCAGGCGCTGAGTCTCCACCATTGATCGCGCATGCTGCGCGCGGCGGAAACCAGCGGACGGGCCACGACGGATTTGTCATACCACCGTCGGTCGTTGAGGCTGCTGAAGGAGCCCCTCTGGATCGACAGTCTCGGGTTGCTCACTAGCGTAACCACATCGGGATTGAAACGGCGGAACAGCGTGAAGGCCGCGTCGACATGGAGTTTGCCGCCTTCCGGGTGCCCCGATGGCAGGACCGTCGCTCGTTCCAGGTAGGGTACGAGGCGTGGCAGGACTCGGGCGTGCACTGCATAACAATGAGCCCAGAGGAAGTCCGCGGCCGGCGGTACGAGACCGGCGGGTTGGCCTGCAAGCTCTTTCGTCAAAGTGTGCCCGAGATAGCACATGTCCCATTTAGTATTCTGCAGCGTATCAACTAGCGCTCCCTGGATGCCACACATCCGCCTGCTGAAAATAGCGTCATCCTCAAGCACCCAGACTGTATCGAGACCATCTTTCAGGGCCTTTTTGTGTATCTCAAGATGGCTTAGAAAACAGCTGTACACTCCGCGCGATGGAAATCCATTCGGGTCTTCAGGCCGCGGCACATTGGGAACGTCAACCTTGGAACCCCTGATATCAATCCCCATTCTGCGCAATTCCTTCACCAGTGCGTAGTATCGATCCTTGCGCTCAGGCAGATGAATTATGGAGATACGGTCAAAATATTCGTAGAGATTCATTGCTTCCAGATCCCCAGGTGTGATGGTCTGACACGATGTTAACCAAGAGCCGACAGAGTCTTAATAGCGCGAAAGGGGTATCCAAGGGTGTTTGGCCAGCGCCGAAGGCCGGCTGGCTCTACGGGGTTGGGGGGCTTCAGGCCCCGCTTCAGCTCCGTTTCCCTTGAAACAATCGCCTTTCCAATCACCGCAAGGCATTACCGCGAAGCTGCGCCCGCGAGCGTGCGGGATTTCGCCAGCATCTCGTCTTCGATCCATTCGTAGGTCTTCGCCAAACCATCCCTCAGGCGAATGGATGGTTCCCATCCGAGATACTTCTTGATCAGCGTATTGTCGCTGTTTCTTCCATTCACACCACGTGGAGCATCAAGCTTGTACTTGCGTTCCAATCGAATCCCTGCAATGTCTTCAACGATGTCGACCAGTTGGTTGATCGTAACCAGCTCACTGCTCCCCAGGTTAATCGGCTCGCGGATATCGCTTTCAAGAATCGCCTGAGTACCGTAGGTGCAGTCATCGATGTACATGAAGCTGCGTGTCTGCTTGCCATCGCCCCAGATCTCGATCTCGTGATTTCCGGAGTGCTTGGCCTCGAGCACTTTCCGACAGACTGCCGCCGGCGCCTTTTCTCTCCCGCCATCCCATGTCCCGTGAGGTCCGTAGACGTTGTGGTAGCGCGCCACACGCGTCTGCAAGCCAAAGTCTTCTTCAAAGTGCCGGCACATACGTTCGCTGAAGAGCTTCTCCCAGCCGTACCCGTCTTCGGGCAGTGCCGGATAAGCGTCTTCCTCTTTGAGCGCGACCACTTCCGGATTCTTTTGCTTATCGCCGTTGTACACGCAGGCCGAAGAAGAGTAGAAATACCTCTCGACGCCACAGTCGCGCGCGGCCAGAATCATATGGGTGTTGGTCAGAACGCTCAGCATGCAGAGAGCTTTGTTGTTTTCTATAAAGCCCATGCCACCCATGTCCGCGGCGAGCTGAAATACCACCGAAACGCCGTTCGCTGCCCGGAGGCAATTGTCCTTATCCTTCAGGTCAAGCGACAGGCTTTCAACGTCCTTGGATACCTGGTACCACTCATCGAGGGGCTTGATGTCGATAGCCCGGACGACGTCAGCTCCGTTTGCCTGTAGAGTTTTTACCAGGTGGCCACCGATAAAACCTCCAGCCCCGCAAACAGCCACTTTTTTGCCTTTTAGATTCATGTCTTAGAGCGCTCCCGATCTGGTGAATAGGCCTTCGTTACCGATGGCCGAATCGACGAATCGATCCAACACCGAAGATTTCTGTATGGGCACCCGCCGCTCGGAGGCTGAAACTTGCGGTCCAAGGGTGCTGATCCTCGAATTATAGTCATCGAAGAGCAGCGGGAGGCTCAATGGTGCAAAAGGGGTTTCCTTGCCCCGGAGCAGTCGCTGCGCGATTGGCGTGCGGCGCTCAGGCCTTTCGCGATCGCACTCTTTGGCTATTCGTATCGCAGCGCGACCATGGGATCTACACTGGCCGCGCGCCGCGCCGGCAGATATGCTGCCAGCACCGTCACCCCCGCAATCAACAGCACCGCTGCCGTCAGCGTCGCAGGATCCGACGCATGCAGTCCGAAGAGCTGGGCCTGCACCAGCCGCGTCGCCGCCAGCGTCAGCGGAATACCCAGCGCCACACCAATTCCCAGCAGCACCAGCGATTCCCGCAACACCATCCACAGCACTTGACTCATCTGCGCCCCCAGTGCCAGCCGAATCCCTATTTCGTTCGTCCGCCGCAGCACGCTGTAGGTCATCACCCCATACAGCCCGATGCATGCAAGAGACAGCGCCAGCAGCGAGAAGAAGCCTGAAAGCTGCGAGATGAGTTGCTCCTGTCCCATCGACCCTTCCACTTGGTCGGCAATCGTCCTCACCTCAAGAATCGGCAGATTCGGATCTATCTCCGCCATCGCTGCGCGCACTTCGCCCGCTACCGTCGCAGGATCGCCCACTGTCGCCAGCTGCACCCAGTAGGCGTAAGCGTCATCGTCAGTGAGCTGCATGACATTCAGATAAGTCATTCGCTCCGGCTTCTGGCGCGGGCCATGGTACTTCGCATCGCGCACCACGCCCACAATCTGCCACTCACCTTTCACGGATGGATCATCCACCGTGAACACATGACCGATAGCGTCTCCGTGGGGAAAGAAATGCTGTGCCGCACTCTGGTTCATAACCGCCACCTTTATCGAAGACGCGCTATCCGTTGGAGCCATGGCGCGGCCCTGCACGACCGGAATGGCCATCGTTTCGAAAAATCCCGGCCCGACGCGATTCAGCGACGTACCGGTGTCCACATTGGGCCCGTTGTCATGCCCGCGAACGCGGATGGGAGAATTCCAGTTGCCGCCGATCAGCGCCGGCTGCCCGGAAACGCTCGCTTCCTTCACGCCCGGCAGCGCCTTGAACCTTTCCACCATCTGTTCGTACAGCGCATTTAGCTGCTCCGGTTTGTAGCCGGCAAATTTCGCGTTGAATTTCACCAGCAGCACATTGTGCCGGTCGAATCCGAAGTCCTGGTTTTCGAGATTGCGCAGCGTCCGCAGGAACAGCCCGGCAACCGCCAGCAGCATCAGCGAAAGCGTTACCTGCGACACCACCAGCAACCTGGGTACAATCTGCCGCGCGGACCCCCCGCTGCTCCCGGCCGTGCGTGCGTTCGCGCCCAGCGAAGGCGCGACGCTGATCCGCGACACGCGTAACGCCGGCGCAAGGCCGAAGAGTATTCCCGTAAGCAGCGACACGCCCAGCGTGAAGAGCAGCACATGAAGGTCGGGCCGCGCCTCGAGCGGCGTATGCTTGGCTCCGGCTGCGATGAACTGAATCAGCGCGCGGGTTCCCAGGTAGGCGAGCGCCATCCCCAGCGCGCCTCCGGCAAACGAAAGCAGCAGAGCCTCCATGAGAATCTGCCGCGTGATCCTCCTGCGGCTCGACCCCAGCGCCAGCCGTGTCGCAATTTCCCGCTCACGCGATGCGGCTTTTGCCAGCAGGAAGTTCGCCAGGTTGGCGCACGCGATCAGCAGTACCAGCGCCACGACGCCCATCAGAATGTTCAGCGGCTGCTGATAAATCTCACGCAGATTCGAAATGCCGCTGCCTCCGGGCAGTAATTCCACATACGCCTTCTGAAGCTCCTGTTTGCGCGCTAGCGTCACCTGCGCCCCTTCGCGATCGATCATGAATCGCTGCAACTGGCTCGTGACCCACGCCTGTGCCTGCGCCACCGGTGTGCCTGGCTTCCTACGCCCCATCATGTGCATCCAGTACAGACCATGCGGATCGATCAGCGACGGCTGCAGCATCACCTCCCGCTGCATGGTGATCGGCAGCCACATATCCATTGACTGTGTGTCCAGAGCGACCCCATCGAACTTCGGCGGCATCACCCCAATGACCGTGAACAGCGTTCCATTGATCGTGATCGTCCGACCCACAATTGCCGGATCGCCCGCGAACATCTGCTGCCAATAGCGGTAGCTGATCACCGCCACCGGACTTCTCCCCGGCGTGTCTGCATCTGCGGGCGTAAGCGTTCTCCCCAGCAGTGGTTCGGCTCCAAGTACCGTGAAGAAGTCGCCCGTCACCAGATGCCCCGCCGCCTGCGTTGCTGCTTCGCTTCCCCGCCCACCTGCCGTGGTGCCCGCCCGCACACTCACCTGTGTCCAGAAGCTTGCAAAACCGCAGATGCCGTTGAACGGTGCTCGCCCCTCGACTTGCTCCTTCTGCAGCCGCTGGTAGAGGTCGTAGGTGAAGATGTCCAGCGGAAAATCCCTGGCCCCGATTCCGTCGACCTGTCCGCCGCCGAATGACTTTCCAAACGAGACCAGCTGTTGCGGATCGCGTACCGGAAGCGACTTGAAGAGCAGATCGTTGATCAATGTGAAGATAGCCGTGTTCGCACCTATCCCCAGCGCCAGCGACGCAACCGCAACCAGCGTAAAGCCCGGGCTCTTCAGCAGCATACGCATGCTGTAGCGCAGATCCTGCCAGAAGTTATCCGCCGCCGCCTCCCATCCCGCCGACCAGACGTTCTCCTTCACGGCGTCTCTGCTCGCGATCTCCATCTTTGCCGCGCGCAGAGCATCCTGCGGGCTCATGCCCCGCCGGATTCTGTCTGCCACGGCGGCATCGAGAAATCCCTGGAGCTCATCTTCCAGCTCGGCATTCCGCTTCTCTCTGCCAAGCAGCGCCTTCAGGCCGCTGACTATGCTTCGCCATGCACCCATGCATTCCTCCGTCGCGTGCTCAGGCTTCGAGAATCCGGGCGATGGCCGCCGTTTGCCTGCCCCATTCGCGCGTTTCTTTTTCGAGCGCCTTGCGCCCGCGCTCGGTCAGGGCATAGTACTTCGCACGGCGATTGTTCTCCGTCGACCGCCACTCGGCTTTTACGTGTCCTGCGCGTTCCAGCCGGGAAAAGGCGGGAAACAGCGATCCCGGATTCACGCGGAAAACGCCCTTGCTCATCTGCTCGATGCGGATTGAGATTCCGTACCCATGCAGGGGCCCAGGGGCGAGCGTTTTCAGAATCAGCATGTCCAGCGTTCCGGCAACGAGGTCCGCCGGGGGACCGTTTTCACTTTGAGGTTTCGACACAGCTTTCCTCTAGATGATCTAGAGTAATAAGGGCATTCCTCTCGATTGTCAAGAGGAACGCCCGAAAATTGTGACGAATGCAGGGTCTTAGCTTTGGTTTGCTTCAGGCTGTCATTACTCGCCTGCGCAAGGCCGGGACAACATTCATGACGCGCATCGCTGTCTTCGCCACTGCGAAGCCGCGGCCTCTGCGCGCCGTCGACTGTTCCATCGACTTCAGTGAAGCAGCGACCGCAGCAAAGCCGTACTCGCGCATGGCAGCCTCGTATTCACCAATTGCCGTCAGCAGCGGCTTGTCACCGTGATCTGCCTCTATCAATCTTGCGCAGAGAAACGCCGCGTCCTTCAGCGCAATGTTTGCACCGATGCCGCGATATGGGGTCATGCTGTGAATCGCATCGCCGAGCAGCGTGATTCGTGTCGGCCGCCACGGTTCCACCGGCTGCGAGGTCCGGATGCGCGAGGGCACCATCTCGTTCTCGTCGAGTAATTCGACCAGCTTGCGCAGCGTGGGATGCCAGCGGACGACTTTGCGGCGGAGCGTGTTCTTCAGTTCCGCGCTGCGTAGCGTCGACGGATCGCTGCGAAAGCCGTAATACTCGCGTTGGGCGCCGAAGCCCATGATCAAATAGTCCTCATCTTCGGGAATCTCCTGGTCGATTCCCATCAACCGCAGATAGCGGTCGCTGCCAGACTGGCGTTTCCACACAGCCATGAACAGGCTTGCCGACTCCGGAGGCAACGCGATCACCGGCCCGTCCAACAGCCGTGGCGGCAGCAGTGCGAGTGCGCCATCGGTGAGCGGAACCTTCCCCCCGAGAACCATCACTCCCGTATCGATGGGCTCGGCATGCGGCAGGTATTGCTGCCGCACCCGCGAATTGACTCCGTCGGCAGCCACGAGGACATCGGCTTCCGCGGTGCTGCCGTCTGCGAAGTGCGCTATAACCCGGCTCCCCGCTTCCTCATAGCGAATGAATCGCTTGTCGAAGTGAATGACATCTTCGAGCCCGCGCAGCAGAATGTGACGCAGTGTGATGCGGCTGACGGAGCGATGCCGTGCGACTGGTTCATTCGCCGTGCGGTCGTCGTCGCCCGATATGTGCAGCAGCTCGCCGAGCTGCTCGGTCATCATCGTGAATCCATGAGTAAACGCGCCGCCTGTGTTGTCGAAAAGCATCCACAGCTCGGGCGGCAGGCAATCATGCAGAGCCAGGCTTCCCTGGGGACTGATGTGTACGCGGAAGCCCTGTAGCCGCGATGCCGGCGTCTCGTCGCGCTCGTAAACCGCGACCTTTACGCCTGCCTTCTTCAGCCCTTGGGCGAGACACAGCCCGCCGATGCCGCCGCCGATCACCATCACAGATAAATCACGCCCGCTCATTTTTCCGCTCCTCTTGTTGCGTTCCAGATTTCCTCGCTCAACAGCCATCGTTCGATACCCCGCTGCAACGCATCCAGTTCATCTCCGCGGCAGCTTTGTGCGCCCGACAGCATGCACATCAGCATCACGAGCGCCCCTGTGTTGCCCACTTCCCGGCGAAACGTCCCGCCGGCAATCCCCGCCGCCACCATCTCTTCGAGCCCGCGACGCCAGTAGCCGTACATCATCTCCACCACCTTTTGCACCTCGGGATCGCGCTTGGCCCGCAGCCCCAGTTCTTCCATCACTAGCAGCATCTTCGGCTCATGCTCGTAGTAGTAGCGCCCGTCGGAGAACTCCTGCCGCAGCCGGTCAAGAGCCGGATATCCAGTCGGCTCGGGCGCCGGCCCGTGCAACAGCACAAACTTCGCCCCGAGAAGTTGCGCCAGCCCCTCGATCAGCGCCTGCTTGGTCGGAAAGTAGTAATGCAGCGTCGCTACATTAACCCCGGCGCGCTCCGCCACGGCCCGTGTACGGAGTCCCTCGAAGCCAGCCTCGGCGATGACGTCGAAGGTCGCCTGCAGCAGCGCAGTCCTGCGGCGGCCGGCCTCGTCGACCGGGTTCAACAGACGCTTAAAGTACTCATGAATTGAAAACTGGTCGTGGATTTCAACAGGCGACTTACCCATCCCCACACATTAATCAACTGATTGATAAATGTCAATCAATCAGTTGATCGTCATACAATACCTTAGCACAATTCACGTTGCATGTTTATTCGTTTGGGCCTGTATTTTCTTTCATATTGACGACTCGCCAGAGTCGGGGGAAACTCTGGCATGGAGAGCCGCATGGGTAGCCCCAGAGCCGCCTTTCTGATGTGTCCGCCGAAGCTCTACGACGTCAACTACGTCATCAATCCCTGGATGGAGGGCAATATTCACCAGTCGTCGCGGGAGCAGGCCGCGACGCAGTGGGAGCAGCTTCATGCTGCTCTCGCACAGATCGCCGACGTCCTGTTTGTGGAACCTCAGCCCGGCTCGCCCGACATGGTCTTTACCGCCAACGCCGGACTTGTCCGCGACGGAATCGTCGCACTCAGCAGCTTTCACCATGCCGAGCGGCAGGGTGAGGAGCCGCATTTCCGCAAATGGTTCGCGGACTCCGGCTTTTCGATCCGCGAGATTCCACGCGGCACGCCGTTTGAGGGCGAGGGCGACGCGCTCTTTGATGCCGGAGGCCGCCGTCTATGGGCCGGACACGGCCTGCGAACCCGCGCCGCGAGTCATCACTATCTGACCGAGACGTGGAACGTCGAAGTGCTTTCGCTGGGCCTGATCGATCCCCGCTTTTACCACCTCGATACCTGTTTCTGCCCGTTGTCGAACGGAGACTTGATGTACTATCCGCCGGCCTTCGACCAGTCATCGCGGGCGCTGATCGAGGCGCATTATTCCCGGTCGAGGCGCATTGTCGTCGACGAGGCCGACGCACTCCGGTTTGCCTGCAATGCGGTCAACGTGGGACGGACGATCCTGCTCAACGAGATCAGCCCGCGGCTACGCGCCAAGCTCGAACTTCGCGGGTTCACCGTGGTCCAGGTCAAGCTGACCGAGTTTCTGAAGGCCGGGGGCGCAGCAAAGTGCCTGGTGCTGCGCCTGAGCGAACCGTCTATCAACTGATCGCGTCCGCGCATCTCAACCAACGAGTGTCGCTATGCAAAGCACCTGCATCATCGGCGGAGGCCCGGCTGGCGTCATGCTCGGACTCCTGCTCGCCCGGGCCGGGCTTCCGGTTATGGTGCTTGAGAAACACAAGGACTTCTTCCGCGATTTCCGCGGCGACACAATTCACCCCTCGACGCTGGAGCTGATGTACGAACTTGGCCTGCTCGACAGGCTGCTCGAAATCCGCCACACGGAGGTGAACCATATTGCGGCAATGGTGGGCGGTGAGAGATTCGAGATCGGCGACTTTACCCACCTTCCCACGCACGCAAAATTCATCGCTCTGATGCCGCAATGG
This sequence comes from uncultured Acidobacteriaceae bacterium, assembly GCA_963724375.1. GTDB lineage: Bacteria > Acidobacteriota > Terriglobia > Terriglobales > Acidobacteriaceae > Silvibacterium. The sequence goes on from CAVRUM010000014.1 coordinate 260,938, forward strand.
GATCTCCTCAACTTTCTCTCCCAGGAGGCGGCACGCTACCCGAGCTTTACCCTCCGCATGGGATGGGAAGCGACCGGACTCATCGAAGAAAACGGGGTCGTAAAAGGCGCCCGCGCCAAGACCCCTGACGGCCCGCAGGAACTCCGCGCCGACCTCACCGTGGGGTGCGATGGCCGCCATGCGGTCTCGCGTGAGGCGGCTCATCTGCCACTGACGGAGGACGGCGTACCGATCGATGTGCTCTGGTTTCGCATCTCGCGGCAACCTTCCGACCCGGAGATTGGGATGGGATTCGTCAACTACGGCCGCCTTATCGTACTCATCAACCGCATCGACTACTTTCAGACTGCCTACATCATTGCCAAGGGCACCTTCGATCAGATACAGCATGACGGACTCGACAAGTTTCACGCGAACCTTGAGCGCATCGTGCCCTTTCTTGCCGCCCGTGCCGCCGAGATCGACTCATGGGACAAGGTGAAACTGCTGTCGGTGCAGATCAACCGGCTCGAGCGCTGGTCGCGGCCGGGGCTGCTCTGCATCGGAGACGCAGCGCACGCCATGTCGCCGGTCGGCGGAATCGGCATCAACATCGCCGTGCAGGACGCGGTTGCGACGGCGAACATGCTGACTGAGCCGCTCCGTTCGGGCACGCTCACCGAGGAGCATCTCGAGCAGGTGCAGCGATACCGGGAGAGCGCGGTGCGCAATACGCAGCGAGTGCAGGTGCTCGCGCATCGTGTGCTCAACAAGGTGCTGCGCGATCCTGGACCGATCAAGCCGGCGCTTCTGCTGCGCATCGCGACTGCCCTGCCGAGATTTCAGCGCACCGCTGCACACTTCGTCGGCATCGGACTGCAACCGGAACACATTCAGACAAAGCCGGCGCTATAAAGCGCCTTGAAGGTCATGGATTGAAGTCTGTATGATGCCGTGCCAACGGCGAAGTGGCCTCTTCTTGCCGGGCCAAAGCTGTGGGGGGAGAAGATGGCGACTCCTGATGTCGTCTGGAAAGACGGCAGATTCGGCCAGACGTCTCGACGCGATGCGTGGTGGCTCTCACCAACGCTCGTCTTTCTCGGATTCAGCGCCTTCATCGTCTATTCCACGTGGGCGGCGTGGCAAAACACCTACTTTACCTTCGGTCCCTATATTTCGCCGTTCTATTCGCCCGAACTCTTCGGCAGCTCGTCGCACGCGCTCTTCGGACCCAAGCCGCACTGGTATCCCAGCTTCCTGCCGTTTTCCCCGGCGTTTTTCATTCTCTGGATACCGGGGCTATTCCGCCTGACCTGCTACTACTATCGCGGCGCGTACTACAAATCGTTCTGGGCCGATCCGCCTTCGTGTGCTGTCGGCGAGCCGCGCAAAAAGTATCTCGGGGAGCGCAGCTTTCCGCTCATCCTGCAGAACTTTCATCGCAATTTCCTGCGGCTTTCCTATATTGTCTGGGCGTTTCTCGTCTGGGACGCGATCGTCGCTTTCAACTTCGACGGCCATTTCGGGATCGGTATCGGCACTCTGGTTCTCGTCGTGAATGTGATCCTGCTCGCGGGATACATCTTCGGCTGCCACGCCTTCCGGCATCTTGTTGGAGGTGGCCTCGACACCATCTCCGACCATCCTGTCCGCCACAAGATGTATGAATGCGTGAGCTGCTTGAACCGCGGACACATGAGATGGGCCTGGGCGAGTCTTTTCTGGGTCGGGTTTTCCGACATCTATGTGCGCCTGTGCGCGATGGGTATCTGGCACGACTGGAGAATCCTCTAGTGCCGGAGTTCCAGCGCTTCTCCTACGATGTTTTGGTGATCGGCGCGGGCGGTGCAGGCTTGCGCGCTGCGATTGAGGCGGCAGCCAACGGCGCGAAGGTCGGAGTTGTCTGCAAATCGCTGCTCGGTAAAGCGCACACCGTCATGGCCGAAGGCGGCATTGCCGCAGCGCTTGCCAACGTCGATGACCGCGACAACTGGCGGGTGCACTTCGCCGATACAATGCGCGGAGGCCAGTACCTCAACAATTGGCGCATGGCGGAGCTGCACGCCAAAGAAGCTCCTGAGTGCGTGCGCGAGCTTGAAGCATGGGGGGCGCTCTTCGACCGCACGAAAGACGGCCGCATCTTGCAACGTAACTTTGGCGGTCACAAATATCCCCGGCTTGCGCATGTGGGCGATCGCACCGGACTGGAGATGATCCGCACGCTCCAGGACCACGGCATCCACTGCGGCATGCAAGTGCACATGGAATGCACGGTGCTCGATCTGCTGATGGATTCGGGCCGTGTCGCCGGGGCGGTGGGATATGACCGCGAGAAGGGCCACTTCTGTCTTTGGCAGGCGAAAGCCGTGGTAATTGCCACCGGAGGCATCGGCCGCGCTTTCAAGGTCACCAGCAACAGCTGGGAGTACACCGGGGATGGCCTCGCGCTTGCGTACAGGGCCGGCGCCGAGTTGCAGGACATGGAGTTTGTGCAGTTTCATCCCACCGGAATGGTCTGGCCCATCAGCGTGCGCGGAATTCTAGTTACCGAAGGCGTGCGCGGCGAAGGCGGCGTGTTGCGCAACAGCGAAGGCCGCCGCTTCATGTTCGACGATATCCCCGATCTGTATAAAGCGCAGACCGCCGACAATGAAGACGAAGGCTGGCGCTATACACAGGGCGACAAGAATGCGCGGCGTCCGCCTGAACTGCTGACCCGGGATCACGTTGCGCGGTGCATCAATCGCGAAGTCAAGGCTGGGCGCGGCTCTCCGCACGGCGGCGTCTTTCTCGACATCGCCTGGATTAAGGAACGCCTCCCCAAAGCCGAGGAGCATATCCAGCGCAAGCTGCCCAGCATGTATCACCAGTTCAAGCAGCTCGCCGATCTCGACATTACGAAGGAGCCGATGGAAGTCGGTCCGACGACGCACTACATGATGGGCGGTATCCGCGTCGACGGCGACTCGCAGATGTCCACTGTCCCCGGCCTCTTCGCTGCGGGGGAAGCCGCCGCGGGACTCCACGGCGCGAATCGCCTCGGCGGCAATTCGCTCTCGGACCTCGTCGTTTTCGGACGCCGGGCGGGCCGTTATGCCGCTGAATTCGCCCGCACCAACGGCGTGCTGCCGGCCGTCAACGAAGATCACCTCGAGACCGTCACAGCCGCGGCTCTCGAGCCCTTCGATCGCGGACTTTCCGGCGAGAACCCTTATCAGATCCAGTACGACCTGCAGGACACCATGCAGGACCTCGTCGGCATCGTACGCACTGAGAGCGAAATGGAGGAGGCTCTCGACAAGATCACGCAGCTTGATGCGCGCGCGGCCCGCGTTGGCATCGGCGGCAATCGCCAATACAACAATGGATGGCACACGGCGATGGACCTCTCGAGCATGCTCGTCGTTTCCGAAGCCGTCACTCACGCAGCGTTGCTCCGGAAAGAGAGCCGCGGCGCTCAGTTCCGAGAAGACTTCCCCAACAAGGACGCTGATTGGGGCAAGCACAACATCATCGTCAAGCGCGGAGACGTGGAGGGAGAGATGCTCATCGAAAAGCGTCCCATCCCCCCGATCCCGGACGAACTCAAAGCCGTCATTGAGGAGATGAAATAGGAGGCGACTCAAATGGCCACGCAGGCAACGTTTCGCATCTGGCGCGGAGACCCCACGAACGGCGGCTTCATCGATTACGTCACGGGTGTTGAGGAAGGAATGGTCGTGCTTGACGCTGTGCATCGCATCCAGGCCGAGCAGGCTCCTGATCTCGCTGTGCGCTGGAACTGCAAGGCCGGCAAGTGCGGATCATGCTCGGCGGAAATCAACGGTATGCCGAAGCTCATGTGCATGACCCGTCTCAGCAAGCTCAACCTCGACGAGCCGATCACACTCGAGCCCATGCACACCTTTCCGGTTATCCGCGATCTCGTGACTGACGTTTCGTGGAACTTCCGTGCCAAGAAAACGATCAAGCCCTTCAAACCACGCTCGCCCGACACCGAAGACGGAACGTGGCTCATGCAGCAGGCTGACGTCGAGCGCGTGCAGGAGTTCCGCAAGTGCATCGAGTGTTTCCTCTGTCAGGACGTCTGCCATGTGCTGCGCGAGCACCACAAAGAGGACGAATTCATCGGTCCGCGTCTATTCGTGTATGCAGCCGCACTCGAAATGCACCCACTCGATATCGAGGACCGCGTGACCGATCTCAGAAAGAAGCACAGCATCGGCTACTGCAACATCACCACCTGCTGCCGCAAGGTCTGTCCCGAGTCCATCACCATTACAGAAAACGCAATCATCCCGCTCAAGGAGCGGGTGGTCGACCGCTTCTTCGATCCGCTGAAGCAGATCTTCCACATCATCTGAAAGAAGGCGCTGTATGTTCACCCTCAAGCCCATCTCCCACGAAAGCATCGACTCCGCTCTGGCGAAGGCCGAGCGTTACCGTCTCTTGAACGAACCTCACGAGGCCGAGAGCATCTGCCGCGACATCCTCGACGTCGATCCTGTGAATCGCGCGGCGCGCGTGAGCCTCGTCCTCTCGCTCACCGACGAGATACCGAACGAGCCCGCATCGTTCACCCGCGCTATCGAAGCGATTCCCGCCCTTGACTCCCCGTACGACCGCGCCTACTACTCCGGCATAGCGTGGGAGCGGCGCGCGAAGGCTGGCGTCAGCACGGGCGGCCCCGGGTCCTCGAACTACGTCTATGACTGGCTACTCAAAGCGCTGCACCTCTTCGAAGAGGCCGAGCGCCTTCGTCCAGCAGGCAATGACGATGCCATTCTTCGCTGGAACGCCTGCGTCCGCTTCCTTCAGAGTCACAAGCATCTCGGGCCGAAGGCCGAAGAGGTGCCGGAGCCGATCCTTTCCGAGTAGATCGGCTTTACCAAAGCAGCTTCAGAGCAAACTGCACCTGCCGCGAAGTGGTGGACGTGCTGGTGATTGCGCCCGCCGTTCCCGAGACACCCGACGGAGTGAAGACGATCAGGTTCGGAGTGTTGAAGTTGGCCCTGTTCAGCAGGTTGAAGAGCTCGGCGCGAAACTGCAATGTCAACCGCTCGTGAAGGGTCGTGTCTTTCAGGGCGGAGAAATCCCACGTGGCCAGCCCCGGCCCGCTCAGCGAATCCCGGCTCGCGTTGCCCCAGAAGCCGCTGTTCGCCGGAGGAGCAAGAAACGCAGCCGGATTGAACCACTGCGCAGGCGTGCCGAGAATCACTTTGCCATGGAAATCAGGATTCACAAACGGCCGCACCGGGTTGCGTGTGTCTCCATCGTTCGAGGGGTTGTAGCTGAGCTGTGGCGTAATGGGGAAGCCCGACTGAGCGGTGAAAATGCTGTTGACTGACCATCCGCTCACAGCCCCGTTCGCGAAACCCTGCAGATCGTTTGCGAACGTCTTGCCGCGCCCGATAGGCAGAAGATAGACGGCGCTGATCACTCCGATATTTCTTACGTCGTAGGTCGCCGGTCCCCAGTCGGCGCTAATGTCATAGGGATTGGAGACGAGACCGGGCGCGTTTCCGGCAGTCGTCTGGTTCAGCGAATCTCCATCGTCGAGGGCCTTCGACCAGGTATAGACGCCGCGCAGCGCCAGGCCATGGCTGAAGCGATGGTTCAGATCGACCTGCAAGGAGTTGTAGCTGCTGTCGCCCCAGGAAAAATATGTCCAGGTATTCGCCAGCGTCGGATTGCCCTTTGGAGTTCCCGCTGGAATGTAGTAGCTTCCGGCCGGGATGGCAGAGTGCGCCAGCGGCGCGGGGAAAGTTGCCGGATAGGCCCCGGGGCATGGCGACGCCGGACAAATCGTCGGTACCGGCACATTCCCGTCGACACCGATCAGCTCGTGGTAGCCGTGAGAGCCGACGTATCCCACGGTGAGAGAAGTATTCGGCGTAATCTCCTGCTCCACTCGCAGCGAGTAGGAAATCAGGGTCGGCATCTTCACGTTGGGCTGAACGCCGCCCGGAACGAGCAGTGCCTTCGCAGGCACGGGCGCGGATGGGTCGATGGGCAACTGCGCGACTGGGAGCGCGGCAATGCTGTACGTCGGATTGAAGGGCGCATTCTGGTCCATGCGATACCCGAGGTCGTCCAGCAGCTCGTTGTACATGCCGAAGGCGGCGCGAACCACTGTCTTGTCCGGCCGCGGACTCCATGCCAATGCGATGCGTGGCTCAGCCAGAAACTTCGCATTGTTGGTGGTGAAGGCATGGTTTCCGATGTGGGGCTCGCTCGAGATCACGCCGTCGGTAAATGTGTAGTTTGCCGCCCGACCGTGAGCCTCGTTCCAACCGGTCGAGAATTCTCCGCGAAATCCAAGGCTCAGCGTAAGGTTCGGATTTATTCGAATCACATCCTGCGCATGAACCGCGCCAAAGAACGATCGCCAGTTCATCTCCGTCGGCGCGGGAGAGTAGAGGAAGCTGCTGGTCACTCCAGTGAGAAATGTCTGCAGGCTGGTGAATGTCGCCTGTCCGAACTGGCTGAGGTTGATATTTTCGTTCGACTGGAAATTCTGGAACCAGCCGCCGAAGCTCCACTGATTTCGCCCATGCGACCAGGTCACGCGGTCTTCATAGGTAAAGAGGTTCCGTGCGATCGGGAGATTGCTTCCGTTGTTGCTGCCGGCGAGCCCGATCTGTGCCTGCGGATTCGAGGCTGCGCTGCCACCAACGACCACGGCGCCTACGGGACGTCCGGCGATAAACCCGGGAACTCCGACAGCCGGCGTGCCCGGCGTAGGTTCGCCGGTGAAGTAGTAGCCCGCGCGCGAGTAGCCGAAGCGTGCCACATTGAGCAGCGAGGGCGAGAAGACATGCGTCTCGTCAAGACTCAGCACTTGTTCTCTTAGCGTGACGACATCTGCACTGTACGGGTTCGCTGTTGTTGCGGTGAAATCGGCGCCGTCGTCGATGGTATACACGGTCGAGAAGGTGTCCTTCGGCGAGAATGACAGATCGAAGCGCGCCGTCCCGAAGTTCTCGTGAATGGTCTGCAGAGGGCTGCTGAAGACCTGCGCGATTCCATTGAAATCAGGAGCATCGGCCGGAGGTGTCGGCCACAGGTTGAGCAGCGGCTGCACGCTGGGCACCGCTTTGGCCCGCGATGCCAGATCGGGCACGAACGCCACCGACGTCTGATGGAGATTCTGGCGCAGGCCTTCGTAATTTGCGAAGAGAAAGGCTTTGTTTCGCTTCAAAGGACCACCCAGTGCGCCTCCGAACTGATTGCGCTGAAAGGGTGGAGGCCCAGCCTGGTCGAAGTAGTTCGGGGCATCCAGCGCACTGTTGCGCAGAAACTCGTACGCTGAACCGTGGAGCTGGTTCGTCCCCGACTGCGTAACGATGATCACCTGTGCGCCGGGGCGCTTACCATACTCGGCTCCGTAGGAGTCGCGCAGCACGTTGAACTCTTGCACGGACTCCACGCCCAGCAGCTGCCCGCTTGTGCCACCGGGCTGCATGTTGTTCTCCGCGGCTCCTGTGAACTCGACTCCATTCAGTAGAAAGAGGTTCTGCTGAGGCCGGTTCCCCGATACGGAAAAATTGTTCCCGGTGCTCGAGTTTGAGACGCCAGTGCCGCCCGTCTTCTGCGAAGTGAAGTTCACGATGCCCGGGTTGAGGGTCAGCAGGAGATCGTAGCTGCGCCCGTTGAGAGGAAGCTGTTTCACCTGCTGCTCGCCGACGAGTCCGGAAATATCCTGGGTTGATGTATTTACAATCGGGACATTTTCGTTGACGTTGACCTGCTGTTTCAGCTGCCCCAGCCCCAAAGCCAGGTCCCCTGTGGCATCCTGTCCGACCACCAGCACGATGCCCGCGCGCACTTTATCGGCGAAGCCATCTTTGCTGGCCCGGACCTCGTAGTGCCCGACCGGAAGCTCAAACAGCTCATACTGGCCTGTCTGGCTGGTGAGTGTCGTCCGGGATATCCCTGTATCGGTATCCTTCGCCGTCACCGTCGCGCCCGCAATGGCCGCCCCCGAAGGGTCGGTTACTCGCCCAGACAAGTTCGCCGTCACCTGCGCTCCGGCCTGCACAACGCAAAGACCCAGGATGCAGAGCACGCCCGCCCACAACCGTTTACCAGCCAGCAGCATTTCGCCCTCGTCGAAAACCGAAAATTGCGGAGAAAGATGGAGGAGTCGGCGTCAGAGAGCCTTGGTTGTTTTCGCGAACGCCGGGCAGAATAGCAGCAGATTCTCAAATAATAGATAAATTTGAGCGAATCAATCCGTTAATGTCAAACGTATCGCAGTGAAACGCGGAATCGCTGTCTCCAGATACGTTGTCCTCATCGATCGCACTATTCAGGAGATTTGCCTGGGGGCTGGCCGGGGGGAGGCAGTTCCCATTTGAGCACGGCAGGCCCTGCATCATGGTTACCTCCGGTATATACTGGCGACATTCAAAACCTCGACGGCAGATAATTCGTGGGGTTTGTTGCATTTGGCATTTTCAGAATTCCCTTGGAGGGAAAAGGCGTCAGGTAACCACAGCCTCCTCGTTTAAGGCGATCTGCGGAGAAAACTGAACGGCACAGGGACTTCTGAAGGTGCGCAGCGGTGGGAGCGCGGGATCATCGATAACCAGAGAAGAGTTCCCCCGCACGACGACGTCCCCAAAAGGGGCGACGGTGGAGTGCGCACGCCGTTCGCGGGCGAGAGTTCGTCTCCGGAAGCCCGGCTCCCGAGCGATGCTCCGACGTACGTTCCCACTGATGCTCCGACCTCTGTAGGTCCGTCGCCTCAAGGCCGCCAGTCACCGCCGCCATTCTCTCCCAGCCGTACGACCGGCGATTCGCTCCTCGGAGCCCAGCCGCTCCTCGAACCCGGATACGTTCTGGCCCAGCGCTACGAGATCCTCACCATGCTCGGCGAAGGAGGCATGGGAGCCGTCTACAAGGCCCGCGATCTGGAGCTGAACCGCATCATCTCCGTCAAGACCATCCGCCGCGAATACGCCGCCAACCCCGCCATCATCGAGCGCTTCAAGCAGGAGCTCATCCTCTCGACCCAGGTCACGCACCGCAACGTGGTCCGAATCTACGACCTGGGCGAAGCGGACGGGATGAAGTTCATCACCATGGAGTACGTCGACGGCATCGACCTCGGCGCGCTCATCCGCCAGCAGAAGAAGCTATCGGCCGATGAAGCCGTCGAGATCATTCAGCAGATCTGCAAGGCGCTTGACGCCGCCCATGCCGTCGGCGTGATCCACCGCGACCTCAAGCCTGCCAACGTTATGCGCGAAGAGGCGACGGGCCGCATTCTCGTCATGGACTTCGGTTTGGCACGCACGCTTGAAGGCGAAGGTATGACAATGACCGGCGCGCTGGTCGGAACCATGGAATACATGTCGCCCGAGCAGGCCCTTGGCAAGCCGCTCGACCAGCGCTCCGACATTTTCTCTCTGGGCCTCATTTTCTACGAGCTGCTGACTGGCGAGACACCCTTCCGCGCGGACAGCGCCCTGGCCAGCCTCATCAAGCGAACCCAGGAGCGGCCTGTTCCGGCTTCGCATCACGACAGCACCATCGCTGGCCCGATCGATCGCATCGTCAACCGCTGCCTTGAGCGCGATGTGAACCTGCGCTATCAGACTGCGGGAGAGCTTGTCGCCGATCTCAATAAATGGCGCGGCAAAACCTCGTCCGGTTCTATTCCCGTTGCGGTGGCGGCCAGTTATTCCTCATATCCCTCGCCCGCGCAGCGCTGGATCAAAAAGAACTGGTGGGTACTCGCTGGCGGGGCCCTCGCCGCTGTGCTCCTCGTTTACGCGGGATACCTCGCCACTCACTGGTCGCCGGCAAATCCGGCAGGGAAGTCCCAGGCCGCTGCGCCTGCGCCCGTCGCGCTGGCCATTCTTCCCTTCCGCAACGCCTCCGGCAACGGGAGCGATGACTGGATGAGCTCGAGCATCGCCGACATGCTCAGCACGGACATCGGCCAGTCGTCCCACCTGCGCGCCGTGCCGACGGACCGGTTGCAGCAGGTGCTGTCCGACCTGCGCATCGGCCCGGAAACCTTGATCGATCCCGATACGCTGCGCCGTGTCGCCGAGTTCGGCAACGCCGACATCGTCGTCTCCGGCCAGTTCTCGCGCTTTGGAGACCAGATCGTCATTGACGCGAATATTCGCGACCTGAAGCACAACCAGACGATACCCATTAAGGCGCAGGCTCTGGCCAAGGATCTCCCCGCGGCCATCGACTCGCTGGCCGACTCGGTTCGGAAAAATCTCTCTCTCGCGCCGAATGTGGTGGATGAGCTGAAGGCCCAGTCCTTCAAGCCCAACTCCACGTCGCCGGACGCGCTGCGCGCCTACAACGAAGGACTGGTCCTAATGCGCGAGGGCAAGAACCTCGATGCGCTCAAGCGCCTTCAGTCCGCTGTGACCGAGGACGCGCAGTTTGCCCTCGCACAATCGCGACTGGCCGAAGTACAGTCCGACCTCGGCTTTGCCAGCGACGCCGAGCAATCTTCCCGCCGCGCTATCGAGCTGGCCCGCAGCGAGAACCTGCCCCTGCCCGAACAGTACCTCATCGACGCCAGCCACGCCCGCATTTTGAAGAACAACAAGGAGGCGATCGAGGCTTACGAGAACCTCGCCAAAACCTGGCCGAGCGACGTCGACGTGCAATACAACCTGGGCACGCTCTACATAGCGACTGGCGACTACAACAAAGCGCGCGATATTTTCGCAAAGGTCCTCACCACCGATCCCAACAACATCAAGGCACTCTGGGAAATGGGCGTCATCGAGAACACGCTGGGCAATCCCCAGGCCGCGCTGAACTCGCTGAGCAAGGGACTGAGTCTCGCTACCCAGTTCGACAACGACGAGCAGAAGGCGCTCATCCTGCTCTCGACTGGCATCTCTTATCGCCTGCTCAACAAGCCCGACGAGGCGATGCGCAACTACCAGGACTCCATCACCATCAACGAGAAGCTCGGCCAGAAGCGCGGAGTCGCCGCGGCACTCGATGAAGTCGGCTACCTGCAGGCCATCAGCGGCAAATCTGACGATGCACTCGCCAGCTACGGCAAGGCACTGACCCTGCTCCGTGAAATCGGCATGAAGGAAGAGCAGGGCGACACCCTGCTCGAAATGGGCACCGTTTACCAGGACCGCGGCGATTACGATCAAGCCCTCGCCCATTACAAACAGGCGCTCGACATCCAGCGCCAGACCGGCGACGAGGCGGCCGAAGCCCTGTGCCTGGCCAACATCGGCGCCGTATTCCTCGCCAAGGGAGACACCGACTCCGCCTTCACCAACTATCAGCAGGCCCTTCAGATTCGGGGCAAGCTGGGCGTTCCGGGCGACACAGTGCCGCCGCTCGAAGGCCTCGGCGAGGCCTACACCCACACGGGCCAGTACGACCAGGCGCTTACTCAGCTCATGCAGGCCCTCGAGCTGGCGCGCAAGGCCAACGACGCCCGCTGGATCGCAATTATTTCCCACCAGATCGGCCTGGTCTTTGAATACCAGGGACGTCTCGGTCCTGCCGTCAAATCCATGCAGGACGGCGTCAAGGCCTTCCGTGATCAGGGCGAGCATGGCGATGCCATGGCCAGCTCCCTCAACGATCTGGCCAGCGCACTCGCCCGTGCCGGGCGGGGAGACGAGGCCGCCAAGCCACTCGATGAGGCCGACAGCATTGCCCGCGATCTCAAGAACAACGATCTCGCCGCATCCATCGCGAATACACGCGGGGATATTGCTTTCTATAGCGGCGATCTAAGGACGGCCGACCAGCTCTATCAGTCGGCGCTCCGCCTCACCGCCCGCGCCAAGGATCACGACGTTATCCTGCAGTCGAAGCTGAATGTCGCGAAGGTTGCCATTGCCCAGGGACGCGCGAAAGAGGCACTTGCCATGCTGCGTCCGCTGCTCAAGCCTGACAGCGCCGTCAGTTCTTATCTCACGCTGCGCGCAGCCATCGCCTATGCCGAGGCTGAAATGGGTACGAAAGATTGCACCCAGGCCCAGCGCGACCTGAATCAGAGCCTGACCGCAACGGAAAAGGCCAGCATGCGCCTCGACTCCGCGCGTATCTACTACTTGCTCGGGGAATGCGCCCGGCTCAGCGGCAGCGCCGACCATTCGCAGACCGCCTACTACTACGCAGAAGCTGTCCGTTTGCTCGAAGCAGCCAAGGGGGAAGCAGGCGCGGAGAAACTCCTTACCCGCGCCGACCTCAAGGCGATGTATGACAACGCGAACCACTGGAAGTAGGCTCTCCGCAACTTTGCTACTTGCAGTCCCCGCGCCTCCAGCTTCTTGACAAAACCCAGAGCCTTGCTTGAAAGTGCGGGTATCCCTCCCAGACCTCCTCGGGCTCCCTGGGCGAACTCCTTCTCGATGGCTACGTCCTCAGCCTTGAAAAAGCAGTTCCCCGCGGTTGATACCGACCGGCTGGCTCGCGTACATTGGCCACGCGCGTCGAATGTAGAGATCATGATCCACCGAGCCGCTTTCCTCGCTGCCCTCTTTCTGGCCGTCCCGCTCGCGAATGCCCAGAGCAGCCAACAGGCGCCACAAACGCCGGCGACCAAGCCCGCTGCTCTGGCCGGCACCCACTGGGCCCTGGTGCGGCTCAACGGAGAGGCGGTCGCTCCCGAGGCGGGGAGAACAGCGCCTTATATCGAGCTGAACGACGAGACGAAGCGCCTTTCGGGATCCGGAGGCTGCAACCGCCTGCTTGCATCCTATGAGCTGGACGGTTCCTCCCTGCGCTTTCGGCAGGTGGCGAGCACAATGATGGCCTGCCCCGGTGATGACGTGATGGCCCATGAGCAGGCTTTCGTCGAAGCGCTGGGCAAGGTCGCCAGCTACCGGACTCGCGGCTCGACTCTGCTCCTCCGCGACCAGGACCAGAACGAGGTAGCCCGCTTCGAGGCACAGCCGGCCACCGCTGCCCTGGCTCCGTGACGGTAGCTGTCCGGGATCTTTGCGAAAATAGGGTAGGATGCCCGAGCTTCCGGAAGTCGAAACCGTTGCGAATGGCGTGAACGAGCGCGTCCGCGGCGAACTGATTCAGTCGGTGTGGCTGAGTCGCTACAAGGAGCCCTTCAAGACCCCACCCCGACCGATGGCTGAGGCCCTTACCGGCAGCCGGATCGAGCGGGTCCGTCGAGTCGGCAAACACATCGTTTTTGATCTCGCCATTTCGGGTCCGGACCACAATCAAGGGCCGCAGTGGATCGTCCACCTCGGCATGACCGGACGTCTTCTGGTCTCGGACCCGGCCGTGCCTGTGCCGCTGCATACGCATGCGATCCTACACCTCAGCTCGGGTCGGGAATTGCGTTTTGTGGACGCCCGCCGCTTCGGCCGGCTCGCTCTGCATTTGCCTGCGGCTTCGGGCGATGGCTTTCAAGGGCCGGGCCGGGAACCCCTGACCATCTCTGCCGAGCATTTTGCAGCCCTTTTCCGGGGACGGCGTACCCCGATCAAGGCAGCCCTGCTCAACCAGGCGCTTCTGCACGGCGTTGGAAACATCTACGCCGATGAGAGCCTGTTCCGGGCGGGGATCCGGCCGACGCGCATGGCCGGCCGCCTGACCCGGGAACGTCTCAGGCGCCTTCACGTTGCTGTGCAAACTGTTCTGCGGGAGGCCATCCGGCTGGGCGGGTCCTCGGTGTCGGATTATGTGGACGCGGAGGGGGCGGAGGGGTTTTTCCAGCTGGAGCACCGGGTATACATGCGCACTGGCCAGCCTTGCCTTGTATGCGGGACTCCAATCCGCCGCACAGTGATCGCCGGAAGGGGCACCCATTACTGCCCGAACTGCCAGCGCTAAAAAGCATGTGGACGATCAGAGTTATTTATGGTTTTACGAAGCTCTTCTCCAGTGGACCTACGGTATTCTGAATTTTCTGTCCGCCCATCTTGCCCAACTATAAGATTCTATGGGCTCATTCTAACGGCACAGCGATTGCAACTAGAAAAGGCAGCCAGCGGCGCAGGGGCTCTCTTAAAGTGAAGAGCCTTGCGTAAGAAATCGGTTCCGGCCCCAGAGAGCAGAATCCAAGAGGTTCAGCCCGGGCCGGAGCGAAGCAGAGCCCTCCAGGTTTCTATCGCGCGGAAGGGCATTTTCAGGGAGGCCAGTGACTGGCCATCAGTAAGGTGTAGGAAAAGCCACCGTTCACCGGTGGCTTTTCTTTTGGAAGGGTCTCGTTCTGGGATGACGATGGTCCGGCTCTGCCGCGAATCGGGGTTTCTTTGGAAAACCCCGCATTTTGCGCCGCTGCATAGCGCATCTGCCACTTTTGAGGTAGAAGCCCTTGCCATGCAACCGCTTTTAGGATAAGATCATCTTTGTCTATCGAGCGGCTGACGCGAACCTTGAAAACGGGCCTCGCCGCGATTCTCGAGAGTCAAACAGGAATCAACTGACGCGCTAGCCGTTGCCCGCCCCGGCAGGAATGTAGTTTCAGGTTTGAAGCGCGGTTGAATGACAACGTTCGCTGTTTCGCATTAAGGTTTCTAGGCATTTGTCCCAATTGCGATCGGTAAAATCCGTCCTGCTGGCTGGCTATTCCCGGGAAGCACACATATATTGTGCCAACCGCCCGCTTCGCGACACAGGCTCATGACTCTCCGGCATTGTTGATCCAGACAAGAGGCAGCGCCTCGCCGGAATTCGCTGCCACACACACTCAGAAACGCACCAGGAAGTGCAGGCATGACAACAGAGCAGAACCTGTCCCAGCCCGAGCCCCCGGCTCAGGGGCCAGAGGTCCAGGGTCCACAGGGACAGAATCAGAGACACCGCAGACGGCGGCGCAGAAGAAAAGGCAATAAGCCGGGAGCTCAGGCAAGTGGTCAGGCGCCCCAGCCGAATCAGCAGAGCCAACCCAGCCAGGGACAAAAGGGAAAGCCCTCCAGTCAAGGTCGCTTCTTCCAGAAAAACGGAAATGGCAACGGACAGCAGGGCGGTGGCCGCCGCAAGGGCAAGCAGCGCAAGCAGCAGGTCTTTGTCGGGCCGATGGATCATAGTTACCGCGCCGTAAATGGCAACGTGGCTGATTCTCCTCCCTCCACCATCGAGCTGCGCAACGGAAACGTGAATGGCAATGGCGTCGGTTACTCGTATGGCAATGAGCTTCACGCGCCAGCCGAGCCCGCGGTGCCGATCAGGGCAGACGCGCCGACGCGTATCTATTTCTTTATCGAAGACCTGTTTTTCCTGGCGAAAATCCACGAGACGTCGCGAAAGCTCGGCATCAAAGTCGGATTTCTCAAGGCGGACAAGGATGTGATCAGCAAATTGTCGGGGGCTGAAGAGCGCCCGTCGTTGATCGTCTTCGATCTCAACAACGCCAGCGCCAAGCCGCTTACGCTGATTCCCAAACTGCGCGCCAAGCTGAAGAAGGGTACGTCGATCATTGGCTTCCTGTCGCATCTGCAGGGCGATCTGAAAGCCAAAGCGATTGAGGCCGGATGCGATATGGTAATGCCGCGGTCGGCTTTCTCGCAGAACCTTCCGAATCTCATGAGGCGGCACGGCCTTGAAGAAGAAGAGGAATACTCCGACTCAATGCCCGTTTGAGGGGTCCGTCTAACAGCCGATCCAAGGCCGCTGCGACCGATCCACGCAGAAGGGCTCGCGACGGAAGACGGGAACCGCCTTTCCGTCGCTGGTGTGCCTTGGGGAACGGTAATTCGTTCCCTCGTGTGTAACAATGGGCTGCGGGAGCACAAGCGGCTCTCCGAAATCCTGACAAAGCACTGAGGACGTTACGATGCTGCGCCTTGTCGCCGCTCTTACAGCAGGAGTATTTTTTTTCGCCGGTTCATCTTTTATAGCGAATGCGGTCTGTCAGCAGACTTCTCCAACTCCTGCCCCGGGACAGACGCAACGGCGGCGGCCTATGCCGAAGCCCACCAATCTCCAGGTTCTCCCCAAGGACATTGCTGTTCCCGATCTGCTCACGCTGATGCGCAGCTATACTGCCGCGCTGGGTGTTGAGTGCGAATTTTGCCACGCAGCCGATCCTCAGACCCACAAAACCAACTATGCGTCGGATGCGAATCCGGACAAGGCCATTGCTCGCATCATGATGACGATGACCCATGAGATCAACGCTAAGTACCTGTCGCAGGTGAAGGATCCCGACGCAACTCCGGCGGACAAGACGGTAACCTGCGGCACCTGCCATCGGGGCAATTCGATGCCCATGCCATTTGCCGAACCCAAGGGCAATGCCCCCCAGGACGGCGACGCAGATTCGGGGAAGAAACCCGATCAGTAATTCGCCGATGGCGGCAGCAGAACGTTATCGATGAGGCGGGTGGCGCCAACAAACGCCGCAACCGCGACGAGCGCTCCTGCACTGGTATCGCCAATGTCCTCTAAAGTGTCGGGGACCACGATCCTGAAATAGTCCACCCGCACTTCGGGTTCCTCGGCTAAGACTGCAAGGGCAGTGCCAATCAACTCGCCCGAGTCTGTGATTCCACGAGCTGCTTGTTCCTTTACGCGACGCAATGCACGGCCTAAAACCAGCGCCTTCTTCCGCTCGTCTGGCGAGAGATACCGGTTGCGCGAACTGAGCGCAAGCCCGTCCGGTTCGCGGACCGTAGGACACACAACCACCTCGAGATCGAAGTTCAGGTCGCGAACCATCCGGCGCAGAATTGCCACCTGGGCGGCGTCCTTCTGGCCAAAAAATGCCTTATCCGGCTGGACGATCAGGAAGAGCTTGGCGACGACCGTGGCGACGCCGCGAAAATGCCCGGGCCGCGAGACACCGTCGAGGCGGTCGCTCACGCCACCGACTTCAATAAACGTGCTTGCCCCTTTCGGATACATCTCCTCCGGTGAAGGCGCGAAGAGCACGTCGACCTGTTCGCGCTCGAGGAGCGCACAGTCCGCATCCCAGGTCCGCGGATACTTCGCGAAGTCCTCATTCGGGCCGAACTGTGTGGGGTTCACAAAGATGGAAACCGCGACCGCATCGCATCGCGTGCGAGCCGCGCGCACCAGCGAGATATGACCCTCGTGAAGCGCGCCCATCGTCGGAACAAGCCCGATACTTCGCCCTTCGGAGCGCAGCTCGCGCAGGGTGGCACGCGTCTCTGCGATGGTTTTGGCAATGCGCATCAGGCTTTGCGAAGCAGATGCGCCTTCTCAGACGGAGCCTTCAAGGCGTCGGTCACCTCTTTCGAGAGATGATAGCTTTCCGACTCGTCGGGGAACGACCGCCCCTCCACATCATGCACGTAACCCGCGACCGCATTGCGGAACAGCGCCGCTGCGTCGGCATATTGGCGCACGAACTTCGCCGGGCGAGAGAAGCTCAGGTTGACGAGATCGTGAAAGACCAGAATCTGGCCGTCGCAGTCCGGCCCGGCGCCGATGCCGATCGTCGGAATATGCAGCTGCGACGTGATGATCGATGCCAGTTCGCGCGGCATCCCTTCGAGCACAATAGCCACGGCGCCTGCGGCTTCGAGCATCCGCGCGTCACGCGCCAATTCTTCGGCCGCAGCGAGTGTCTTGCCCTGCACCTTGTACCCACCCATGCGATGCACGGCCTGCGGTGTGAGTCCCAGGTGGCAAACCACAGGAATCTCCGCGTCGGTCAGCCTCTCCACCAGCTCGCATCGCGATGCTCCGCCTTCAATCTTTACGGCCTCGGCGCCTGCTTCCTTGATAAAGCGCGCCCCATTCGCGATACCATCGGCGACGCTGACCTGATAGGAGCCATACGGCATGTCGGCGACGACGATCGCGTGCTTCACTGCCCGCCGCACCGCTCGCGTGTGGTGCAGCATCTCGTCCATGGTGACGGGCAGCGTGCTTTCGTGGCCCAGGACCACCATCGCCAGCGAGTCACCGACGAGGATCAGGTCTATTCCGGCATCGTCGACGAGCCGGGCGGTCGCGTAGTCATAGGCCGTCAGCGCCGTAATCGGCGTGCCCGCCTGTTTCTTCTCTTGGAGTGTTTGGAAAGTCACTTTTGGCGTGACTGCGTGAGCGCCAGGACTGGCGCTGCCGAAATTCGTAATGCTCATGTTTTCTCCAGTGCAGCTTCCTCGTCGAGGAATGCCACCCGAACCACAAGCTTGACGATACGCCGGTGGTAAAACGATGTAAAGCACCGAGTCAGGCCTCCTCAGTCGCTAAAGCCTTATCCTCAAAGGGTCTCCGCACACCCCACATCAAACCCACATAAACCGCGCCGGACACAAAAAATCCTGTGAACCACGCGTAGTCAAAGAGCCAGTGCACGGCGGGGACGAGGCGTCCGGTCAACGCACACCCCACCCCCGCAACCAGCGCAATCATCGCTCGAGGGTTGATGCCATTTCTGTATTCGTAGGCTCCTCCGCGGCGGTAGAGCGAGTCCAAATCCAGGTCGGTTCCCCGGATCAGAAAATAGTCGCTGATCATAATCGCGGCGACTGGTCCGAGCAGGGCGGAGTAGCCGACGAGCCACTCGAAGATATAGTTGTGAAAACTGGCCATCAGCTTCCAGGGCATCATGGCGAGGCCCAGAAACCCGGTGATCAGCCCGCCGGTGCGAAAAGAGATCAGTCGCGGATACAAATTCGATATGTCGTTCGAAGGAGAGACAACGTTCGCGGCCACATTGACGTTGAGAGTCGCGACAAGCAATCCGATCATGGCGATGAAGGCGACCAGAGGCTGATGAAAGCGCGCCATCAGGTCAATCGGGCTCCAGATGGGCTGCCCGAAGATGACCGCCGAGGCCGATGTAACGGCGACTCCGATAAAGGTGTAGAGCGTCATTGCGACGGGCAGTCCGAAGGCTTGCCCCACCACCTGCGAATGCTGCGACCTGGAATAGCGTGTGAAGTCGGGGATATTCAGCGCCAGCGTCGCCCAGTAGCCGACCATGGCGGTGAGCGAAGGAAAGAAGAAGCGCAAGAACTCGCCAGTCGAGTGAAACCGGCTCGGCTCGGAGAGCATCGGGCCGAATCCACCGGCTTTTACGAGAGCAAACACCAGCAGCGCCAGCGACATTACGAGCATGAATGGAGCCGAGAATCCCTGAAAGAAGCGGATGCTCTCAACACCACGCCAGATCACGGCCATGTTCAGCGCCCAGAAGCCGAGGAAACAGACCCACACCGACCACGGTGCCGCGGCAACTGCGGGCCACACCACGATCAGCATTGCGTGAATCGCCTGACCGCCGATCCACGACTGGATGCCGAACCAGCCGCAGGCTACAATGGCGCGCAGGATTGCCGGCACATTCGCGCCGCGCACACCGAAGGGCGCACGCACAAACACCGGAAACGGGATCCCGTACTTCGCGCCCGCGTGTGCGTTGAGGAGTAGCGGAACAAGGACGATCAGATTCCCGAGCAGGATGGTGAAGATGGCCTGCTTCCAGTTCATCCCGCCCGCGATCAGCCCCGAGGCAAGCATGTAGGTGCTCACCTCCATCGACATGGCAAACCACAGAGAGATGTAGTTGTAGGTTCCCCACGTGCGGTGCGCGGCTGTCGTCGGCGCGAGGTCCGGGTTGAACAGGCTCGACCGCTCCGTCGCAATGGTCTCCGTTATTGCCATGCGCCTCCGCGGGCGGCGCGGCGCAAATAGTGCCCGCGCCCGGCCTTGCCAAGATATTTGCCCTTCTCGACGATCAGCTCTCCGCGCGAATACACCTGCCGCGCATTGCCCCGCACCTTGAATCCCTCGAACATCGAATAATCGACGCGCATATTGTGTGTGGCCGCGCTGATGGTGAGCTCGGCATTTGGGTCCCACAACACAATATCCGCATCGCTCCCCGCCGCAATCGTCCCTTTCTTCGGATACATCCCGAAGATTCGCGCCGGCGCCGTCGAGGTTATTTCCACAAAGCGATTCAGCGACAGCTTCCCTGCATTCACGCCGTGATGATGAATCAACTGCATCCGGTTCTCAATTCCCGGACCGCCATTCGGAATCTTCGTGAAGTCATCCTTGCCCAGCATCTTCTGATCTTCAAAGCAGAACGGGCAGTGATCGGTCGACACAACCTGCAGATGATCGTGCTTCAGCCCATCCCACAGCATCGGCTGATTCTTCTTCTCGCGCAGCGGTGGAGTAAACACATACTTCGCGTCCTCGAAGCTTTTGCCCGACATTTGGTCTTCAATCGAGAGCAGCAGATACTGCGGGCATGTCTCCGCGAATGCGGGCAAGCCACGGTCACGCGCCTCGCGGACTTGATTAAGAGCGTCTTCGCTCGAGAGATGCACGATATAGACCGGAACTCCGGCGATCTGCGCCATCACGATGGCCCGGTGAACGGCCTCGGCCTCGGCAATCGTGGGGCGCGTGAGTGCGTGATGGATGGGAGCCGTCTTGCCCTCGGCCAGCGCTTTCTGCACGATGACATCGATGACGCTGCCGTTTTCAGCGTGCATGCAGATGAGCGCGCCGTTCTTCGCCGTCTGCTGCATCGCCTTGAAGATCGTCGCGTCATCCACCATCAGCACGCCAGGGTAGGCCATGAAGAGCTTGAAGCTGGCCACACCTTCGCTGACCATGTCGTCCATGTCTTCGAGACCCGAGGTGCCGAGGTCCGTGACGATCATGTGCAGCCCGTAATCGATGCACGCCTTGCCCTCGGCCTTCGTCCACCATGTATCGAGCGCCGCGCGCATCTTGGTACCCTTCGCCTGGATGGCGAAGTCCACAATCGTCGTCGTCCCGCCAATCGCCGCGGCCTGCGTGCCCGTCTCAAAATCATCCGCCGAGGTCGTTCCACCGAAGGGCATGTCCAGATGCGTGTGTGCATCGATGCCGCCCGGCAACACCAGCAGCCCGGCTGCGTCAACGACCGTGTGTCCTTGAGGATCGAGCCCCGCGCGCACCTCGCGAATCGTGCCGCCCTCGATCAGAACATCAGCAGACATCGTCCGATCAGCGTTGACCACCACTCCGTCCTGAATCAGCAGTCCCATTGAATTCGTTTCCTGTTCATCCGTGCATCGCTGGCGGTCTGCGTTCCTTCGTCCGTGTCCGCTCTTCCCACGTCTCCGATGGAAGCCCGGTCGGAACCTCGACCATCGTGATGCACTCCTCAACCGGACACACCAGCGAGCACAAATTACACCCCACGCACTCCGTCTCGTCCACGCGCGGAATACGTTCAATCGGAGTTACATTTTTGGATCCGTTCCGCGCATGCGCATCGAGCTTCGGAATCGGCGTCACCGCAATCGTCGCTCGCGTCGCTGCTTCAATCGCGGCAGGAGTCGCATGCACTTCGACCGGCCCGTCAACAGGTCCAGTCACGCGGTCGCGATGAATACATTGGTGCGCGCCATCCCAGCACGCGATGTAGCACAGGTCGCAACCGATGCACTTCGACTCGTCGATCCGCGCGACAATCTTGTAATTCAGATTGAGATGTTTCCACTCCGTGACGCGGGGCAGCGTCAGCCCGCGAAAGTCCTCGATGCTCGCGAACCCTTTCTCGCGCATCCAGCCCTCGAGGCCTTCGATCATGTCCTCTACGATGCGATAGCCGTAGTGCATCGCGGCGGTGCAGACCTGTACCGTGCCACAGCCCAGCAGGAAGAACTCAGCCGCGTCCCGCCAGGTCGCGATGCCGCCGATGCCGGAGATGGGCAGGCATCCCTCCGCGTCCCCTGCCACCTGCTGCACCATGTTCAGCGCGATGGGCTTCACCGCTGGCCCGCAGTAGCCACCATGCGATGACTTGCCGTCCACGTTCGGGCGGGGAGTAAACGTGTCGAGGTCTATGCCGGTGATCGAATTGATCGTATTGATCGCCGACACCGCATCCGCGCCGCCGCGCCTGGCCGCTCGCGCAATCACACGAATATCCGAGATATTCGGCGTCAGCTTCACGATCACCGGCGCGCGCGCCTTCTCCTTCACCCAACTGGTGATCATCTGGGTGTATTCAGGAACCTGCCCGACCGCCGCGCCCATTCCGCGCTCGCTCATGCCGTGCGGACAGCCGAAGTTCAGCTCCAGCCCATCGGCGCCCGCATCCTCAGCCTGCCCAACAATCTTGTGCCATGCCTCGCGTTTCGACTCGACCATCAGCGATGCGATCACGGCGTTCTTCGGATAGCGCTTCTTTACTTCGGCGATCTCGCGCAGGTTCACCTCCAGCGGCCGGTCGCTGATGAGCTCAATGTTGTTGAGGCCCATCATCCGCTGCCCCTGCCAGTCAATCGACGAGTAGCGGGAGGCCGTATTCGTCACCTGCTCGCCGATCGTCTTCCACACCGCTCCGCCCCAGCCCGCGTCAAAGGCGCGCATCACCTGCTCGCCGCAATTCGTCGGAGGAGCCGATGCCAGCCAGAATGGATTCGGAGACGCAATCCCGGCGAAGTTCACACTGAGATCAGGCATATGCCGCCTCCAGTTGCCGGGCCATAGCAATTGCGGCTCGCTTCCCGTCGGCGACCGCATCCACTACTTCGCGTCCACCGTTCACGCAATCCCCGCCGGCGAAATACTTCGGATTTGTCGTTTGACCTGTCCTGCGATCAACCGCTACACGCCCATGCTCAAGCGCAACACCCTTCATGCCTTCGAGCAGTTCCAGCACAGGAGATTGCCCGATCGCGGTAATCACCAGATCGCACTGCAGGGAGAATGCTGACCCCGCGACCGGGCACAGCGCATCGTCCACGCGCGTGCATTCCAGGAACTCGAGCAGCCCTCCATCCGCGATCACACGCACCGGGAGCGCCTGCCACAAAAAGCGTACGCCTTCCTGCTTGGCGTGCTCGTATTCAAATTCAAAGGCCGACATGCTTTGCCGCTTGCGCCGATACACGATCGAGACTTCGTCTGCGCCGAGGCGCAGCGCTGCGTTGGCCGCATCGATGGCCGTGTTGCCCGCGCCAACGACCGCCACCTTACCGCTGGTGCTGGTGATCTTCGCCGTTTTGTAGGCCGCAATGAACTCGAGCGCGTCGACTACGCCCGAGTGATCGCCGCCTGGAATTTTCAGCCCGTGGCCCGCGCCCAGTCCGACGCCGATGAAGACAAGGTCGAAATCTCGGTCGATTTCCGCAAGCACATGGCCATCGATCTCCGCACCGAAGCGAAACTCGACGCCCAGGTCTTCGATCAGCTCGATCTCGCGCAGGCTTGCATAGGCGGGCAGCTTGTATTCCGCAACGCCGAAGGTGTTTAATCCGCCCGGCAGAGCGCGCCGCTCGAACACCGTCACGGCAAATCCGCGCTGCGCCAGTTCGGCCGCACAGGCCAGCGATGCCGGGCCAGCGCCAATGCACGCGATCTTCCCCGAATGTATTCCATCGAATTTCTTGCGCAACTTTCCGCCGCGCTCGTGGAAGGCATCCATCGCGAAGCGCTGCAGCCTTCCGATCTCGATGGGCTGCTCGTCGCGATGGTTCATCACGCACGCGCCTTCGCACAGCACCTCGACCGGACAGACCCGCGAGCAGCTTGCCCCCAGCACATTCGCATCCAGAATCGTCCGCGCCGATCCGCCGAGATTCCCGCTGGCGATCTTCTTTATGAACTTCGGCACGTCGATATGCGTTGGGCACGCCGCCGTACACGGCGCATCGAAGCAATTCAGGCAGCGATTCGCCTCGACGACAGCCGCCTGCGGCGCAAAGGGAGGGTGCAGATCCGGAAACCGCCGCGCGATTGTCGGATGCTGTTCCTGCATCGTTAGGGCCTCACCAGGTCTCCATAGAGATCCGGCCGACGGTCGCGGAAGAACTGCCACGTCTTGCGCACTTCGGCGATCTTGTCGAGATCGAGATCTGCTGTCAGCACCTCATCTTTGTCCCGTGACGCCTGCGCGAAGATCTGTCCCCGCGGATCACAGAAGTAGCTCTGCCCATAGAACTCGCCGATATTCCACGGAGCCTCCATACCGACTCGGTTAATCGCGCCGAGGAAGTATCCGTTCGCCGCCGCATGCGCCGGCTGCTCCAGTTTCCAGAGATATTCGCTCAGGCCCGCCACCGTTGCCGATGGATTGAAGACAATCTCCGCGCCGTTCAGTCCCAGAGCGCGTGCGCCTTCCGGGAAATGCCTGTCATAACAGATATAGACGCCGATCTTGCAGAACCCCAGATCGAATACCGGATAACCGAGATTGCCAGGCCGGAAATAAAACTTCTCCCAGAAGCCCGGCGCAACATGCGGAATATGCGTCTTGCGATACTTCCCGAGATACTTTCCCTCGCGGTCGATGACCGCTGCGGTGTTGTAGTAGAAGCCGTCGGCTTCAATCTCATACACCGGAACCACCAGTGCCAGTTTGAGCTCCTTCGCCAGCGCTTGCATCAGCTTGATGGTCGGGCCGTCCGGAACGGGCTCGGTGAAGTCGTACCAACGCGTTGTCTGTTCGGCGCAAAAGTAGGGGCCGTAGAAGATCTCCTGCAGGCAAACGATCTGCGCGCCTTCGGCGGCCGCCTGGCGGATCATCATGACGTGCTTGTCGATCATCGCCTTCTTGATCGCGTCGAGCGATTGTTCGACACCTTCAACGTTGGTGGCTTGAATCAACGAACATCGGACAATGCGCGACATCTGTGGCCGGCTCCAACTCGTAACCTAGTCTCAAAAAACACGACGAGAGACTGTGAGAGAACCCTAGTGTACGCGAATTCCTCTCAATCTCAATCCTGCCTCTTACCAGCACCGGGTATCAACTCGAGAGTCGTCTCCGGATAGGGACCTGGCATTTCCCTTGCGCGCGCGGAGTCGGCGCCGCGCACAGGCTTTGTCGAGGAATGCCGACCGTTGGCAGGACGAAGATCCATCTCACAATCGGTAGGCTCTCTGTTTCCGTCTGACGATGACAGCGTAAGCTGACTGATGCAGAGGAGGCACTCCGATGACAGCGGAGACAGACTCGGCGCGGGCCGTCGAGACAATGCGGGCGGTCTTCGAAACTCAGGAACGCGCCTCGCGACAGTACGCGCCTCTTCCCTACCAGAAACGGCTGGAAGCGCTCGAGCTGCTGCTGCAAGGCATTTTCAAGCATGAAGAAGCCTTTGTAGCGGCATCGCAGGCCGATTTCGGGCAACGCTCTGCGCATGAAACGCGCCTGCTCGAAATATTTCCTGCCGTGGACGAGATACGGTATGCGAAGCGCCATTTGCGGCGCTGGATGAAGCCGCACCGCGCACCAGTGAACTGGCAATATCTCCCAGGCCGGGCACGAATCATCTACCAGCCTCTCGGCGTAACAGGCGTGATCGGCGCATGGAACTATCCCGTCTTGTTAACCCTGTCTCCACTTGTAAATGCGTTGGCCGCCGGCAACCACGTAATGATCAAGCCGTCTGAACTAGCTCCCGCGACTGCAGTCGCGATAACCCGGATGATCGCGGAGGCTTTTCCTGAGGAGTATGTAGCTGTCATTACTGGAGGCAAAGAGGTTGCCGCGGCCTTTGCGGCGCTGCCGTTCGACCATCTCCTCTACACCGGGTCCGATCGAGTGGGCAGACTTGTGATGAAGGCTGCCGCGGAAAATCTGACTCCCGTCACGCTCGAGCTGGGTGGAAAATCGCCGGCTCTGGTCCACGAATCATACCCGATGGATATCGCGGCCGAGCGCATCTGCTCGGCCAAGTTCTGGAATGCGGGGCAAACCTGCATTGCTCCTGATTACGCCCTCGTGCCCAGCCAGAAGGCTGATGAGTTCCTGCGCTGCGCTGAGGCCATCGTTTCCAGGCAATATCCGCACCCTGAATCGAACCCGGATTATACGCACATGATCAGCGAAGATGCCTGTCGGCGGATGCAGCAATTGCTGGATGACGCTATGAGCAAGGGAGCCCGGATCGTCCAGCCTGGTTCATCGCAGTTGATCTTTACACCGGAGAGCCGTACTTTTCCGCCGACTCTGGTCCTTGACTCTGACGATTCAATGCGGATGCTGCAGGAAGAAATATTCGGGCCGATCCTGCCGGTGATTTCCTACTCGTCATTCGATGACGCGCTTGCATTCATCCATGCCCGGCCGCGCCCGCTCGCGCTCTACTACTTCGACCGGGACAGCTCCCGCATCGAAGCAGTGCTGAACAAAACGGTGTCCGGCGGTGTAACGGTCAACGACTGTATCTTTCACTTTCCGCAACATGCACTCCCGTTCGGCGGAGTCGGGCCAAGCGGTATGGGCGCCTATCACGGTTTCGATGGGTTTGCGGCGTTCTCAAAAAAGAAGGGAGTGCTTCTGCAGAGCGGGCTTGTCGCGTCCCTTCTTGCCCGCGCGATGAAACCGCCGTATACGCCGCGGTCAAACCGCATACTCGATCTTCTGCTGAGGCGGAGTAAGCCGCGGCCTATGCAGAGGTTCAGGTTGAAAGGGGAGTCATAGCCGTCTTGAAGCGCGCGTCAGTTCGATACGTCGGGCCGCAACCAGTCCATGGAATGCCGTTCAATGGTGATTCTCACCAGTTGACTCCGGGTTCGCACCCCGGCTTTGTGGAACAGCTCCTGGATCACTGCCTTTACAGAGCTTTCGGACACCTTGAGGTTCCAGGCAATCTCTTTATTCGTCAGCCCGTCAAGAATGCCTCTGAGAACTTCGCTCTGCCGGGCGGTGAGAGGACGCGAGCGCTCGAAGCGATCTCTCCACGTGCTCTTGCCGCCAAACAGGGAACGGGCCGCAACGGTGTCGATCCAGATTTCCCCCTCCGCGATTCGCTCGATCGCGGAGACGAGCTGGTTGAGACTGCTGTGCTTGAGGAAGATGCCGCTGGCGCCGGCTTCCATGGCCTGAAACGTCGCAGCATCCGACATACCCGCGGTGACCATAAGAACCTTCGCTTCACCCAAATGCCTCTTCAGCTCAGGAAGCAGCCGCGATCCCTGCTCTTCACCAAGATCGTAGTCGAGCAGTACGATGTCGACTGACGCCTCTGCGAAAGAGGCAATGGCCTCGCTCACGGTAGCGCACTGGCCGACGACGACAAAGTGGGAGTCGGCTTCCAGAAGACGGCTCAGGCTCTCGCGAAAGAGGCTATGGTCGTCAACTAACAGGACGCGGATCGCAGCCATATGCCTATTCCTGCCCCGACGATAATGCGGCGGTCAAGTTAACGACAAAGCAGGCGCCGTTCGGAATTGGCTGATACTGCAATTCGCCTCCGAAGGACCGCATGAATGCTCGGGAGAGGTAAAGTCCGAGCCCGGTTGCCTCTGCGCCGGCCTGAAAGGGACGGAAAAGGTGTTCCGGTCTGGCCACGCCTCCTCCATTGTCAGCAAACTCCACAACCACCTGGCTGCCGCCACCGCCATTTCTTGCCGTGATCGAAAGGAGCCCGCCAGGGCCCTTGGAAAGAGCCCGAATGCTGTTGGTGGTGAGATTCAGAAAAACCTGCATCAGGCTCGGGCGGTCAGCCCACACAGGCGGAAGTCCGGGCTCGATGGTCCAGTGCGCCTCGATGTTCTCCTCCTGCAAGGAGGGAGCAACCACGATCTTCAACTCATCGATCAGAGAGGCCAGATCAACCTCGGTCGTCTGATTGGACGATTGACGCAGATTGACACTGGCAATCCGTTCGAGCGCGGAGATGAGACTACTGAGCGCATCGAAATCCTTGCTCGCTGCGAGCAGCCCGCTGTGAGCGAGATTCTGATGGACCGCGGCAATCGCTCCTGAAACGTTACGAATTTCATGCGATACGGCGCCCACCGCGATCCGGGATCCGGCGAGCAGTTGATGAAGACCGGAAACTTCGTGCGTCCTGAATTCCTCTGACGCATCCAGCACCATCGCGGTGAGGCGCGAACCCGCATTGGTGTTGTAGGTGGAGAAACAAATATCGGCCAGAAATGTCTCCCCGTCATCACGCTGTCCGCGTGCCTGCATCACGCTGCGGAAAAATTGCCGCGACGCTTCGCGCCGAATCACGTTGGTCAAGGACGGAAGGTAGCGATAGATCGTCTTTCCGGGCAACTCTCCCTGGGGGACCGCTAATAAGCGGTGCGCCGCCTCGTTTGCCATCAATACCGTGCCATCAGCATCCGCGGTCACGATGGCTGCGGGGCTGCTTTCGATCAGGCTTCGCAGCTGCTCTTCCGCTTCGCGCCGGGCATCGCTCTGGCGCTGGATCTCTTGAAGCTGTTCCAGCGTAATTCTCCGGTTGCGGTTCAGCTCACGAACGAACAGGCCTGTACCAAGAAAGGCGACGAAGTAGAGCACCTCGCGGGATAAGCCTGTCCGCAGCGTCCACGGAAGATCGTCGAAAACTCCCGCAAGAACAGTGCAGATTGTCGCGATTGCGGCGATCAGCCACGGCCCCAGTGCCGCTCCTACAAGCAGCATCGGAGCCAGATAGAGGAACCCGAGAGGGATCTCGCCTACCACCATCCAGTCGACCAAAGCGATGGCGGCTATCATGATGCCCGCTTTGATGAGAGCGGACCGCCTGTCTCCCGCAACAAAACCCGAGAACATAAACACCTGAAAGACTGCGCTCCCCTGAGCGGCAGCCCTGCTTCTATTGTAGGTTGCCGCAGCCCTTTCGATATCCAAGCGATTTATCGGAACCAGAGATTACCCAAAAGATAGGCCAAAAAGAATCCACGCGAAGCCGGAAAGATGGACGCAGCGAGGTACATGCGCGATCTATCCTGCAGATGACTTTTCGTGAATCGAGCAAATGAAGACACAGGCCAGCCACTCGGAAGGCGGGATCAGAGCTCTCGAATGCAGAATATCGACTTACTTCCCAGAGCGAGCCGCGCTATTGCGTTCGTGTGGGTTCTCTTTGGATTGATGCCCTTCGCTGCCGCGCAGCAAGGCCTTACCTGGGAACAGGTAAGGACGAAGTTTGAAGCTGCAAACCCTACCCTGAAGGCCGATGCGCTCAATGTGGACGAGATGAAGGCCGAGGAGATTACCGCGTTTCTGCGCCCGAATCCGCAGTTCAGCGTGACGCAGGACGGCACACAGATCGCGCCGCACAATGGAATCTGGACTCCGGTCAGGGGCACTTATGTGGTGCCAACGCTCAGCTATCTGCACGAGCGCGAGCACAAGCGCGAGCTTCGCCTGCAGACCGCCCAGGAGGGCACGCAGATTGCCGGCTCGCAACACGAGGACCTCGAACGCAACCTGATTTTCAATCTACGAACAGCGTTCGTGGGAACACTTCAGGCCAAGGCGCTCGTCGATCTCGCCAGGCAGGAGCTCGACTATTACGACAAAATTATCGATATCAGCCGCGACCGCTTCAGGGCGGGCGATCTTGCACAGATCGATCTGGACAGAATCGAACTCCAGCGTGTGCAGTACGAGTCCGACCTTCAGACAGCGGAGGTGAACCTTCGCACTTCTAAGATCCAGCTGCTGCAATTGCTCAACGATAGAACGCCGGTCGATCAGTTCGATATCCAGGGGCCATTCGACTTTTCAGATCAGCTGCAAACCCTCGAGAGCTTTCGTCAGACAGCTTTGGACAGCAGGCCGGATCTGAGAGCTGCACTGCAGTCAGTTCAGCAGGCCGACACCAACCACAAGCTTGCGATCGCCAACGGCTCAACCGATCCGACCTTCAGCGGCTGGTACACCTACAACTCGTCGAACAACAATCCGAATGGGACCCAGACACTGGGCTTCGGCGTGAGCGTACCGCTGCGCATCTTCGACCGCAACCAGGGTGAGAAGCAGCGCACTCTGATCGACATTGGCCGTAACCAGCAGCTGGCAGACGCCACACGGGCGCAGGTCTTCAGCGATGTGGATTCAGCTTACGCGCAGGTAAACAGCAACGTGACCCTCCTGCGGCCCTATAGAGACAAGTATCTGGCGCAGGCTCTGCGAGTAAGGGAAACGGTAACGTACGCGTGGCAGCACGGCGGCGCTTCGCTCATGGATTTTCTAAATGCGCAGAGCGATTACCGCAATGTGCAGATGAGTTACATCCAGCTCATCGGAGCCTATCTGGATGCCGCCAGTCAACTGAATCTAGCGGTCGGGCGCGAGGTAATCCAATGAAGAAGCGCAAGCCCAGTCTTCACTCTATCCTCTCGCTCACCCTGTGCTTCACTCTTGCGGCGTGCGAGAAGAAATTCGATCCGGACCAGGGTGCTCCTCCGCAGGCACAGGTTGTCTCCACGAGCAATAACAGCATCGTTACGGTGGACAATGCTGAGCAATTTCCCGTGGTAGCGGCCGACCAAATCAATGCCCCTGACAAGTTGAACGTCACCGGCTCCGTGAATCCCGATATTTCGCGCGAGGTTCCGGTTATCTCGTTGGCGAGCGGCCGAGTGGTGGATATTCGCGCCCGCCTCGACGACAACGTGAAGAAAGGCCAGCTGCTGCTGAAGGTCCAGAGCCCGGATATCACGAACGCTTTCGATACTTATTTGAAGGCTGTGAATGACGAACAGCTGTCCAGGAAGGCATACGTGCGCGCCCAGGATCTCTTCGCTCACGGTGCGATCTCTCAGGGAACGTTGGAGCAGGCCGAAGACACCGAAAACGACGCGAAAGCTGATCTCGATGCGGCGGAGCAGCAGCTCAACACCCTGGGCGTCAGCAAGGATCACCCATCGAGCATTGTTCCGGTCTATGCTCCGATCTCCGGAGTAATCGTAGCTCAGAATGTTACAAATGCCGCCGCTGCCGGCGTGACGTACTCCGGATCATCGACGGCCTTCACGATCGCCGATCTTTCGGTCGTCTGGGTGATCTGTGACGTCTACGAAAATGATCTTTCCAAGCTTCAGCTGGGGCAGCCGGCGCAGATCAGGCTGACCGGGTATCCCGACAAGGTACTCACCGGGCACGTAAGCGATATCGGCCCGGTGCTCGATCCGACGATCCGCACCGCAAAGGTGCGCATAGAAGTGCCAAATCCCGGCATGCTCAGGCTTGGGATGTTCGTCACCGCAACGCTGGCGAGTCGAACGCTCCACGAGTACGCCCTCGTGCCCTCCGACGCCATTCTTCACCTGCACGATCACGATTGGGTATTTGTTCCGGCTGGATCCAAACAGTTCAAGCGGGTCGAAGTGACTGCCGGAGACACGCTTCCTGGGAATAAGCAGCAGATTCTCTCTGGCCTCGCGCCTGGGCAGCAGGTAGTGGCGAACGTTCTTCAATTGGAAAACCAATTGGAGACGCAATGATCCGCAGGCTCGTAGACTTCGCGCTGCAAAATCGCTTTCTGGTGCTGGCTGTAGCGATCCTGCTGTTTGCGTGGGGCATCGTTTCGTTCAAGCGCCTGCCGGTTGAGGCATATCCCGATGTTGCGAATAACTACGTCGATGTCATTGCACAGTGGCCTGGGATTTCCGCCGAGCAAATCGAACAGCAGGTCACCATTCCGCTCGAAACCGTAATGAACGGCATCCCGGGAGTCGCTCATGTCCGGTCGTGGTCGATCTTCGGACTCTCAACGGTGGAGATGGTTTTCGGCGAGGAGACGACGAACTTCGAGAATCGCGAGCGGGTCCTCGAGCGCCTTTCACAGGTCACCTTGCCGGTGGGCGTCGTTCCGCAGATGGGGACCGACTGGAGCCCCGTCGGCCAGATTTACTTCTATACGCTCCACAGCACGAACCCGGAATACGACGCGATGAACCTCAAGTCGCTCGAGACCTGGGTGATCGAGAAAAATCTCAAGTCTGTTCCCGGCGTCGTCGATACCAATCCATTCGGCGGCCCCACCAGGGAGTACCAGGTTCGCCTCGACCCCAACAAGCTGGTCTCCTACGGACTCAGCATCGGGCAGGTGGAACAGCAGCTTGCCAATAACAACACCAATGGAGGCGGCAGCTTTATCCAGGCGGGGCTTCAGCAGATCAACGTGCGCGAAGTCGGCCTGGTGCGCAACATACAGGACATCGAAAACACGGTGATCCTGACCAAAAGCGGCACCGCGATCCGGGTGAAGGACATCGCGGAGGTCGAGCAGGGGCCGGAGATACGCCTCGGGCAGTTCGGCCAGACGTATCACCGTGAGGACGGGAAGCTCGTCGACAACGACGATGTAGTCTCCGGCATCGCGCTGCTGCAGAAGGGCGCCGACGCGGAACCAGTGCTCGCGGCCCTTCACGAAAAAATCAGGCAGGTCAACCAACATATCCTGCCGAAAGGTGTGACTATCGTTCCTTTCATCGACAGGAGCGATCTGCTGCACTTTACAACTCACACCGTTCTGCACAATCTCACCGAAGGCATCATCCTCGTCGTCATCATCCTTTTCCTCTTCCTCGGCAACGTGCGCGGAGCATTCATCGTTGCGCTGACAATTCCCTTCTCGCTGCTGTTCGCTGCCACCTGCCTCGACTTGAAGGGCATCCCCGCCAATCTGCTTTCGCTCGGCGCGCTGGACTTCGGAATGGTGGTCGACGGCGCCGTTGTAATGGTGGAAAACATCGTTCGCCACCTGCACCGCAAGGGCAACGGAACGATGACACCAGACGAAAAGATCCGGGACGCGGCGCATGAAGTTCAGCGGCCGGTCTTCTTCGCAATCCTCATCATCATTACCGCGTATCTGCCCATTTTTACGCTGCAGGCCGTCGAGGGCAGGCTCTTCAAACCGATGGCGTGGACTGTGGCTTTCGCCCTGCTTGGAGCGCTGATCTTCTCCATTGTGATCGCGCCCGTCTTGTCGAGCTTTCTGTTTCGCCGGGGCGCAAAAGAGTGGGATAACCCCGTCATGGAGTGGCTGAAGGTACGCTATCGCAAGAATGTCGCCTCTGCCATCCGGCATCGTTACATAACGGTTGGTATCGCAGTTACAGGCCTGCTCCTCGCGGGTTATCTCGGACTCGGTGGCGTGATCGGCTCTGAATTTCTTCCCCATCTGGATGAAGGGGCGTTGTGGGTACGCGGAACTCTGGCCCAGAGCGCGGGCCCCGACGAAGGCGTGAGGGTCGCCAACAAAGCCCGGCTGATCCTCTGTTCATTTCCCGAAGTAACCCAATGCACGAGCCAGACAGGCCGGCCTGACGACGGAACCGATCACACAGGTTTCTTCGACACGGAGTATTTCGTGGGGCTCAAGCCCAAGGAGGAATGGCGCCCCGTCTTCCAGCAGGACAAGGACAACCTGATTGCCGCTATGACCGACCAGCTCGAGAAGAAGATACCCGGCGTGGTGTGGGGCTTCTCGCAGCCGATCGAAGACAACATGGAGGAAGCGGTCAGCGGCGTCAAGGGCGAGCTCGCCACCAAGGTATACGGCAGCGACCTGCATGTGCTCGAAGAAAAGGCCGCGCAGGTTGCCTCCATCATGAGCCATGTGAGGGGAATTACGGACCTGGGCGTATTTCAGGTCACGGGGCAACCCGATCTGGTCGTCGAGGTCGACCGGGCCAGAGCCGCGCGATATCAGATCAACGTGGCTGACGTGCAGGATGCCGTCTTTACCGCGGTGGGGGGCAATCCTGTCACGCAGGTCTTGCGGGGTGAGCAGGTTTATAACCTGACACTCCGTTACCTGCCGCAGTTCAGAAACACAAGCGAAGCGATCAGGAATGTCCGGCTGCTTTCGCCATCGGGGGAGCGCGTGGCTCTGGATCAGCTTTGCACGATACGGGAAGCGGACGAGGGATCGGAGATCTACCGCGAGAACAACGAGCGTTATGTCGCGATCAAGTACAGCGTGCGCGGACGCGACCTCGGCGGAGCAGTCGAAGAAGCCATCGACAAAGTGAGCAAGCAGGTTCAGCTCCCGCGCGGATATCACATTGGATGGGAAGGCGAGTACCAGAGCCAGAAGCGCGCCGAAGCCAGGCTGGCAATCATTGTGCCGCTCACTGTCCTGATCATCTTCTTCATCCTCTACACCATGTTCAAGTCGATGAAGTGGGCGATGTTGATCCTGGCCAGCGTAGCCATGGCGCCCGTCGGGGGATTGCTGGCGCTGCTGGCCACGGGCACACACTTCAGCGTGTCGACAGGCGTAGGCTTCCTTGCCCTGTTTGGTGTCTGCGTGCAGACGGGCGTGATCATGCTCGAGTACATCAACCAGCTGCGCGTCAGCGGACACTCCGTCGAAGAGGCAGCTGTCGAGGGCGCGGTGTTGCGTCTTCGCCCCATTATGATGACCAGCCTGGTGGCCACCTTTGGACTGCTTCCGGCTGCCATGTCGCACGGCATCGGCTCAGATTCCCAGCGGCCATTCGCGATCGTCATCGTCGGCGGCCTCATCGCCGCGCTCATCATGAGCGTCTTCCTGCTGCCCACGCTCTACGTCTGGATTGCGCGGGACAAGGACGTACTTCCCACTCCGGAGCCTGAGTTTGAGAACTAGCTCCATATCGACGGCACGGGCCCACAGTGCGACCCGGAAGCACCTCTCGGGTAGAACCCTGGCCAGCCGCAGGCGCGCCGCAAGAAGAAATGGAGAAAGGTTCGTAACGATAGTCTTCTATGTTGGGATGGCCCTTGTGTTCACGTTTGTTTTGTGGACCTTTGCCATGGTCTTCCTGCAGGCCTCGCAGCATTACCGCCGGTAAACACCGCTCCCGACGAGCCCACCAGTAGATTTTTGCCAAATTCATTAGAAACTATTCCCCCTGAATCCGGGTTTGCACGGGTCAGCCTCTTCAGCGGCCCCCGGACTTGGCTCCGGCACCGGCCGTCTGATGAAGCCAGGATTTATTGGCCGTGGACTGGGACGCGGGTCTGCTGCTGCCTGAAACATAGGCATTTGTTCACGAGCTCCAAGCCTATGTGGGCCACTGTGAGGGGAGATGAAACTCCAGGAGCACGTGTACGCCCCGCGTACCTCGGGGATCTTTCATTCAAAACCAGGCAAACGATCAACCTCCAGTCCTTTGCTGCTGACGCTCGTGCTTTTTCTGGCATTTGGAGCGCGCATGACCTTCGCGCAGGCTCCGCCCGCGCCCGATGAGAACATGGACCAGCCTTACAGCGCGGCTCCGGGTTCGGGCCAGCAGCCCGCCTATCCGCAGGCTCAGGGCAACCAGCCACCCGGGGACGACTCCGGGCAAGCGCAGCTTCTCCAACCCTACGTGGAGCAACAGGAGGGCAGCTCGGGACAGGTTTGGCCGCAGCAGGCCTACCAGCCGGCCCAGGCCCTGGACGCAACCCAGCTGGAGCAGCTCGTTGCGCCCATCGCGCTCTATCCCGATTCGCTGGTAGCCGTGATTCTGGCTGCGTCGACTTATCCCGACCAGATCGCACAGGCAGCACAGTGGCGGCAGGCGCAGGGAGATGCCTCCGCCGATCAGATTGCCGCCGCTGCTGACCTGCAAAATTGGGATGCAAGCGTGAAGGCGCTTACCGCCTTTCCGCAGGTGCTTTCCAACCTCGACGCGAATATGCAATGGACAGTCGCTCTGGGCAACGCCTACTACAACCAGTCTCAGGACGTGCTGTGGGCCGTCCAGCGGATGCGCTATCGAGCGCAGGAGGCCGGGAACCTCGAGAGTACTCCGCAGCAGGTGGTGGGCGAGGATCAGGGGTCGATGCAGATCGTGCCGGAAAATCCCCAGGTCGTCTACGTGCCCATGTACAACCCGTGGGTCGTCTATGGTGCGCCCATCGCGCCCTATCCGGGCTTTTCGCTCTTCGGAGCGATCGGTTCGGCGATCAACTCTGTAGTCAGCTTTGGCGTGGGAATTGTGATGACCCCGTTCATCCATATCGGTTGGGGATGCACGGGTTGGGGCCTGAACTGGGCGAGCCAAAGCGTGCTCTTCCACCATTCCATCTATTACTCGCGGAGTCGAAGCGTCGCCGATTGGGGATTGCCGCACGGCGGTCCTCGCGCCTTCGCGGCAGCCAGAAGCACAGCTTATGCACCCTCGCGCTATGGCCCGGCAGGGAGCGGTCGCGGTTATGGGACGCAGGGCGGTCAGGCTTTTTCGGGGACGCAGCGCGGATATGGGGAGGGCTCCAGTCGCGCCTATGCGGGGCCGTCACCCGGCTATAACCGCCAGCCACTCGAAGCCTACAACCGGGCTCCTCAGACCTATAGCCGCCCGGGTTTGCCCGCCAACCCATACTCCGCTTCACCCCGGTACGGTTCGCCCGCCTACGGCAACAGGCCGGGTTCACTTTACGGCGCCCAGCCGTACAACCGCAGCGCCGTCCCCGCATACAGATCGCAGCCATACGTTGGGCAGAGCTATACAAACCGATATTCCAATCCCCGATATTCGAATCCAGGAACGGCTTATGGTGGGCGGCCTTACGGCGGTATGCCTTACGCGGGCTCGCAGGCTTATCGGGCGCCATCTGGATTTCAGCGCGGCTACGGGGGCAATGCCTTCGCGGGTTACTCCGGCAAATCGCCAAGTTCAGGCGGCTTCCATCCCTTTGGGGGCGGACATACCAGCATGAATTACTCCGGCGGCCAGATGAAATCGTTCGGCGGCGGAAAAAGCTTCGGAGGCCACTCTGGCGGCGGCTTTCACAGCTTTGGAGGCGGGAGCCACGGCGGCCATGGTGGCGGCGGCGGTGGCGGACACCACCGCCTCTGAGTCGTCCAGCTTTACGCTTTCTCCGGTTCGACTGCGGTCAGCCTGATTTTTATCGCCTGGGTGCCGAGAACCGGATGCTTGCCCCGGAGTATCACTGTTCCTGGCTGTTCCTTGGCCCGGATCCAGATCGCTCCCGAGCCACCAATGAGGGCAAATGGATTGTCGCCGATGATTGTGGCGGGTCCATCGAGCTCAAAGATAATCGGATCGTTTGCGAAGGGCCGCACCTGCCCGTATTCATCGTTCACCCGCAGTACGACGCGGGTCGTGTCAGCTCCGTCGGCAACCAGCTCGGTATCATCCGGCAGCAGCGCAAACTGCTGATCGATTCCCTTGCCTGAATACTTTTTGCTGATAACCAGCCTGTCTCCGATGTAACCGTCGATGCGCAGATCGCCCCAGTCCCGCAACTGCTCCCCGAGCGGCACAGAGAAAGGCGCGTACTTCAGGTGCGAAAACTGCTTGCGGTCGGGATCACCTTCATTGACCAGGCGATAGCCCTTGCCATCGTCGACCCAGAATTTGAGGTGATCGCAGTTTGAAGAAACCAGCGCTACTGTAAAACCGATCGACTCGTCATTGCGTGCCCAATGAAAGGCCGGTTCGAGCACGACCTCTTCGCTCGGATCGCACTGCGACTTGTAGAAGCCTGCGGCGGGCTTGGGCTCGCGGAAGATGTCGCTGACGCCGTGGTAGCAGATGCGGTCGCCCGATCCGAAATTCGCGTGCGTGTTGTAGTCGAAGGCGCACCAGCCGATGCCTCCTGCGTACTGCGGGTTTGAAGCCAGTTGATCGTGCACCCGCGCGTGGCGAATCGTATGCTCGCGCAGCCGCTCAAGGCTGTCGATTGTCTTTGTCGGATACGTGTGCCCAACGAACTCGGTGTTGAGATACTTGGGATGATTCGGCGGCTTGAGCGGCCAGCCAAAGTCGTTCATCGTAAAGACGTCTTCGAGGAACTCCGACTCCTGGAAATAGCGGATACCTCCGGTCTGGCGGCTGGGATCGAGCGAATGAGCCATCGCATTGGTGCGTACATAGAAGTCGTGATTGTCCCTCGACTCGTTAATGCGCACACCCCACAGAATGATGGAAGGATGATTCCAGTCACGGCGAACCATCCGGCTCACGTTGTCGACGGAGATATCCTGCCAGGCCTTGTCGCCGATGTGCTGCCAGCCGGGGATCTCCTCGAGAACGAGCAGGCCAATCTCATCGCAGGCATCGAGAAAGTGGCGCGACTGCGGATAATGCGACGTGCGCACGATGTTGCACTTGAGCTGCTGGCGCAGGATCAACGCATCCTGCCGCTGGACACGGCCGGGCATCGCCTGACCGACGAACGGAAACGTCTGGTGCCGGTCGAGTCCACGCAGCTTGATGATCTTGCCGTTCAGCGAAAAGCCCTGGTCGGTGAACGCGGCCTCGCGGAAGCCGAAGCGGCGCGTGTCTTCATCGACGATCGCGCCATGCTCATTCAGCCGCACGCGCACGTGGTAAAGCTGTGGATGCTGGAGATCCCAGAGCCCGATTGCGCCGAGATTGCTCAGCGTAATTGTCTGGAGCGCGGGCTGGCCCGGCGCCGGAGCCTGGCCAGTGACTTTCTGCGACGCCTTGCTTATGACTTTGTCGCCATCGAGGAACTCGACTTCGAGCGTGCGCGGCTTCTCCCACTCCGATGCGGGGCCATCGAGATAGCAGCGGACCTCGAGTGTGCGCTGGTCGCTGAGGACGTTCTTCGGCATCGCGAAGATGTTCTCGATGTAGGTTTGCGGTACAACGCGAAGCCAGACCTCGCGGTAGATGCCGCCAAATGTGAGGTAGTCGACCTCGTACCCGAAGGGAGGAATGTCGGGGCGTTGGCTCGAGTCGACGTCGACGGCCAGCAGGTTGTCGCCGTCCCAGTTGACGTGTTGCGTCAGCTCAAAGGAGAACGGCGTGTAGCCGCCCTTGTACTCGCCGAGCTTCTGGCCATTGATCCAGACCGTCGAAGCCGTCATGGCTCCTTCAAAATCGACGAAGACTCTCTTCCCCTTGGCCTGGGGCGGCAGCCTGAATGGGCGCCGGTACAAGGAGACGAACTCGTAGGACGTTTCGTCGAAGCTGTGCCACGGCAGACTGCGGTTGGTGTGTGGAATCACCACCTGGGCGAAGCTGGAGTCATCGAAGGCGACGGCGTGGCCGCCGTCGATCACCTTTGGACTGAAGCGCCAGTTGCGATTGATGGGCAGCATCATGCGGCCCTGCTGTGACTCCTCAGCCTGAATGCTCTCTCCCATTGCCAGCGATTCCACTGAGCCGGGAACCAAAGCCGCGCCCGCAAGAAGCGCTCCTGATTGCAATAAAAAATCCCGTCGATCCATTTATTTCCTTTGGACGGAGACTTTCGATCTTTCATGGTCCCCGTGTGCACGAAGTTTCCCGGAAGTAACCGATTACACTCCGCCATTTCGACCATATTTGTCACCGTGATTGGCTGTCAATCATTCGTCTATCTTTGCCGGCATTTCTGAGTTAAGTTGCCATGCATGCAACTTCGCCCGAAAACCACCACCTGGCTCATTGTCGCGATGGCTGCAGTCGCCGCCTCGGCGTTTTCCCAATCGACACAACGGGCCCGCGATCTGGGTGTGCCGTTCGACGGAACACCGGGTCCGCTCGATGCCATCACTGATGTGCGCGGCGTCGAAGTCGGCCAGACCACGTTGATATCAGGCAACGGTCCGCTCAAGGTGGGCGAAGGCCCTGCGCGAACCGGCGTAACCGTCGTCTTTCCTCGCGGCAAATCGAACCTCGACCCCGTTTATGCCGGATGGTTCACGCAGAACGGCAACGGCGAGATGACTGGGACGACCTGGGTCGAGGAGTCCGGATTTCTCGAGACCCCGGTCGCTATCACCAACACGCACAGCGTTGGGGTCGTTCGCGATGCCATCATCGCCTGG
Organism: uncultured Acidobacteriaceae bacterium; assembly: GCA_963724375.1. Classification (GTDB taxonomy): domain Bacteria; phylum Acidobacteriota; class Terriglobia; order Terriglobales; family Acidobacteriaceae; genus Silvibacterium. The sequence goes on from CAVRUM010000014.1 coordinate 300,291, forward strand.
AACGTGAAGCACAATGCGATGAAGCAGGACTGGTCGCTTCCGGTCGTCGCGGAAACATGGGATGGATGGCTGAACGACATCAACGGCTTTCATGTAAAGCCTGAGGATGTCTTCTCCGCCGTTGACGCCGCGAAGGCGGGCCCCGTGGAAGAAGGAGCAGTCGGCGGCGGGACAGGGATGGTCTGTTACGGATTCAAAGGAGGCATCGGCACGGCTTCGCGCGTGCTGACGAAGGAACAGGGCGGATATACAGTCGGCGTGCTGGTGCAATGCAATTGCGGCCGCCGTCCCCAACTGACCATCGCGGGCGTACCGGTTGGCAAGCTCATCCCGCAGGATGTCCCCTACTCTATGTTCAAGGATGGATTGGGCGGCGAAATGGAAGGCGACAAGGGCTCGATCATCATCGTAGTCGCGACAGACGCCCCGCTCCTGCCGCATCAGCTCAAGCGCATTGCGCGGCGCGCGACGATGGGGCTTGCACGGACGGGTTCAATCTCAGGCAATGGCTCCGGCGACATCTTTATCGCCTTCTCAACGGCGAATCCGCATGCCTATGACGAGCCGGGCCCGAACACCGTGCTGGTTGTCTCAAACGAGCGCATGAATCCGCTGTTCGACGCCACCGTCGAGGCCACGGAAGAGGCGATTGTGAACGCCATGGTCGCGGCGAAAACCATGACCGGCATCGATAACCACACCGTCATTGGACTGCCGCACGATGAACTCCAGAAAGCTCTGAAGCAATACAACCGCTGAGCTTCAAACGCTTGCTCTCCAGTAAAATACAGGTATCTATCGATCGGAAAAGACCTGATGCCTACGCAACTCGAAAATGCTTTAACCGCCACACTCGGAACAGCCGCCCGCGAGGCGGGACTCGTCGTCATTTCAGCAGAATCCGGAACGGATTTCAGCCAGCGTCCGACCGCCCGATTTCGGCTGGGACTCGCTCCGGAAGCGCCTCCGGAAAAGGCTCTACAGCTTGAGCTGAGCGAAGCTTTCGACTTCCAGAAGCCGGAGCTGCTGCCGGCAATGACCGCTCATCTGCGCGAGGCGGCAAAGCGGCTCAGAAATCCCCGGCCCGATGCATACGTCACGCTGGCCGGGCTGCCGGTCAGTTTTTCCGGCTTTCAGTGGCCCTTTCACAGGTCAACTTCGGGCGCCGACACCCATATCGTTCACGGAGAAGTCCATCTTGAGGACGGCCATAGATCGCCGCTGCACGCAAAAGTTTCAGCAAGCATGACAGTCACCTTTGCTGAAATCGTGGCTGCTCCTGAGCAGCCGTATGCGGAAGACTTCATCTACAACGCCACTCGCAAGACCCTTGACCAGGGCCAGCTGGAGCTGCTCAAGAGCGGCAACCGCCAGCCGGTTCCGGTGACGACCCGGTACTACTCGCGCTGGCAGAAGAAGTTCTTCTTCGCAGATACGACGGATCAGAGCCGGATGGACTTCCTGACGCTCAAGACTTACTGGCTGTCGGCAGTGCTCGGCGCCAACCAGCCGGTTTGGATCGATGACCCCAGGGACGCTCAATACCTGAACACCACTTCGGAGGAACTGGCCCGATTGGCCGCAGACCTTTCCCGGCAGGGACTGCTGAGCTTAAGCGGTGATATGGCAGCGCCCACTCCGATGCTGATGGAGCGCGCCGGCCAGTACCAGGCCCAGCTGGCAAACGCGCTTGCCGCGATCAAGCCGGAGTTCAACGAAGAGATGCGGCACGGGCACACGAATATGTAACGCAGGGTGTAGGGGATAGGGTTTGGGAGGTAGGTTATAGCTCTCCCAGCTGCTCTGAGCGCGGGCTGCCTGACCCTACTCCCTATGCCCTCTACCCTGCGGTTTTCGCTCCACAGCGTCCGCAGAAGTTTGTGCCTGGGGGAACAGCACTACCGCAATTGGGACAGGTCTGGGCGGCGACCATTCCACCCGGAGCGGGAGCGGGTTCCGGCGCAGGGGAGGGCGAGATCTGTGATGCGAAGTAAGTCGCCAGAGCCAGGTTGTACTGCCGGACGCGGCCGGGCATGAAGAAGCACTCTACGAAACTGATGATGGTCGGTATGCCTGTCCAGCAGAAGATGATGTAGACGATGCCCAGTCCGTTCCTGCGCAGATAGAACTGGTGAGCCCCGAATGTCCCCAGAAACAGAGCGAGCAGCACGCCTACGACCTCGTCTTTCTGCCAGGCGGACATCTGCGCCTGAAAGTAAGCTCGCTGCTGGTCGGTCCAGCCGGCTGCCATGATGGGGCTTGCTGCGATCATCTTTCTCCCTTGGGCCGGTCCTCCCCCCATCGGGGCCCCGAAACCAGCGCACAGGAAAGAATACGCAAATTCGGTTGGATGTGTTCATCTTTCTAGCCAATTGTTTTTGGATCGCGCTATGGTGGTTCAACCCCCGATTTTGCATCTACTGACAATGATTCCGGAACGATGAAGTGATCGATTGCCAATGAACTCCACCTCCGTGACCCGATCGCGCCGCGGGCTCCTGACCGATGAGCCTGTGATCCTGCTGGCCATGGTGCTGGCGGGCCTTTACCTCGCCCGCGAAGTCCTGATCCCGCTGGCCATGGCGGTGACGCTCAATTTCCTGCTGACGCCGGCGATCATCTTCTTCGAGCGGCGCGGGCTGAAGCGCGTTTCGTCGGTGGTACTGGTCGTTTTTATGGCGTCTGCCCTCATGGGTGGCGTGGGCTTCATCGTGACCCGGCAGCTGGTAGGAGTAGTAAATGAACTGCCTGACTACCGGCAGAACATAAGCGACAAGCTCGGCGATCTCCATGTGCCAAGCACCGGATGGATGGGAAAAACATTGGAGAGCCTCCGCCTGGTCGAGACGACGATCGCGAAGGACAGCGAACGAACGACTATTATCGGCGAGACGAATCCCACAGGCGGAGGACGCCTGCGCCCAAGGGCCGAGGTTCCTCAGCCGGTTGTCGTGATCACTCCGCCGGAGTCGACCGGCCACTATCTGAGCGAGCTGCTGAAACCTGTCCTGAAGCCGCTGGCTACGCTGGGAATGGTGATCATATTCACCATATACATGCTGTTGAAGCGCGAAGACCTGCGTAACAGAATGCTTCTGCTCGCCGGTGTAGGGCGGCTCAACCTGATGACCCAGGCGCTGAACGACGCCGCGGAGCGCATCAGCAGGTACCTGGTGATGAATGTGCTGGTCAACGCCAGCTATGGCGTCATCATCGCCGTTGGACTCTTCCTGCTTCACGTGCCCAACGCGACCCTGTGGGGGGCGCTGATCGCGCTGCTGCGTATGGTGCCATATGCCGGACCCATCATCTCCGGCGCGGTCACCATTGGCTACACGCTGGCGGCCTTTCACGGTTGGTTGCATCCGCTGTGGGTTTTTCTGCTGTTTCTAGTGCTCGAAACGGTTGTGAGCAACTTTGTCGAGCCCTATCTCTACGGAAGTCATACCGGTATATCCGCGCTGGCGTTGGTCGCCATGGCGATCGTCTGGACACTGCTCTGGGGATGGGCAGGGCTCGTCGTATCAACCCCTCTGACGGTGTGCCTGATCGTATTCGGCCGTTACGTGCCGCAGATGTCCTTCCTGCATATCCTCCTTGGCGAAGAGGCCGAGCTGGCGCCGGAGGCCCATTTCTATGAGCGCCTGCTGGCGATGGACCAGACGGAGGCCCACAACATCGCGGATCGCTTCCTGGAAGGGCACACGCTGGTGAGTCTCTACGACAGCGTAGTCATGCAGGCGCTCATCATGACGGAGCAGGACCGCCACAAGGGCGTGCTCGACGAAGTGCGCAGCTCATATCTCTTCCAGAGCGCGACGGAATTGATCGCTGAGCTAACGGATTACAAATCGCCGCTCGCGCCCGCACCTCCGTGCGATCCTGAGACCACTCCGCCACGGACTTATCCCGTAGTATGCCTGCCTGCGAGTGACCAGGCCGATGAGATTGCGGCAACCATGCTGGCGCAACTCCTCGAGCAATGCGGACACAAGACCCTGTTGCTGCCCTCGATGGCCCTCTCGCCGGAGATCCTGTCGCGCCTTGGCGAAGAGGCGGGCACGATTCTCTGCATCTCCGCAGTACCGCCGTTTGCCTTCGCTCACGCCCGCACGCTTGCGATCCGGCTGCGGCAGACCCTGCCGGGAAACCGTCTGCTTATTGGTCTCTGGAACACGGCGGGCGACAAGGATACTCTCCGCGAGCGCTTCGGACAGGGTCGTCCGGATTTTGTGGTCGCAACGCTGGACGAAGCCCTGGCGCAGATCAAGGAATGCGAACGCCATGGAGAAGGCGTACGATGGGCTCAGCCGGCGGTGGAAGCCGAAGCACGCTGACCTCGAATCCCACTCATTTTTTCCACAACCCGTTATTAGAAAGAAACCTGCCCTTTCGTGGCATCCAATTTAGTCACAAGTTGCATGTTCAACGGCATGTTGAGGCGGCTACCTTGCCTTTGTTGTTGGAAATGCCTGCCAAGGAGGTTGAAAGGTGCAGGTTTTGTGCGTCCCCACCGAAGAGTGTGGCGAAATTATGTGTGCAATTTGCGGTAGGCAGTACAAGCTGTATTTTGAAAGGCCATCGCAGGAAGATCGCGAAGAGGCCGTTTCCCAGGTTCTGCGGGCCCTTGCGAAACACCACGGAGACGAAGAAGGACAGGAAGCACATCCGCGAAAGCCATTCAATGTGCCGGAATGGTCAGGAAGGCCTGAGTTGTCTGCCGCCGCACTGCTGGGCGGCGCGCCGCTCCCGCTCTGAAACAGACATCGTCTGAGAGGCGTTTGCGGTCTCTCAGACGTGCATGACTTCGGCTTCCTTGCGCTTGCTCATCTCTTCCATGCGCAGAATCTCGCCGTCGGTCAGCTTCTGCATCTCCTCAAGCGCGCGCTTTTCTTCATCGCCGGAGATTTTCTTTTCTTTTGCGGCCTTCTTGATGGCCTCGTTACCGTCGCGGCGGATGTTACGGATGGCAGTGCGGTGCTCTTCGAGCACCTTGTTGAGATGCTTGACCACATCGCGGCGGCGCTCTTCGGTCATCGGAGGCACAGGCACGCGAACGACTTTGCCGTCATTCTGCGGATTGAAACCAAGATCGGATGTGCGGATCGCCTTTTCAATCTCCACGATGATGCTGGCATCCCAAGGCTGAATCACGATCATGTTGGCGTCGGGGGTGGAGAGTTGTCCGACCTGGCTCAGCGGGGTCGGGGTGCCGTAGTAATCCACCTTGATCTGGTCGAGCATCTGGATCGACGCGCGGCCAGTGCGCGTGGAGGCAAGATTCGTCTGGAAGTCCTGCACCGCTTTATCCATTCGCGATTTGAGCTGCTGGAAGTTTTCTTTGAGCGCGGGCATGCCCGCAATTACTGAGACTGCCATAGCTTTATCGTCCTTCTCGGTGACTGTTCAAGCTTTGTATTGTAATCGGCTGAGGCGGCCCTATACCAACATCCGCACGCCGCCGGCAGCATCGGCCTGCTCGTGAGCGTGGTAAGAGGAACGGACCAGAGGGCCGGATTCGACATGGCGGAAGCCCATCTTCAAGGCTTCGTGCTTCATGAAAGCGAACTCATCCGGAGTGTAATAACGGGTCATTGGCAAATGATCGCGTGAGGGCCGCAGATACTGGCCGATCGTGAGCACATCGACTCCGACATTCGCCAGATCGTGATAAACGTCGAGGAGCTCATGCATCTCTTCGCCCAGGCCAACCATCACTCCGGACTTGGTGACGACGGTGGAGTCGAGCTGCTTTGAAAGCTCAAGCAGGCGCAGGGTCCGCTCGTAACGCGCTCCGGAGCGGACAGCGCGGTACAGGCGCGGAACGGACTCCGTGTTGTGATTGAGGATCTCCGGGTGCGCATCGACAACAATACGGATGGCGTCTTCGTTGCCCTGAAAATCCGGGATTAGGACTTCCACCTGGCAACCGGGCGCCTGGCTTCGGATCTCTTCGATGACCATGGCGAAGGCGCGCGCGCCGCCAGCGATATCGTCGTCGCGATTGACGCTCGTAATCACGGCGAACTTCAAACCAAGCGCGGCGACGGCTTCAGCAACACGCCGCGGCTCGTCGAAGTCGATGGCATCGGGACGGCCCTTGGGCACAGCGCAGAACCCGCACCGCCGCGTGCAGAGGTTGCCGAGCATCATGAAGGTCGCGGTTTTGTGGTTCCAGCACTCTCCAATGTTGGGACAGTGGGCCGATTCGCACACGGTATGCAGGTTCAGATCGCGGGCGAGCTTCTTGAGGTTGTGATAGTTCTCCCCAACCGGCGCACGGGCCTTGAGCCAATCCGGCTTCGAGACAGGGCGTTTCGGGGACAGGTCGATCTGGATCAGCTCGGCGGTGGCCATGAAACTTTTATTGTAAATGCAAAAATCGGGGACCACCCCAAGTGAAGGTCGCGGGAAGTCTGTCAACTCTGACAGTTCACACGGCATGTTCAGTCTGGCCTAAAATTGTCGCACCACTCGCGTGAAAGGACTTCGGCTGCCTGCGGATCTCTCAGGGGCGGAGACCGAGCAACATCTGCACGAGGAAGAAGGAAGATTATGAAAGTTATGCGTTCATTTGGAGTAGCTATTATCGCGCTGCTGTCGCTTCTGGGCCTCGCATCCGGAACGATTGCGGCACAATCCACCAAGGTCGAAGGGGTCATTAAGAGCCGCAGCGGGCCGGACATGATTCTGAAGACAAGCAATGATCCAAATATGGTTGTCATGCTCACCGACAGCACCGACGTAGGTCAGGTGCAGGGAGTCTTTAAAGCTCGAAGCAAGCAGATGTCGATGGCCGCCCTCATTCCCGGTCTCGCCGTGTCGGTTGAAGGCGACTACAACAATCAGAACGTCCTCGTCGCCAGCAAAGTACGATTCAAGGGCAACGATCTGAAGCAGGCCTACGCCATCGAGGCCGGCATGCACGACACCAACGTGCAGGTGCAGAAGAATCAGCAAGAGCTCGCGCAGCAAAATGCTGAACTGAAAGCTCAGAACGAAGCTTTGCAGCAGCATCAGGCCGCCATCGAAGCCAACCAGGCAAAGATCGCTGCGAACAAGGCAGCTATCGACGCCGCCATCGCGCGCTTCGGCCAACTCGATGACTACTACATCATGGATCAAGTGACCGTGTACTTCGGCAACGGCAAAACCAAAGTGGATCCCCAATACGTTTCACAGATCACTGCCCTCGCTCAAAAGGCGGCAACGGTCGAGGGCTACATGATTGAGGTGAAGGGCTATGCCTCTGCAGTCGGCAGTGCGGCTTTGAACCAGAAGCTCAGCCAACAGCGCGCTGAAAACGTTACAAATATTCTGCTGCAGCAGGGCAAAGTTCCGCTCACCAGAATGCTGGCACCCGGTGCCATGGGCGAAAGCGACCAAGTGGGCAGCGACAAGACGCAAGAAGGCCAAGCCGAAAATCGCCGCGTCGTTGTACGTGTTCTGCAAAACAAGGCGATCGCTGGAGTGGAGACAGCTACAAGCGCTCCCGCTAGCGCGCCGACTCAACAGTAACTGGAGCGGCGCTTCACAGGGGCAAGGCTCGGAGCACGTCCAGGGGTGGTCCGAGCCACATCATAACAGCTGGAATCTCCTTTTCATTCGACGGGACGAAGTACTCCGCCCACCTTGAAGACGATAGCCTTTACTACTTCACCCTCTCCAACACTTCCGGCCGCACCAGATACAGGAAGATCACCAGGTTCACCGTGACCATCACGATCATCGGCAGCTGATGAAAGCGGAAGAGCACGTAGACGCCGTAGCACATCGAGAGAAAGGCCGCGGCGAGCGTGAGCGCCCATCCCCAGCGGCGCAATTTGAGCAGGCCATTGGCCGAAACCGCATAGAAGACGCAGAGGATCATCACCGCCGGAGGCAGGTTGTGCGTGATGACTCCTATCAGGCCGATGCCGCAGAGAAGCAGATTCCAGATGCAAACGGCAGCTATGCCGGGGAGCAGGCCCTTTGCATCTGGATTGTCAGGCTTCGGCTTCGTTTCTTGCTGTTCAGTCATAGTGTGTGCAGGTAGGCGAGCAGATCTTCAAGCTGCTGGTCGCTGAGAGTGTTGCCGAAGGCGGGCATCATATTGCGTCCGCGCAGGATAACGGCGGTAACCCGCTCGTCGTTCGCTGGCGCGCCGCTCGGCAGATATTTCTGCTTGTAGAGCGCCTGCAATCCCGGTCCATGGAGCGAGTGATCGCTGTTCGCGTAATGGCAGCGGGCACAGTGCGCGACATAGACCTCATGTCCGGCGGCCTCCTGCGGAGTAAGTTCGCTCAAGGGCTTTGAAGGCGGGAGAGGCGGCCCGCAGGCCGTAAGAGCGGGCAAGACCATAGCAGCAAGAATGATTTGGCGAATTTGCCTCAATCATCGATCATATCGAACCGTCTCTAATTGTCAGCGGCGATCGCGGCCACGATCTTGTCCAGGGCGACGCGGGCCGCATCTCCCGACGGGTTGTGGTCGTTGCAGAGCACCGAAAAGACCAGCGTGCGGCCGCTGCCGGTCACCAGATATCCGCTGAGTGCGTTGACTTCGCCAAGTGTTCCGGTCTTGGCGAAGACCCTGCCTTTATGAGCCGGTTCGGCGAAGCGCGCAGAGAGCGTGCCGTCGACGCCGCCAACTGGAAGGCTGGCGCGCCATGCGGCTCCCCATGGCTGGCGATTGGCATAGGTCAGTAAGTGCGTCATCGCGCGCGGCGTCACCATGTCCTGAGCGGATAGTCCGGAGCCGTCGTAGAGCACGATGTCGCCCGGATCGACTCCCGCGCCGGCGAGAAACTGGCGCACCACCCGGACTCCCTGGGCGATCGATCCGTCACCGGCCTCAAGCCGCCCGAGCAGGCGAAGAAACAGTTCGGCGTGCAGGTTCTGGCTCACCTTGTTCGTCACGGTGATGTCCTGCTCAAACGGCGGAGAAACGTGCGTTGCGAGGACGCGCATTCCAGCGGTGGAGGGCTCAAAGGTGCTCAGCGTGAGCGGACGCAGCGCGACTGACTGCCCAACCTCGGCGCGATAGTCCTCTGTATCGGTCAACAACCGGTGCTGCGCCCGCGCCGTGCCCTTCACGTCGATGCCTTTCGCCAGCAGCATCTGACGCAGAGCGATCGCCGCATATTCGGCCGGGTCTTCGATTGCCAGCGAGACATGCAGGCCGTTCTGATTCATTGTGCCGTAGACGCGCACGTTCTTCGACCCCGGGGCGCGATCGATGCCGGGGCTGGGAGGCTGGTTTCCGGGCAGGGTGGTCAGCGAGCTTTCGAGCGTGTAGTACGGCGTGTCAGGATTCCACGGCGCAGGCTGGCCGTTCAGCGGAAGATTCAGGTAGACAACGTTGTCATTCACGGTCAGCGCCGAGACGGGCGCGCCGTAGCCCCACTCAAGGTCATCCCACACCCATCCCGATCCATATGGCTCCCAGACGAACCATGTGTCGTCGCCAATGATGTCTCCATCGACGGCTTTGACGCCGGCCGCGGCGATCTGATCGGCAATGCTCTGGATAGCCATCAGTGGCGGGTTGGGCCTCTCGGTCTTTTGCTGGAAAGGGTAGCTGCGGCCGGACATGGTTGGATCGCCAGCGCCGAGGAGAACCACGCTGCCGTGAAGGTAACCGGCTGAGTCGAGGGTTCCGCTGGTGACGGCGTTCGTCGTCCACGTGGCGCGCGGCGGCAGCAGAGCGAGTGCGGTGGAAGTCGTGAGCAGCTTGGCGTTCGATGCGGGCTGGAAGAACTGCCCATCGTTGAGGGCGTAGATCGGCGCCCCATCGAGATCGACGACGGAGATGCCCCAGTGCGCGCGGGAGACCGATGGCTCGCTGACAATAGCGTTAATTGCGGCGGCGAGCGATCCGGCTCTGGCCTTGTGCTTAGGAGGCTGACGATATTGCCCGGCAGCAGTGATGGCTGCAAGCAGAGCAACGATGACCAGCGAGGCGTGCCGTACCTGGGTTCTCATCCCTTGCGCGGAGTTTAGCATTGAAGCGCCATGAGTTTTCGACGCCGCGATGAGTTTATCTGGCGCCTGCGCACGCGCAGTCTTGAATTGGGCCGGCGCACGCTCGTGATGGGCGTGCTGAATGTCACGCCCGACTCGTTTTCCGACGGCGACCGCTTTCTCGATCCGCAGGCCGCGACAGAGCACGCGCTGCGAATGCTCGAGGAGGGTGCCGATATCGTCGACATTGGCGGCGAATCGACGCGCCCGGGCAAACACGAACTGGTCAACGCCGAGGAAGAACAGCGGCGCGTTCTCCCCGTAATTAAAGCCGTGTTGAAGCAGAAACCGGAGGCCGTGCTGTCGATCGACACCTACAAGGCTTCGACCGCCAAAGCTGCGGTGAAATTCGGAGCAGAGATCGTGAACGATATCAGCGCGCTGGCATGGGACGACGACATGGCCGCTACTTGTGCCCAGCTCAAGTGCGGTGTTGTCCTGATGCATACGCGGAGCAGACCCGCGGAATGGCGGAATCTTCCCCGACTCACTCCGGATGAAGTGCTTCCGCTGGTGAAAGACGGCCTTTCTGAGAGCCTCCGCGCCGCCGATGCGGCGGGCATCGAACGCGATCGGGTCGCAATCGATCCGGGCTATGGATTCGGCAAGTCGTTCGATGAAAATTACCCCCTGCTGTCGCACCAGGACGAATTGCGGGAGCTGGGACGGCCCATCCTGGCCGGCGTGTCGCGAAAGTCATTCCTGGGAAGAACGCTGGCTGAGTTCCACAGTGGGAGCGACGCGCCGGTTACGAAGCGCTCCAATGCGACGATCGCGGCGACGGTGGCAGCGATTCTGAACGGGGCGCACATCGTGCGCGTTCACGATGTACGCCCGGCTGCAGAAGCGGCACGTATCGCCGACGCGATTCTCGCCGCCATCTGATTGGCCGCGCCAATCCGGTGTCCCGTATCATGTCGGCACTATGAGAACGAGTGCGATCGTCCTATTTGCCAGTCTTTCGCTGGCCGCGCTTCTGCCTGCTGCCGAACAGCACCTGCTTTCCGCGCAAGAGAAGAGACACAACACACCAGCCTCAGCCGGCTCGGTCTATCCGATTCAGGAAGGCTATGTCGACGCGCACGGCGTCCTGATCTATTACAAGACCATCGGGCGTGGAGAGCCGCTGGTCATTGTCCATGGCGGACCCGGCGCATCGCATGACTACTTCCTGCCATACCTGCTGCCGCTGGCGCGGACGAACAAGCTGGTCTTCATCGACGAACGTGGATCGGGGCGGTCGGAGAAGCTCGAAGACGTGAAGCAATACACCGTCGACAACATGGCGGCCGATGTGGAGGCGGTCCGCGTCGCGCTGGGGCTGGGCAAGATCAGCTTGCTCGGGCATTCGTACGGCGGCGTGCTGGCGCAGGACTATGCCCTCAAGTATCAGGACCACCTCTCACACCTGGTGCTGGCCAGCACATTCGCGAGCACGAAGGAGATGAACCAGGTTTTGCAGCGCATCAAGAACCAGATGCCAAAAGATAAGCTGGCTTTGACCAACGCCTTCGAAAAGGCTGGGCTGTTTGACAAGGGCGCAGCCTGGGAGCACGGCCGCTATCCATCGCCGTATGCAACGCTTGCGTGGGGCGATGGTTACTTCCCGAAGCTTTACGGCGCTCGCCCCGATCCAAATTACGATCCGCAGGCGCAAAATACCTCGACCGCGTGGGACCTTTACCGCGAGATGTGGGGCTCCCACGGCGAGTTTGTGATCGACGGCAATCTTTCGAGTGTCGAGTATGTAAACCGGCTTCCCGAGATCAAGGTACCAACGCTGATTCTTGTGGGCGACCACGACGAGTGTGATCCCTCGCTCTCGAAGGAGATGAACGCCAGGATCAAGGGGTCGAAGCTGGTGATTCTTCCCAACAGCGGACACATGGCATTTGTGGATCAGCCCAATCTCTGGAACAAGAGCGTGGCAGATTTCCTCAGCGCGAAGCCTGTGCCGGCTACTGCGAAGAGCGCGCGGAAATAAGCTCAAGGTTTGGTCTGGGCATTTTTCGAGAGTCCGAAAAACGCATGTGCCGCCTTCCTGCCTGACGCCTGCCAGCGCTTTACTATCTCGTAAACGATCACAGTCGCCCAGGTGACCGCAACCCAGACGAAGACCTCTTCGATCGGCAGGCGTGCCCATGCAGTGATTCGCAGGCCGATCATGGTGTCGTCCTGAAAGTTCCACCAGCCGTAGGGCAACGCCAGGGTCACCTCCCAGAGCAGGCTGACGAGCAGGATCATGAACATCGTCAGACTCAGGGCTCTCCAGTTGATGACCGGGCGCGCGCTCGGGAAAAGAATGCTCGAAGGTAAAAGCGCGCCGGCGATGAGGAAGATGGCGTACCCGGGAAAGCCGGGCAGAGCGGGCGCGAAGAGTTTGCGATAAACGAGTGCCGCGGCGATGAGCGCGATAGCCAGAAGCAGTGATTCCGGATGGAAGCGCAGCAGGCGATCGAAGATACTGCGTTCATCGGATTTGCCCGGTACGGTGTAGGCCGCGAGCCAGAATTCATCGAACCAGATGTAGAGCAGGAGAATGGCGATAAAGCCGGTGAAGTAGAAGATGTACTCTTCGACCGGAACCCAGTTTCCAAGCGCGGGAGCCTTGAGGCCCAGAGTGGCGCCGGGATTCGGAAAGAGAAAAAACCGGCTGGCAAAGAGAAAATCAAGCAGGGCGCCGAGAGGAAACAGGAGGCCGATGGTCCACCAGAAAGCCCTCTTCGAAATTCTGATTTCTTCGTGAGGCAAAAACCAGAAGGCAATGACGGCGATAGGAATAATGAACAACAGCAGGCTCACCGTGTAGCCGTAGGGCGACGGATCGGGCGAGATCGCAATGCCAGGAGATGAAACGCGGGCTGTATGCAGGGTGAAGTATGCGGGCACGGCGATCATGGCGAACATCGCGACGACCAGCCACGCGCTCCGACGGGGCGACGGTGCATTTCCCCCGCTCGGAGCCGGCGGAGATACAGGATCCGCGCTTGTGCCCTTTTCTTTCATGCAGAAAATGTAACCCCGGCTGGGCATTTCGCGGGGCCTTCGCGGCATCTTAGCTCTCGGCGTTTCGAATCCGCCGAAAAAAGACCATGACAGGAAAAATCACATCTGGAATTTTGCTTGCAGGAATCTTTACCTTGGGAGCCTGCGTGAATGGCCGCGCCCAGGGAGACGAGCGCGAGCATCGGATCTTCGAGCTGACCAATCAGGACCGGACGGCACAGGGCCTGCAGCCGTTGCGCTGGGACCAGTCTCTGGCCGCGGCAGCCGCCGTGCACCTCGACAAAATGAAGGACGAGAGGACACTGTCCCATCAGTATCCGGGCGAGCCCGATCTCCAGGCGCGAGCGGCGCAGGCCGGAGCCCACTTTCAGGCCATTGCGGAAAACATCGCCGTGGGCCCCAACCCGGAAGGAATCGAGCGGCAATGGATGACTTCGGTGCCGCACCGGCAGAACATTCTCGACCCGCAGATGAACGCCATCGGCATCGCGGTCGTCGAAAAGAACGGATACCTGTACGCCGTCGAGGACTTCGCCAATGCGAATCAGGTATTGACTCCCGACCAGGTCGAGCAGAAGGTAGGCGAGTTGCTGCGGCAGCAGAAGATCGATCCCTCGGCGCCGCATAAGATCGGCGAGGAGGCGTGCGCGATGCAGAACGGCGTCCCGCCGGATGCTGCCCAGGCCGGTCCGGTGAAAGGGGTAATGCGGTTCCAGACGCCGGACCTTAGCAGGCTGCCCGATCAGGTGGCGCAGCAGTTAAGCAGCGGCACCTTCACCCGCGCTGCCGTCGGGGCCTGCTCGTCGGAAGGGACCTTTACGACCTATCGGGTGGCTGTGGTGCTCTACTGAAACGAAAAGGGCGCGGTTGCCCGCGCCTCTCATCGTTATCTGCGAAAATCTACGCTGCTGCGGAATCCTTCGCCAGAGCGCCCTTGGCCTGCTCGACGAGCCGTGTGAAGCCGGCTGCGTCGTTCACTGCAATATCAGCCAGAATCTTGCGGTCGAGCTCAACGCCTGCGGCCTTCAGGCCGTGAATGAGCTGTGAGTAGCTGATTTTGTTCAGCTTGGCAGCCGCATTGATGCGCACGATCCAGAGGGACCGGAACTGGCGCTTCTTCTGTTTGCGGCCGCTGTAGGCGAACTTGAGTCCGCGCTCAACAGCCTCTTGCGCTGCCTGGTAGAGCTTTGACTTTGTGAGGAAATATCCACTCGCGCGCTTGAGGATCTTCTTGCGGCGATCGTTTCGTTTTGTTCCACGTTTTACGCGGGGCATGTTGTTGTCTCCTTTAGTGTTTCGTTTAGCGGCTGGAGGCAGGATGCGCTGGCCTTATGCCTGCGCTGACCTCTTCACTCGCTTGCTTCCTGATCGCTCGGGCTGTTTTTCTGCTTCAAACCCGGGGGCCTCGCGACCCGTACACCGAAGTGCAGATCAGGCGTATGGAATCATGCGCGCAACCTTCTTGTAGTCGGCGTCCGAAACCAGCGTGCTGTGAGCCAGCTTGCGCTTGGTCTTCGTCTCCTTCGACGTGAGAATGTGGCGCATCTTGGACTGGCCGCGCAAAATTTTGCCCGTGCCGGTCTTCTTGAAGCGCTTGGCTGCGCCCTTGTGTGTTTTCAATTTGGGCATGGTTTTCCTGCTTGGAATCAGCGTGTTTACAGCATCTCCAAGTATACGGGAATATGTAGAAATTCGCTACCCAGGGCTGATCGCCCGCACAGCCCGTCAGGCCGGCGGGCGCATCCGATCAGTATTTCGATTTGACGGCGTACGTTAACCCAAAGGTGAACTGGAACGAATTCCGCTTGGTCGACGGCACAGCGGGCGGCGGATTATTCAGATATGTATCTAACGTCCCAATCGACAAAGCCAGATTCTTGTATGCGGGAACCGCCAGCGTGTCCGTCTCCGTTAGAGAGTATGCGTGCATGTTGTTCCAGGCGGGGATATAGGCCACTTGTTGATTGAAGACCATGTCGCGCGGCAGCTTGAGCAGATAATTGCCCGCGAACGTAGAGCCGATCAGGTCCTGGTTTACTCCCGGGGCTGCATTAATGAAGGTCTGCTTCTCATACTGCAATGTGCCCTTGAGGTCTAATTCCTGCTTCGGACTCTTGATCGCCGTCCATCCGATACCGCCGCCGTAGATCTGCTGCAGATCCAGCAACAGGCTGTAGTTGTGGTCGAATGCCATCATGCCCAACACATAGATGCGCGGCGACAAATACTCATCCCGCTCCGCGTCGGCGTGGAAAAGGGCCGTCTTGGTGTCAGTCTCCGGATAGAACACGCCGCCCGAGAAAAACGCCTTCTGCGTGATCTTCCCGTACGATCCCGAGAAGTCCGCCGTCGTCCGGTTCCGGGGATTCAGCCATGACACCGTCGGTATCACTCGCGCCAGGGCGACCGCGCCATTGAATGTATATTGCTTCTGCGTGGACTGCACGATACTCGCACCCGCCGTCACCCCTCCATTCCATCCAGTAAAGAAGCCAGGCTCGCGGCCCAGCTGCTTGTTCAGCGTGGTCTGGTCGATGATATAGGTAGCATCCTTGACTGGAATCGGCGAAATCGTCGCATTGTTGTCCGGGTGCACCGTGACCATGTCGCTGGCGACCGTGATCGTCCCCTGAGGAACACCCGGCGGAATCCCCTTGCGCGCCGTCTCTGTCACGCTCTTGTTGAGCACAGCCATCTTGGTCTGCGTGCGCAGCTCCTTGATGTTTTTCCACTCGACGTTCACGTCGCCGACCATATCGCTATGAAACGTCACCGTTCCGCCGATTTCGCGCACAAACGTGCCGGAAAGCTGATCCCCGTTGGTGAAAATGAGGACGTCCGGCGGAGCCTTGGGCGCATCCGGCTCGGCGCCGAACAATTTCGGTGCGTGGCATAGCGCCGCGAGCGCAAACAGAACGATGGAAAACGCGGTGGAGACAAAAAAGCGGCGTGGGGTCGCACTCCTGTTAAGTCGCATGGAAAGTTATTTTGCTCCCTGGGAATTTGCGTTGCTCTTGACCGACGTCAGAGTCCAAAAGAAATTCGGGACGGCGTGCAGGCCCGTTGACGGTCTACCCTTGATTCCCCACTATCTTACAGTGGTCAGACTCCTTGCAAAACCCGAAAAACTACTGCATTTGGTAGTCACGCTGGAACTCTTCTAAGATTGAACCATGCCGATCACACGCGAGCAGGCCCTCGATTATTTTCGATCCGACGATCTGATTGGGCTTGGCATGGATGCCGATGCCGTGCGTCGCAAGCTGCATCCTGAAGGCGTGGTCACCTACATCATCGATCGCAACATCAACTACACCAACTTCTGCACCGAATACTGCACCTTCTGCGCCTTCTACCGGCCGCTCAAGGGCAAGCTCGCCAGCGAAGGCTACATCCTCGACTTCGAGACCATTTACGCCAAGATTGCCGAGACCGTCGAGATGGGCGGCACCGGCATTCTTATGCAGGGCGGACTTCATCCTGACCTCAAGATCGAGTGGTTCGAGCGCCTCTTGCGCGGCATCAAACAGCGCTTTCCGCGGATCTGGCTGCACTGCTTCTCCGCATCGGAGATCCTCGCCATCGCTGAGTACAGCGATCTCTCCGTGCGCGACACCATCATGCGCCTGCGCGACGCCGGTCTCGACTCCATCCCCGGCGGCGGAGCCGAAATTCTCGACGACGAGGTCCGTCACCGCATCGCTCGCCTCAAGTGCGGCACCGAAGACTGGCTGCTCGTCCACCGCACCGCGCATCAGCTCGGAATGCGCACCACGGCCACGATGATGTTCGGCGTCGGCGAGACTTTAGAGCACCGTGTCAACCACTTCGAACAGGTGCGCCGTCTTCAGGAAGAGACCGGCGGATTTACCGCCTTCATCCCCTGGAGCTTCCAGCCCAAGCACACCGCCCTCGGCGGACGAGGGTGGGACGAGGCCACCGCTGTGGAGTATCTGAAGGTGCTGGCCATCTCCCGCCTCTACCTCGACAACGTCGAGAACGTGCAGGCGAGCTGGGTCACCCAGGGACTGAAAGTCCTGCAGCTCGGCCTCCGCTTCGGAGGCAACGACGTCGGCTCCGTGATGCTCGAAGAGAACGTCGTCAAGGCCGCCGGCACCTCCAACTGCACCACCGAAGAGGAACTACGCCGCATCATCCGTGACGCCGGATTCAAGCCCGTCCAGCGCGATACCCTATACCGAACGATGTTCCTGAATTGAAGGGACTTCTCCGCGTACAATACCCCTTGAACGCACCGCGGGAGGCACAGCTCTGCCCCAATACGCTCTCCAATCCTTTGCCGCCCGCTTGACCGCTCTCGTTCTCCTCCAGCAGAAGCACGACCTCCGCCACTACCTTCGCTATCACTACGGCGACCACACCTTCGAGCATCTCTATCGCTGGAACTGGTTCGACACCTCGCTGCTCATCCCGTATTTCGTCGTGATGGTCATCCTGGCCTTCTACGGAATGCATCGTTACCAGCTCGTCTATCTCTATTACAAGCACCGCAAAAACGCCGCCAAGTCACCGCCGCGCCATTTCGCGCAGCTTCCGCGTGTCACCATCCAGCTGCCCATCTTCAACGAGCAGTTCGTCATCGACCGCCTCATTGAGGCCTGCACCCGCATCGACTACCCGCGCGAGCTGCTCGACATCCAGGTGCTCGACGACTCGACCGACGAAACCAAACAGGTCGCCGCTTCCATCGTCGAGCGATACCGCGCCCTCGGATTCCCCATCGTCTACCTGCACCGCACCAACCGTTACGGTTTCAAGGCCGGAGCCCTCGACGAAGGCCTCAAGACCGCCAAAGGCGAGTTCGTCGCCATCTTCGACGCCGACTTCGTCCCACCGCCAGACTGGCTCATGAAGGTCATCCATCACTTCGCCGAACCAGAAATCGGCATGGTGCAGACGCGCTGGACACACCTCAACCGCGACTACAGCTTCCTCACCCAGGTGGAAGCCATCCTTCTCGACGGCCACTTCGTCCTTGAGCATGGAGGTCGCTCCCGCGCCGGAGTCTTCTTCAACTTCAACGGAACCGCCGGCATGTGGCGTCGACGCACCATCGACGAGGCCGGCGGCTGGCAGCACGACACCCTCACCGAAGACACCGACCTCAGCTATCGCGCTCAACTCAAAGGCTGGAAGTTCAAATACCTGCAGGATGTCGAGTGCCCCTCCGAACTGCCCATAGAGATGACCGCCTTCAAGACGCAACAGGCGCGCTGGGCCAAGGGCCTCATCCAGACCTCGAAAAAGATCCTGCCCCGTGTCCTCAGGAGCGAGGCGCCCTGGCATACCAAGATCGAAGCCTGGTATCACCTCACGGCCAACATCAGCTATCCGCTGATGATCGTCCTTTCGGTCCTGCTCATGCCCGCCATGATCATTCGCTTCTACCAGGGATGGTTCCAGATGCTGCTGATCGACCTGCCGCTCTTCATGGCGTCGACATTCTCGATCTCGTCCTTCTATCTGGTTTCGCAGAAAGAGCTCTACCCGCGCCGCTGGTACCGCACTTTCCTTTATTTGCCCTTCCTCATGTCGCTCGGCATCGGACTCACCGTAACCAACACCCGAGCCGTCATGGAAGCTCTCTTCGGCATCAAGAGCGCCTTCAAGCGGACGCCCAAATATCGCGTCGAGAAGCGCGGCGAGAAGACGCATGCAGCCAAATACCGCAAGCGCCTCGGCATCGTCCCTTGGATCGAGCTCGGCATCGGCTGCTACTTCGCGCTGACCATCTGGTATGCGTGGGCCAACGAGAACTATTTCACCATCCCGTTCCTGTTTCTCTTCGTCGTAGGCTACTGGTACACGGGACTGCTATCACTCCTCCAGGGCCGCTTCGAGCATTGGCGCTCCGGAGCCAACCTCGACGAATCCTCGCCGAAGCCGTACCCGGTAGGTGTGTAGCGCTCGCCAAGGGCAGATTTTGAGAGGCTTAAGCAGCTTCTTAACGATGTCATCCTGAGCGAGGCGCGGAGGCGAAGGACTGCTTTTGCGATCTCTAATCGGCGAGGTTGCTTCCCTCCCCGTGAGTGTTCATCCTGCAACGCGGAGCCGAGTCGCGACTTAGACTGAGTTTCTGAGAACGAAGTTCAATCAGCCAAGAAAGTGAAGCTCGATGAATAAGATAAACGGCATTATTCCGGAATATCAAGCCGAGAGAGGCGTCCAGTTTTGGGAATTCCTCGCTCCTCATCGATATATCCTCTGGCCCGGTGAGAGGCTGATATTTCGAGGCCAAGCTGATTCCAATTGGCATTTGGATCCGTCGATCCTTCGAGGCAAGAACCACCCAGTCCACTCGCAACCGTTGATGAAATCCGACCCTCACAGATCGGATCATCAGATCATTGCCGAAGTTGGCGCACTCAAGAATTTTGCGGACCATTGTGATACATCTGGCCTTCAAGTTCCTGGCATCACTGCGAAGTTCAAGCGTGAATACCTGGACAAACCACAAGCAATATTCAGCGATGTCATAGTGTCACGGAAATCACCCTGGCCACTGGAAGAGTATTTTGACCTCATGTCAGTGGCTCAACACTTTGGATTACCAACACGGCTCTTAGATTGGACAGGGAATCCATACGTGGCTGCTTTCTTTGCCGCCTCGGAACTCGTGCTGAAATCTGAAATGGCGAATGGCGCAAGACTTGCTGTTTGGGCATTTGACATTCAAGAGTTGCCGAAAGAGGTTGATCTCATTCGCGTCCCGAGTTCGGGCAACCAGAATATTGCCGCGCAACGAGGAATTTTTACCTTGCTGAGGCAGCCTTACGCCATGGGACAGAGATTCGAGGGCACTCACCTCCTCGATGAACACATGAAGAACCTTGTCACAGTCGGGGGCAAGCAGAGGTTGATTAAAATTACGCTTCCCCAAAGCGAATGCTGTGAGATTCTCGATTTATGCAGCAAACACGGCCTGACCGCTGCGACCCTCCACCCCGACTTCTATGGCGCTGCAAAAGCAACAAGAATTTCGCTCGCGATAACCTCTAGATGCGAAATCTCGGATTGCTCGGACGTAAAGGTCAACAAACAACCCGCCGCCCGTAGTCCTCAAGGCATACTCAAGGCATATAGGTTGCGATTAGGTGACATTCGCGCCGTGCAGAGACCATCTGAACTCCCCCTCGTAAACTAATCCCAATGCTCGCCACCCTCAGCGCCGCTGCTGCGGCCGCCGGTCTCACCGTTGGCGGATACTTCTACGCCGGCATGTGGCCCACTTCGCAGCTCTTCGGCAAAACCATCCTCGCCGGACGCGACCCCAACGAATACGCCCTTACCTACGATGACGGCCCCAACGACGCCTGCACCGAGCAGCTGCTCGAAATCCTTGGGCGGCACCACGTCCGCGCGATCTTCTTTCTCATCGGACGATTCGTCCGCGAGCGTCGCGACCTCACCCGCCGGATCCACGCCGCTGGACACCTCATCGGCAACCACACTTTCACGCATCCAAAGCTCATCTTTCAGCCACCGTCACGTGTGCGTGAAGAACTTGCCTCCACAAACGCTGCCATCGAAGACACAATCGGCGAGCAGATCCGCTACTTCCGTCCGCCGTACGGCGCGCGCCGGCCCGATGTGCTGAGAACCGCCCGCGAATTCGGCCTTACCCCCGTCCTCTGGAATGCCATGGGCTACGACTGGAAGCCAGCCCTGAATCCCGAAACCATCCTCGCGAATTTAGACAAGGGAATTCGCCGCAACCGCGCAAGCGGCTACGGATCAAACCTGCTTCTGCACGACGGTGGCCAGGCCGCAATCGGCCAGGACCGCCGCGCCACCATCGCCGCAACCGCGACACTGCTCTCGCGCGCACAGCATGAGAAGATTCGATTTGTCACCGTCGACGCATGGAATACGGACGCACCAGAAAAATAACTGCCCCCACCGCAACTTTATTCCCGCCGCAATCCTCGCAACTTCCCCCATAGGCTCGCGTTCACCTGCATGAGCAGCAAGTAAATCAGGAGAACGATTCCTATGCAGCGCACAAAACTTTTCCTAGCCGTCGCAGCCCTCGGACTCACCGCCACAGCCCTTACCGCGCAGGCACAGTACTATCCCGAGCCAATGTCGCGCCCGGCCATGTTCTACCTCGGCAAAGCGCATGTTGATGGACGCGTCGACCACGACGACATCCACGTAGGCCGTTACGAAGGCCGCTTCCATTCCGTCCTGCTTCAAGTGCGCAACGCGCCCATTCAGTTCGACCACGTGGTCATTCACTACGGAGACGGAGCTGCTCAGACTCTGCCCGTCAACCGCTTCATCCCGCCCGGAGGCAACAGCCAATGGATTATGCTGCCCGGTGGCGACCGCATCATTCACAGCGTCGAGCTCTGGTATGCCCGCGCCCGTCCCGAGGACCCCAACCGGCCGGAGGTAGAGCTGTACGGGGCCCCGTAAGACGAGGATCAGTGAGGCTTGGAAATGTAGAGTTTCCCTTTGTAGTACAGCTTGGTTTCACCTCGCTCGTGAAGCGGGCCTTGGTCATCGCGCAGGACATTCACCCGGCCGTCTTTCTGAATTGTGGCGCTTACGTGGCCTTTGTGATCTCTTGCGCAAGCACGAATGTCGTTCTTCGTGGATATCAAGAGCTCGGCCATTTTGTCAGCGCCCAGATTTCCCGGAAGCGCGAAGTGCTTAACCTTGTAACGGCGAAGATCCTCCAATTCACGAGGTCGCTTTCGCTGATGCCAGTCCGCTGTTATTAGGAGCCATCCGTGCCTGCCCACTTCCGGGAGGAAAGCTATGTCCGGTGCTCCACTACCGGCAGGCACATCTTGGCTGTAGCGGCGATACTGACGCCATGCCGCTCCAAAACTTCCCTTACTTCGCGGCAATCAAAATTTTCGTCGAGATAAAGGGTCGGACTAGGCTGCCTTCTGTCTGATTTCTTTCCCCGTTTCCCACTCGATGGCTTCTTTGATTTCTGCCACGGGTCTGTCATAACTCTTGGCGATGGCCATTAGTGAGTCGCCACCACGATATCGGCTTGCGATAAACCCAGTCGTGATTCTGGAACCCGCCAGAACGGGTAATCCGAAGCAGACATTCGGATCGATCAGAACAGATCGCGGAGGCTCGGTATTCGCACCAATTTGAGCTTTAGTTAAAAAGGGAAAAATTCTCTTTGCTTGGCCATTTGGCTCGCGGTCCACTCGCTTCAAATACGGCATAACCCATTCCGCGATCTCGTATTGGCCGCCGAGAGTCGCGTTCAAGGTGTGCTTTCCGCGACAAAATACCAAGTGGCGTCGACTCAAGGTCCGTAGGTCAAAGTCTGCCAGTGGGTGGCGAGACTCTTCGTGTTCTAGAAGATATTCAATGGCGATACGGATATCTCTCGTCTTAAGACCTTCGCGCCTCAGTCCTTCGAGCACGTAAAACTCAACGAGGTTCTTGAAGGACAACAACTTAGGCCGGATCGAAGGCAAAACTACGAGGGGACGGTTGACCTCGGTCCAATATTCCAAGGTCGAAGGAGCAATATGAAAATAGCGCGCGGCCTCAGCCGGAGAATAGTTCGGCAATTCTAGAATGTCGTCGAGCTGAATCCTATTTCGCTTTGCCACTGCTCTCATTGCACGCCCCGTGTGTCGTACAGTTGTATATCGCTTTCCTTAGCCTGCACAAGCACTGTTAGTAACCACCGCAAATGCTTCCCGCGACGCAGCGATGGTCTGCTCAATATCCTCCATGGTGTGCGCGGTTCCGAGGAACACAGCCTCATACTGCGACGCCGGCAGCCACACGCCCTGCTCAAGCATGGCACGGTGAAAGCGTCCGAAGGCCGCCGTGTCTGATGTCGCGGCACTCGCAAAGTCCGTCACCGGACCGGCAGTGAAGAACCACGTCCACATCGCGCCCACGCGATTCGTCGTCATCACCACGCCAGCCTTCGCCGCCTCGGCCGCAACACCATCAGCCACAGCCGCGCTCAGCCTCTCGAGCAGCGGATACACCTCGCCACGATGCTCGATCAGATACCCCACCGTAGCGATGCCCGCAGCCATCGCCAGGGGATTCCCGCTGAGCGTTCCCGCCTGGTAGACCGGCCCGAGCGGCGCGAGCAGATCCATGATTTCCGCCCGCCCTCCGAAGGCCGCGCACGGCAGTCCTCCGCCGACAATCTTGCCCAGCGTCGTCATGTCGGGAGTAATCCCATACAGCTCCTGCGCTCCACCCAGCGCTAGCCGGAACCCGGTCATTACCTCGTCAAGGATGAGCACCGCGCCTTCGCGCGCCGTGATCTCGCGCAGCGCCTCGAGATAGCCTGCCTCCGGAGGAATGCATCCCGCATTTCCGACAACCGGCTCGACGATCACGCAGGCGATCTCACCCTTGTGCGTCGCAAAGGCCGCCTCGACGGCGGTCACGCTGTTAAAGGGCAGCGCCAGCGTCAGGCCTGCGATCTCCTCCGGCACCCCTGCCGAGCCCGGAATCCCGAATGTTGCTACTCCCGACCCGGCTTTCACCAGCAACCCGTCGGAATGTCCGTGATAGCAGCCCTCGAACTTGATCACGTACTTGCGTCCGGTGAACGCCCTCGCAAGCCGGATCGCCGACATCGTAGCCTCAGTCCCGGAGTTGACAAACCGCAGCTTCTCGACCGACGGAAACGCCTTCACCACCAGCTCCGCCAAATCACCCTCCGCCGCCGTCGACGCGCCAAAACTCGCGCTCCGCCCGGCCGCCTGCTGCACCGCCTCCACTGCTGCCGGAAAGGCATGACCGAGAATCATCGGCCCCCACGAGCCGAAGTAGTCGATGTAGCGGTTGCCGTCGGCGTCCCAGAGGTACGCGCCCTCGCCACGCTCGACCAAGGGAGGATCACTTCCGACCGCGCGAAAGGCGCGGACGGGCGAATCGACCCCGCCGGGGAACAGTCTTTCGGCGCGCTCCTGCAAAGCCCGGGAACGAATCATCTTCATGATCTGAGTATAGAAGTGAGTATTTTCCGCCGCAGTCTTGCTTCTGGCAGATCATGGGGCTACTATTTCGCCTGCTCGAAAACGCCGCTTTTTGTTCAATACTCCGGACCATAAAATTTGGACTCGAAAAATCCTCGAGGTCTCAAGGAGAATCATCATGTCTTCTGCCCCCGCCCCTCCTCTAGCCACAGCCGTTCAGAATCCGCTCAACCTTATGCTGACGATCCAACCTGGAAAAAATCAGGCCATTCTCGACTATCTCGCCCAGAATCAGCCTGCCATTAATGCCGCACTGACCAAGGTAGGCACCGTTCATTTTGCCCGGTTTCTGATGATTCCCGGCACACAATATCTGTTTGTGATAACCACTTACGACGGCGACTTTAACGCCTACATCCAGGCATTCACGAACATACTGGGAGACGTATTCAACGCACTCCTCTCCTGCGTCGACCCCGCTCCTCCGCTTCCCGTGCAGCAAAATATCGCCGCCTTCGAGGCCTTCGTCAGCAAGTACAACCTGCCAACCGGCATCTATTCGGCCTACCCCAATTGCACCGTCGTGCAGATCTGGGGCAACGGATGCACGCCGCCCCAATAACATCCGAGGTGGCCGTGAGTGCTCTCCAGTTCGACGACATCCAGGGAATCATTCTGCGTGGCTACGGTTCGTTCGCCCATGTTCGGCACTTCATTGTCGCCGTGGCTGAGGCGGGCCGCGCAAAAGCCCTGGTTGCCAACTTAGTGCGATCAACTCAGGCCCCAACTAATCCTGACCAGCTGGCAATCACCACTGCCGCCACGTGGCATGTCAAGCCGGATTACACGCTGAACCTGGCGTTCACTTATGAAGGACTCGTATCACTCGGCGTGTCACCGACTCTTCTCGCCGGGTTCGCGCCTGAATTTAAGAGCGGAGCTATCGGAAATGCCAACGCAATCTTCGATGTCGATGCCAGTGCCCCTGCCAACTGGGAAGGCCGCATGGGCGTTGCCTCCGAGGTTCACGCCATCTTTTCACTCTTCGCGCGCACCTCGCATGAGCTGGAATGGCGCACCACCGAATTACTTGCATCGATTTCAGACGCTTTCCGTCTCACCTATCGCCACGATGGCCAGTCTCTTCCCGACGGGTACGTCCATTTTGGGTATCGAGACGGCCTTTCTCAGCCGTTCCTTGCCGGCGGACCCAAACCCACGCGACCCTATCCTGACTTGGGCCTCAACAAGGACGGAAGCTCGCCCCCGGGCGACTTTCTCTTGGGTTTCGAGAACACGTTTGGCAACAAGTACTCCCCCGGCGTGGCCGACACCAAACTCGGGCGCAACGGCAGCTTCGGGGCATTTCGCATCCTCAAGCAAGAGGTGGCCGCGTTCGAAGAATTCCTGCAGACCGCCGCGCCCACAGCCGGCATGACCCCGGACGAACTCGCGGCCAAACTCCTGGGCCGCTGGCGAAGCGGTGTGCCGCTCCCGCTATCCCCGACAGGTAAATGCCCGATCCCGTCCGATCGCCTGAACATGTTCCTGTATGCCGGTATCGCGCCCGGCCAGTCTGAACCAGACCCCAAGGGGGTCGCTTGCCCCATCGGCGCTCACATTCGCCGCGGCAATCCCCGGGACGAATTTGTTCAGGGCTTTTTTACCCAGCAGGCGCGCATCATGCGCCGCAACCTTCCCTATGGTCCTCCATTCAATCCTCAGCAGCCCAACGACGGCATCGAACGGGGACTCATCGGCTACTTCATCAACGCTGACTTCTTCAATCAGTTTCAGTTCCTCATGTCGCAATGGATGAACACAGATAACTTTGTCGGCGGGATGATCTCGGGCGTCGATCCTCTGATCGGCGCCAACAGTCCATCGTCAAGCGTTTTCACCATCCCGACTTCCCCAACCAGTTCCGTCAAGGTCAGCGGTTTCGCGCGATTCGTCATCACTCGTGGGAGCGCCTACTGTTTTCTTCCGAGCGTCACCGGGCTCCGCTACATCGCCTCGCCCACCGCAGAATGATCGGCGCGAAATGATCCATCCAGAACTAAACTTACGTGGCGGATATGGACTTCCTGCCGCTTCCTAGCTTTGCCACTTCTTCCGCTCTTCGAGATAGATCTTCGTGTAGTCCAGATAATTCCGCGCGTACTTGAGGATCAGCTCGCGATCGTCGGTCGTAAGATCACGCCTTACCTTCGCCGGGACCCCAGCCACCAGCGACCTCGGCGGAACAACCATCCCCTCGGGAACAATTGCTCCCGCCGCAACGATCGATCCCTCGCCGATCTTTGCGTTGTTCAGGATCGCCGCGCCGATCCCGATCAGGCAGGCGTCTTCAATCACGCACCCGTGCACCGTCGCATTGTGCCCGATCGTCACATACTCGCCCACATGGACCGGATACAGATGCCGCATCCCGTGCAGCACCGCGCAGTCCTGCACATTTGAGTGCGCGCCCACGCGGATCGAGTGCACGTCTCCGCGCACCACGGCATTCATCCACACGCTCGAACATTCCCCGAGCACCACATCGCCGATTACCTGCGCCGACACATCGACGTAGCAGCTCTCAGGAACGACAGGCGTGTGCCCCTGGTACGACCGAATCATGCACAACAGTGTAGTCCCTAACCCAACGGCTCGCCGCCCTCATCATTTATCCTCAAAAAGATCATGTCCGAGCACGTTTCCGGGGATATCCCCCGCCTGTCCGGCCACAGTGAAGCCGAACTTGACCAGGCATTTGCCGCCATCTCCCGCGAAGTCGAAGCCTCTTCCGCTGCGCTCGCCATGCCCGATGCTGTCGAGGCCTTCCGTCTGCAGTGGCTCGGCCGGAAGCAGGGTCGCCTCAAGGCCATCAGCGATGCGTGGCTGAAATCGGCTCCAGCCGAGGCCAGAAAACTCATCGGCCAGCGCTTCAACACACTCAAGGCCGAGATCGAGCAGCGTCTCCAGCACGCCGGAGCATCGACCAGCACGAGCGCGCTCGACGCTGAAGCTATCGACATCACCCTCCCCGGCACGCGCCGCAAGCTGGGAGCCGCACACCCGCTGATCGAGACCCAGAACGAGCTCCTCGCCATCTTCGCACGCATGGGGTACTCCGTCGGCATCGGCCCCGAAATCGAAACCGACTACTACAACTTCGAGTCGCTCAACTTCCCCCCCGGTCACCCCGCGCGCGACACGCAGGACACCCTCGTCATCGCCGGCCAGGACCGCAAGCCCCTGCGCGACCGCCTGCTCATGCGCACGCATACTTCGCCCGTGCAGATCCACACCATGGAGCAGCAACCGCCGCCCATCCGCATCGTCATTCCCGGCAAGGTGCACCGCAACGACGCCGCCGACGCCACGCACTCGCCCATCTTCCACCAGCTCGAAGGCCTCTGCGTCGACACCAACATCACCTTCGCCGACCTCAAGGGCACGCTCGACCACGCCATGAAGGAACTCTACGGCTCCTCCGTCCGCACACGTTTCTTCCCGTCCTTCTTTCCCTTCACCGAGCCCTCGGCCGACGTGCAGATCAGCTGCCCCTTCTGCGGAGGCTCCGGCTGCCGCAAGTGCAAATACTCAGGCTGGGTCGAACTGCTCGGCTGCGGCATGGTCGACCCATCGGTCTTTGAATTTGCGCGCCTCAAGCAGCCCGCCTACGACCCGAAAAAGATCAGCGGCTTCGCCTTCGGCATGGGCATCGACCGCATCGCCATGATGAAGTATGGCATCACCGACATCAGCCTCATGTACTCGGGAGACCTGCGCTTCCTGGAGCAGTTCGCATCTGCTAAGCGCAACTCTCATATGAAAGTCCTTTCTTCCTGGTTGCGAGAATATGTTCCCGGTATCCGGGTTGGCGATCGCGAGCTGGCAGATGACTTGACTCTGCGCGGAATAGCTGTCGATGGGGTTTTTCCTCTCGGCAATGGAGACGCTGCCTTCGAGATGGACATCACCACCAACCGGGTCGACGCCATGAACCACTACGGCATCGCGCGCGAAGCGGCCATCATCTACAGATCAGAGCTCAAGCCAATTGACGTGACGCTGCCGTCACCGCAGCCCGGCTCAGGCTACTCCGTCACCATCGAAGAACCCACACTCTGCGGACGCTTCACCGCTCGCGTCCTCCGCGGCGTGAACATCCAGCCCTCCACAGGGATCGTTGCCGAGCGCTTCCGCCTGCTCGACCAGAAGCCCATCTCCAACGCCGTCGACGCCACCAACTACTGCACCCTCGCTATCGGACAGCCCACGCACGTCTTCGATCTCGACAAGCTCGAAGGCGGCATCGTCGTTCGCCGCGCGCGCAAGGGCGAAAAGCTCCGCACCTTGGATGGAGTGGAGCGCACCCTCGACCCCGAAGATCTCGTCGTCGCCGACGAAAAGCAGGCCCACGGCATCGCCGGCGTGATGGGCGGCTGGGACTCGATGATCACCGCCGATACGAAGAACGTCCTCGTCGAGGCCGCGTGGTTCGACCCCGTCACAGTCCGGCGGTCGTCGAAGCGCCACCTGCTCCACACCGACGCGTCTCATCGATTTGAAAGGGGAGCCGACTTCAACGCCCCGCCCATCGCCTCGGCTCTTGTCAACCGCATCCTGCTCGAGGCCGGAGGCCATCAAGCCGGCCCGCTCTCTGACGTCGTCATCCCCAACGCCGAAGCCCGCACGGCCACGCGCCCACCCATTGTCTTCAGCCTCGGTGAGGTGAAGCGAATCCTCGGCCCGACAGAGGATCAAGAAGGCATCACCGCCTCGACCGCTGAAACCATCCTCACCGGCCTCGGCTGCACGCTCGCCAGAAACGGCCACTCACCGACACACGCAACCAGCTCAACTTCATCCCTTGACCCATCGCGCGCAGTCTCGATCGACTCTCTCTCGGCCACAACCGCCGACGCGCATTCCTGGAACGTCACCCTTCCCAGTTGGCGTCTCGATCTCGAGCGCGAAATCGACCTCATCGAAGAGATCGCCCGCGTCTACGGATACAACCGCTTCCGCAACACGCTGCCCGCCTTCGCCGGTTCGGTCGTCGAGCTGCCACACGCCGGGCAGGAAGCCACCGTCCGCAACACTCTACTCGCCCTCGGCTGGTCCGAGGCCATCTCCTCTACCTTCTGCGCTGCTGACGACGCCGCGCTCTTCGCGCCTCAACCTAACTCGGCCGTCGCCATGGGCAACCCTCTCAGCGAGGAGGCCGGAATGCTGCGCCCGTCGCTTCTGCCTGGCATGCTCTCCATGCTAGCCCTGAATCTCAACCGCGACGTCGAGGATGCGGCGCTCTTTGAGATGGGAACCGTCTTCAGCGGCGGTCCTGACCGTGTCGACGAACGTCCCTCGCTCGCCATCGGAGCCGCCGGACATGCTCTGACCGAATCCGACGTCACCTTCTACGACCTCAAGGGCACCGTCGAGGACCTGCTCGGCAAATTTTCCTCGCGCTCCGTCTACTTCGACAATCTGCAGCTACCCACGTGGCTGCACCCCGGGCGTTCCGCACGTGCCGCGCTCGACGGAGCCACCGTCGCCTGGTTCGGCCAGCTTCATCCCGCCGAGGCAGAGCGGCGGAAGCTTAAGCAAAACGTCCTCGTCGGCGAAATCTATCTCAACCGACTCTATAAGCAGAAGCTTCGCCAGCCCATCATCAGCGAGCTCTCGCGCTTCCAGCCCGTGCGCCGCGACTTCTCGCTGCTCTTCCCCAGTTCGATCACCTGGGCATCCATCGAAGACAAGCTCCGTTCGCTCGACATTTCCGAGCTTCGAAGCTTCGAACCAAAAGAGATCCTGCGCGAGTCAAAATCCGTTCCCGCAGGACACTTCTCGCTTCTCCTCCGCGTCGTCTTCCAGTCTCAGGAGCGCACCCTCCGCGAAGAAGAGCTGCAGCAGTTCTCGCGGGCAATCGTCGCCGCTATGCATTCCATCGGTGGTAAGCTCCG
Source organism: uncultured Acidobacteriaceae bacterium (assembly GCA_963724375.1). Lineage (GTDB taxonomy): Bacteria > Acidobacteriota > Terriglobia > Terriglobales > Acidobacteriaceae > Silvibacterium. The sequence continues at coordinate 330,201 of CAVRUM010000014.1, forward strand.
CACCTGAGCCGGAACTGTGGATGTGCAAGTCAGCCCACCGATTCGCTGGCTGCTGGCCGCTTCACCCCTGACTGCTGACCGCAGATCTCCTCATTTTGCGGATCTGCTCCCTGAACCTTGCTCGCTGCGCCGCGTTTGGCGTATCCAATCTGGCACTCCCCTCGCGCGCGACCCTATTTTCCGCGATTTCCTCTGTCGCTCGGGCGCTATACTTCGCCAAGAAGCCACCTTGCAGGAGTGCTCCGCATGTCCACTGCCGCCGCCGTTCAGGACCTCGAACTTCCACTCGCCACCGATGATTTCAGCGCTCTTGAGCAGCGCGTACTGCAAACAGTCGAGCTCCTCAAAGCCGAGCGCGCGGCCCGCGCCGCCGCCGAGCAGCGCGTCGCAGCCCTCGAATTCAAGGTCCAGCAGCTGACGCAACACAACGAGAACACTACCGCCCAGGTCGATGCCCTCGAGCAGGACCGGGAGGCGGTTCGTACGCGTGTCGAACGGCTCCTCAAGCAGCTCGACGATATTACCGGATAAAGCAGGAGATCTATCGCGGATGACCGAACTGAACAGGACCCAGCCCGCGCCCTCAGCCCCCACGCCTTCAATCCAGAAGACCGGGAACGCCGAATACATCTCGGTCGACATCTACGACCAGACCTACCATCTTCGCGGCGAGGACACCGACTATATCCGCCGCCTCGCCGACCTCGTCGACTCTAAAATGCGCGCCGTCGCCTCGCATGGCAAGACGGTCGATTCCCTGCGCGTGGCCGTGCTGGCGGCGCTCAATATCGCCGATGAGCTCGTCACTGCTGAGCGCCGCTATGACACCGTCGCCGGTTCGCAGGAAAGCCGCGCAGCAATCCGCACCCGCGCTCACACGCTGACGGGTCTGCTCGACTCCCTGCTGAGCGAAGAGAGCCAGACAGAACAGAGAAAGATCAGCTGATCTGGCGAGCTGGGCTTAGCGGCTCGCGTCCACCGCCGGCGCGCTGTAGGTGAAATCCTGACTCGCAGTCTGTTTTGATCCCACCGTTACCGTCGCCGTCTTCTGCCCCAGCTTTTCGTGCACGGCAACAATCGTGTACGTTCCCGGCGGCAATCCCTTGATCGTGAAATGCCCGTCCGCGCCCGACACCGCAAAGAACGGATTCGCCGCCACGTTGATGAACGCTTCCATCCAGGGATGGTTGTTGCAGCGCACGGGAATCATCAGCTCCGGCGTCGGCAGCGTACGCATCTCGCCCGGCCCGTTCGGCGGCTGGGAGATATCGACTGCCTGGTTGGTGCTGATCTGCGGCGTGAAGTGAACGTTGTGCATCGTCGAATCGCCATTGGTGAACTTCACCGGCTGTCCCGCCTGCACGCCCACTACATGAGGAACAAACCGGCAACCCTTCTGGTCTACGATCACCGGGTCGCTCGACGGCGCGTAGAGCTTGTTCCCGAGCCCGTCCTTCACGTAGACGAACACATTCTGGAGCCCCCCGTCATGCACGACGTATTGTTCGGTGTAATTGTTATCCGCAGCGCCGCAAACCGGATCCTGATCCATATCGATCGCGATTCTTTCCGGAGCCTTTCCCTCGAAGTGAATCGTCCCGGTTATCGTTCCCGCTGTATTCTCATCGATCGTTGTGTAAACGCCCGTCGCGGAATCGTTGTTCTTTTTGCATCCTGCGCCTGAAAACAGCAGCGCGCAGAGCGCTGCCGCCGTTGTGATCTTCCGTATCGACATCCGTACTACTCGCTTCCCGGGGGATTATCTGGTGGGTTGTGGAATTTCCAGCGCCGCAATGACAGCGTCCGCAAAGGCCTTCGTTCCCGCTGTCCCGCCAACGTCGCGGGTCAGCGTCTTTCTCTCTCTGTAAACACGTTCCAGCGCCGCGTGCACTTTATCGGCGGCTTCGTCTTCATCGACATGCCGAAGCATCAGGACCGCCGACTGCAGCAGCGCCGTCGGATTGGCAATATCCTTGCCCGCAATATCCGGAGCCGACCCGTGTACCGCCTCGAAGATCGCGGCGTCCGTCCCGATGTTCGCGCCCGGCACCAGCCCCAGGCCGCCCACGAATGCAGCGCAAAGGTCGCTCACGATATCGCCGTACAGGTTCGGCAGCAGCAGGGTGTCGTACTGGTAAGGATTCATCACCAGCTGCATGCAGGCGTTATCGATGATGTGTTCGCCGTAGGTGATCTCCGGATAGCCGCGCGAAATCTCGCGGGCGCACTTGAGGAACATCCCGTCCGACAACTTCATGATATTTGCCTTGTGGATGGCGTGAATCTTGCGGCGTCCATGCTTGCGCGCGTACTCGAAGGCCCACTTCGCAATGCGCATCGAGCCCTTCTCCGTTATCACCTTGAGCGATGTCATGACGCCGGGCACCACCTCGTGCTCCAGGCCAACGTACTCACCCTCGGTATTCTCGCGCACGATGATCAGGTCGACCCCGGGATACCGGGTCTCAAGGCCGGGGAGATTCTTGATCGGGCGGAAGTTCACATACAGCTCGAACTTCTTTCTGAGCGTCACGTTAATCGACGTAAACCCGCCGCCGATTGGAGTCGTCACCGGCCCCTTCAGCGCCAGCTTCGTCCTCTCGATCGACTCGTAGAGTTCCTTCGGAACATACTCCTCGTACTTCTCAAAGGCCTCCGCGCCGGCCGCATAACGCTCCCAGGCGAACTTCGCGCCGCTCGCATCCAGAATTCGTACAACGGCGTCGGTAACCTCCGGACCGATCCCGTCTCCCGGAATCAGCGTGACTGCATGTGTTTTCTTTTCGCTCATAGAAATTGTCATCCTGCCGGTTTGTGCTTCTTGCCCGGCTCGCGCGCGGTCAGCAATTGTTCCAGCTCTTCCTTGAATTCGCGCACATCCTTGAAATCCCGATAAACGCTGGCGAAGCGGATATACGCCACCGTATCGAGGGTCTTGAGCCGGTTCATCAGCAGCTCACCGATCTCGCTCGTCGTCCGCTCGCGCTCCGGCGAGTCGGTCAGAAACGACTCGGTTTCATCGACCAGCGCCTCGAGCTTGCCGGCCGAAATGGGCCGCTTCTCACAGGCATGCAGCAGTCCGCTCAGAACTTTTTGCCGCTCGAACTTCTCCCGGCGGCCATCCTTTTTCACAACCATGTAGGGGATTTCGTCGATACGCTCATAAGTGGTGAAGCGCTTGTTGCAGCGCTCGCATTCCCGGCGTCTGCGTATCGAATCCGCTTCTTTGCTCTCGCGCGAGTCAATCACTCGGTCTTGCGTGAACCCGCAGTAAGGACACTTCATTTCTTCCACTGATTCTATCAGCGGGCAAAATCACACCGCGGTAGCTACCACTCCGCACTTGCCCATCGAGGCCCACGTGAGTTACGTTGCCCGTTGGCGCATCTCACCACACTATGGCTAAACGTGAAAAGGCTGTCCCTCAACGCTCCATTCTGAAAGGCGCGGTTGCCGGGCTCATCGGCGGACTCGCCGGTGCCGGTGCAAAGGCTCTCGCCGAACAGCTCTTTCCTCCGCGGACACAGGGGCAGACCCCTCCGCCCATTATCCTTGCCGAACAGGTGGCTGGACGTCCCCTGCCGCGCGCCGAGAAACATGCTGCCATGCAAAGCATGCATTGGGGCTTCGGAGCCGCCGCTGGAGCCATCTACGGCGCAATGGTCGAGATCGAGCCCTCGGTCGGCGCATGGCGCGGCGCTGCCTTCGGACTCACGCTGAACAAGATTACTCACGAGACAGTGCTGCCCCGCATGGGGCTCGCTCGCCCAAAAGAAGAGCAGCCTGCACAGGAACGCATCAGCGAGTGGGTCACTCACGCGGTCTATGGAATATTCACCGACTCAGTGCGGCGCATCGTTCGCCGCCGCCTCTGACTGCCCTGGATTTGACCACCCTAAGCCCTGTTCCCTGAGCCCTAATCTTTTTACGTCGCCTGCTCTTGGGCAGCCTCGGCAACCGCCAGCGCTTCCTCGCCCGCGTGCTCGCTCTCTTCCGAGACCTTTCTCAGCGAGACATGCTCAATCCGCGACCAGATCAGCCCCAGCGGAATCACACTCAGGAACGAAACCGCCAGCAGCATCGCCGCGCAGCCCAGCGCTGGTTCCCAGCGAACTGCAAAGAAGCTCTGCATCGTCGCCGCCACCGCCGCGATCTGGGTGAACCAGCCGATCACCGGAAGCTGTACGGCGCTAACCAGCATGCTCGCGGCCATCAGGACCATGCAGCGCGCCAGCGTCATGCCGGCCAGTGGCGGGGAATCCACGAAGGCCCGGGTCGTCATCAGGTAAGCTCCCGTGATTGCGCCCCACATGACCAGCGAATAGCCAAATGCCAGTCCCACATCCTTGAGCGAAGCCAGCATATCCAGCCCGTCGCGAAAGGCATGGATCTTCCCGCCGATCGACTTGCCCAGCTTCTCCGACAGCATGCCGAACGCCTTCTCCGCTCCGGCAGCAACCGCCTTACCGCTGATCCTCACCATCACCGCCAGCGCCGCCAGTGCCGCCGTTCCAGCCAGGCCGCTGAAGGCAATCTTTCGCAGCAATTCAGGGTGAGGCAGGGAAGCATCATGCGGAGCCGTAATCAGCGCCAGGGAAAAGATCAGCGCCATCGCTCCTGCGTCGAACATCCGCTCGACCACGTAGACCGCAATCTGCGAGCTGAGCGTCAGCCGCGTCCGCTTGGCAACCAGGTAGGGCCGCACAAAGTCCGCTGGCCGCCCCAGCAGCGCAACACCCGTGAATCCAATCACCTGGGTTCCGATCAGGCTGAACACCGAGACCTTCCGCACCGGCTTGATGAACAGCGCCCAGCGTGCCGCCCGTATCAGATAACCCAGCCAGATTAGCGCTACGCCGATCCCGATATCGCGCCAGTCGGCCAGCTTCAGCTGCTGGAAGAAAATCCGCCAGTCGAAATGAATCCTTCCGCGTGCGATAAACACCACCGCCGCCAGGGCAATGGCCCCCACCAGCCAGAGAATCCAGCGCCTGTTTTTCAAAATTGAATCTCCATTCAGCGACAGGGCCTAGCGTGCCGCAGAAGCCGTCTGCCGCGCCGCTACGCGCCGGTTGAATTCGTGGATCACACGCGCCACATACACCCGGGTCTCACGATAGGGCGGGATACCATGCCAGCGATCGACCGCCGCCGGGCCCGCGTTGTAGGCGGCTAGCGCCAGCGCAAGATTGTCGTGGTAGCGCCGGAGCAGGCTGTCGAGATACGCGGTGCCGCCATTAATATTTTGCCGCGGAACGAAAGCGTCGGCCACTCCAAGGTCGACCGCCGTCCCCGGCATCAGTTGCATCAGGCCTTGCGCCCCCGCCCGGCTTACCGCGCGCGCATTGCCGCCGCTCTCCTGCCGGACGACGCTGGCCAGAAGGTCTACATCAAGGTCATGGGCGTTCCCTGCTCGTGCCAGCAGCTGGTGCAGTTCGTCTTCAGTCAGCTTCGCATCGCTGGGATGCGCTGATACGACAGTCGGAGCCGACGCTGGCAAATCGACGTGTTCGCTCGAAACAATCTCGGCGGCTTTCAGTTCCACAAAGTTGGAGTTGCCGGAGTCCATGTACAGCCGCACCCGATCGCCGTCGGCCGAGTGGTGGTCGCAGATCAGGTCGAAGCCGTTCGTCAGGGTCACGTGCTCGGCAGCGTGCGCCGCGCCCCCTCCCGTCAGCAGACCCACCGCCACCACAACCAGTATTTGTGGGTTCCGGAGGGCCGTTTTCGGGAAAAAAGACGGCATTGCGCCCACTCTATCACGCACGAGTTTCAACGGCTGCCCCCCTCGCGTACTGGACGCCGCGGGATTCGAGGACGCTCTCGATCACCTGGGCTGCTCCATCTTCGTCGTTGGCGGCGGCAAACTCCCACCCCCGGTTCTCGGCGATCTCAAGCAGTTCGGAGGCGCTGTTGGCCATTGCCACCGGCCTTCCGGCAAAGCTCAGCATTTCGAGATCGTTGAGGTTATCGCCGATTGCCATGATCTCCTCGCGCCCGATGCCGCGGGTGGCGGCCAGCCTCTCCAGGGATACGCCCTTCGAGCACCCGGGCGGCAGGATGTCCAGGATGCACAGGTCTTTCGCGGCATATACGGTCCGGTGCAGCTCGATCCGGCCGGCAAATTCAGTTAAGAGAAGCTCGGCTTCGGCCTCGCGCATGGCCTCCACCGGCCCGCAGATCATTCCCTGCACCGGAGCCTCTCCCGCGTCGAAGGCCTTCTCAAGAGGCAGGAACTCCCGGATCCAGGGACGATTCACGTTAACCCAGGGCAGGATTCGGGTGCCGAGACGGTCGATGGACTCGACCGCCAGCTCCCCCGGCCCTTCGCAGTCAAAGGTGAAGACCGTCATTCCGCCAAAGCGGCGCAGCTCTCCGCAAAGCGGACGGGCCGTCTCGACAGGCAGGGAGAAGCGGTCGATCCGATCCCCGAGCAGGGTCCGTGTAACCGCGCCGTTCGAGGTGATGAGAACGGTCCCCAGAGCCAGTCCCGTTGGGTTAATGATCGGCGCGGCGTAGGCCTGGCGCCGGCCGGTTGCAATCACGACGTCAATCCCGGCAGCCTCCGCGTCACGCAGCGCGCGGCAGGTTCGCTCCGAGATCTTCCCGCCGACCGTAGGAAGAAGGGTGCCATCGATATCGAGGGCGATTAACCGCACTTCTGGAGGCATTGCTTTGAGTCTACCGGATCGCCAGCCCCGAGGAACTCCACGGAAGGGGGAATGGCAACCGGACAGGTCTTCGGCTTCAGCACGGAGATAAAAGCTCAGCCCGAAGGACTGGCCCTCGCTTGTCGCAGGCCCTCACCGCATGTCAAGACCCGTTCCCAGCCACACACCCAGCAACCCGCTCATTTCAAACCCCGAACAGCTCGCTCCATCATTGGCCGATGATCTTGCCCACCCCGGTAGAATAAAAAATAGAGAAGCTTTTCCATCGAAATCGACGTGACGCTTAAGTCGAGGCCAAACAATGGCTTACACGCTACTCCAATGAAATGAATGGCTTACATTTGATGGCTGCTTCGCACCGTCTAAGTCACACCAGGAGAATGGCTTACACTCGCATCCAATAAAATGAATGGCTTACAGAAAAAGCACCGATAACCCTTGTAAAAAGAATGAATTAGAGCCATGTCCAGCGGAATCTATCACCTGCAGGTTTTCGCCTCAGCAAGTCCATGCCGGTGAATGGGTTACAAAATGAGCCTCGCGATTGCGGGAGAGGGGGTGGCAGCTATTCCGAGTGACGTCCAAATTGGGAAGCGGATAGAATCGGCAGGGAAACCGCCGCAAGAATGACCATCCGACTCTTCAACACCCTCTCCGGACGCGTCGAAGAACTCTCCCCCGCCGACGGCCAGACCTTCCGCATGTACGCCTGCGGACCCACCGTATACGACTATGGCCACATCGGGAACTTCCGCACCTTCCTGCAGGTAGACGTCCTCCGCCGTTTCCTCCGCCTGCAGGGCCTCGATACGCGCCATGTCATGAACATCACCGACGTCGACGACAAGATCATCCGCAATGCCGCCGCCGCCGGAGTTCCCATCGGCGAATACACGCCCCGCTATGAGAAGGCCTTCTTCGAGGACCTCGACGCCCTCGCTGTAGAGAAGCCTGAGATCATCGCCCGCGCCACCGAACACATTCCCTCGATGGTCTCCCTCATCGAGACGCTGGCCGAGCAGGGCAGCGCCTACCGGACCGAAGACGGATCGTGGTACTTCCGCATCGCCTCCTTCCCCGAGTACGGCAAGCTCTCCAGAAAGGACTTCAGCGGCATCACCGACGGCGCCCGCGTCGACGTCGACGAATACGACAAGGACTCCGCCCGCGACTTCGCCCTCTGGAAGTCACCCAAGCCGGGCGAGTACCACTGGCAGACCGAGCTGGGCCCCGGCCGCCCCGGCTGGCACATCGAGTGTTCCGCCATGGCGACGGAATACCTCGGGGACGACTTCGACCTCCACGCCGGGGGGGAGGATCTGATGTTCCCTCACCACGAAAACGAAATCGCCCAGTCCGAATCCGCCTCCCACACCACATTCGCCCGCCACTGGTTCCACGTCCGCTTCCTGCTCGTCGAAGGCCGCAAGATGTCCAAGTCCGAGGGCAACTTCTATACCCTCCGCGACCTGCTGCTCAGGGGCTACAAGGCATCGGCAATCCGGATGCTGCTCATCTCCGTCCCATACCGCCAACAGCTCAACTTCACCTTCGAGGGACTCGCCGCCGAAACCGGCGCCATTGAGCGCCTGCGCACCTTCCTACAGCGCGTCCGCACCGCGCCGACTGTCCCCACTCTGAACGCCGACCTCGCTGCCGAGACCGCCAAGGCTGGCGCGGCCTTCTCCAAAGCCCTCGCCAACGACCTCAATACCGCCGAAGCCCGGGCCGCCATCTTCGACCTCGTCCGCTCCGCCAACGCCGCCATCGATGCCGGCACCCTCGGAGCCGAAAACGTCCCCCAGATCCTCGAGGTTCTCAGCCGCTTCGATAAAATTTTCGCCGTCCTTGAAGACCACGACGCCGAGTGGACACGCTTCGCCCTCGACTGGGCTGAGCGCGAAGGACGCCTGCCCGAAGCGGCTCCCGAACTACTGGCGCAGCGCGACTTCAGCGACGAAAAAATTCAGACTCTGGTCGACAAACGGACCGAAGCCAAACGCGCCCGCAACTTTGCCCTCGCCGACCAGATCCGCAAGGAGCTCGCCGAGAAAGGCATCCTGATCGAAGACTCGAAAGACGGCGTGAGGTGGAAACGGAAGTAGGGATGAGATTCATAGACGAATTCCCTCATTCCTATGTTTTGGACGTCGCACCGGATTGGCCCGAGCGAACAGAACGGGTGCTCTCTTTCTCACCAGCTCACCCGCTCGCTATCCGTAGCAGCGTTTTCCACAACATCCGGTTTCATCCAAAAAATGGCGATAGCTGGATCGCCCAGTTTGAGTCGAGCGAAAGAGACGGGTTGGAGGATATTGTCCTCAGCGTGCCAATCCCAGATCAGGCATGCGTGGTGTCATGCGGATCTGGATATTGGGTGGAGGTTGCGAAACCGGCAGCAACAAGCCTCAACCTGCGTCTTCCGATAAGCAGCATCATTGCCTCACGTGAGCACGACTTGATCCTGATCTCCACGTGGCGTGACCTGTACGCTCACAGGTCGGCCGAACCTGTATGGACTCTGCGGGATATTGTTGACGACGAGTTGCGAATTACGCGAATCGACGACGGTATCCTCACGGCAACCGCATTCGTTAGAGGCGCAGACGCCGAGCTTAAGATTGATGTCATGAGCGGAAAACTCCTTCAATTTCGATAAGCTCTGCCTGCGACTGACCCAAATGGCTCGCCCTGACCCATGGCCGACAACTTCGCCCAGACCGTAAAGCAGCAGGCGGACATCCTCAAGATCGTCGGCGAATACGTGCGGCTGAAGAAAGCTGGCGCGCAGAACTACAGTGGGCTCTGCCCCTTTCATTCAGAGAAAACGCCGTCTTTTTCGGTCAATGTTGGACGCCAGTTCTACTACTGCTTTGGCTGCCACGAGACGGGAGACGTCTTCTCCTTCATTCAGAAGATCGAAAACGTCAGCTTTCCCGAGGCCGTCAAAGCCGTTGCCGTCAAGTGTGGGATCCCGCTGCCGAAGCGCGAGTTCTCGTCGCCAGAGGAGGCCGCTGAAGGCCGCCTCCGCACGAAACTGATCGAGTTGCACGAGATAGCGACGGCATGGTTCGAGCAGCAGCTCCGCTCGCCCGAAGGTGCCCTCGCCCGCGAATACCTCACCGGCCGCGGACTCACCGATGAAGGCATCGCCAAGTTCCGCATCGGTTATGCGCCCGAATCCTTCCATGCTCTGCGCGACCGTCTGCAATCCGTCGCCGATGCCGAGGCCCTCCGCGCCGCCGGCCTTTTCTCCTTCAAACCGCAGGAAGACGGCTCGCCCGGACCGCTCTATTCCCGGTTTCGCAAACGCATTACCTTTCCAATCGCCAATGAGTCCGGACGGATCATCGCCTTTACCGCCAGGGCGCTCGAAAGCGGCGAGAAGGCAGGCCCGAAATACCTCAACTCGCCGGAGACCTCGCTCTATACCAAAGGCAACGTTCTCTTTAATCTCGATAAGGCACGCCAGCCAATACGTGAGGCCAACTTTGCCGTTCTCGTCGAGGGTCAGATGGACTGCATCTCGGCCTACCTCGCTGGAATCACCAATGTGCTCGCCACAAGCGGGACAGCGTTCACCGAAGCGCAGGTGCGGCTCCTGAGCCGCTATACGAAGCGGGTCATCGTGAACTTCGATCCGGACACCGCCGGAGCGAATGCCGCTGAGAAATCGATCGCCCTGCTGACCGAGGAAGACTTCGAGGTGAAGGTCGTCGCCCTCGAAGGAGGACTGGACCCCGACCGCTACATTCGCGAGCGCGGAGCAAAGGAGTACATGGCGGCCTTGCGTGGCGCACGCCGCATCCAGGACTACCTCATCGACCGAGCATTTCAACTTTATCCGCCCCGTACGCCTCAAGCCAAAGTGGAGGCACTCAACTACTTGTTGCCGCACATCCGGCGCATACCCAATCGTATTGCCCGTGATCAATTTGCATCCGATGCTGCCCAGAAGTTGGGGATTGATGCTGCTCTTCTAGTGAAAGAACTGAAACAAGCTGCAGTGGATCGGCGTGACTCCATCTCGACACCTACGGTGTATCCACTCACGCGCGATGAGCAGATTCTGCTTCAGGCCTTCTCTTCGCCGCAGGCCAGCGAAATCCATCGGATCGCTGAGTCGGGATATCGCGAGCACGAATCCGACTTCGCCAAAATGCGGGCCGACGTGCATGAGGTGTTAAATCTGTTACGCGCTCGACCTATAGACGCAGATCCGATGCTGATACTGTCGGAGCCTGTGCACCGTCAGATGTTAGCCAGCATTTTCACCTCAGTGCACAGCGCTGAACCGACGGAGGAGCATGTTAAGGCCGCCATTGTCTCCATTCGGCGTGCGTCTCTTGAACGGCAGCACCGGGTATGTCGGGCTAGCATCGCGCTTGCTGAACGTCAGGGCAACTCATACGAAGTGATGACCTTGACCCAACAAATCCACAACATCGCGCGGAAACTCCGCGAACTCGACTGAGAACTACTTTATGTCGGCTGTTCCTAAGGCCTAGAAGGCCAAGGGCTTGCACCCGCGCAGTCGCAGTGAGTCTTGCAGGGTGTATATCGTAAAATCAGCTTGCTCCTATGAAACTTCTTGCGTGGCTCACCGAGACATTTATCGCTACCTTCGGCATCACTCATCCGGAGCCCGAGCAACAACGGATGGCCAATCTCCTGATTGGCGGACTTCTGCTGGGCGTCCTGATCGTTGTTTTCGGCGTTATTGGGTTTCTGATCTTCGGGATCTCTCACAGCAGGTGAGACTGGCCTCAATATGTTCAGGCTGTGAAGCGAAACGGCATACTGCCACATCTAAACCATTGAGGATCTGCCAGAAATCAGCTGAAATCCGGCTCGCAAGCGCCGATTTAGTCACCAGATCGGTGCCTTAGCATGATATTCTGTGAGTCTTTGGTGGACGTGCGCCTTCCGCCCGGCGACATAGATTCGCTTTGGGGATAACGCCTCAACGGCTTCGACCGCATTCCGTCCAACCCAGGCAGACAGATCCGAACACATTCGACGCGGGAGACGAGACGCGCTTGGCGATTGAAGACAAATACGAAGACGACATTCAGAAACTGATCGATACGGGCAAGGAGAAGGGCTACCTGACCTATGGTGAGGTCAACGACCTCCTTCCGGGAGACATGCAGTCGCCCGACGATCTCGATGATCTTATCACCACCATCGGTACGCAGGGAATTGACCTGCTCGAGGGTGGGCCCAAACTTGGCGGGGATGCGTTTGAGCCCGAGGGCGAAGAGGGCGAGGACGTAGAACTCGACCTGACCCCGGGCACCCTGGAAAAAACCAACGACCCCGTCCGCATGTACCTGCGCGAGATGGGAACCGTGCCGCTGCTGACGCGCGAGGGCGAGGTAGAGATCGCCAAGCGCATCGAGCGCGGCCAGATGCGCGTAATGAAGGCGATTTCGCGCTCCTCGATCGTGATCCGCGAAATCGTGGCGTTGGGCGAGGACCTGAAGCGCGGCGTGCGCAACATCAAAGAAGTGGTCATCTTCGATGAGGAGGAGATCACCGAGGAAGTGTTGCAGGCGCGCGTGCGTCAGACCGTCGCGCGCATTGACGCGCTGGTGAAGCACCAGAAGAAGGCCGCAGCTCTCGAGGAGAAGCTGGCCAACATTAACCCCAAGGCTAAAGCACGCGAACACCGCAAGACCCGCTGGGCCATCGCTCGCGAAAAAGTGCTGGTTTCGCGCATCGTTCGTGAGCTCAAGTACACCAACCAGGAACGCAAGCGTCTCCTCGACAAGGTCAACAAGACCGTCGACGTGATGCGGACGCTCGAGCGGCAAATTCGCACACTCGATCAGAAGTACGATCAGTCGAAGAGCGAAGAGCTCAAAAAGGAATACCGGCGCCAGCAGAAGAACTGCCGGATCGACCTTGAAAAGCTGGAGCAGGATGCCGGCGTCTCCATCGCCGACCTGAAGCGCACGCAGCGCGAGATGATTCAGGGCGACATGGATGCCGAGCATGCGAAGCGCGAGCTGATTGAAGCGAACCTGCGTCTTGTCGTCTCGATCGCCAAGAAATACACCAATCGCGGCTTGCAGTTCCTCGACCTGATTCAGGAAGGCAACATCGGCCTGATGAAGGCAGTCGACAAGTTCGAGTACCGCCGCGGTTACAAATTCTCGACCTATGCCACGTGGTGGATCCGTCAGGCGATTACCCGCGCCATTGCCGACCAGGCCAGGACGATCCGTATCCCGGTGCATATGATCGAGACCATCAACAAGCTCATCCGCACCTCGCGTCAGCTGGTGCAGGAGCTTGGCCGGGAGCCTACCTCGGAAGAGATCGCCCGGCGCATGGACATTCCTGTCGCGAAGGTCCGCAAGGTCCTCAAGATCGCGCAAGAGCCAATCTCGCTCGAGACTCCGATCGGCGAAGAGGAAGATTCGCACTTAGGCGATTTCATCGAAGACCGCCAGGCCGTTTCGCCCTCCGATGCAGTCATCAGTGTGAACCTGAAGGAATATACATCGCAGGTCCTGCGCACGCTCACACCGCGCGAGGAGCGCGTCATCAAGATGCGTTTCGGCCTCGAAGATGGCTCCGAGCACACCCTCGAAGAGGTCGGCCAGAGCTTCCAGGTCACCCGCGAGCGCATCCGGCAGATCGAGGCCAAGGCGCTGCGCAAGCTACGTCACCCCTCCCGCTCGCGCAAGCTGAAGGCTTTCGTGGACACTGTAGCGGAGTAATCCGCTCCATTAATTCCAAAGGGGGCTGCCGTTGGGCAGCCTCTTTTTTTGCGCTTCAACTCCGATGTATTGCCGAATCAGAGTTCTCCGCCTATCCTGACCACGGCTGCAAACCAGGATATTCATTCACTTCTGCAGCGCTGGAGGACACAACTCGGGTGCAGCACTCCATCTTCATCAGCTATCGGCGGGATGACTCTGAGGGCGAAGCGGGTAGGCTCTACGATGACCTGGTACGCGCCTCCGGCAAAGATGCAGTGTTTATGGACGTTGCCGGGATCGCTCCCGGTCTCGACTTCCGTAAAGCCATCGATGACAACGTCGCCGGCTGCGGTGTTTTCCTCGCAGTGATCGGGACGCAGTGGACAACTATTGCCGACGCGGATGGAAAAAGACGGCTCGACGACGCCAATGACTTTGTCCGGCTGGAGGTAGCCTCAGCGTTAGCGCGCAACATCGCTGTGATACCCGTCCTGGTCCACGAGGCGCGGATGCCCCGTCCCGACCAGTTGCCGGACAATATCAAGGACCTGGCCTACCGCAATAGCGTCGAGATCTCGCATGCACGCTGGGACTCCGATGTGAAGTTGCTGATCGATGCGCTGAGGCAATATGTGACGACCTCCGCCGCTACCGAAACCCAGCCCGTGCACGCGACGGTGCCGGTACAGCTTCCGCCGCCGGTCACACCGCATGCCTCCCCCCCGCCAAAGAAACCGAATCTGCCGCTGATCGCCGGCGGCGGCATCGCGGCGCTCTTGGTTCTCGCCGGCATCGGCTTTGCCCTTTTCCATAAGTCCACACCGCAGCCTGCCCCGGCGGCGGCCAACAGCGGAGGCACAGCTGGAACTACAACGCCCACTAGCACCGCCACCGCTTCGGCATTAGCGGGATACTGGCGAAATACAGGCGCAGATAGGGAAGGCAGCCCGGTGGAGCTTCACATCACTGGCGCGAATCCGCGCTACCGCGTCGATGTACTGGCAAGCTGTCCTCAGGGCACATGCAGCTGGGGTACGCAAACGGTAAATTTCGACGGAGTGCAGGGCGTTGCGGCGTGGTCGCCCCGCGCCACTCCGGATGACGAGAAAAAGAACCGGGGCGCTCTGGTTACGTTCCGTCCGGATGGCGACCAGCTACACATACAGATCCAGAACACCTTTACTGTGAACGGACAGACCACGCATAAAACTGCCAATTTAGACTTCGTGCGGGTTAAGTGAATCCCAAGTCTGTGCAGGCGGGGTGGCATGATGGCGAGACCGGATCACAATCTTCTGCGCCCCGCATCCGTTCTAATGGCCCGCTTCATCGGTTTTTTGATTCTGCTGCTCCTGCAGCGAGACCCATCTCGTGTTTTCCTGCGACATGATCGCCTCGATGCGCTCCGCAAGCAGCACTGGGGGATTCACACCAGAGACTGCATAGGGTCCGGCCAGAGCCAGGAAGAGATACTTCTCGTGAGTCAGCGCTTCGGAGGTCGCCCGGTACGTGGCCCAGATCTGCTGGTACTGATTCAGCTGAAGAGTGCCCTCAAGGATGGTGATCAGCACACCAAGACCGCCGATTACCGCATCATGATGGCTGAACGCGCGTCCGGTAAGAAACGGGATCAGGGCCGCCGCAACAATCTCGACCACTTTGATGCTCTTGTAGAGCCGTTGCGCCCGCTTGCTCCTGCGTCCGTACCATTTGGCCTGATCCTCGAGACGGTCAAGCGTAATGTCTTTTGGTGAAGCCGCTGGAGCAGGTTCTAGCATTTGAGAGGCGAGGATAGCACGGCGGGCTCAACCAGCGAGATATTTTGACCTCAGTGCCGCGAGTCCGGCGGGACGGGTGACGGCATCGAGTTCATCTCCTGATCGGTGATTTTTTGCGGCGCGGCATCCGAGGCTGAAGGCGCTCCGGCCGGCGCCGGGTCGAGATCGAGAGGCTGTTTGAGCACGTTGAGCGCTGTCGCGGGCAGCGGCTTGTCTGCGTTCGCGAGCAACAAGCTTACCTGCCACATCTGTGTATCGTTCAAGATGCCTTTGTAAGACGGCATGCCGCTCAGGCGGATTCCATTGGCGACTTTCCAGTATGTTTCGCCAGGAGGATCGTCGCTGACGCCTACGACTCCGTCTCTGTGGGGCGCCCAGAGTTGGGGAGCATGCGGATACATGTGCGCAGCAAAGGATGACGGACGGCCATAAAGCCCGTGACACGCAGCGCACTGCTGCCGATAGATGTGCGCGCCGGCTTCGAGGTTCGTGGCGCTGGGCTCAATGGCGGCAGCCTTGGGCATCTCCGCGTCGATACGCGCGTGCAGCGGCACTCTGACGACCTGCTCTTCGAGCCAATACGGAGCATCGGCGACTGCAACGGGTGGATGGCCCATGCGAAAGTGCAGATATACGAAGAGCGGAATCGCCAGCAGCCCCAGGATCAGTCCCAGCAGAAAACCCTTCATCTTTATCACGCTCTCGATTGACGCAATATTGTGCGACCGAGACGCAGTGGGCCGCCTCAAGACAGGAAAGCACGGCGCGATTGGGCGGGCAAGTGATTTAATACATAAGGCAGGAGAATTCTCTTTGTCTTTTTAACCCCCAGACGCAGTAAGTAGTGGAGGCATCACCGTTCATGCAATTTGGAAAGCGTTTCGGATGCGGCTCGTATCCAGTTCTGGCCGTGGCTTTACTTTTGGTGCCAGCGGCCTTGCAGGCGCAGGACACCACGACTCAGCAACAGACTCAGCCACAGGCTCAAACTGCACAACAGCCGCCGGCGCAGCGGTCGGAGGTATTACGGCAGGCCCAGCAGCGCGTGAACGCTCGGCGCAGGCAGAGAGTGCAACAGATTGTTCAGGACACTTACACGCACAAATATGAAGTGTATGGCGGCGGCGGATATCTTCGGTTCACGCCCGGTCCGCATCTTCAACACCTGAACGAGGCCGCATGGAACGCAGGGTTCACGGATTACTTCAGGGGCAAGATCGGGATAACAGCGGATTTCCGCGGCTATTATGGAACGGCCTTTACGTACATCAATGAGTTCCAGGTCTTCAATCCGAGCATCAGCCAGTACACCTTTCTTGCTGGCCCGCAGGTGCGCCTGCTGATGCGCCAGCATTGGGCCATCAGCGGAAACGCTCTCGTAGGCGTCGGACACGGAAACTTCAGCACCAATACAGGCGGCCTGCCGGGTACCCTTATCGGGCTCTATCCTGACGGAAACGCATTCAACCTGCAGATCGGCGCTCCGATCGACTATAACCTCGGGCCGACGTTTGCCATCCGGATCACGCCCAACTACCTGATGACCAACTACGGCAGCTCAATCCAGAACAATCTGGGCTGGAACGCCGGAGTCGTCTGGCGATTTGGGCGCCAGTAATAAACTGGCGCCTGTTCAGGCCAGAATCGGAACCCCCGCAAGGCGTGACTGGATTTTTGCCTGCCATTCCTGCGGACCGGTCTGGTGCACCGAGACGCCATCTGAGCTGACCGCCACGGTCACCGGCATGTCGGCCACCTCGAATTCGTAGATCGCTTCCATGCCGAGGTCTTCGAACGCGACGACGCGCGAGGCCTTGATGGCCTTTGAAACAAGATAGGCCGCTCCCCCGACCGCCATAAGATAGACGGCGCGATGCTCGCGGATGGCCTCGATGGCGGCCGGACCGCGCTCGGCCTTGCCGACCATGCCGAGCAGGTTAGTCTCGGCGAGCATCTGCCTGGTGAAAGAATCCATGCGTGTAGCGGTCGTAGGCCCTGCGGGTCCGACGATTTCATCCCTCACCGGGTCGACCGGCCCGACGTAGTAGATGAAGCGCCCGTTGAAATCCACGGGCAGTACTTCGCCGCGATTGAGCATGTCGCTCATGCGTTTGTGCGCAGCATCCCGGCCTGTAAGCAGCCTGCCGTTGAGCAGCAGAACCTCGCCCGGCTTCCATGTGGCAACTTCCTCGCGCGTGACTGTGTCGAGATTAACGCGCCGGGCATTGGATACGTCGTAGGTCAGCGACGGCCAGTCGTCGAGCGAGGGCGGCTCCAGGGCAACGGGACCTGTTCCGTCAAGGATGAAATGCGCATGACGTGTGGCGGCACAGTTGGGAATCATGGCGACCGGCAGGTTGGCAGCGTGCGTCGGATAGTCGCGAATCTTTACGTCGAGAACGGTTGTCAGGCCGCCCAGCCCCTGTGCTCCAATGCCGAGCTGATTGATCCTGCGATACAGCTCGATCCGCATCTCCTCAAGCTTGTTTGCCGGGCCGCGGGCGATAACTTCCTGGATGTCGATCGGATCCATGAGAGACTCTTTTGCCATAATCATGGCTTTCTCGGCTGTACCGCCGATGCCGATGCC
The DNA here is from genome assembly GCA_963724375.1 of uncultured Acidobacteriaceae bacterium. Lineage (GTDB taxonomy): Bacteria > Acidobacteriota > Terriglobia > Terriglobales > Acidobacteriaceae > Silvibacterium. The sequence goes on from CAVRUM010000014.1 coordinate 347,950, forward strand.
CAGCATGCCGGGCGGACACCATCCCGCGCCCATGGCGGGAACAGTTTTCAAGACCCAGTCGACGATGGAATCGGAGGGATTGAGCATGGCAAATTTGGATTTCGCCTCTGAACCGCCGCCCTTGGCAGCAAGGGTCACCTCAACCTCGCCGCCGCGTACAAGCTCGATATTGACGACGGCGGGCGTATTATCTCGGGTGTTGCGTCGCGTGAAGGCAGGATCAGCAAGGATAGACGCACGCAGCTTGTTATCGGGATTCAGATAGGCACGGCGGACCCCTTCGTTGACCATCTCTTCAACGGTGAGGTCGGCATCCCAGCGCACGTCCATGCCGATTTTGAGGAAGGCTGTGACGATGCCGGTGTCCTGGCAGATGGGCCGGTGACCTTCGGCGCACATGCGCGAGTTAACGAGGATCTGGGCCATCGCGTCTTTCGCGGCGGCCGATTCTTCAAGCTCGTAAGCGCGAGCGAGATTCGTGATGTAGTCGACGGGATGGTAGTAGCTGATGTACTGGAGCGCGTCGGCTACGCTCGTGATCAGGTCCTCCTGCCGGATGGTTGCCATATCTGTTCTCCTTTGTTCAGGTTAAAACAACGGCGGGAGACCGCGCTCATTCGCGGCTTTTCGCTTTCAAAGGAGCCGCAATTCGCGGCCAAGGACACTTAGGTCACAGTGAATGATATCGGTGCACAGAACAGCGCGGCGAACTTCGTCTAAGCTAGTAGCATGCCTTTTGAGGAAAGCGGAGAGCCAGCCTTCGACGTGCTGGTTATCGGCGCCGGACCAACTGGAATGGCCTGCTCCATCGAGGCCCAGCGCTCAGGGTTTCGGAGCGTACTCGTGGACAAGGGATGCCTGTGCAACTCCATCTTTCACTATCCCTCGCATATGACCTTCTTTACCACCCCTGAGCTGCTCGAGATCGGGGACATTCCGTTTCCCAGCCCCAACCAGAAGCCAAACCGCAATGAGGCGCTGGAGTATTACCGAAAAGTGGCCGAGTTCTACGAGCTCGACGTTCGCCAGTACCGCACAGTCGAAACGGTAGCCGGGCATGACCACAATTTCAGCGTTCTGACCCGTGACCGCTTCGGGCGCGAAGAGGTGCTTCGCTCGCGCAAGTTGATTGTGGCAACGGGATACTATGACCTGCCCAATTACGTGAACATTCCCGGCGAAGACCTGCCCAAGGTGAATCATTATTACGATGATCCACACCCTTATTTCGATCTCGACGTGGTCGTGATCGGCGGAAAGAATTCCGCGGCGATTGCGGCACTCGAGCTATGGCGTCACGGTGCACGCGTAACACTGGTGCATCGCGGGCCATCCATGCACCGGCATGTAAAGTACTGGATCCTTCCGGACATTGAGAACCGCATCAAGAATGGAGAGATCGAGGCGCATTTCTCGAGCCACGTAACTGAGATTAAGGCTGACAGCGTAAGAATCAAAATGCCGGAGGGCACGAAGGAAATTCCGAACGACTATGTGTTCGCGCTGACGGGATACCATCCCGACTTCGATTTTTTGCGTGCGCTTGGTGTGACTTTGGATGGTAAGGATTTGCTGCCCGTGTGCGACGCAGAGTGCCTGGAAAGCAACGTGCCGGGTGTCTATCTCGCGGGCGTAATCGTGGCGGGCTCACGAACGAATGAAATTTTTATTGAGAACGGCCGCTTCCACGGGCGGCAAATTGCAACGGATTTGGAGAGAAAACTACAGCGCAGGCTCCCGGCGACAAATCAAGTCGATGTCGTCGAATTGACTACGGAATCAAGTACCAAGTAAGCCCTGACAAACGATGTCCATGCTGAGACCACGCACCATTCGTGGCCAACTGATGGCTGGCTTGATTGTGTTCGAGGTGGTCGTGCTTGCCGTTCTTTCGGCAGTGCTGATCAATGAACAAAGAGCTGAGCTGCGTGCGCGTACAGAGCAAAGACTGGAATTCCAGGCCCGCGCTCTCGCAGCGGAAATAAGCCAAGCCATCAAAGACGGGGAAATCAAATCGCTGCAGAGCCTTGTCATCCCTCTGCAGACTGCTCCCGGCATACGCGACGTACAGGTTACCGATACACAAGGCCACACGCTGGTGAGCAGCGATCCCGGAATGAGAGGCCACCTGGCGCTCTCCAGCGTCGAACGGCAATATTTGCGTGAACTCACCGGGGCGAATTTATTTCAACTCGATAACGGGGCCCGAGAGGCGGTCGCGCCAATACGCGTTGACGGCTTGAACCGAGGATATGTCTGGGTCTATCCCGACGAGGCGCCGGATCGGGCGCAGCTGCACAAACTGCTGTCCTACACACTTCTTTTTGCGGCATTCGGTGTGATTGGCTGCACAGTAATTGCCAGCCTCATGGCCCGCTCCATCACGAAACCGCTGGCCGTGCTGATGGGAGCCACCAGGAGGCTCATCCGCAATCCCGAAGATACGTCTTCGTTCCCGCTGGCAATCAGCTCGACAAATGAGGCAGCGGACTTGACCATGGCCTTCAACCTGATGGTGGCCTCCATCCACGAGCAGCGCACCGGTCTGAGTGATGCTTTGGCCCTCCTTGACTCGATGCTGGCAAACGCGCCGATTGGATTTGCCTTCTTCGACCGCCGCCTGCGGTTTGTTCGGGTGAACCAGTTCCTTGCGGCTATGAACGGCCTGCCTGTGAATCGGCACCTGGGGCGCACAGTTGGCGAGATCTTCGACGGATCGATGGCAGCTGCTCTCGAAGAAAGTATCGGAAAAGTCTTCGAAGACGGTCATCCGGTCCAGGACCTTGAACTGAAAAGCGGGTCGGAGAATGATTTCTCACAAATCCGGAGCTGGCTGGCCAATGTTTACCCGGTCCGCACTGAGGCTCATATCGTGCGATGGGCCGGCGTGATTCTGGTGGATACATCGGAGCGGCGGCGGACCGAAGAGACACTTCGCAGGACAGAAAAGCTGGCAGCAGCAGGCAGGCTGGCGGCAACGATTGCTCACGAGATCAACAATCCCCTCGAATCGGTTACGAATCTGCTCTTCCTTATTCGCCAGCGGCCTCTCGACGCTACCTCAGCCGAGTATGCAAATCTGGCACAGCATGAGTTGGCGCGTGTTTCTGAAATTACGCAGCAGATGCTGCGCTTTTACCGGCAACCGACGGTACCGAGTGTGACGAACGTAAGCGAGGTGCTGGACTCCGTACTGACGCTGCACCAGGGCCGTGTAACCGCTCTTCACGTCGAGGTCGTGCGCCGCTATGAGCCAGATGTAACTCTCCTCTGCTTCACCGGGGAATTGCGGCAGCTCTTCGCGAATCTCATTGGCAACGCGCTTGATGCCATGATGCCCGGAGGGGGTCGGCTAATGTTGCGAGTGCGCCGAGCCGCCGGCGACGGCGTGCGCGTGACTGTGGCGGATACAGGATCCGGTATGACCCCCCATGTGCTGCAGCATATCTTCGAGCCGTTCTTTACCACCAAAGAATCGGTTGGGACCGGTCTTGGTTTGTGGGTGAGCGCAGAGATTGTAAGCAAACACAAGGGAACGATGCAGGTGCGGAGTCGTGTCCAGGATGTAGATGGACGCGGCGGAACAGTGTTTACCGTGACTTTCCCCCAGATACCAGAGCAGATTCCGGAATCTGGAGCACTCGATAAAGACATTCGGGAGCAACAAACACTTACCGAAGTTGAGACTCCGGGCTAAACCCTCAGTCCAGGGGAAGGACGGGCGTTTCGTCGTCAGGAGCGTTCACGGCCGGCTGGGCAGCGCGAGCCGGAACGAGTCCCTTAAGTGCGCAACTCGAGACAGGGCGGGCGCCGGAGTACTTTGACTGTGTGACATGGAATCGGTGTAGCCGCACATAGCGCACGCGAAACCCGGCGAGGGTAGCGGGCGTCGAGTGGGGATCGCGATCGATATCCACGAGAACCATCAGTGCTGCATCAGCCGGACTGTCGTGGCTTTGGGTGACGCCTACGCCGAAAATCGCTGGGTCTGTCATGAGCTGTGACGCATATTGGCGCACGGCGATCTCGGCCGCCGCCAGCGCTGTTTCGGAGAGATGAATGCCGCTAATCTTTACCGGCGCCGCTGGTGCTTCATTGCGCACAAGCGCCGCGGCATCGGTCGGAATAACCTGCGTGCGCAAGCCGTCGAAGAAAGCCGGAACGTTCACGTGCGGCCTGGATTTGTCGACATAGACAATCAGAGCAGCTTCGCCGGGGTTGTCCAGGCTCTTGCCCGGGGCAACGGCCAGAATCCCGGTTTCGGCATTCGCGAGCGAAGCGCCGGTGGTTTCGGCAACAAACCTCGCCCGTGCCATTTCGTCAGGAGCAACCGGCAGCGCTGAAGCCGCGGACGGCTCGTCGTAGCGGATGCAGGCCACCTTGTGGGGCGTGGAGGTGCCGACAACGCTGAGCCGGCTGCCTGCCTCGGCCCCCAGTTCCTGCAGAACATCGCCGATGGGGTTCGCAACGCTCAGGCCAGCACCATCGCCATCCGTGCCTCCAGCAAAAAAGAGCCCCACCGGCTGGGCGTTCGCCGCGTCGACCACCAGTGCCCCAGAGTCGCCCGCGTCCGAAAAGCGGTCTCCTCCAATGCCTATCTGTCCTGTGTAGGTCTTCGAGTAATAGGTTTGCGTTTCAGCGCAGTCCTTGAAGTAATCGATGCGAACACTCAGGTCGACGGTCTCGACAGTCGAACATGTAAGACCCGTGGTACGACTGCTCTTCGCCACTTCGATGCTGCCCAGGTTTGCCGCCGTCAAGGCCTCGCCGGTTCCTTCCACGGGAGGCGCGGCACCGAGCGGAGCCGAGCTATTCCCTTTCGGGGCTTCGAGTTGCAGGATGCTGCCCGAGCGATCGACGGCGCCTGCCACCACAGCCGCGAGAGCGGCGTCGACATTGGTACGCGAACTGGCGAGCGGCACGAAATGTTTGAGCACACCAATGGGCCGAAGCATTGACCCCGCGTGGCTCGAGGGCACGCAGCCGTTGTCGATGAGGCCGGGCTGGTCGATGGTGTCGCCGATCATGGCCTGATCGGACTCGGCGAGAACGTGATTGTTGCTGAGGATGTACTGATTGTGCGCCGCGTCTTCCAGAAGCGCCCCCAGTGTTCCTCCGCAGCAATCGGCAATGTAGGAGTTGCCCGAGCGGTCGAGATAGGTATCGTAGTCGTTGTCATTTCCCCCTGAGGAGCCAAGGACGATAGCTCCGTTCTGCTGCGCCTGGTTGACGGACGGACTGCTGTTGATCCCGTCGTTGTTCAGCAGAATCTTCATCGGCGAGGAGACCGATGTTCCATCCACCGAAGCCGTGAGATAAACGACTCCACCTGTGGGAAGGAAAGCCGGCGCGGTGTAGATGATCTTGCACGTGGTGAACTGGTCGAGACTGTGCTGGCAGCTCGCGTGATCGATGGCGCCGAGATTCGCCACATCGTCAAAGACAGAGGAACCTGAAGGAGATGAACTGAGCGCCCACTTAACCGAGCCCGCGTTTACCTCCGAGATCTCCGCTGTTGCTTCAAGTATGGCTCCCGAGGTAAGAGCGGCGTTTTCAGGCAGCAGGGACTGCACGAATCCCGGAGTAACGTTGATGCCCACCGTGGCGATGGCGGACGGATTCCCATCCAGACGCGCCTGAATGTGGACCAGAACGCTGTTGCGAGATAGCGCCCCCGGAGGCGTGTAAACGCCAGATGCATCTACCTGACCCTCGCCGAGCGATGGAGCGTTCTCTCCATCAGCGATACTCCATCGAACAGAGGCTGGCTCTCCCGAAGGCAGTAGCGCGGTCAGTCTTACCTGTCCGTTAGTGCTTATGGTCGATGAAGAAGGAGTGATTGCGAGAGCGCCTGTGGATCTGGCAATCCCCGAGAGCTGGCCCGTTCCGCATCCAGCTGCCAGCAGCAGGAGAGAAGCAGACGCCAGAGCGATTCTCGGAGTGAGGTAAGGCGGCATGCGGAATCGGTGGGGGAAATGAGGCGAACTCCCCGATTATCGTGGACCGCCATGATCGAAGGCAAGTTAAGAGAATGCAACAAGACCGGAAAGGTTCAGCTACCGCGATCCGCGGCTGTCGGGGTCGCGCAAGTTCAACCAGTCCTTCTGATACACGAAGCTCACCGCAAGCAGTAGCGCTCCGAGACCGAGGAAGCTCACAATCCGATAGCCTTGGCTCAACTCGCTCACATCCACAATGAACACCTTTCCTATCGAAATCGCGAGCAGAATCAATGCCTGCCAGCGCAGGAACGCCGACCGCCTCCAGAAGCCCAATGCAAGCTGGATCGCGCCGAAGATCATAAAGAGAGCCGAGTATGTGAACTGCGCGTACACGCGATATTCCCGAATTACGGCCCGGTCGCCGCTGTAGCGCAAATACCACCAGTAATTGTGGATCTCCCATCCGACCGCAAGCAGAATGAGTACATTTACCGCAAGCACCGCGAGTCCCGCGGTCGTCGGCCACGAAACCGGGAACTCCTCCTCCGACACTTCAGCGGGGCGGTACGAAAGCTTCGCGACGAACGCGAAGACCGCAATCCCGACCGCAAATGTCCCGAACCTCTCGTTAAAGAGAATCGTCTTCGAAGCCGTTGGATGAATCACAAGGAGCGCCCCCAGCCCCAGCGCAAGGACCAGCAGCGCCAATCCGCGCAGCAATCTCATGCTCACGCGTCGCGCCCGCCACAAGAGTGCCGCGCCTTCAGCCAGCCATCCAATGGTGATCCATCGCCCATGCGCTTTCAACGGAACCGCGATCGCGAGAAAGACCACCGCAAGCGTCAGGTGCACCGACGACAGCACAGACGGGCTCGCGCGCAGAGCTCCGCGGTTCGGCAGGCGCAGGAGCATGAGGTAAAACGCCGCGAACGCCACAGCAACCCACGGATCTGCCCCTGCCGCTCCGGTCCAGCCCAGCAGCAAGTAGAACGCCAGAAATCCCAACGCTGCGTTGATCAGCGGCAGGGGCACAAGAGCGACGCCGCCCGCGCGCGACAGAGCGGTTCCATCGCCGCCTGTGGCCAGACGCATCAAGCGCGGGGCGAACGCGAAGGTCAAAAAGAATGCCGACAGGAAAAACACCGTGCGCCCGAACTGCGCGTCTGAGTAAAACCGCAGCGACCATCCCAGGAAGAAAAACACCGTACCCGTGAACGCCGCGAAGAGCAGCCGGGGCCACGGACGAAGCACCACCAGCAGCAGGACTGCCAAATTCAGTATCAAAAGGTAGCTGAACAGCGCGACCTCGTGATTCTCGCCATTCGAAACCAGCAGCGGTGTGCCGAATCCGCCCACGATGGCGTAGAGGGCCAGCAGCTCCGAATCCTGCAGCCAGCACATGAACCCGTTGAAGGCCGTCACCACGATCATCGCCGTAAATGCCGGCCACCCCGGGATCAGCCCAAAAAGCTCATATGCGGCCCACAGGGACAAGTAGAGGATTCCGCTGCCTACCCCCTTCAGCGAATACGAGAACCCCGTGAATCCTCGGCGGCGGAAGCGCTCCGACCAGGCAATCAGCCCGGCCCCGGCGATCAGGCCAATAGTGACTCGTCCGCCCGGACCGATCCAGTGGTTGTCAATGGCGAGCTTGAGAAACCACGCCATCCCGATCAGTACCGCGAGGATCCCTATCCGATTAAACCAGTGCGATCCGATGCGGCTCTCAAGAGAGCGCTCCTCCCTTCTTTCGCTCCCGGCCGCATCCAGAGAGACCGGCGCAGGTGCGAGCGGCGGGACCATGGGTGGCTTCATTTCTGATGGCTCGGGCCGCGATGCTGCCTCTGCCTTGATCGACGCCCGGTCCTCGATAGCAATGCCGTGTTCGCGCAGCGCAGTTTCGAGCCGCATTACCCGGGCGCGAAGCTCGGCAATCTGCTGCTCGGTGCCGCTTGAATTCGAGTCCATCGCAGAAAACTCTATTAACCTTCGACCCCGAAGATCCGCAAGCAACCAAGCTGCGGATTATTGAAATTTACCCGCGCGTACGATAAATGTAATGTTGGATTTTCAAACAGAGGGCAAAGGAGCTTGCCGCTGCTTGAGCCTCTGCATCTGATGTAGAGTCGTTTCTTGCAGCCCGTTTCGTTGAGTACCGTTCTTTGGTAGCGGAGCTATGTCCCCCTCGGCAAATCTCGCTCCTCATGCTCGAAAATTGATGGTCATCGATGATGACGAGATCAGCCTCTCGCTCATCTCCCTGTTGCTTAAGTCTGAAGGGTATGACGTCATCGAGGCATCCGGAGGCGCATCGGCGCTCGAGTTCCTGGCCTCTCTCCTTCCTTCCTCGCATCCCTCCCACGTAATTGCCGATCTGCGCATGCCGGGGCTCTCCGGTTCCGCGCTTGCTGCTGAACTTCGCCGCTTTGCGCCTCAAGCGACGTTGCTGGCCATGAGCGCCACACCAGATGACACAGATGGCTACGATGGCTTCCTCAGAAAACCACTCGATCTTGCCGCCTTGCAAGCCTTACTTGACGGTCGCGCATCCAACCCCGAGCCGGTCGAAACTACAGATAACAATCAGCCCGTACTCGACGATACGGTTTATCAGAAGATGTCCCGCATGATGTCCCCGGCCGCACTTCGCGAAATTTACGAAGCATGCATGAACGACGTCCTCGCGCGAGAGAAGGAGATGCGTGCTGCAGCAGCCGCCAACGACCTGCCTTCAGTTCGCCTGATCGCTCATACCCTGAAAGGCAGCGCGGGCATGGTCGGCGCCAGAAAGCTCGCTTCCGCTGCAGCCGAGCTCGAGCTTGGCGTCTACGAGCCGCAGAAGGTTTTTGAGCTGATCGGCAATTTATTGTCCTGCTATACCGAATTACATCGTATCCTGTTGGCGAAGCTACCATGACCTCCTCTACGAAGATCGCTAAGGCTCCCCCTCCCCCTCCTGCGAAGAGCAGGCCCCAGAGCACTACTGTCATTCGCATCCTCCTTGCGGACGATCACCCCGTGGTGCGCATCGGCGTGCGCAACATGCTCCAGGCCGATCCATCGTTTTCCGTTGTCGGCGAGGCCGGAGACGGCGACGAAGCCATCACCCAAACGCTTGAGTTGCTTCCAGATATCCTTCTGCTCGATCTCTCCATGCCGCGCCTGCCTGGGCTTGAGGCCATGCGCGCCATCATGAGCGGCTCGCCCACCGTTAAAATCATCCTCCTCACCAGCACCATCACCACCCAACAGATCATCGAGGCCCTGCAGATCGGGGCGCGAGGCATCGTCCTCAAGGACGCGCTTACCGATCACCTCACCAGCGCCATCCGCACCGTCTACTCCGGCGACTACTGGATCGGCGGCCGCCGCGTCGTCAACCTCGTCGGTGCCCTGCACGATCTCATGAAGCAGGCGGCTCCGCCCGAACGCAAGACCTTCGGACTTACTCCACGTGAGCTTCAAGTGGTTGGCTGCATCGTCGAAGGCTGTAGCAACCGCGATATCGCCAAGCAATTCGGCCTGAGTGAGGAAACGGTGAAACGCCATCTCTCGAACACCTTCGATAAGACTGGTGTTTCCACACGTCTCGAGTTGGCGATGTTTGCCATCGCGCACAATTTGGTTGCCCCACAAAACTGATTTTTTCTCGCTTCAAGACCTTCGTTGAGTGCGATTCCAGACAGTGAACCGCACTCAATCTCCCATCTAACTCCTTTTGGTGTCCGCATTCGTTGGGTCTCTTCTGACCCCGCGAATCGGCGGCTGCCGTCCCCTGGAATCCACTGGGAAGGAGTCAGAGAGAAAATGAAGCGAGTCGGGTTAACGATTGTCCTCTCCTGTGCAATAGGCGGTCTCGCATCTGCCCAAGAGATGAATCCTACGGCCACGGAACGATGGCCGCAAAACCAGCAACGGCAGCCCCGGGCGGAATGGCAAAACGGCATTCCCGTTTACAAAATCACCGTTGTAGGCAGGGATATTCCCGCCATCAACTACTTCCATCGCAGTGGGCCCACGAAGATCGGCTTCGAGGGCACCACTCTGCTCGCTCAGAGCAAAGGCTCGGCAACCGTCGAAAGCCGGCGTGGACGCATGGTCATCGACGCGAAATTTGAGGGTCTTGTTCCTGCGAACAGCTTCGGCGTCGAGTACCTGACCTACGTTCTGTGGGCGATTACACCGGAAGGCCGGCCAGTAAATCTTGGCGAAGTGCTGCCTGCGGGCTCAAAAAGTGAAATTACCGTCACCACCGATCTCCAAACCTTTGGATTGATCGTTACAGCTGAGCCCTACTACGCCGTCACCATGCCCAGTGATGTAGTCGTTCTCCAGAACTACCCTCTGCGCGAGAAGACGCAGGGCATTCTCGAAACTGTAAATGCGCATTATTCGCTATTGCCGCGCGGAGCATACTCACAGACTGCGGGTCAGCACACGGTCCTGAACCCTATTACGCGCAACGACCGCTCTCCTCTGGAACTCTACGAGGCAATCAATGCGGTACAGATCGCAGAAGCTACCGGAGCCGGCAAGTACGCACCCGACACCCTGACCACGGCGAAACAGGATCTGCAAAACGCCCAGAGCATGGACGACCACAAGAGCCAACGAAAAGAGGAGATCACCTACGCACGCGAAGCTGTCCAGGCTTCCGAAGATGCCCGCATCATGACCATCCGCAAGATGAAGGCTGAGGATGAGGAGCGGCAACGTGAGACAGCGCAGCAGGCGGCGCAGCAGGCGGCTCTTGAGGCCCAGCAGGCTGCTGCAAAGCGCGCTGAGGCTGAAGCCCGTGCGGCTGAAGCGGAGGCGGCCGCTGAGAAGGCGCGGGCTGAGCAGGCCGCTGCTCAGCAACAAACCCGGCAGGCTGTCGACCAGACCGCGGAGATGCGCGAACGTCTGAAGCAGCAGCTGAGTCAGGTGCTCGCCACGCGCGAAACCGCGCGCGGCCTCATCGTCAACATGTCCGATGTCCTCTTCGGCTTCAACCAATACACCCTGAAGCCTGACGCGAGAGAGAAGCTCGCCAAAGTCTCCGGCATACTGCTCGCTTATCCCAACCTGCAGCTGCAGGTTGAGGGTTACACGGATAACATCGGATCGGATGAGTACAACCAGAAGCTTTCCGAAGAGCGGGCGGATGCCGTCCGCGACTTTCTGGTTTCGCAAGGAGTCGCTCTGTCCAGCGTTTCTGCGGCCGGATACGGCAAAGCCGATCCCGTGGCAGACAACGCAAACGCTTCTGGACGCGCGGAGAACCGCCGCGTGCAACTCGTAGTCTCCGGCAACTCGATTGGCGTTCAGGAAAGTGCACCTTCCTCCGGCGGCCAGTCGATGAACGCTCCGCCTCAGCCCGCGCAAAACCCGCGGCCGTACGCGTCCGGGGTCTCGAACGTCCCCCAGCAATAGCCTGTTCTGGGGATATCAGGGCCGCGCGCATCAGTGCGGCCCTTTGTTTTTGCAATCCTGCTGACCCTGTACCTCATCCAAATGAGCACAGGAGTAAAACAACAGAATGCAGATTGCGTTTCTTGGACTGGGAAAGATGGGCAGCGCTCTTGTGCGCCATCTCATTAAAGCCGGACACAACCTCACCGTCTGGAATCGCACCGCCGCCCACGCCGGGCCTCTTAGTGCGCTGGGCGTGAGGGTCGCTGAGTCTCCTTCGGGAGCGGTCGCCCACGCCGAAGTCGCTTTTACGATGGTCATCGATGACGCGGCCCTTGAGTCCGTCTTCTACGACTCCGGTGCAATCAAGGCAATGCAACCAGGCGCCATCCACGTCTCTCTGAGCACGGTCAGCGTGGCGCTTTCCAATCGGCTGACGGACGCTCATCGGGCTGGGGGCACACACTTTGCGGCCGCGCCCGTCTTCGGCCGCCCCGACGTCGCCGAAGAGGGAAAACTGTGGACGGTGACGGCGGGTGAACCTCAGGTAATCGACAAAATCCGGCCGCTTCTCGATTCGTTTAGCCGTGGGGTGACTGTGTTATCGGAAAAGCCATCCGCCGCCCACGCGCTCAAGCTTGGTGGCAATTTTCTGATCACGGGCATGATCGCTTCGATCTCCGAAAGCCTTGTCTTTGCCGAGGCTCTTGGAATCCAGCCAGGGTTGTTCCTCGAAACCATCAACAGCGCTCTCTTCCGTTCGCCCTTCTACGAGGCCTACGGCAAAATCATGCTCCAGCCACCTGAACATCCGGGAGGCACGGTTGCCCTGGGCGAAAAAGACGTTCGACTCTTCCGCGAGGCAGCCTCCGGCGCCGGCATAAGGACGCAATTGGCCGACCTGTTCGAAACCAATTTTCAAAAAGCCATCGAAGTCGGTATGAAGAACGAGGATTGGGCCGCCGGCTACTATCGTCTCGCGCAGAGTATGAGCGCTGCCACATCGGACTTACCTGCCACATCGGACTTACCATAGCCACATGCAAAAACTGACTAAATCTGTCGTTTTTATTACCGGTGCAAGTTCGGGCATCGGCAAATCGTGCGCCTTTGCCTTTGCTCGAGAAGGAGCGCGCCTGTTGCTCGCGGCGCGCAGGCTTTCACGGCTCGACGAGTTTAAGCCCCAATTGCTCGCGGCCGGAGCTGCAGATGTGCATAACTTCGCTCTCGATGTGCGAAACCGAAGCGCAGTGGAAGGGGCGATCGCTAATTTACCCGCAGACTGGCAGGCGATTGACATTCTCGTCAACAACGCCGGCTTGAGCCGCGGCCTTGACAAACTCTACGTGGGCAATCCCGACGACTGGGACGAGATGATCGACACCAACGTAAAGGGTCTGCTCTATGTGACCCGGGTCGTCGTACCCGGAATGGTCGCGCGCGGCAAGGGCCACGTCATCAATCTCGGATCGACCGCCGGTGAGATCACCTATCCTAACGGCGCCGTCTACTGCGCTACCAAGGCCGCCGAACGCGCCGTCAACGACGGCCTGCGGCAGGACGTGCTCGGCACGCCCGTGCGTGTCACGAGCGTCGATCCCGGTATGGTGGAAACCGATTTCAGCGTGGTTCGCTTCCACGGCGACTCCGATCGCGCAGCAAAGGTTTATCAGGGGGTTACCCCGCTTACCCCGGACGACGTCGCGGATGCGATCGTCTGGTCGGCGACGCGTCCTGCCCACGTCAACATCGCCAGAGTTTTGATGACTCCGGTCGATCAGGCGAATTCGCTGCTCTTCAATCGCAAGCCGCAGTGAGTGCGGAAGTTTTCTTTGTACTAGTAGCCATTACTCAATTTTCTTGAGTTGCTCTTCTATGTCAGCAAGGGCCGCTGCCAGCGCGGCACGCCGATGTGGATTGGATGTGCGCTCGTCCAGAATACGTTCCCGCTGCAGTTCAAGTGCCTGGCGTCGCCGCAGTTCGTCAGCGTGAGCGGGTGCCGCCTGCTGCTTCGGGCCGGGCGCACTCTGGTTTGCGGACCGCCCCAGTGAAACCTGCTCCTCGACGGATTTGCTTTCCCAGCCTCTGGCCATACTTCAATGTTAATGCGATTCCGCTTACATTGATCCATTTATTCGGTCCGCATCCGATGGCCGCACGATTCTTTCGTAACAAAATGAAGTCTGGCGGGTAATTGCGCGGTGTAGCGTCGTTACTAACGCAGCGAGGTTTCCATTTCGTTGAGCCAGTCCGGCGGCTTGAGAATCTCGCGGGGCTTGGTGCCTTCGGCGGGACCGACGATGCCGTCGCGCTCCATAAGGTCTATCAAATGCGCGGCGCGGCCATAGCCGATCCGCAGTCGCCGCTGAAGAAGAGATGTCGACGCCTTGCCGAACTCAAGGACCAAGCGCACGGCATCCTGGAAAAGCTCGTCGTTCTCATCGCTGCCATCCTCGGGAAGGTCAGCGTCGCGGCCGCCAGCATCCTTGGGTGCCTCGAGGAAGCCCTGGACGTATTCTGCCTCGCCTTGGCCTTTCCAGAAATTCGTAACCGCTTCGATTTCTTTTTCTGTCACAAACGGCGCGTGAACGCGCTGCAAGCGCGAAGTTCCCGGCGGCAGGAAGAGCATATCGCCGCGCCCGAGCAGGGATTCGGCGCCGTTGGAGTCGAGAATAGTACGGGAATCGACCTTCGTGGCGAGGCGGAACGACATGCGCGTGGGAACATTTGCCTTGATAAGTCCAGTGATGACATCGACGGATGGTCGCTGCGTGGCAAGAACGAGGTGGATGCCGACGGCGCGCGCCATTTGCGCGAGGCGCGTGATGGCTTCTTCGACATTGGCCTTGTCGAGCATCATGAGGTCAGCGAGTTCGTCGATGATGATCATGATGTAGGGCAGCGGCTCCTCTTCGGGCGAGTCGTCGAAGAGGCTGGGGGTGCCGGTTTCGAACAGCTTGTTGTACTGGTCGATGTTGCGCACGCTGCGCGAGGCGAGCAGCTTGAGGCGGCGCTCCATTTCACGAACAGCATTGCGGAGCGCGTTGGCCGCGAGCTTAGGCTCAGTGATGATCGGAGTGAAGAGGTGTGGGATGCCCTCGTACATGCCGAGCTCGACGCGCTTCGGGTCGACGAGGATGAGGCGCACCTGAGCAGGCGTCGCCTTGTAGAGCACGGACATGATCATGGCGTTAATCGCCACGGATTTGCCGCTTCCGGTTGAGCCGGCAATGAGGACGTGGGGCATGGTTGCAAGGTCGGCAGTGACGATGCGGCCATTGATGTCCTTGCCCATGGCCAGTGTTAGCTTGCTCTTGGCGTTGCGGAAGTTTTCAGCTTCGATCACATCGCGCAGCCAGATGGTTTCGCGGTCGTGGTTAGGGACCTGGATGCCGACGGTGCTCTTGCCCGCCATGCGCTCGATCAGGATGCTTTCGGCGCGCATAGCCAGGCAGAGGTCCTCAGCTAGGCCGGTGACGCGGCTGTACTTGATGCCGGCTTCGGGGCGAAACTCGAAGGTGGTGACAACGGGCCCGGGATTAATCTGAACGACCTGGCCGAGGACGTCGAACTCCGCGCACTTTTCGACCAGGATCTGTGCCTCAGCGCGGAGCGTGTCCTCACGGACGATCTGCGCGTCTTCGCTGCGGTGCAGAAGAGTACTGGCCGGAAGCTTGAATCCGCTAACGGATTTTGGAGCAACGGTCGTGGTGTGCAGGTCGGCGTCAGCACGCTCACGGATGGCGATGTTCTGTGCAGGAGGAGCTTCAGCTGCTGGAGATTTTTCCGCTGGGGATGCTCCACTGCGCGACACGAGCTGCGGCCTCAAGACGGGCTGCGGCAACTCGGGGACTGGCTCGGATTCGGGTTCCGGTTCGGTCTCAGGCGCCAGATCGGCAATGGTCGAACGCGGCATTTCATCCCAAACCGGCTGGCTCGGCGCGGTTTCGGAGTACATTTCCGCGAAGCTGCGTTGGCGGTGACCAGATGTGTCGTCGTTCTCTGCCAGAGAGACTTGGGCGGCGGCAGCACCACCCTGACGCTTCTCGAGTTTTGCGGCGACTTTGTGCGCGCCTGCCAGCTCCTTGGCGCGAAGCTTCTCCATGCGCGCCTCGGCTTTGAGCTCCTTTTTGCGCCTGCGGGCCGCACGCCAGTTACTCCAGCGATCACGCCACGCGTAGAGGAAAGCAAAGCGGAGAGCCAGCCACTCGCGGGCAGTATTGAAGCTGAATGTGGTGGAGAGATAGACCGCGACAGCGACCATACTAACGGCAACGACGCAGGCGCCGGGATAATTCAGCCAGTGCACAAGTGTGTCAGACACGAGGCGGCCAACGAGGCCCTCGATTGGCAGGCCATACATGAAGTGGAGATGGCCGGGAAGCAGGCCCGCGAGAGCCGGTGCGAAGATCGTGCAGAGGACGATGCCGATCAACTTCGCTCCCGGGGACCCGGCCGGATGCGAGCGCAGCCACGCCCATCCGAGGGCTCCGAAGAGCAAGGGGAAACAGAATGCGGTGATGCCTTCCAGCTGGAGCAGGAGATCGCTGATCCAGGCCCCGATGAGACCGGTCCAGTTATGGGCAGGGCGGCCGACGGCGTATCCGCCGACGGTGTTTAGCGAGGGATCAGTAGGGTGGTAGGAGACGAGCGCGAGAAGAAGGAGGATCGCGGCGACCAGCATGAGCAGCCCGATGAGTTCATTCAGGCGGCGATGGCGGGTCGGAGTAGTAACCAACTTGAGGGGTTTCATCAGGGCGCATTACCGTGCGCGCCGCACAAGACGGCCCACACAGACCAGAACCCCAGAGCAAGACCATTATCCCAGAAGCGAGGCGAACATTTGGAGAAAATAAGGCCGGGGGAATCGAGCTGACAACCGGCTCTCAGGCTCCCAGTCGAGCTCCGAAGACCAGCAGGGCGATGGCAAGCAGAATCCGGTAGATAGCGAAGACGGTAAAGCCGTGCTTGCGCACCCACTGGAGAAACCACTCGACCACTCCGAGCGCAACGATGAACGAGACCACGAGGCCGATAGCAAGGACGATCCAGCCATGGGTCGTCATCACCAGTGGGGTGAGTACTTCGGTCGGATCCTTATGCGACGGATAGACGGTTTTGAGGGTCGCGTAGCCGGTCGCGGCGATCATGGTGGGGATTGAGACGAGGAAGCTGAACTCGAGCGCCGCAGGGCGCGAGAGACCGGCGACCTGGCCACCGGCAATGGTCGACATGGACCGCGAAGTTCCGGGGAAGACTCCGGAGAATATCTGGCAGAAGCCGATCCAGATGGCCTGGCCGAGCGACATCTGCTCGACTTCGGTCGTACGGGGATCCGAGCGCGAACTCCAGGCATCGATGATCCACATGACAATGCCGCCGATTAGCAGCGCCAGGGCCATGATGCGAAGGCTCTCGAGGTTCTTGCCGATAGTCTTGGCCAGTAGCCAAGCGGGGATCGCAGTAACGACGAAAGCGATCATGGTCAGCGAAATCGGGTGCGTCCAGATGGTGCGATCGCCGTTCTCGCCCTTGGGGAACGTGCGGAAGAACTGAATGATGCGGGCCGTGAAGATCAGAAGGAGGGCGAAGATGGCCCCGAACTGGATCACGACGGTGTACATCTTCCAATAGGGGTCGGTCAGACTAATGTGCAGCAGGGCTTCGGTGATGCGCAGATGCGCGGTTGAGCTGACGGGTAGGAATTCGGTTAAACCTTCGACGATACCAAGCAAAACAGAAATGATGTAGTCGTTCAAAAGGCCTCCCGGCCCGGCTGCTGCGGAAAATTTGCAGAGATACCCTGATGTATCGCGAAGCTAGCCCGTCTGGACGGCAATTCCCTATTCCCGGTCGCTGCCGTAGATTGGAATTCCCTGCTGCACTTTGTATATCAGACTGGCGGCGAGGGCAGCGTATTCCGATTGCGGATACTTCGATTGCAATTGGTTCGCGATATCGCCGGCACGGGTGCGATCTTCCTGGGCGCGGTGGTTATCGTTGTCGGCGGCCCACATGTCTCCGGCGGAAGCCATGCGCCAGGAGGCCTTGTAGAGGGCCTCGGGAGCGCGCGGCGAGTCAGGGTGGTCGGAGACGTATTTCAGGTACATATCGGCTTCTTTCTCAGGACATTTCTCGGAACCTTGCCAATCGCCGCAGAGCTTGTTGTCGATCAAGTCATAGGCAGCGAAGTCCGCCCACCGGGTGTGGGGATAGTTCTTCTCGATCTTCTTCATCTCATCTTCGTCCATCTGTTCGCGAAGGTAGTTCTCCTTCTCGTGAGCCGACGGAAGGCTGGCAGCGTCAATCTTCTGTAACTGCCAGCGGACATCGGCGGCGCGCCACATGGCTTCAGGAGCCAGCGGCGACTGCGGGAACATCTCGATGACTCGACGATAGAGAAGCCGGGCTTCAAGAGCGGCGCCGGGGGGCGGATGAGACTCGGATGCGGCGTTTTCGGCGCTGACGGCCTCGCCGAACAGAATCGCGTCGCCATGCGGCGTAGTGGTGTCGACGACCCCCTTGTCGAGCATCCAGCCGGAAATCGGGATCACTTGCTGGCCCTGATCAAGCACCGGTTCATCAGCCTTGCGGGATTCAGGCGCATCGATGTTTGCGAAGACCCGCACCCAGTGTCCGCTGCGCTCGGAAATAACCAGTTCGCGGCCGGGCGCGACCATGGAAACTCGGTCGGCGGACTCGTCGGGCTGGACGTAAAGATTGGCGTTGCGGACGAGAGTCGCCTTTGTCCCATTCTTGGGCGGAAGTTCTTTTTTCTGGCAGGGCGCGCCAGTCGCGGCAAAAAGGATCAGCGTGGCACAGAGCAAAGTTCGGCTTCGCATGACGTTGGTAAGACGGGAGCCCGCGGCAAAGGTCTCGCAGTCAGGATACCCGAACCGCTGACACGCGACTCCGCATGCTACCCGGACACGCATCGAAACCATCTATCCTGAAGATGGCCTGATGATGGAGGTGCTTGTCGTGGAACCTGTAATCACAGTTCCGGAGCGGCGCAAGACCGGTCCCCGAGTCCGAACGGTGTTGCTCGGCATCTTTCTTGGCCTTCTGATTGGCGCCGGGGCATTTGCAGTTTTCCTGCGCGAGGCCACGCATGGCATGTGGAACAGCGTAGCCACGGCATTGTCGGGTCGAGCCCTCACCGTCGATATTTCGCAGCCGACAGTAGTGGACAAGATCCAGCGGCTGCAACGGTTGGAAACAGTGACCTACGCGATGGACAAGGTGGTCGAGGGCGAACGGACCAGCTCTATCCTGCCTGACTTCCTCGTGGGCGATAAGCTTCTGCTCTCCGTCCATGGACAGGCGATTGCGGGCGTTGACCTGGGCCAGTTAAAGCCGTCTGACGTAACCGTGAGCGGCAAGTCAGTCCACGTTCACCTGCCACCGGCGCAGATCTTCATCGCCGCGCTCGATAATACGAAAACGCAGGTTTATTCGCGGAGCACAGGGCTGTTTGTGCCGGCAGATCCGGACCTCGAATCGGAGGTTCGAGCGAAGGCGGAACAGGAACTGCGCAATTCCGCCCTGAATGCGGGCATTCTGGACACGGCGCATAAGAATGCCGCGTCAACTCTCACGACACTTCTGCTAAGCCTCGGATTCGAGCAGGTGCAAGTGGACTGAGTTGAGGAGGGATTCGAAGCGGGCACAACCGACCCGAACGCTCAGAGCGGCATCTACGTTGATATGATCCGCAAACTCAAATCCGGTGAATATCGGCTGTACTCGCGCAAGAAGGATGCATCCACAGGCAAGCGGAGAAACCTCGGGACATTTTCCAGTCTCGAAAAGGCCAAGCAGCACGAACGCGAAGTCCAGTACTTCAAGAAGCACTGAAGGCGCAGGAGCGGAAAGGCCCGCGCCGCAAGCTCGGCCGGCCCCCGCCGAGCAACCTCACAGCAGGACCATTGCATCCTTCGGTGCGTAGCGATACCGAAACCAGCGCCTTCCCAGGCTGACGAACCTTTGTTCGTGCAGGTGATTATTGTAGTTAGCGATGACATTGAGGTTATGTTGAGATTGAGGTTATGTTGAGCTCGCAGCGGAAGATAAGCGTCTCAACCGAGACCGAGATGCCAGTTTCCCGATCGGACGGCTCCAAAGAAATGGCTGGGCTTTCTACCGACCTGCTCTTTGCAGGCGGCGGTGAGCTTGGCGCGCAGATGCGCGGCGTTGACTGGGATAAGACGCCTCTGGGACCAGTAAACCGCTGGCCCCAAAGCCTCAGAACCTGTGTCCGCATCATCCTGACTTCGCGGCAGCCCATGTTTGTGTGGTGGGGCGATGAGCTGATCAATCTTTACAACGACGCGTACAGAAATATCCTGGGCGGCAAGCACCCTACGGCTCTGGGGCAGCCGGCGAAAGTGGTCTGGCGTGAAATCTGGGACCAGATCTCACCGAGGGCCGAGTCAGCAATGCGCGCCAATGAGGGCACGTATGACGAATCCCTCTTGCTGATCATGGAGCGTCATGGATATCGCGAGGAGACGTATTACACGTTTTCCTACAGCCCGGTGCCGAACGATGAGGGAGGCACAGGCGGAATCATTTGCGCCAATACCGACAATCGGGAACGAATTATCGGCGAGCGCCAGATGGCGGTGCTGCGAGAGGTGGCATGGCGCACGGCGGATGCCCGGACGTGGCGCGAAGCCTGCCGCCTGAGCGCGCAGGGGCTCATCCAGAATCCTAAGGATATATGCTTCGCGCTCATCTACATGGAGGACGACCCGCGAAAGGCGGTGGAATTGGCGGGAGCAGTAATGCTGGAGGACGGTCATCGGGCCGCTCCACCGACAATTCGGATGGAGGACGGACAGCTCTGGCCAGTGGCAAAGGCCATGCGCAGCCATGAGATTCAGCTTGTGGCGGATCTGGGAAAGGTGTTCCCTGCGCTACCTTCCGGCGTTTGGGATGAATCTCCACATACGGCGGCGGTAGTGCCGCTGTCTTCCTCGAGCTCGATGGGCAGGACTGGAGCCCTGGTCGTGGGACTCAATCCTTACCGGCTTCCCGATGATAATTACCTCGGGTTTTTAAAATTGCTCGCGGGACAAGTGTTGGCGAGCGTTGCCAATGCGGAGGCCTATGAGCAAGAACGGCGCCGGGCGGAGGCGCTGGCGGAGTTGGATCGGGCGAAGACAACCTTCTTCACCAATATCAGTCACGAGTTCAGGACGCCACTGACCCTGATGCTGGGTCCGCTGGAAGACATGCTCGACCGCAAGAATGGAGATATTGCGGAAGCAGGCCGCCGACAGCTTGAGACGGTTCACAGGAATGGGCTGAGGCTGCTCAGGCTGGTGAACGCGCTACTGGACTTCTCGCGGCTCGAAGCGGGGCGGATTCAGGCGGTCTATCGGCCCGTGGACCTGAGCTCACGCACGGCAGATCTGGCGAGTGTCTTTCGCTCGGCAATGGAGAAGGCCGGGCTTGAATATCGGATCGAATGCGAGCCTCTGCGCGAACCGGTCTATGTGGATGTGGATATGTGGGAGAAGATCGTGCTCAACCTTCTCTCAAATGCGTTCAAGTTTACGCTGCAGGGTTCGGTGGAAGTGCGGCTTCGATCGACCGAGCAAGGCGTCGAGTTGGTTGTGCGGGACACCGGCATCGGAATCCCGGAGGCAGAGCTGCCGCGAATCTTCCAGCGATTTCACCGGATTGAGGGTGCTGCCGGGCGCACCCACGAGGGCACAGGTATCGGTCTCGCACTGGTCGAGGAACTGGTGCGCCTCCACGGCGGAACAGTCTCGGCCGAGAGCACAATCGAAAAAGGGACAACTTTCGCAATAAGAATCCCCTTCGGCTTTTCGCATCTTGCTTCTGGCCGGATAGGGCCCGCGGACGGTGACCGGGAAGACACGCTCGGAGCCGCGCCGTTCGTGCAGGAAGCCCTCAGATGGTTGCCCGAAGAGGAGGGAAGCGAAGAGGCGCTCGCGATGGGAATTGCCAGAGACGACCTCACAGCATTCCTCCCCGATGCGCGCCGGCCGGATCTCAGCGGGCGCGCCCGGGTGATACTGGCCGATGACAATCGCGACATGCGCGAGTATGTACAGCGGCTGCTGGCGCGCAAATACGAGGTAATCGGAGTGTCAGATGGAGAGCAGGCGCTTGCGGCCGCGCTCGAGAATCCTCCTGATTTGCTGCTGACCGACGTCATGATGCCGCGCATGGATGGCTTCGCGCTACTGCGTGCGCTTCGGTCCGAAACTACGACAGCGACGATTCCGGTGATCATGCTCTCGGCGAGAGCCGGTGAAGAAGCCGAATCCGAGGGTATGGAAGCAGGTGCCGACGACTACCTCGTGAAGCCGTTTACGGCGCGCGAGTTAATGGCCAGAGTCGGCTCGCATGTCGCGATGTATCGGCTACGTCGCGAGCTGACAGAGAGAGAGCAGGAATTACGAAGAAAGGCGGAGAGCGCGGAGAAACGCTATCGGATGATGCTGGAAAGCATGTCCGAGGCATTTATCACTGTCGACCGCGACTGGCGCGTCGGATATGTCAATAAACAGGTGGAAGGTTTTCTGGCGCGCGAGGCTTCTGACCTGGTCGGCCGCAACCTCTGGGAACTATTCCCGGGACTGAGCGAGACGAAGTTCGGGCAGGTCTATCGAGAAGCCATGGAGACGGGCCGGGTAGCCCAGGTAGAAGCGTATTATGAGCCGGCGCAGGGGTGGTTTCAGGCAAATGCGTATCCGTCGCCGGAGGGACTGTCGATCTTCGCTCAGAATGTGACGCAAAGGCGCGTGCAGCAGGAGAAGCTGCTGCTCTCGGAGAAGCTGGCGGCTACGGGCCGGCTCGCTGCGACCATCGCGCATGAGATTAACAATCCGCTTGAGTCGGTGTTGAACCTGATTTACCTGGCCAGAATCTCGAAGGACGAGGTCGATACGATCCGCGAGTATCTTGCCACGGCGGAACGAGAGCTGACACGGGTTTCTCATATCGCGAGGCACACACTCGGGTTTTACCGGGAAACGTCTCTGCCGAGCGATATTGATATGGTGGTTCTGATCGAGGAAGTTCTCACCGTGTACGACAGCCGATTGCGCGCTTCGGGCGTGGAAGTGCTAAGAGATTTCTCGGTTGTGCCAAGCATTCACGCGCTGCGCGGGGAGCTTCACCAGGTATTTTCCAACCTGATTTCAAATTCTATTGACGCGATGCAGGACGGCGGCTTATTGAAAATCGGGGTGCGGGAGGCGGAGACCGGAGCCCAGCCGGGTGTGTGGGTTGATATTCAGGACAATGGAACCGGCATTCCGGCTCAGAATCTGCCCAGGCTGTTCGAGCCATTCTTCACAACCAAGCCAAGCGCAGGTACCGGGCTCGGGCTGTGGGTAGTGCAGCAGTTCGTTGAATCGTGGGGCGGCGCGGTGAGGGTGAACAGCAGCACCGCCGCGCATGATCGCGGAACAACATTCAGGATCTTTCTGCCGCTGACGGCTGTTTCCAACAAATTGGACAGAACAAACCAAGGGTCGCCCGGGTTATCTTAGAAAGTCCCAGGGGTGTTCCTTTGCTGCACAAGATCATTGCATTTTCGGTGCCCGTGCCCGTACCGCCGTATTCCCAGTTGGCAGAGATGCGGGATACGGAGTACACGGGGGCGCGGAAGGTGCTGGTCGTCGATGACGAGCGCCTGATCGCCGATACCGTGACGGCGATTCTCAACGAACATGGGTTTGAGGCGGTCGGCGTGTACAACGGCGAGGAAGCGATCCAGGCCGCGCGCAGGTTCAGTCCCGAGATCCTGCTCACCGACGTGCTGATGCCGAAAATGTCGGGCATCGACCTGGCGATCAAGATCCGCGAGGAATTTCCCAAGATTCCCGTGTTGCTGTTCTCCGGCCAGGCGGCAACCTCGGAACTGATGCGCAAGGCCGCAGCCGATGGCTACCAGTTTGAACTGCTTCCGAAGCCGATCCATCCGATGGAGCTGATCGCCAAGCTGAGAGGGATGTGACCCCTCCCCCTCCCCCCTCCCCTCCTACCAGCTTCTAATTCATTTGATTGGACTTAACCGGTACCTCTCCCGTTGTTAGTTCATAACAAAAGACTTACAAGCATCTCATAGAAGAGAAACGAGTTAGACAAGCGCTTTTCGGTAGTCATTGAAAACAAGCATGTTACCCGTACTTTATTGATTCCACAATGTTTACAGTAGCGCCCAGGCTGATCGGGGCCGAAATAGAGAAAGGCCCGGCTGCGGGTGCGGCCGGGCCTTTTCTTACTCTCTATTTCTATTCTAGCTGGTTGATGGAAATTGTCGGCCAAGAGCTTGATAATCAGCGGCGTGGTTCGCCTCTTGACGATGGGGCAATCTTAGGGCGTAGTCTCGGGCCTAGGTCTCGCGTGAGGAAGCGATGAGTGTGCCGAGCGATGCCGTGCGAGCCCAGCTGAAGAGGATCCTCGGTTCCAGGCAGTTTCAGGCATCCGAGCTGCAGCAGCAGTTTCTCTCCTTCGTCGTGGAGAAGACGATCGCCGGCTCAGGCGGCGAGATCAAGGAGCAGCTCATCGGCGCCGAGGCATTTGGCCGCGGCCCCGACTTTGATCCCCGCATGGATTCCGTCGTCCGCGTCGTAGCGCGTCGCGTCCGCGAGCGTCTGGCTGAATACTACTGCGCAGACGGCCAGAACGACCCCGTGATTATCCTGGTCGAAAAAGGCAGTTACGTTCCTTCGTTTGAAGCCCGCGAAGAGGGCGCTGAGCGAAGTTCGGTTACAGTCCAACAGGTTCCAGAACCACACCCACCTGAACCTCCCGTACCTTCGGCTGTCCCGCTTCCCGCGATCCCGCGCCGGGGCCCCGCCTTTAGGTGGATCGGACTACTCCTGTTTACAACCGGTCTCATCGGCGTTGCCGTGTATTTCCTCCTGCGCCCAGCGCTTCCGCCAACGATCACAAAGTACACGCAATTGACCGACGACGGGCAGGGAAAGCTCGGCGCCTTTGCCACCGGCACTCCCGCACCCATCGTCACCGATGGCTCGCGCGTCTACTTTGGCGAGCTATCGGGATCGAAGGTAGTCATTAGTCAAGTCTCCGTCGCCGGAGGCCAGACTATCCTGCTGCGCCCTGATCTTAAGTTGCCGCTGGTGGTGATGGATATATCTCCCGACAAGTCGAAGCTTCTCGCCACGGACTTCTTTCGCCCTTCCCCCGACGCGCAGCTGCAGATCCTGCCTCTGCCGGGCGGAGAGCCGCACCCGCTTGGCAACCTGACCGCGCACGACGGGGCATGGTCTCCCGACGGCGAACGGCTCTGCTACGCCAGCGGCAACCGCCTTTACCTTGCCCGCGCCAACGGTGCCGATGCTCAGCTGTTGGCGTCGCTTGCGGGCGTGCCTTCCTGGCCGCGTTGGTCTCCGGACGGCAGCCGGTTGCGTTTTACCTTGCAGGACGTAAACGGCAACACATCGCTGTGGGAGATTTCCGCCAGCGGAACCGGGGCTCACCCGCTTCTTCCCGGGTGGAGTGACCATTCGGCAGAGTGCTGCGGAAGCTGGAGCCCAGACGGAAGATACTTCGTCTTCCAATCGACGCGCCAGGGGAACACGGGTCTGTGGGCACTCCGCGAACGCTCCTGGCCCTTCGGTGACCCCACGCCACCAACTCGCCTCACCGAAGGCCCGGTGAATGCATGGTCTCCGGTCTTCAGCCGCGACGGACGCCAGCTCTTTGCCGTATTCCAGCAGCGCCGGGGTGAGCTGGTCCACTACGATTCCGGCAAGGGGGAATTCAGCCCATACCTCTCGGGCATCTCTGCCGACCACGTTGAGTTCTCACGCGACTCACAATGGATCGTCTATTGTGCCTATCCTGAACAGACCATCTGGAAGAGCCGGCCGGATGGCAGCGGAAAATTGCAGCTCAGTTCCGCGCCGATGGCGGCGATATTCCCGCGGTGGTCGCCGGATGGCACCCGCATCGCCTTCATGGGATCTATGCCGGGCCAGCCGGTAAGAATCTTTATCGTCTCCGCCAGCGGCGGAGTTCCCGAGCCCCTCATGCCCGGCGACTCCCCGCAGATAGATCCCAACTGGTCTCCTGACGGCAAGTCCCTCATGTTTGCAAGCCTGCCCTCGGAGGCAAATATGAGCAGCGGGCAGCCGGTAATCGAGGTCGTTGACCTGAAAAGCCGCCAGCTCTCGATGCTGCCGAGTTCGACCGGGCTGACAGCACCCCGGTGGTCTCCCGACGGACGCTATGTTGTTGCCACCGCCCTTTCACAGGGGAAATGGGCCGATCCTGCGGTGAGGATCTACGATTTCCAGACCCATAAGTGGTCGGAATTTGAAAAGGACCCCATCGACAATAAATGGTGGTCCGCCGACGGCCAGTACTTCTACTTTGACAAGCTTCTGACGAATGACCCGGCAATCTACAGGATTCGCCTTCGCGACCGACAGGTTGAGCGTATCGCCAGCTTGAACGGCCTTCGCCGTTCTTTCAACGAAATGGGTTGGTGGATGGGTCTTGCACCCGACGGGTCGCCAATGGTGCTGCGGGATACGAGCATCGAAGAGATCTACGCGCTCGACTTCAACGCCCGGTAGCGCGGCATTTGGCTGACCCGCTTCCGAATCCTCCCGAACATTCACGGTTAACGTTCACCGGCGGCCTCTGCGTTTACCGTTAACACACGCCGATCCAACATAAATCTCAATCATTCCAAACGACATTGGGAGGCCTGATTTCCTACGGTGGCTTTGCGCTGCTGAGAGCTGACTCTCTGGCATGACGCGAAAAGGAGCCAGCCATGGCAGTGAACTATTTTCTGAAACTCGACGGAGTGGAAGGCGAATCTGCTGACGCCCAATACAAGAAACAAATCCAGATTCTGAGCTGGAACTGGGGCGCTTCCCAGCAATCTTCCGTGGACGCCAACGGCGGATCGGGCGCCGGCAAGGTGAACCTCGGCGAATTCAGCGTCGCTACCTACTTCGACAAGGCGACGCCGAAATTCTTCAAGAACATCTGCGAAGGGACGCATTTCAAAACGGCCACGCTAACCGCGTGCAAAGCGACGGGAGCAAGCACCAGCGGCAAACCCTACCTGACGGTGGACATGGGGGAGCTGTTTGTCACCTCCGTCCGCCTTAGCGCCCAAACCGAGCTGCCCTCAGTCGATCTTTCGTTCACCTACAACAAGATCGAGATCGAGTACTTCATGCAGGGCAATGATGGCAACCTGACAAGCACTGGCCCGGTCAGCTATGACCTGAAGGCAAACAAGACGGAGAAGTAACACGCGGAAGGACTGCTGGTCCATGGGACCGGCCGCAGCACTGATGTGCAAGCCCGGCGACCAGCAAAGAAGCATGGTCTGCACGAAATATTCACGCAGATGCCGGGCAAATTCCGGGAGCACTTACCGATTCGAAAGGAACCGACAATGGCCAATGAACCAGCAGAGGCGAAGAAACTAACAAAGACAGTTAACTACTTCATGAAATTTGACGGCATCCGAGGCGAGGTCGACGACGTGATCCATGAAAACCAGATCCGGCTTTACAGCTGGAACTGGTGCGCTCACAACTTCTCTTCCGTCGCAAGCGGCGGGGGCTCTGGTGCGGGGAAAGTCAGCCTCGACGACTTCAGCTTCATCACACAGTTCGATAAGTCTTCGCCCACAATCTTCAAGCGCATTTGCCAGGGCATGCACATCACGACAGGGATAGTGTCGGCAGAGAAAGCGGGAAGTTTCACCCTCCCCTGGTTGCAGATGACTTTCAAGGGTCTCTTTATTACGCGCATTCAGAATGCTGCCAACTGGGCCGACGAGATCCCCGCAGTGGAAGTTGCCTTCAGCTTCGAGCAAGTCACGATCGAGTACCGCGTTCAAAAGGCTGACGGGACTCTGATCAGCACCGGGCCCATTACCTACAACCGAAAGGAAAACAAGCTGTCGTAAAGGCGGCCGACGCCGACGTGCGAAAGCGAGGGAACTACCATGCCATACCTGATTGGAAGAGCGGAAAACCGATTTGAAGGCAGGATGAACACGTTCCGGGAAGGCCATAGTCCGCAGCTGTCTTCCACGATTAAGGCTGTGAAGACGTATCTCGTCGAGCCGACAGCGGCGCGCATCCGCGACGTGAAGTTCTGCTGGGTCGCTTGGAAAGTTCAGCGAGTCCATGAATTTGGCCGGAAGGGCGAGGATATTCGGACGGTATTCGAGGCGGAGATGCTGACGGAGTACCGGATGCGCGGGATCAAGGTGGATCCGGATCCGGCGCCGGCTCCAGAAATGTTTTTCCCCGATCCCCCAAAGGTAGTAATCAACAACTGGAGATACGACGCCCAGAGAGGCGCCAAATTGGGCATGGCGGGAGCGAGCGTGGGCGTGAGTGCTGCGGGAACAGCGATCGGACAGGGCCTGGGAAGCGCGGCGACGGGACTGGCTTTGGGGACGGGCGCGGTCATATCCGCAACGGGTGTGGGATTGATCGCCGCAAGCGTCGCATTGACTGTCGGCACGTCGATTCTGTCGGCGAAGGCTGCATGGAAATCGGCGAATCACCGAGACGCCCTGATCGAGATTTACGAGCAGCGGGACCAGCACCCGTTCAGTAACGAGATCTCCTGTCAACTAGCCCGGAGGAGTGAGACGCCCAAACCGCGGGAAGCCTATATTCAGCACGACATGATCGCCAATCATGTGCTGCCATACGTGATCTACCAGAAGGACCAGAAGTTCAAGCGCAGGGCATTCGGCGCTGTTCCGATTATCGGTTCGCTCGAAACGGTGAGAGGTGTAGGCAGTTACCTCTACAAGAAGGCGACGGGCACGCAGGGAAATCTCCGGCACCACGCAGCTTGCTGGCTGGCGGCGCACCTGGTCACCTGCGATTGCATGCTGGTACAGGCCATCGTCAAGGAGCTATACAGCGAGCCGGAGATGGAATGGCTGAAGGGCCAGGAGTATCGAACTGCGATTGAGCACATCGAGAGGAAACTGAAGTCGACCTAGCGGGTACCCCTCCCTCGCTCCAGGCGCGCGTAATTCAAGGTTGTGCTTGCCTCCTTCCCTACGCTCAGGATGGCCCGCTTATTCGCGGATCAGGAATCGACGCTGCCACTCGAGAAAGGCGAAGCAGCACGAGCGTGAAGTCCAGTACTTCAAGAAGCACTGAGAGAGAAGGGGCAAAAAGGCCCGGCTGCGACCGGGCCTTTCTTGTCCTGTGAAATAGAGGCCACATGTTGCGGGGAGGGGGTAGCCCATCCCCCGACTTCCGATGCGCGCGTTGCAGTCGAGGACTGTGGACGCGTTACTGCCCTGTTCCAGTGAGTGTCACCTCCTGTGGGCTGAACTTGCCGCTGTAGGTCACCGTTACCACGCCGCCCACTGTTCCAGTCGTAGTAGGAGAGAAGGTCACGGCAAGCGTGCAACTCGCGCCGGCCGCCACGGAAGATCCGCAAGGTGTGCCACCGCCTGCTGCCACGGAGAAGTCTCCACTGGCAGTAAACGCGATGGGCAACGCTGATGAGGTCAGGTTCGTCAGAGTCACGATAGCTGCGCCGCTCTTGGTGCCCACTGTCACATTCCCAAAATTCACGCTCGCTGGGCTGAGGCTTATCGGCAGGACCCCAACGCCAGTTGTGTTCAGAATTTCAGGATTAACGGCAGTGGTGTTTGCCAGGACAACTGACCCGTTGATCCTTCCGAGGGACGTTGGAGTGAAGGTAACTGTCAATGTGCAGGTAGCGAGTGGGGCTAAGGTTGTCGTGCAGCCTGTTGCATGGAAATCACCGCTGGTTGTAACAGTGTTGATCGTGGCTGATGAACCGCCGGTGTTCTTCACAGTTACCGTCTGTGTATAGGCTGTAGCCTCGACGGCATTGCCATAGTTGAGAGACGTTGGGCTAAAGCTCAGTGAGGCTGCGGTTCCTCCCGTGCCGTTGCCGCTAAGCGGGATAGCGAGCGGATTCAGCTGAGCGCCGGGGGCGACGACCGAGATCGCGCCTGCGATGCCTCCGTTCTGGTGCGGCGAAAAGGTCACACTCAGGGTGCAGCTGCCTGCAGCCGCGAGCGTTGACCCGCAAGGAGTTCCCCCACCGGCGGTGACTTTAAAGTCTCCGCTGGCACTGAAGCCTATGGTCAAAGCGGTGCTCGGGTTGTTGTTTTTCAAGGTGATGATCTGCGCTGCTGTGGTTGTGCCGACGGCGACTGAGCCGAAGGTAAGGTTGCTCGGCGTGGCAGTGAGCGGAACCTGCCCATTCCCGGTCAGACTAAGCCGGTCAGGTGAGCCAATGCCGGTATAGGCAATCGTCAAGTCTCCCGACACCCCGCCAATCACGGAGGGCTTGTAAGCTACGGTGACGGTGCAATTCCCGCCAGCTGCCAACGACGTACCGCACGTATTTGCAGAAATCACAAAATCGCCACTCGAAACGATCGACGATATCGGCACCGCCGAGGAGCTGATATTTGTAACGGTCGCGGTTTTTCCTGCGCTGGTTGTCCCGAACACTACAAAGCCGAAGGCGAGATTCGAAGGAGACACGCTCAGCACCGGATCAATGGTGAAGCCAACGGACGAGGCGGTTGCGGTATTACCGGCCTTATCGACGCTATAGAAATGAACCGTGTAGCTTCCTGTATATCCCACGGTGAACGGGCCCGTGTAGGTTTGATAGGCGCCGCTGTTGAGTGCGAAGTAGGTGGCAGCAACTCCGCTGCCAGAATCAGTCGCCGAGAGAGTGACCTTTACCGCGCTTTTGTACGTACTGCCACTGACGGGAGTACCGCTCAACACAGCGGTGGTCACCGGCGGAACGGTGTCATAGCAGATCGGGCCGTAGGTTACGTCTCCGGATGTGCTGCCCTGATTGCTCCAGGCGCGAACGTGTGCTGTATGGCACCCCTGACTCACACCGCCTGCGCAGGACCCTCCTGAGGCAAGTTCGAGGCAGCCAGTAGTCGAATTTGGAAACTGCGGGCCGCTGAAGAACGAGTTGCTGTCGTTGCGGTTGGTATCGCTGACGGGGTCGCCGGGAATGGAATCCCACCCTTGAGTGAAACCGGCAATGCCAGTCGGGTTGCTGTTCGCGTTAATAGACCAGCTGACAGTCTGGTCCGAGTTGTACCAGGTATTTATGGCTGGGCCGCTGAAGCTGACCGAGGGCGCGGAGTATGCGAGATTGTCTTCCCAGTTGATGGCCCATGCCATTTGCAGCGCGTTGAAGGATCCCCAGCCGGTGGCAAGGTCATAACCAGAAGCGGCGCACCAACCCACGGCGATCGTGTCATTGGTGGTACAACCCGAGGTGATGTCGTAGAAGGGATAATGCGGAGCGCTATGGTTATATCCCCCCTCGGCGTAGATGTCCCAGTCGACCTGGCCGATCGGCGCACAGTTGTGAGTGCCGTCGCAGGCGTTTCCCATGCTCAGAGAGTAGGCGTTCTCCTGGGCAATGAAACCGGACATCAGAGGTGAAGCGAGGCTGGTTCCCCCAACTCCTGAGAGAGAGCCATTGAAGAAGAAGTTCGTTCCCACACCCGCATTCAGCGCGACATCTGGAACGCTGCGGCTGCCCGTACCGCAATAGGGACTCCCGACCGTCTGGTAGCCCGGAGCGGCCCAAACGGCGCTGCAGCCGCCGCCGCCGCCACCGTCATTCTCCGAGCAAGCGCCGGGGAACGTGCCACCAGTCCACGCCACTTCGGTGTCGAAGCTGCCGTCGCTGTAGAGGAAGAGTTCGGTGCCGCCGACAGAGGTCACATCGGGGTCGGATTCGGGATAGAGGACGGCGAGCGAGCCAGTGCAACCTGCGTCAGATCCACCGTCGCCGGAAGCTGCCATGATGGTCCAGCCCTGGCCGATCATCTGGTTGAAGATGGCGTGCCAGGAGGTGAGGAGGCCGGGGGCGTCATCAAGGAAGACGGTTTCGGACAAGCCGTAACTGATGTTAACGACGCGAACATAATTGTCGTTGACCATCTGCTGAAAAAGGGTGCCGAAATCACCGAAACCTTGTGCCGCCTCGTAGACCCAGACAAGTGAAGTATCGACGTAAGACCCCTGGCTGTTGGAGGTGGCTGTCGTCCACTCCAGATCAAGAGTCGTCTCGTCGTCGCCGCCAGTCGGTGTGCCGTCCACGAAGACACGGCCGTAGTGATAGGCGAGGTAAGGATATTGGTTGTGGAAGCCCACCATGTCGGAGTCGGCGAAATCGCCGTCAGTAGCCAAGCCGATGGTTGTCTCGGGCGGAGTCTGATTGGGGTTGTGGAGCGGGTTGCAGCAGTGGCCCTGGGCCTGGAGGGCATTGTAGTTGTAGCCCTCCTGGCTCCAGAAGTCGGTGGGATCGTAGAAGCCGTTGGTGATCTGGGATCCGACCTGGGCCCCGGAAGTTTTGATTGCTTGAGCGGCCGCACTGTCCGCGTTCATATGGACGGTTGCGCCTACCTGGTGCATTTGACCGGGCGAGTAGTCGGGTCCGCGCACGCCCTTCATTGCTGAGTTGGCGGGACGCATACGCACAATGCTGTTCAGACCGTCAACGAACTGGACGATGCCCTGGAGGTTTTCCGGTATCTCGGGATCGCGGTCGTTGGAGAACTCGACCTGGCCATTGACCTGGTAGTGATTGATCGTGATGTTGAATGCTTTTTGGATCGTGTCGACGGTGCCTTCGACGTTGACCATCAACCGGTTGGGATAGCGGGCGGTGATGGTGAATCCCTTACTGGTGGCCCAATCGACAACGGCCTGCTCATCCTGCTGCGCAGGCGCGAAGCGCGCGTTCCACTGCTCGGGAGTCAGGTACTTATGGAAATTGGCCGAATTCTTGTCCTGCAGTTCCTTCAGGAATTGTTCTTCCTCGGCCATTTTGGGGGCCTTGATGGAGATAGCCAGGCGCAGCATGGAGGACGTGTTATAGGGGCCGATCAGTTTGGCCTCCCCACTCTGCACTTGTTTCGGCGTGTTGACCGGGAAGGAAGAGGGGCTGTTGACGACTGAGGTCTGCTTTGTGGCAAGCAGTGCTGAATTCGTGTCTGAAGCTTGGGACCATGCTGGCAGGGCAACGAATGCCGAGGACATTAAGAAGAGCGTGAGGCACGTTCCAGTGCAAATATGGGTCCCCGGATTTGCCAAATGACGATATCGCATGCTTTCTCCTGGGATTCCGTTGTGGGTCTGGGTCGATGGACGAACATGAGCAGCCCTTGTTCGTCTTCGTCTTGAGTAGTGGGCATAACAGTCACTTCGTTTCAGAAGGCAGGACTGCGCGTGTTTCATCCCGCCTTCGGCGTCTGCTGTTTCTGTGGAGGGTTCTAGCGGAAGCGCTTCTCTACACTTGCCCTCTTGTGACCATAGAAGGCTTCCGTTTGTGAATTCTGCACCCTAACTTTCGAAAGCGAGATTGCAGTCGACAACGGGCCATCCCCTTGGCGAGTTTTTCCTTTACTCAAGCACAAAAATTGGGGATTGGTCCCAAAGCAGTTTAGGTATTACCAGGATCCTGTTTTGACGTTGTGGATCGTCCAAACTATATACCTGGGTCTCTTCCGCTGCTGATTTTTTTAATTCTCACCCTGGCGCTTCCCGAGCACTCCGAAGGGCCAGGCCCGCCCTTCCGCTGCGCAATGACCGAAGAAGGATAAGTAGGGCGATTAGGGATTCGCAAAAGAGATGCGAGCAACGGCAGGGTGGTCGTCGACATCTCGCAGGGCGATGAGGATAGGGGCCAAGATGATGGTCGCTTATTCGGGTCAGACAAGGGCAATCCGGGAAAGGGTGGGCCACAGGTCGATGTCGACTGGACACGGTCGCCGTTGAAGATGTCTAATCGCGAGCGGCTACTAACAATAAGCAGCCTCGACTTCAAACACAGCAATCGATCCTTGTTGAGCTCACGTTCTCCGGACCACGTAGTTGCGAAAAAGCGCGCTTATGCATGGCGGCGGAAGGAGAACATCTTGCAACAATATATCTTTGGTTACGGCTCGTTGATCGAACAGTCATCGCGAATGAGGACATCGCCGGCGGCGATGTATGTCTTGCCGGCGCGGGTTCGCGGGTATGCGCGCGGCTGGTGGGCTCGCACTGGCTCCATCGGTTTCACCACCACGTTTGTCGGAGCCATTCCGGAGAAATCGAGCTCCGTGAATGGAGTCATCTACACGGTGAGCGAAGCGGAGTTGAAGGCCAGCGACGAGCGCGAACAGGGTTACAAGCGGATGGACGTCACGAAGGACGTTGAGATCCTCACGGGCGGATCTGCTCCAAAGGGCAAGGTCTGGATCTACGCCAACGTTTTCAAACCGGGCGAGCTGGAGAAGAGTCTCCCAACGCCCAGGGTTCCTATCGTGGAATCGTACGTCGATATCTGCCTGACGGGCTGCCTGCAGATTGAACAGGGATTTCCGGACGCCGGGAACTTCGCCAGTGAGTTCATCACGAGCACGCAGAAGTGGTCGAAGTACTGGGAGAACGATCGGGTGAACCCGCGCAGGCCTTTCGTAACCGTTCCTCTGTCTTCCAAGATCGACGCTTTGCTTCAGAAGCATCTGCCCGAGCTATTCGCTGAGATCCGGCTTGCGCCCGGCCACTGGTCATAAAACAAACAATCGAGAAATAGGCATTCGAGGGTGAAACATTCTCCTCGCCGGGCCGGTCTGCGGATCGCCGGAAGCTGAATGGCCTTCTTCCTTCCTGATATCGCCACAGGTCAACTCATCGCTTTCGCAAATTTCTGCGAGGAGGGCTAACCATGCACGCGGCGGTCGCAGCCAAGAAACGAATCAGGTTCGACTCAAAAACCTTTCTAGCAACGACCAACAGCGGAAGAAAAATCACAGACTTTACCGGCGGGCAGACGATTTTTGTGCAGGGCGAACGGTCCAATGCTGTTTTTTATATCCGCCAAGGCAAGGTTAAACTCAATGTCGTTTCGAAGGCCGGGAAAGAAGCCACCATCGCCATTCTGAACGAGGGCGATTTCTTTGGGGAGAGTTGCCTTGCCGGACAGCCACGTCGGCTGTGTTCCGCAACCGCCATGACGGATTGTTCAGTGATGCGAATCGAAAAGAAGTCCATGGCGAAGGCGCTTCACCAGCAAGCGGAGTTTGCGAATTTGTTTGTGGCCTATCTGCTCACCCGGAATATCCGATATGAGGCGGATCTGGTCGACCAATTGTTTAATTCGAGTGAAAAAAGGCTGGCCCGGATCCTGCTATTACTGGCTAACTTCGGCAAAGACGGCAAGCCGGAGACTGTAATTCCCAAGATCAGTCAGGAAGCTCTGGCAGAGATGGTGGGCACAACCCGGTCGCGGGTGAATTTATTCATGAATAAGTTCCGGGCGATGGGCTTCGTCTCCTATGAGGGCCGTAGCCGGGTGCGCGTTCACAGTTCCCTTATCAATATCCTTCTCCACGACTAAAGCTGCCCTCAGAGCGAGGATGAGTTTCAAGTAACAGGTGCTCGCGGCGGCTTTGAGAACGGCAACCCTAAGTGCTGGCTGCGGTTTGAGTGGCCTCAGCTTGTTTTCCAAAGTGAACAATACTGAACAGACACGGCGCACTGGGATGATCGATCATTGCCGAGCCCTCCAAAGGCAGAGACTCGACAACCGTGTCGAGCTGTGGGAAGCGAAGACGGACATTCCGGATATTTCTATCCGACAAACAAATCTCGTTGTGAGGAGAAGGCAAAATGGCATTACCAAAGGTGTCGTATATCACTGTAGAGAATAAAGGCGGATACGTTTTCAACTTCAGCGTTCAATGGTTGGACTCGGATGGCAATTGGCACACAACGGACTGGAACAGCGGTAACTATCCGGTCCAGGTGAGCAAAACAACCCCTGAGTTGGGAACGATCGGGGTTCCGACAGACGCACTGGTAGTAACTCCTTATGGCCACGCGGTAACTGGAACATCCGGGCAAGGAAAGCCGATGGTTTCCTACGCCACGGGTTCTGGAATCGCGAACTACACCGCAAAGGGAACAACCTGGATCGGCTTCGAGATCGTTCTCAATTCGTAACTGTTCGGGATCGTTTTTCGAATCTCCGGAAATCGACCGGGGTTGGCGTCCGAATTCCCGGCGTTAACCCCGGGCAGGGGAAGTTCTCGGCCATCCAGGCCGCAGGAGAAGACTCCAATGAGGCAGGTTGAAAAAATAGGCTGTGTCAACAATGGGATTTTCGTAGCGAATTTTTCCATTCAGTGGCTCAATAGCCAGGGAAGTTGGCAGACTTCATCATGGAATAGCGGGAATTTCGAATGGGGTGAATACAGGGCGAGTCCTTCGCTTTCTTCGATCGGGGTGCCCTCCGATGCCATTGCCGTGGCACCCAATGTGAACGCGGTATTGGGGACGAGCAATCGGGGCACTCCCGTGGTGGGAAGTGCGGCTAACGGGCGACTCGGAGCATACCTGATCGCGGGGACGACGTTAGATTTCAGCGTCACTCCGCTGCCATGGAGGAACTGGGCTCAGAACGTTGTCCATATGCTGACCGTCGATGGCGAGTACTATTTCCTTCCGACCAATCGCGCCGAGCTTCAGCAAATAGTGGGCCAAGCTGCAGCAGCCGGGCCGACGGTGCGAGTATCGGGCCAGCGCCATTCACAGCCGCCGCTAGTTGCCGCCGACAGCCGCACTGCAACGAGTCCTACCTCCTGGCTGGTCGACTTGTCCTGTTATAGCGACCTGGGTTCCAACGGAGATCAGCGCATGGTGCTGGATGCGTCAGCGAATACAGTGACGGTAAATACCGGCGTCCGCGAGGATGAGCTCGACGCTTTTCTGACCGCCAACAACATGATGTTCAAGACTGTAACCGCCGGCGGCTTCTTCAGCCTCGGAGGAATGACAGCGGTCGACGTGCATGGCGCCACGGTTGATACGGGAATCTTCGCGGAGACGGTTTCAGATTTCACAATCATGGGGCCGGATGGCAATGTGGTGACGATTAACGCTAATACACCTGCGGTGAATGGATGGTTGCCGTTACAGTTTGCGCGTGTGTCACTGGGAGCACTGGGAGTTGTAACCTCCGTGACTGTAGAGGTGCTGCCGCGCCCCTGGGCGACGACGTTGAAGCCTGGCAAAGCCACCTTTACTTGTGCGGACGAAAACGCGTTCGTCGCGCAGTTCAAGACGCTGACAAGTCATACCCGCGTTGAGTCCTTCATTAACCCGTACACCAACAACTACCTTGCCTTGTGGTGGGACGTTGACTCAAATCCCCCACCAACGAAAAATCTCAATGAGACCGTCCCAAACGCCTGTACTCTGTCGGGAAACGAGAAATTCGGCGCTCCGTATATAGGCCCGACGGAGCCGATCGTCGAGCTAGGCCTCATCGCTGCACAGTATGCTGGTTCAATCAGTGCAGCGAGCGCGATTGTCGATACGGGATATCTGACAATCGAATCGCTCTTCGATAAAGCGGTGACTGCATACTCAGACTTGTGGCTGGCCTGGGCATCCCGTGTGATATTCATGTCCTATTTTGTCGAGCTGCCGGCTCTTGACGACGCGGGGCTGAGCAAGGCGTGGCAGGGGCTCAACGCAGCTATAACGCAGCTCCAGGCTTCTCAGGACTTCCTTCTGGTTGCCCCGATGGAATTCCGATTCGTGCGTGGCGGTGATACCGCACTATCGGGAACCTACACGCAGAATCCCAATGCGACTTTTGTCAATCTGGACATGATTGGATACGTGGCGGCCGTTGCGGGATCGGAGTACCCTGCCGCCTTGCTCCAGTTTTTCGCCGATGTTGAGCGCGCATGGGTCGCCCTAGGGGGCTTCACGCATCAAGGCAAGATGTATGGCTTTTACGACCCGACGCAACCTGCAGGCAGCTATTCCAAGACGGGGCCGTTCAACCCAAACTTCCTGGCCTATCTCCGCACCAGCCGAGGTACACAGTTGCAGGCTTTCAACGCCTATCGGAAGAGCGTCGATCCGAACGGACTCTTCTATAACGGATTTGTCCGTCAGCTCCTGGAAGGATAGGTCACATTTGAGGGATGCGTTCACGGGCAAGCGGCGAAATCTGGGGACATTTTCCAGCCTCGAGAACGCGAACTAGCACGAGCGCGAAGTCCAGTACTTCAAAAGCACTGGAGGGGCGGGAGCGCGGTGCGACCCTACGAACCGGATTGTTCTTCGGGGCTGAAGAGCAAAGGATCTCTTTCACAGATTGAGATGATTCCCCCGAAGCGCCAGTTTTCGGTGGCATTGCGTGCCTTTACATTTCGAATGGGGCCCTTGCACATTTAAAATCCAACACCTTTGGACTGTCAGGTGTTCGGTAGGCGATAGCCTAGGTCCGTGTCGCTTGGATTCTATAGATAGCCACAGTGCTCTTCCCGGCACAGGGTCAGCAACCTATATCGCACCGATTGTTTGAAGGTTACGGAGAAATTTCACAAAATCCCTCAGGACTATCAACGCCTCATCTTCGATTCCGTCGGGATCGAAATGCATGACGTCGTTACGCGTCTCGCGCAGCTTGTCAAGGAGTCCTATGAAAACAGATCTATCGAGTTCTAACCCGAGCAAATTCCAGTTCTTAGGATCTTCGAGTAAGCGCTTATATTCTCCAAATGTAAGATCCGATGCCGAGTTGACTGCTCTTGTTGGGTCTTGTGGATCCTTGACGCTCGCCAATTGCTCAGGCAAGAAGTGCTCGCTAATCAATCTGCGGATATGGTTCTCTATCTCACCAAGCAATAGAAATGGCTCTGACAGCTGCTGGAATTGCAAGCTCAGGTCGCTTGTCGTGATGATCCCCACGATCTTCTTATCTGGGGCTCGGACCAAGGCGTAATCGTTCTCGACAATGACTGGAATGGCGGTGAATAACGACGCCTCCGAACTGACTTCTGAGTGGGGGTCCATTACTTCACGAGCCCACTTGGGCGTTTTTTGAAGCGAGAGTCGGCTACCTATCGACTTCCAAGTGACGATTCCCTTCACCTCGCGCTCACCTATCATCACGGGCAGCTGCGAAAAATCGTTGGCCATCATGATGGTTACTGTCTCAGTTAAGCTGGAATCCGGGCTGACTGAAGTCGGCGCTTTGTTCGCCGCAGCAAGTTTGCTTATTCGGTACGTTGGGTCGGCAAAGGTGAGAGACGGCGTTTTTACCTCTGTCGAGGTAATGACTTGCATCGAGCCGCCGACTGACACCACGTCTTTGACTTCGATCGCCTTTGGCTCTGGGACTGGCGAGAACTCGATCTCTGCGTCGAGGTAGGTCGACTCGAAGTCTGGAACGGTCACGATTCCGGCTCGGTCAAGCTCCTCTCTGATGTGTGACACGATCCAGCGACCTCGTCGTTGGCTATGCCAAAACCAGCTTAGGAAGGTCCGGACCGTCACTGGAAGGACGACGTCTCCAGCCTTCAGCGCACGCGCGATGTCACCCAATCGCGCTTGTTGATCTATAAGAGAGCCGGGGATCAGTGGTCGCGGCTCTGGGGAAACCTGTTCCAGAGATGACACACAGACACAATACTACGGATTCCCCAGAGTTCCCTCGTTCGTCTGGAGTTTTGGCAGTCATCTCGCCCGCCAGGCTGCGATATATCATCAGATTACGAGTGCGTTCTAGGGGATTGCGTAGCATCCGGGTGAAGCTCAAAGGTTCGCACACTGGCCCTTTCGACTCAAACCTCCCATTGAAATCTGGTAAAAAGAACAGGGCTCCTTATGTTTTGGGGGCAGGGTAGCGATGCGAGCAAAGACAGCAGTGGTCGTAGGCGCCCAGTGGGGCGATGAGGGTAAGGGCAAGATTGTCGATGTCCTGTCGGAGCGGTTTAGTGTCGTCGCGCGGTATGCGGGCGGCCACAATGCCGGTCACACGGTCATCATCAAGGGGCAGAAGTTCATTCTGCAGCTGATTCCGTGTGGGATCCTGAGACCGGAGTCGCTGGCGGTGATCGGCAATGGCGTGGTGCTCGATCCGATGGCGTTTCTGAAGGAGATCAGCAAGCTCAAAGACCTGGGCGTCGCGGTAGACGGCCATGTCTTTGTCTCCAACCGCGCACAGGTGATTCTGCCGTATCACAGGATGATCGAGCTGGCAGCGGAGAGCGCTCCGGGGCGGCAGAAGATCGGGACGACGAGCCGGGGGATCGGTCCGGCGTATGAGGACAAGATGGCGCGCAACGGGCTGCGCGTGATCGACCTGCTTAATACGAATCTGCTGAAGACGCATATACAGAATGCGTGTCATGAGAAGAACACGGTCGCGCAGGCGCTCTTCGGGACCGAGCCGCTCGATCCGGCGCAGATGTATGAGGAGTATGCGCGGGCGGCGGAGCAGGTGGCTCCATTTGTGACGGATACGGCGGCGCTGCTCAATGGTGCGATCAGGGCGGGCAAGAGCGTGATGTTTGAGGGCGCGCAGGGCACGATGCTGGATATCGACCACGGGACATATCCGTTTGTGACTTCGTCATCGGCGACGGCGGGGGGAGCGGTGACGGGTACCGGGGTTGGTCCGACGGCGATCGGGACGGTGATTGGCGTGACCAAGGCCTATGTCACGCGCGTGGGCGAAGGCCCATTCCCGACGGAGTGTCACGACGAGGCCGGCGAGCAGCTCAGGGTGCGGGGGCATGAGTTCGGGGCAGTGACGGGGCGTCCCAGGCGGTGCGGCTGGATGGATCTGCCGCTGCTCAGGTATTCGAACATGATCAACGGCACGGAATGGCTGGTAGTAACGAAGCTGGACGTGCTGGATGGGATGGCGGAGATTCCGGTGTGCGTGGGCTACGAGATCGACGGGATCCAGGTGGACACGATGCCGGCCGATGTGCGCGGGATCGAGTCGATCAAGCCGGTGTACACCAAGCTGAAGGGCTGGACCGAGCCGACGGAAGGCATTGTGGAGTGGGAGAAGCTGCCCAGGGAGGCGCGGGAGTATCTCGGGTTTCTGGAGCGGGAGTCGGGCGCGAAGATCGGGATGGTGTCGACGGGGCCGGACCGGGAGCAGACGATGGCTCTGCCGGAGTTCGCCGAGAAGCTGAAGGCGCTGGAAGGATAGAAGAGAGGAAACCCCAGCTCAGGGAACAGGGAGTGGGGAGCTGTCCCAGATTTGGGCTAACGCGAAAGTGGCGTAGCGGGAGTCCCGGCTGTTGCTATGCTTGTCGGTGGAAGGTTTGAAGGATGATCACTTTTACGGTACGGCTCAAGTTTAAGGCGGATGATCGCGAAGACATTCGTGAGGCACTGCAAGCGGTGACTGGGGCTTCGCGGAAGGAGCCGGGGTGCGTATCGTATATTCCGCATGTTGTGGACGGAGATGCGGATACGATCCTGATCTACGAGCAATATAAGGACAGCGCGGCGGCGGAAGCGCATCGAGCGTCTCCGCACTTCAAGAAATACGTTGTGGGCGTGCTGTATCAGCGGATGCTGGAGCGCACGGTTGAAAATCTTCACGCGCTCGAATAGTGGTGGCACCGGGGTTCGGCATCGAACCTATAATTGTCGGTAAACCAGCGTTGATTCGATGCGTGATATGGCAGCCGAGGGCCAGAATTCGGGTGTTCGCGGGCGTATAGGGCGGTTCGGGCCTTTCTTTTTGACTCAGCGGAAGCGCGCGGACTACCATCCGGTACGTACATGCGCAGGAGCTTCCAGGTCCAGGTTTTATTTGTGGTGGCGATCTGCCTGCTGATGGCGCATCCGGCGTTCGCAGGCCTGCCGCACAAGGACAGCCACGCAATCCACAAGGAGATCGAAGCGCTTGAGCAGCAGTGGCGCGAGGCGATCATCTCGAACAACGTGGGCGCGATGGACCACCTGCTGGCCGACGACTATATCGGCATCAGCGCAAACGGCACGGTCGAGACCAAGGCCCAGGCGCTCGCCCTGCGCAAAGCCGGCACGGTGAAGATCACCCAGCTCGACCTCAATGACCTGAAGGTGCGTGTCTACGGCGACACGGCGGTGGTGACGTCGAAGGCGGAGCTCGCGGGCACAAACGGACAAAGCGACATCAGCGGAAATTATCGCTACACCCGCGTCTACAACAAGCGCCTTGGACAGTGGAAAATCATAAGCTTCGAGGCCAGCAGGATGCACGACGCCGACGCGCGCCAAAAACAATAATTCAGGGCACAGGGATCAGGGCTCAATTCTTAAGTGCCAGTCCAACCATTCGCGAGACCAGGGACTGCTCTCTGCGCTGTACCCCTGTTCCCCAAGCCCCCATTACTCCGGCGGCGGGTAGTAGGGCAGCTTGTCGTTACGCTGCTCGG
The DNA here is from genome assembly GCA_963724375.1 of uncultured Acidobacteriaceae bacterium. Taxonomy (GTDB): domain Bacteria; phylum Acidobacteriota; class Terriglobia; order Terriglobales; family Acidobacteriaceae; genus Silvibacterium. Next base: position 389,551 of record CAVRUM010000014.1, read on the forward strand.
CGCGCTTCACCGTCACGTCGTCGAAGAGGAGTGGCGGGGCGATGACGGTCGAGGGGATATCTCCAAAGGCGTTGTAGACGTAGGGGTCGCTGCCGGCGGCGAGGATTCCGGAGCGCAGCAGGTGGAGGTTGACGTCTTCAAGCTGGGCTCCGCGAACGAGCTGGCGCGAGCCGTCGGCTACCTTGATGCGGTAAAGAGTGCGCGGGCGGCTCGATCCGCTGAGGGTTTCAACGAAGTAGACGTATTCGAGGCCCTGGTCCTTGCCCATCGCGAGCAGCTTCTGCAGCAGTTCGTCCTCAGAGACGGCCTCTGAGGGCTGGATTTCAAGCACACCGATGCGCGGCGCGGCCGACTCTCCTGCCTGCGCTCGGCCGTGGCCGTTCGAGGATGGGAAATCGCGGATGGGCTCGCGGGCGGTAAGATAGCTGGCGAGTTTGCCGGAGTCAACCAGCGTGACGCTCTGCGCGGCAACTCCCTGGTCGTCGACCTGGTAGGCGCCGAGCAGCGGTTTGCCATCGAACGATGTGATGCCGGGGTTGTCGATGACCTTGAGGAAGCCGGGCAGCACGCGGGTCTGGTAGCTCGAAGCGAAAGGACCGACGGTGCGGGAGGTGGACCCGAGCTGGGGGCGGTGCGCTCCAACGGCGTGCGCAAAGAGGTCGTCGAAGAGATGGGCCGACGCGCTGCCGGTAAAGAGCACGGGGCCGTGGTACTCATCGGCAACCACGGGCGCGCTGCGCAGCTCGTGCAGACCGGTTAGAACGTGGAGGGCTTCGCTGTGGAATTTATCGGGCGAGCCGAGATCGGCAGGCGTGAGTCCGGAGACGCTGTGCGAGCGTTCGAGATACATGCCGTCAGGGGCCTGCGTCCGGGCCAGCATTTGGGCGCGATATTCGACCATGCTTTTGCGGACGATGGTGCCCTCGGTGTTGACAATGTATTGCGTTCGCAGGCGCGATTCGAGAACGCCTTCACTCGATTCGATCTCCGAAGCAAAGTCCTTGATCGAGGCGTCGCTGCGGTAGAGGCCAGTGGCCCCGACGACCTGTTGCCTCCACGCGGCGCGGTCGAGCTGGGATTGCGCGAGCGGGGCAATGGAGACGACCGGCTTTTCATGAGAGAAATCGTCGGCCTGCGGCGGGGTCTGCACGGATTTGAGCGCGGCCTGCTTGGCGGTGTAGCTGTTGAGAGCGTTCTTGTAGGCGGCGTCAGTGGCTAACCACAGCGCGTAGCGGAGCGCCAGCGGATCGTTCTCGATGGTGGTGATCTCGAGCGAGGCGTCGCGCTCGCCCGAGCTGTCGAGCTTGTAATCTCCGACTCGAACCGTGACGCGAACGATGCGGCTGCGCACCTCATGCTCGCGAACAAGCGATCCCCAAGCGGCGGAGGCTTCGTACTCGGTCACATCGTCGACGTGGTACTCGATGAAGTAAGGCTTTTCGAAACCCGGCAAGTGAAGGTGCTCTTTACTCCGGTCTAATTCGGCGAGCATGGCGCTGAGCACGGGGTCTTGCTTCGCGCCGGCGGCCGAGGTGGAGGGCTGTTGCGCGCTGAGGGTGCAGGCGAGTGCGAGCGCCCCGACGAAGGCCGCCAGCCGTTTCCTCCCACCCTTCCGCGAAGAATGCGAACGGTTGCCAGCGTGTCGGACCCTGCTCATGATGACGGAGAGGCTGCGAAGCTTGCGGAGATCCATCAGTTCCCCTCCCCGGCTTTGGTTGCAGTGGGCGGCGGAAGGATCGGCGGGCGAGCGGTTCCCTGCTGCTCGCGCTGAGTCTCGATTTCGCTCACCAGCATTGCGGGCGCAACGGCGGAGACGGGGATGACCCCGGATTCGGCGCCGCATTCCCCGTTGAAGACTTCCGGTTTGTTTCCCGTGGCGACAATACGATTAAGCGCAGCCTGCGGTGTTCCCACGATGCTGACTCCGCGGACAAGCTCATCGGGGCGGCCGTCGGTATAGACGCGATAGACAACGAGTGGGATGACCTGAAAGGCCTGCGGCGCATTGCGGGTGGTGACGGCGAAGCCGGAGGAGATGTCTTCGAAGTAGAGGCCGTAGGGCTTGTTCTGCTTTTTCGTCTCGTCGATGAGCATCTGGCGGAGCGCGCTGTCGGAGACGGTCTTGGTCGAGGTGACGATGAGGTTGCCCTGGCGGCCGTTGGGCATATGCCCTGCCTGCGAGCGGCCGTGGCCGTTCGAGCTGGATACGCTGGCGATGGGCAGGCGCGACATGAGGAAGGTCTGGAGAACGCCGTCCTTGATGAGTTGGACCTTTTGCGCGCGCTGGCCCTCGTCGTCGTAGGTGTAATAGCCGCTGAGCCAGGTTCCATCGAAGGTGGCGACAGTGGGATCGTCAGCGACGGAGATGAAGGCGGGCAGGATGGGCTTGCCCAGGTCCTTGGTGAAGGTCTGGCCCTCTTCGTCTCCGCGCTGGCGCTGGCCTTCAAGGCGGTGGCCGAGGACTTCGTGAAAGAAGACGGCGGAGGCGCGGCCAGAGAGAATGGCGGGGCCGTCGAAGGGTTCGGTGACGGGCGCGGTACGCAGGGCTTCGAGGCTGGCTCCAAGCTTGCGCACGGCGGCTTCCATCTCCTTTTGCGAAGGCAGGCCGTCTGTGGTTTTCGCTTCGAAGGTCTGGGCCCGGAACAGGTCCATGCCGTCATCGGCGCGCGTGGTAGCGAAGACGACGATGCGCGCGAGCTGCCAGGGAGTAACGATGCGAGCGCCTTCCGAAGAGACGAAATATCCGGTTTCGTCGCGCACGGTGAAGACGGTGAAGTTGGAGTAGACGTGCGGATAATCGCGGAAGATGGCGGACAGCGCGCGGATGCGGGCGTCCCACTGGTCTCTATCGATGTGTTCAAGAGGCGGCGGAGCCGGATTGGCGGCTGAGGGCATGACGGCTTCATGCGAGAAGTCGGGAGAGGTGTCTTCCTCTTTGGCTCGAACCTGGGTTTCGGTTTTGACCTGGAGATACGTCTGGAGGGCGTCGCCGTACTCGGTGTTGGTTCCCCGCCAGAGCGCGCGGGCGAGGGCTTTCGGATCGTCGTCGAGGGGCAGAGGAACGGCACGGACGGCCGAGGCGCGGTGCGGTCCGTGGGTGTTGTCGAGATGGGGGTCGCCGACGCGCACAACGATGTCGGCGGTGCGGGAGTGATCGGAATTTGAGGTAAGAAGCGCGCCCTGCTCCGCGGCGATGATGACGGTGTGGACGTCACGGGCGGCATAACTGATGTAGTAGGGCGGCTTGGCGTCTTTATTGTCTTTGCCGATGTTTGCTGAGGCGCGGCTGAGCTCGGCGGACATGGTATCGAGCAGGACGGAGGATTGCGCGTGCGAAGTAGTGGAGACAGCGAGGACGGCGGCGAGCGCCGACGCGGAACATAGCCTGCGGGCTTTCATCTGGATGTCCGGTGTATGAGGGGAGTGTACTGGTGGCGAAGGGCTTCGGCAAGGACGCTTTCTGGGGGAGTGGAGTGTTGAATCGACAGGGGGGATTGAGTGGGATTGGTGGTCGGATTCGAGTGGGCGAGGCGGCGGGGAGTTGTTGGGGGAAGGCTACTCAGAATCCTCGCGTTCGTGGGGCGCTTCCGTCGCACCCACGTATCATTTTTCCATGATGCTTCTCGATGCCGCGGCGAATGGAATCTACACGCTGCCGCCGGACAAGCTGGCGAAGGCGATCCATCTCTATCACGTGCGGACGCTGGCGCACTTCGGCGATACGGCATGGATGATCCTGGCGCTGTGGCAGCTGGTGCGGTGGGGCGCAGGCGCACGGATTCGCGACTGGGCGGCACGATCCAGCGAGAAGACATGGGTGCAGGGATTTCTCGTTGCTCCGGTGTGGCTGCTGATCCTGTCGGTGCTGGGACTGCCGGTGGCAGTAATGATGCACCGGGTGAATCTGGAATACGGGATCTCGATAGAAGGCTGGGGGATGTGGCTGGCGGACTTTGCCAAGGGAACGGCGCTGACGCTGGTTTTCGGGTCGCTCGCGCTGGGGGCGCTGTATGCGCTGATGCGCCACTCACGGTGGTGGTGGGTGTGGTTCTGGCTGCTCGCGGTGCCCGTCGAGGTAGCGTCGGTGTGGGCGGTGCCCGTTCTTGTCGACCCGTTGTTTAATCACTTCTCGCCGCTGGCGCAGGCCGATCCCGCACTGGTGCCGCAACTGGAGCGGGTGGCAGAGCGCGGTGGGTTGAGCATTCCTCCGTCGCGGATGTTTGTGATGGACGCGAGCCAGAGGTACACGGCTCCGAACGCGTATGTGACGGGCTTCGGCGGGTCGAAGAGGATCGTGGTTTGGGACACAACGATCAAGAACGTACCCCAGGACGAAATTCTCGCCGTGTACGGGCATGAGCAGGGGCACTACGTGCTGGAGCATATCCAGAAAGGCATCGTGTTTTCGGCGGCGCTTATGCTTCTCGGGCTATGGATGATGGACTGGCTGATGCGATGGCTGGTGCGGCGCTACGGGGCGCAATGGCGGATCGCGGCCATAGACGACTGGGCGTCGCTGGGGCTGTTGCTGCTGGTGATTACTGTGCTGGGATTCCTTGCCGAGCCGATCGGGAATGCCTTCAGCCGCTGGGAGGAGCACCAGGCCGATGTGTATGGGCAGGAGGTGATCCACGGGCTGGTGCCGGACGCGCAGGGGGCGACGGTCCGGTCGTTCCAGAGATTGGGCGAAATGTGGCTCGATGTGCCCGATCCGAATCCGTTCGTGGTGTTCTGGACGTACAGTCATCCGCCGACAGCGGAGCGGGAGGCGTTTGCGGTGGCATACGATCCGTGGGGTACGGGGGAAAAACCAAAATACGTGCAGAGCTCTGGAAACTGAAAGGTCGATCCTCCGGCTTCGCTTCCTTTCATCCTCGCTCAGGATTACATCATTGTGTGGCATGCTGGATGGCATGGACTGCCTCTTCTGCAAGATCGCGACGGGAACGATTCCCGCCAAGAAGGTGTTTGAGGACGAGCACGCTCTGGCCATTCTGGATATCCACCCGCAGGCGCCGGTGCATATGCTGGTGATTCCTAAGAAGCACGTGGCATCGCTGGCGGAGACCGGCGGCAGCGACAAGGAGCTGCTGGGACATCTGCTGGAGGTAGCGCGGGAACTGGCCGTCGAGCGGAGGTTGGGCGGGGGATATCGCGTGATCATCAATACGGGGCCGAATGGCGGGCAGACGGTCGATCATCTCCACTTGCACGTACTTGGCGGACGTGCGATGCACTGGCCTCCGGGCTAAGAGAACTCCAGCAAATGGGCGCTTCGCGCAGCAGTCATGACAAAGCTTGCATCGCGTGCCGTTACGGGCGCGCTATCGGAAGAGCTGGCTGTCCAACTGTGAGAGGCGCTGCAGCAGTTCGTTCTGCTCGGTGAAAGCGCGAGTGAAATTGGGGTTGTCTGTCGTTGCGCAGCGCGAGTGCGCCATCCATTCGGTTTTCTTTGCGATCTCCCGCAGCCGTTCATGGATGCGGCGGCACTCGGCGATGTACTGGTCGGTAGCGTTGGTGTCGGCAGTCATCTCGTCGGCGGCTCCTCAAACGAGGATCGTATGGGCGAGGACGAGTGGGTTTCAGTGACGTACGTCACAGGGGTCTCCGAAACGACCAGGGAACTTGAGATGATGAGCTATGAAATTTCTGGTCACGGGGAGTGCCGGCCATCTGGGCGAAGCCCTGGCGCGGACCTTGAAAGCAGGAGGTCACGAGGTGGTGGGGCTCGATATCGTGGAGTCTGCGCATACGACGAGGGTCGGTTCAATAACGGACTGGCTGGTGGCCGGGAGTTGCATGGACGGTGTCCAGGTGGTCTTCCATACGGCCACGCTGCACAAGCCGCACGTCGCGACGCACAGCCGGCGGGAGTTCGTCGATACCAACATCACCGGAACGCTTAACCTGCTGGAGACTGCCGCTGCCGCCGGTGTGCAGTCGTTTGTCTACACCAGCACGACGAGCGTCTTTGGAGACGCGCTGATTCCTCCTGCGGGAGAGCCGGCGGCATGGATCACGGAGGATGTGACGCCAGTGCCGAGGAACATTTACGGCGTGACTAAGAGCGCGGCTGAGGATCTGTGCCAGTTGTTCCATCGCAACCAGGGTCTCGCGTGCGTGGTGCTGCGGACGTCGCGGTTCTTTCCCGAGGAGGATGACAACAACGCCGTGCGAGAAGCTTTTGCGGATGAGAACGTGAAGGCGAATGAGTATCTCTATCGGCGGGTGGATATTGAAGACGTGGTCACGGCGCATCTGCGCGCCGCGGAGCGCGCGCCGGATCTGACTCATGAATTGGGCTTCCGCAAATACATCATCAGCGCGACGACCCCGTTCCGGCGGGAAGACCTGGAGCTGTTGAGAAATGATGCACCCGCAGTGGTTCGGGAGCGTGTGCCGGAGTATGAGGCGGTGTATCGCGAGCTAGGCTGGAAGATGTTTCCGGAGATCGATCGCGTTTATGTCAACGACCGCGCCCGCGAGGAGCTTGGCTGGGAGCCGCGCTACGATTTCGCGCGAGTGATCGCGTGCCTGAGATCGGGAGAGGATTTCAGGAGTCCGTTGGCACGCGCGATCGGCTCGAAGGGCTATCACGACGAGGTCTTCGCGCAGGGACCGTACCCGGTGGAGTAGCTGTGGCTAGCGGCTGACCGTGCCTTTGATGATGAAGCGTAGCGGATTCACCGGTACGCGACAACGAGGCGATCGAGACCGATCTCTGGCGAAGCGAGCTCAACTCGCGCAAAACCGGCATCTTTCGAAATGCTCTCGAGCTCAGCGAAAGTGTAAGCGTCGCCCGACGGAGTCGTAGCCAGCATCATCATGCTGAAGGCTGCCGCCGTCGAGGGCGTGACGCGGTCGGGATTGGGAACGAGCTCGGCAATTGCGGCGCGGCCTCCCGGCTCCAGCGCGGCATGGACCTTGCCCATGAAGGTTGTGCAGCTGGGCGGGTCGAAATGGTGCAGGAAATTCGGGATCAAAACCAGGTCGTAGCCGCTTCCAAAATCGGTTTCGAAGGCATCGCCGGGAAGAAGATGGTAGCGATCGGCAACTCCCGCCGCCTGGGCGTTCTTCGTTGCGACTTCGAGCACATTCTTCCAGTCGGCGGCAATGATTTTTGCAGCGGGATTCAGTTTTGCCACGGCAATCCCAAACATGCCGTGACTGGCAGCTATGTCGAGAACTTTGTGTGCATCGCCGCCCTTGCGGAGTTCGGCAGCCATGATCTGGGCAGGCATATGCATCAGCGGCATCATGCCCTCAGCGAACTTCACCCAGTCAGGATTTTCGGGCTCCAGCGTTCCTTCGCCCAGCGCAGTGCCTCCCCGGCGTACAGCCTCGGTCAGCCGCGCGTTCCCTTCGCGCACACGCGCGGTGAGGAGAAACTCAACTGCGCCGCCGAGATATGCCGGTGAATGGCGATTGAGGAATACAGCTGAATCCGGCGCGAGACCGTAGTGCGATTCATCTTTGATCAGAAAGCCGTGAATCGTTAAGAAGTCGCACAGGATGCGCACGCCGCGTTCAGCGGCCTTGCAGCGCCCGGCAATCTTTGCCGGAGTAGTATTGCCTTCGCCGATAGCGGTGAAGATTTCCAGCTCAATTGCAGCCTTCAATGCATCGGTCTGCTGATAAGCGTTGACAGCGTCAAAGAATCGCTGCGGCGTCGGTTGTGGATGCGCCGGTGCAGTGGCCATGGGTTCTCCCGTTCGCTAAATCGGGAGTGAGGGGTTTTCCCGATGGTCGTTGCGTCTCCGGCGGATATTACTCCTATTTCGTTGGCGCGTCGCTGCTCAACGCTCCACACCGCGACCCGTTAGCTCACAGGCGGGTGTTGATGATTATGCCCCGCGGTCTTCGCCGAATTACTTCCGGATTGGCGACCATCCAGAAACTACCGGAGAAACGGTATTGCCCCAGCGGGCTGAACTGTTCGGTCGTAGGCAGGAGTGCTTTCAACCGGGATCAATGTTCTGATTGAGGTGAAAGAAATTGGCTGGATCGTACCTCTTCTTGATCTGGACGAGTCGCTCGTAGTTCGGTCCGAAAACACTTTTTGCAGCCTGCGGGCCGCTTGAGGTCATGTAATTGGCATAGATGCGCCCGCCGGTGTAGGGCTGCAGGAGCCTGAATGTCTCGTTTACCCAGGGCATGCACCGGGAAGCATCTGTGGGACTCTTCCACTCGGTCCAGAAGCCGAGCTGCACGGCGCCGGGCTTGCGCAGCGAGAATGCCGTTGCATTTTCCGGGACCCGGCACACTTGTCCATGCATGTAGTGATCGAAATTAAAAGCCGTTTCGCAGGCAGGAGGTCGCTGCGCGAATCGGTCGACGATCAGGTCGATAACTTCGTCGGAAACACGCTCAAGGTACGTTGCTTTCACGAATTGGAATTTCCAGGACATTTCCCAGTCACCCATCGCATACAAGTCTGCATACGCCCGCCGCTTCAATGAGTCGTGATCGGGTGGGCTGATCTTTCGGAATTGGTTGAGCAGGTTTTCTCCTCTGTCCAGATTGCCGGAGTAGACAAACTCCATAGAGAACTGCCCACCGCGATCAGTCCTCAGCTGGCACTCAGCCTGCAGTTCGTCGGGCGCAGTGGACATCAAGTCGCGAAACGCCCGGAACATGTCTCGGGCCATTTTGACGCGATAGATGAAACTGCCTGCGAGCACTTCGCTGACCGGATGGAGCCGATATTGAAACTGGGTGGCCACTCCGAAGTTTCCACCACCGCCACGAATCGCCCAGAAGAGATCGGGATTCCGACTTGCGTCGACATCCAAGATCTCTCCATCCGCGGCGATCAGCCGGGCTGCCAGGAGGTTATCGCAGGTTGCTCCGTACAGTCCGGAAAGCCAGCCCAGGCCACCGCCCAAGGCAAGTCCCGCGCCGACGGTCGGGCACTCACCGAGCACGGGCGCGAGTCCAAAGCGGGCCGTCGATCCAAGGATCTCCCCGGCGTTGTTCCCCGTGCTCACCAGCGCTGCCTTACTGGCGGGATCGACTGTGACACTCTTCATGGGCGAGAGGTCAATCACCATCCCGCGATCACAGGTTCCCCATCCGAGAAAGCTGTGGTTGCCGGAACGAACAGCAATCTCGAGCTCATGCTCGTGGGCGAAATCAATGCATCGCAGAACGTCCTGCTCGGTCTTGCATCGAGCGATCATTGCCGGCCGCTTGTCGGTTTCCGGATTTTGCGAGGCGACCGCGCGTATTGTGTCGTAGTCAGGATCATCGGGCAGGATCAAGCGCCCGCTCAGTTTGCTCTTGAGACGGTCAATGGATGCAGGGTCAATTCCCGAGCGCAAGCCTGCGAGCCATGTTCCACGCCCTGCGCCAAGGACGAAAGCCCCTGCCAACAGCGTGGACCGCGTGACAAAAACGCGCCTGCTCTGCATGGTTCTCCTCGTGCGCATGATTATGGGATTCGCTTCTTGTCCACACTGGATGCGTTCAACTGTGTCATCAAGCCTTGAACATCCGGCATCCCCCACTGTTCGACGATCTTTCCGCCCGCCAAACGAAAGATATGAAATTCTTCGATAGTGATCTTCTTTCCGGTTGGCGCGATACCCGCGAAGTCACCCAGCTGTGTTCCTGTAGACGTGATCCGTATGACTACCCTGTCGCCCTCGGCGATGATGTCCTCGACCTTCTCATGCCAGTCGGGGAACGAGGTTCGATGGCTCAGAACGGCACTCTTGATGCCATTGAGTCCGGTCCACTCGATTCCACCAACAAAGTGACAGACGAAGTCAGGTGAATACAACTCGTCTGCCACAGTGAGGTTTCCCTTACTCCATAGTTCGGCTTCAGAGCGAAGAACCACAGCCTTGTTTGCGGACAACGTCTGCGCCCGCATCATTGAGCAGCCCAGAAGGCAGATGGTGAATAGTGTGATTAGCCCAAAGGCACGAATCTTCATAGAGAGAGGGACTTGAAAAGCCATCACCTTCTTCAAATCTGGATCGCTTGAATTGTAGCGTTATCCGGAAGTGCCGCATCCACTCACTCCCGCCAAATCACGAGGGTGAGTTTTAGCGAGTGTGTCGGATCATGGCCCTCGGGTTCCGGTCAGGACCGCCTATCCGGAAACTATCCACTGACAAACTTGTTGCCTTCGATGATGAAGCGCAGCGGGTGCTCGACGGCTTTGCTGATGCCGATGCGGGGAGTGGACCGGATGAGTTCTGGCTCGTATCCGTCGTCGATGACCTGCAGCGGCGAGGTGCGGCTGGTGACGTCGAGTCCGTTGTGGACGGCGCGAGTGATGTCGAGGGCCTGGCAGAGGCGTCCGGGGCCGGATGTGAGGAGGCGCGGATTTGAGTGCGGTGGGAGCTTGCGCAGGCGTGCCATGGTGTCGAGTCCAGCGACTGGCTCCAGGGCGCGGATGAGAACGCCAGCGCCGTGTCCCTCGGGCTGGCAGGAGAAGTTCAGGCAGTAGTACATGCCATAGATGAAGTAGACGTAGGCAAAACCGGGCGGTCCGAAGAGGACGGCGTTGCGGGCCGTCTTGCCGGCATAGGAGTGGGCGGCGGGGTCGTCGAGTCCAAGATATGCTTCGATTTCGACAATGCGCCCGGTGAGCTTTTCATCGCCGAGGCGCCGGGTGACGAGCTTGCCAAGCAGCCCGCGGGCGACGATTTCGGGCGAGTCGAGGTAGAAGCGGCGGGGCAGGAGTTTGGGCATATTCGAGAGAACAGAGCGCAGTGCGATTTTCCCACGTCCGACGATCCGGACGTTGGGCATCCGGAGTCTTGGCTACGCATTCGTCCTGATCGAGGGGGACACGACCCACGAATCCGCCCGATTGCGATAGCGCTCTTCGGCAGCGGGTGTGTAACATGTCTCTTTCCGGAACGACCTATTCGTGATTTGCTAGTGATCGATTCCGATTCAAAGGCCCCTACACGGAGGAACCATGAACCGAGCCAGAATTGGGGCCCTCGTAATCGTCGCGACGATCTATCCCAGCATCCTGCTCGCGCAGCAGAGTCAGGCCCAGTCGCCGGCTCCGGCGCCTGCTTCTCCAGTTGCAGCAGAAAAGCCCAACCTTACGCTCCGGGAAGGCTCGGATGTGCAGCTCAAATTCGCGCAGGACCTTAGTTCCCACACGGCTTCGGACGGAGATCCGGTGACCCTGGTGCTGGCCGAGGATCTGTCCGTGAACAATGTCGTGGTTGCGAAGGCCGGGGACAAGGCTGTCGGTGAGGTCAGCCACGCCAAAAGAGCGGGGATGATGGGGAAAGGCGGAGAGCTGAACATCCGGCTGGACTATCTGAAAGTGGGCGACACCCGGGTCATGCTTCGCGGGACGAAGGATAAAACGGGAGATGACAAGACCGGGACCACAGTCGCGCTGACCGTCCTGTTTGGGCCGATCGGGCTGATCAAGCACGGCAAAGAGATCGACATCAAGGAGGGAACGCTGCTCAAGGTATATGTAGCCAGCGATACCAGCCTGCCGCCCGCCTCCTGAACCATCAGGGGTCAGGGGTGAAACGGTTAGGGTCAGACGGCCAGCAGCCAGTCAGCGGGTCGGCAAGTCAGTTTTTTGCATAACTCTGACCGCTTTACCACTAGCCGTTTTATCCCGGGCCGTTTCACTCCTGACAGCTTTTTCGCTACCCCTTCTTCCACTCCTTGATGGCGGCGAGGACCTCTTCGGCGTGGCCCTCGGGCTTGACCTTGGGGAAGATTTTGACCAGCTTCTGGTCGGGGCCGATCAGGAAGGTGGTCCGCTCGATGCCCATGACCTTTTTGCCGTACATGTTCTTTTCCTTAAGGACGCCAAACTGATTGCAGACTTTTTCGTCTACATCTGCAAGGAGTGTGTACGGCAGGTCGTATTTGGCCTTGAATTTAGCCTGCGCTTTGGGCGTGTCACGCGAGATGCCGAGGACGACGGCTCCGGCGTTCTGTAGCTTTTTGAAGGTGTCGCGGAAGCCGCAGGCCTCGATGGTGCAGCCGGGGGTATCGGCCCTGGGGTAGAAGAAGAGGACGACGGGTTGTCCTTTGAAATCGCTGAGGTGGATGGTCTTATCCTGGTCGTCCTGAAGAGTGAAATCGGCGACTTTCTCGTGCAGTTCCATATGGCTTCCTTGGGCGTCTTTCGGTAATGAGATAGCGAGCGGGCTTGCGCGGCGTCCAACTAAGAGTGTCGTATAGATTGTTGCGTACAGTTCGAAGTATGTCACGGATGACAAAGCCGGAAATGAAGGCGCGACGGGCGTGGATTTTGGCCGGATGGATGTTGGCCGGAGGATTTTTTACCGTCGCCCACGCCCAGTATGTGGGCCGTGTGAATCCCAACGACGGCGCGACAGCCGCGCCGGTGCTGCGGGCCACGGCGGTGCTGGAGTACACGGGCGACCTGACCAAGCCAACAGCGTCGCGGCTGGTCCCGCTGGCGGTGTGGGATGGCGAACGCTACCAGCCGGGCGGCCTGTACATGGCGGATCCAGTACCCCTCACTGTCGAGTCGGGAACGGTGTATGAGCTGCTGGATGCGGGCACATCGAAGGGGCTCTTCAACGTAACCGCGGCAGCCGATGTTTCCGGGTCGTGGGTGGCGACGGGTAGGTATCAGAAGCCGGCTCCCGTGAAAGTGGCGAAACTGAAAGCGTCGAAGACGCTGCCGCAATTCGTGCACGATGTGCCTCCGGACGACGGTAAGCCACACTTTGCGCACAGGCCGCCGCAGGATTCCGGATCTGGGAGCGGGTCGGGGCAGAGCGGATCTGCTTCCGGGGCTGGCTCGGGGAGCGGTAGCGGGCCGGGATCAGGATCGAGCACGAGCAGTGCTCCGGACACAGATCCGGACAAGCCGACATTGCACAGGAGGACCGATTCAACGACAGGCGAGCAGAGCGGTTCGGGGGCCGGGGCGGGATCGGGATCGACCACGGCGAGCAACGCGCCTGCGGTTGATCCGGATAGGCCCACGCTGCATAGGCCGTCGGATTCGAGTTCGGGGTCAGGCTCCGGATCGAGCTCAAGCGGGTCTTCAGCTGGCCCGGCGGTCGATCCGGACAGGCCGACCCTGCACAAGCAGTCAGCGACAAACCCGAACGACAACGGCGCGCCGGTATCGGCGACGACGAATACCGATCCCGATAGACCGCGCCTGGGCCGTGGCAAACCGGCGGAGGAAGAGCAACTCGATGTGCCGTCGAAAGTGCAGATTGCCAAGCTGGCTGGAAGTCCCGAGAACCTGAAGCTGATGGCGGCTGTCTCCGACACGAAGACGCGGGCCGCGCACTCGTACGTTTACTCGTGGACCGATCCTGACGACGAGAAGAAGATGCAGGGGGCGCTCGAGAATGCTGCGAAGAACCTTATCGCAGGAAAGCCTCTGCCGGCTGCGAATTCAGGGCAGGCCTTCGGACCGGGGTCGACCACGCCGAGCAAGGCAGGCACAAAAACAGCAACTGCAGGCACCAGGAGCACAACGGCGCACAAGACGGCTGCGAAGCCGGCGCTGCCCGACCTGACGGATGAGCAGTTCAAGGCGTACGAGCTCTCGTTCGGTGGCGGAGCGACGCTCGTGTTTACGGCGCAGAGCGGGCAGGGCGATCAGGCAAAGTGGGTGACGATCATCGCGCAGCCGGATTTCAACGGCGTTCCGCAGATTCTGTTCAAGCAGGTGACAAGCGCAGCGCAGCTCGATGCGGTTCCGCGGATGCGGCTGGTGGATGCGGTCGATACGGACGCGGACAACCGCGCCGAGTTGATCTTCGAGCTTTCCGGCAGGACCGATCAGCAGTTCGCCATCTACAAAGTGCACGATCGGTCGGTGGAGCAGGTGTTCTCGACCAGTGGCTCGTAGTAGCAGCCCGGAGAACGATGGTAGTTAGTCACAACCATCTCGCAATTTCTTGTTGAATATTGCCGGGATCGCGCTAGTTGCACCACAAGCTATGCACTTAGTAAGTCACTCGTGGGAATAGGTTTAATTTCCACATTCTCTGCGTTATTTCCACACCAGAAAATTTGTAACAGCTACTTGATTTATTCGGGATCAGGACTACTATCAACTCAACGGAAGAGAGATCTTCCAGAAGGAGAGAGTAGACAAGGGCTATCGAGAGTACCGGCGACGGTAAGCTCGATGAAGCAGCCGGGAAACCGGAAGCTTCTGAGGCACTCGGGAAACTGGGTGGCCTCGACGGAGAACCCGGGAGACCGGGCGCTCCGCAAGGGGAACTCGGGAAACCGAGAACTCCGACTAAAGATGATCCGGGAAACCGGAGAATCCGAGGATTGCCCGAGGAACTCGCGCAGCGGCTGTGATCGCGGAGGAATGAGGGAAACACGGGCGCAAGCCCGCAGGTCCCTCAGGACGACGAGATCGTCAGGGTTGTGGTGTGGAAGCCGAACCAGACCTTCGAAAAACCGGAAGAGAGGGCGATAACCCGCAAGGGGAGTCGCCCTTTCGCTTTTGGTGCCACTAATAGTGATAGGCTCGGCCAGTAACAGCCTCTGCCTCGAGTTAGTAGTCGTCAGCTGATCGTGAATCCGTCCTGACCGATCACTACTAACCGGATACTTGCGGACCTCGAGCTTATTCCTTCCTCACGTCGATATAGAAGTGGTCGGTGTCGACAGCGAAGGTCGTTGCGCTGAGGGGCGTCTTCATCGTTTGCCACTGAGTAGTGGGCTGGATCGTCTGCCAGTCTCTCGGATCGCCTACCCTGACGGGCATGGAGAAATCCTCCTCGTCGGCCTTCCAGCGGTAGGCTACGGTTCCGGCGGCGGGATCGAATTTCAGTTCAAGCAGCGGAATCGCTGTGTGGCGCAGGTACTGGTCGAAGATGGGCGTGAGGTTCATCTTCGTCTGCTGGTTGAACCAGGCAATCACGTCCTCGGTCATGATGTTCTGATACGCAAAGTGCTGGTAGAAGTCGTGGATGAGCCGGAACCACTCCGCATCGTTGTCGATGACGCTGCGCAGCGTGTTGATCATGAGCGCCCCCTTGAAGTACTGGTCTTCTGGAGGCGTAGCGTTAATGCCGCGCTCGGTGATGATAGGGCGCTTGTTATCGACTTTTGATTTGTAACCGTTAAGATATCGAATTGCGGCATCCTTGCCGTACCAGTACTCGACATAGAGAGATTCGAGGTAGGTGCCCCACCCCTCGTGTATCCACATGTCGGAGCGGTCCTGCGCCGTAATGCTGTTGCCGAACCACTCATGGGCGCTTTCGTGCACGATGATGAAGTCGAATTTAGAGCTGATGCCGACGCCGGTCCAGTCGTGCCCCATGTATCCGTTTTCGAAGAGATTGCCGTAGGTGACGGCGGTCTGATGCTCCATGCCGGAGTAAGGAACCTGGATGAGCTTGTATCCATCGCGCTCGAAGGGGTACGGGCCGAAGTAGTGCTGGAAGGCTTCGAGCATGCCTTTGACCTGCGTGAACTGCGCCTTCGCCCGATCGATGTCGGCGGGGAGCACATAGTAGTCGAGCGTCAGGTTGCCGTAGGTGTCGGAGAAGTGAGCGTAATCACCGATGTTGAGCGAGACGTCATAAGCATTAATCGGGTAGCTGACGTGCCAGTCCCAGCGCGTGTATCCGTCGCTCAGGTTGGTTGATCCCTTGAATCTTCCGTTCGAGACATCAGTGAGACTGCTGGGCACTTCTACGCTGATGTCCATGGACTCGACTTCATCGCGCCACTGATCTTTGTTCGGCCACCAGATGCTGGCGCCATCGTCTTCGCAGGAGGTGTAGATCCAGGGATGGCCGGCGGGATCTTTGGTGAAGACCATGCCGCCGAAGCGTCCCACGGTGAGCGGGTGCCCGGAGTAGTAGAAGTCGATGAAGTAAATTTGCCCGGCGCGGAGTGTCTCAGGGAAGTCGATGAAGACCGCTCCGGAGTCGCGCTCGTATTTCAGCTCGGTTGTTCCGTAGAGGATCTTGTCGATGTGCAGCGCATCACTGAGGTCGATCTGGATGCGCTTGCCGTCCTCAAGCATCTTGAAACGGATAGTGTTTTTTCCGCTGATGCTCTTGTTGTTAGGATCGACGCGGACGTCGAGGTGATAGTAGAGCAGGTCGTTGTTGGCGCGGTAGGGACCCCATGATCCGCGAAGAATATCGGCGTGGGTGGGGGCCTGTTGCGCGTAGAGTGCTGCGCACAGTATGAAGAGCGCGCCGAAGGACAGGCGACGAGCATGTCGGAGCATGTCTTTAGAGTATCGCGTAGGGGAGATCAGCAGCATTTCTCGTCAAGGCGAGCGACGGGATTGGAACCCGGCTGTCGCACCATATTTGTGCTCGTGTCAATTACGATTCTGTACGCAGGCCATGGATCGCTACCAGTAGCACGCAAAGAGGGGGCAGTATACCCACTGCCGCAGGGACGTAGCGGAAGAGACACCCTGTAACCACCGCGGACAGAAAATAGGATCCGAGGACGGCGGCCTGCATTCCCAGACGGCTTTCAAATTGTTGCCTTTCGGCGGGTGGCTGGGCCTGAAAGCGGGCAAGGCTGTTCATCAATGTTGTCCATGTCCCGGTGATATAGGTAGTAACGACTCCGGGAATCTTCAATTGAAGCATCGAGGCACTCTGGACCCCAATGGCAAAGGCAACCCATCCAAGAAGCACCGTATGGTACGGCGGAACCCCCAGAGTGGGATGCACCGCGAACCATGCTACGGCAGCGCAGGACAGCATGACTCCTTCCAGCAGGAGCGCACTCCAGACCTGCTTCGGCCAGCGTCCGTCCGGAACCGGCTTTGCGTTCCGCGTGAGCAGCGACCCGCAGATAACGCCAGCAATATAGGAGGCTAGCGAAATGAGGGGATGGAGCATATCGCCGTGGATCTTGAAGACCGACATGCCCAGCAGCACAGTGTTGCCGGTCATGTTAGCCACGAATGCGCCGCCCAGACCGAAAAAAGCCCAGCCGTCGGCCGAACCTGCGGTAACGGCGAGCAGGCAAATCACAATGTCGCGTTCCGTTGCGCGCACAGCAAGCTCCTAAAGGTTAGAGGCGCGGGGCCAGCGGCGCGATTCTATCAGGACGACGGCACCGGCGGAGGAGCGGCAAACGGGGGGATGCTCGCCGGTTGGAGCACATAGACGGGCTGATCGATGAAGTCGTTGTTCTCTGTGAACTGGACCGCGGTCTGGGTCGGGTCCGTCGACTTGACGGTAAAGGCAATGACCGCTGGCAGCGTCGTGACGGCTATCTGGATGGGCAAGGTGATGACGGTGTTGCTGGCGAGATTGAGAGCGGTCAGTGTTGAATTGGGAACGCTGACCGTTGGCAATGAGGGAATGGTGATGGCGAGGTCGATCTCGGCAATTCCCAACGCGTCGAAGTCGACACCGCTTGCGACCACGCCGATCTCGTAGTTGACGTTCACGACGTCCTGCGCGACGAAGGAGACGTAGCGCCGGAGCGCCTGCTTCGTGAAGGGGCTCTCAAGCGCCAGCGTGCGATCGACGATCAGTGCGATAGCGGCTGAGGCCGGCTTGTCGCTGAGTGTGAGGGACTGCTGCGCAGGAAGCTCCTGTTTCAGGGCTTCGGGAGGAGCCGCATTGCCGCTGACGATGGCGTAGCGCGAGATCTCGAGGTCGAGCGGCGATGGGTTGACAAGCTGGATCGAGCTGGCGTCGGCGGCGACCGTGTAGGAGATCTCATCGCTTCCGGCGGTATCGTTCATATTCACAGTGACGCCCGCGATCACCGGATGCGGGTAGGCGTCGTCGAGAACGATCCCGAAGCTTCCGGTGAGATATGGCAGAACGCTGGCCGATAACTCTTTAAGGAAGAGATTGGCGTTGGCGACAGCCGAGCCGGTGACGCTGCCGTCCGCGACGACGACGTCGAGCTGAAAAGTGCCGGGCTGCGAACCCGGAGTGTAGCCGACGGAGGTCTGAAATGGAGTTCCCAGAAGCATAGGCTGCGAGGAGTCGAGGCGCTGGGGCAGTGTCAGCGTGCAGTTCTGCGACTGGGGGTTGGCGGCCAGCGCGGCCTGCAGCGCGAAGAGATCGAAGGGGCTGACCACTGGGCCGAGCACGAAGGTGAATTGGAATTTTGCGGCTCCGCTGCCTCCGGCGGTGCTGTCGGTCAGGGCTTCGCATTGCGCGGCGGTTCCGTCTTTGGTGCGCAAAATGCCGTATGTGACGGGCACGGCGACGATGGTGCGGCTCAGGGCTCCGATATACAGGCGGCTGAAGGATGGAAACTGGGTGGAGACCACTCCGAGGCCGGTGAATTCGGAGAATTCGGACTGGGAGGTGTTGAAGTTTTTGAGGTCGTTGATGCTGATAATGGGCCGCGTGCCATTCGAATCGGTGATGGTGAAGCTGCGGGCATAGCCGGGCGCCGCGTACTTCTGGGCGAGCGGGAAAGAAAGGCTGACGGGGTCGCTGGCGATGATGTAGGTGACCAGGGGTGGGTTGGGTGTGGGCCCTATGGGAATAGGACGGATGGGGAAAATAGGACTGACCGTGGAGACAGCAATTTTGGCCAGAATGGGTGGGCGGCCCACTTCGATAGGAGGCCGCTGAATAATGCCGACCGGGGGCCTTCCCATAGGAGGGTGATCGATAGGAGGCCGGTCGATTGGCGGACGAAAAATGCGGATCGCACGCCACGCCTGGTACTGGGCAGTCAGCGCGACGGTAGCGCCTCCGCTCTGGAGATTGCTGTAGGCGACAAGTACCTGCGCGCCGAGCAGGGCGCTGAAGGTAAGAGTAAGGTTGCCGTTTGCATCGGCGGCAATCGCCGCAGTGTAGACACTCTGCTGCACCTGCCCGCCATGCGGATCATTTGCCGTAGTAGTCAGAGTAACGGTGAGACTGGTGAGAGGGATCTCCTGGAGTTGCTGCGCGGGGTTTGCGGTGCGAAAGGCGGTCACGTCCGGCGGCTCGATCTTGTCGAGCGTGAGCGTAATGGTCGCCTGATAGTAAGGATTGCCGTCGGCGTCAATGCCCTGCGCTCCGGCGGCAAAGGAGAAGCTGGCGTCGATATCCGGCGCGAGTTGGTACCCGGGCAGATACCAACTGAGCTGGGAATTGAATCGATCGGTGAAGACGTTCCCGTTCTGGGTCGATTCCAGCGGGAGGCTCTGTTGGTCATCAGCGGGATTGAATTCACCCGTGGTGAATTTCACGCCCTGGATGGGGATGCGGTCGATTCGGAGGGTATCCGAATCGACCGGGACCTGGCCGGATGCCATGGGTTGCTCCTGACGGGCTGTTTTGCTGCGTTTTGTCTGCGGCTATTTCGCCGCGTGGACGAGGCTTCCGGCAGGATTCGCTTTCTGATAGTTGAGGATGTACTGGTTGATGGCCGCGATCTGGTCCGGCGGAGCCTGGGGCAACTGCAGCGGAAGGAGCGGATTGTACTTGACGCGTCCCGGCGACAGCGGCACGGTGACCGGCTGGGGGGACTGATAGACGATGGGATTGTCGGTGAAGTTCGGGCCCTGCACTGTGACCTGCACGGTGTACTGGAACGAGGTCTGACCGACGTATTTGTCGGAGAATATCTCCCAGATGGCACTTTTCTGGTTAACGCTGGTGATGGTGATGCTGTCGTTGCGCGGGCCGAGCGTGGTATTGACGACCAGAGTGACGTTGACCGGCAGTTGTCTGCACATGAAGCGCACAAAAACGTAGCCGACAGCATTAAGATCGAGCACCGGCGTGTGATTGTTGTCCGTGGTGGTTATGACGTACTGGGTTTGGTTGTTGCTGAGGTCAACGCGGGGATCGTTGCCATCGAAGATGAGGGTCTTTGTCACCTGAACCTGATTGGAGGGCCACTGGGCAATGGAATTGGTTTCGTCCAGCTTCATGAAGGAGATGTTGATGACGTCGGCTGGATTGTTTGAGGTCCACTGGGCGAGGCCATCGGTTCCCGTCTGCTGACCGGTGAGGTAGTGGAAGCCCTGGCCCAGAGTCTTGAGATTCACAGTGTTATTGGGGCCAAGGGGCTGGTCGTAGTCGGGATAGCTGACTGAAACCATGGCCGACATGATGGGGTCGGAGAGATTCGTGCCGTCGGGGAGGGTCTCTTTCCAATTAATGGCGTTGGTGGCTGCGACCTGGATCTTCTGGAAGAACTCGCCGATGTCGACGATAGCGAGATACTTGCCGAGGTCCGCCTTGATGGCCGGTTCAAGGTCAGACAGGTCCCCGGAAAGCGTGTCGCTCTTGGCGATGGTGGTGTCGAGCGTGAGTTGTTGCGTGACGTTCATGCCGCGGTGCTGATAGTCAGCCTTCATTGAGACAGATGCACCGCCAAAGATACTTCCGAAAACTGTCTGCTGCGCCTGCGCTGGTCCGCTATCGGTGGGGTTCCAGTCGAAAATGAAGTCCTTGACCCAGTTGATGGCGTTCTCCTGCATCTGCTGGCACTGCTTCATGATCATCTGCTTCAGGTCGTCGGGAATGGCGGCTTCATTGATCTTCATGTCCGTGACGATGGAACCGTTGGTCACGCAGTCGGACCATGCGGCCTGGAATGACGCGCTATCGAAAAGGTCGCTGACGGACACGGCCGCCGAAAAGGACTCGTAGGTCTTGTCCATGTCGATGGTGACGGAGACAAAGCAAGCCGGCAGATAGAACTGTTCGCTCAGCGCATAGTTAATGGTGAATGGCGAGACGCCGTCCTTCAGCGAACCCGCGATGGCACCAGCTGCAAGCTCGTTGCAACTGACCAGAAAGCTGCTGATGCCTTCTGCTTCAATACTTCCCTTCTGAGCGCTCTGCGCCTGGGCCCAGAGCGGCGCGGCCGGGCTTCCTCCCGGGCCGAATTGCGGAATCGCGATCGAGACGTCGTTGCTGAGGATGGGAACGATGCCGAGCAGCGGATCGGGATCGCTGGGGCCGAACTGCAAAAAGCCGAAGAGGCGTGGAGGCGCAGGCTGGTCGAAGTTCTGGTTCTTCAGCTTTCCGATGGCATTCTGGATGACCTCGGGAGGGACGGCAAAGGTCGTCGAAAAGGTGCAGAAGCCGCCGCCTGCTTCGACGTCGCCGCCGCCGGTTCCCTGGCCGGGGTTGATGCCGATCGTGTCCTCGGGAGTCAGGAGGCCCTTGAAGACGGTCATGCCGAAGTCGAAGTCCTGCGGGGAGTCCTGCTTCTTCGCAAGATAAATCCTCTGGGGCATGAAGTAGAACTGCTGGGCAATGCCGTTGGAGCGCAACAGGGGGTTATTGGCGTCGGGGAAAATCTCGAGTTCATAGCCGATCTGGTTGTTGTCCTGAACGCTCACGAGGAAGAAATCGGGGCCGAAGAGCGGCCCAAGCGGGGAAGGTGCGTCGTCAGTCATGATGCTGTGCCTCCGTAGACACGAGTGCGTGGGTGGAGCGGCTGACACGAGGGGGTGACCAGCCGGGGAAATCCTCTAGTTTTTGCGAAGCAGGTGAACTGGAGGGAGGCTCCCGCTACGCGCCGCAATGCGTATTGTGCTGAAAGGCGTACGCAGCGAGCCAGCAGACTGCCTATCAGAAAGAATGCTGCGCCTGAAACCGGAACCTTTGCCGGAAGCCCCGGTTGACCGGTGTGAGCCGAGCATCAAGACCGCGCAGCTTCGCCAGTCCGAAAAGGCCCTGGCGCGAAGACCGCAACAGTATATCCAGATAGTGTGCCTTGTAAAGGATTCGTTGCAGGCACAGTTTCTATGGCTTGGGGCCGTCCTCCTGTGGGACCTCCTGGCCCTCACCCGGAAATGGCCATTTGCGGTCGAGTGGCTGCATCTCTTCGCGGGTGGCCTTGGGAACGTTGTTGCTGATCTTCAAATTTTCGAGGACGTGCACGCCGAGCTTTCCGGCACTGGCAATGTCGACATCCCCATCCTTATCGAGGTCGACGGCGATGAACTGGGTTCCGGCGCTGGCGGTGCCGTTCACGGAAAGCGCGTAGCGGACGAAGAGAGGATCAGCCGCGGGGTTGGCGATCCGCATCGTCTCCATCGCGCCAGGAGTGGTCTCGGTGGACCCGTATTTCGCCGTGGCGAGCTGCGCCTGGGTCGGCAGCTTGTAGGCATATACCACGACGGGATCGTAGGAGCCGGGGTCGTTGCCGGAGTGGCCGCGATAGCGCTTGCCGGTGATGAGCTCGGGCACGCCGTCTCCGTCGATGTCGGCAAGAAGCAGCGCGTGCGACTGCGAAAACGACTCGTCGATGGTGTGACGGATCCAGAGCGGTTTGTCCGATGTACCGGCCTGCTCGAGCCAGTAAAGTCCGTAGCCGTGACCCTGGCCGTAAATCAGGTCCATCTTGCCGTCGTGGTTCACGTCGTAGCCCAGGATGGGGAACCCGGTATCGCCAAGGTCCCAGTCGCCGTGCCACTTCCACTGGTCGTTGTTGGCGTCGATCTGCTCGAACCATCCGTGGGTGGTGATGACGTCGGCTTTGCCGTCGCCGTTTATGTCGGCGACGCCGATGCCGTGGCCATCCTGCTCCTTGCCGCCGAGATGGTGGACGCGGGGCTTATCCCCGGAGAAGTCGATCCAGAGGACTCCGGAGCGGTTGTAGTGGGCGAGGGCAAGATCGGGCTTGCCGTCTCCATTGATGTCAAAGAAAGCTCCGCCCTCGGTATCGTAACTGTCGGTGATCTTTTCTGCCTTCCACATCTGGCCGGCGGCGGTGGCCTTCGGCCCGGGGTTCTTGTACCACCAGACACCGTTCGCGATCCAGCCCGTGGTGACGAGGTCGGGCAGGCCGTCATGGTCGACGTCGACGATCCACTCGCCGCAGTCGGAGACGAATTCCCCGTGGATGCCGACGGTGCGGAACTGGTGCTGCTTCCAGAAACCGCCTTGCGCGCCGGGGTTCTCGTACCAGTAGGCTCCGCTGAGCAGATCGGGGAAGCCGTCTCCGTTCATGTCGAGCAGCGAGATTCCTTCGGCGTGGTCGGTACCAAGACGGTGCGAAAGAAAGGCGATGCGTTCCTCGCCGCCAGGCCCGTTGCCGGGATGCTGCATGCGGTACTCGGTGGCTTTTCCGGGTTCCTGGGCGTAGACGAGAGGTGAGAGCAGCAGGAGGAGCGGGATCAGACGCTTCATAATGTTTTGAACTCCGATGGGTTCGCTCCCGCGTCCGAAAATCCGGACGTGAGGCTACCCGGTGTAATGCCGTTGCTGGGACTCACCCACGTCAGCTGTGCGGACGTGGGGCACCTGTGATCTTTCAAGAGGTTGTCCATTCGATCAGGACCGGAGAAGCTGTTTGTGACGAGCAAGCAGTAACTCAGGAGACCGAATGGACTATCACAAGAATGCCCCATGGACGGCGGTGAGTCGAGAGCGGCTGGCCCGCATGGTGATTGAAGATGGCATAAGGCTGGGGTCGGCAGCGTCCCGGTTCAGTGTCAGCGTCAAGACAGCAGCCAAATGGGCGGGCCGTTATCGGCAGTCTGGCCCAGCTGGCCTTGTCGATCGCAGCTCGCGTCCGCGCCGCAGCCCGCGGCAGATCAGTTCCTTATTAGTGGAAAAGGTACTTGCACTTCGTCGCCGGCACATGCCCGGCTACCAGATTGCTCGCCGCACCGGCCTGAGTCCGGCTTCGGTCAGCCGCATCCTGCGCCGGGCAAAACTGAGCCGGTGGCGCGATCTGAATCCCCCGCCTCCGGTGCAACGCTACGAGCATCCACGGCCCGGCGACCTGCTGCACCTGGACATCAAGGGCATGACACGCTTCGGCGAGGTCTCGCTGCGCGGCGATGGCAGGCTGCGCGGCAAAAAGGAACATCCAGGCTTCCTGGCTCTGCACGTGGCCGTCGACGACCACTCACGTATGGCCTTCACCCAAATGCTGCCCGATCAGAAGGCTGAAACCACCATCGCCTTCCTGAACTCGGCCGTCGAGTTCTTCGCCCGCCAGGGCATCGCCGTGCGCGCGCTGCTGACCGACAACGGCTCTAGCTATCGCTCCACTCGGTTCCGTCACGCTTGCCAGCAGATGGCAATCAAACACAGCCGCACCAGACCTTACACACCCAGAACCAACGGAAAGGCCGAGCGATTCATACAGACCGCGTTACGCGAATGGGCTTATGCCAAACACTGGTCCGACTCCCAGCAAAGAGATGCTCACTTGCTGCCTTGGACCGACTACTACAACCGAGAAAGACCCCATGGTAGCCTCAACTACAAGCCGCCCATCAGCCGCTCCGAAATCGGAACAACCTCTTGATCATCTACAGCCACCCTGGGTTACGGATCACGATCCACCGGCGGCTACGACGAGGTGATCTTCATAGTCTCGGGATTCCAGTGGACGACATTTCCTTTGTCCGCGCTGACGTTGCTGAGCAGCGCGGCGCCGGCCGCGCGGAATCCGAAGGTCGGGTCTTCGACGACGGGCTGCCGGCTGCGCACCGAGTTGAAGAAGTTGTGCAAGTGGTCGTAGCTGTCGGAGTATCCGGCGGGCGCGGCGAATTTCTGCACCGCTTCCGGCACGGCCCCGGAAAAATGTTCGATCGGATACTTCTTCCTGTATTGCTCCAGGAACTCCTTCTGCATCGCTTCAGTGAAGGTGGAGATGGTGTAGCCGGGCTCGGTTTCGCGTGGAACACGATTCACGGTGACGCTCTGACCGGCGATGATCATCTGGCCTTCGGAGCCGACGAAGATGAAGCCTTCGCTCTCCTCGCCTCCATCGACGAAGTTGACGCGCAGGCTGAGGTTGAAGCCCTCGGGATAATCAAACAGCGCGAGCAGGACGTCGTCGACGTCGCGGCCGTCCTTCCAATAACGCAGAGCGCCGGTCGCCATGGCGCGCGTGGGACCGTGGGATCCGGTGATGAAGTGAGTGCCGCTGAAGAGGTGGACGAAGAGATCGCCGGCAACGCCGGAACCGTAGGCCTTCCACTTGCGCCACTGGAAGAAGTGCTCGGCGTTCCAGGGAATTTTCGGCGCGGAGCCGAGGAACTGCGGCCAGTCGCAGGTGTCCGTAGAGGCGTCGAGCGGGATGGTGTAATTCCATGCGCCAATCGAGGAGTTGCGGTCCCACCAGGCGCTCACCATGTTGACCTTGCCGATGATGCCCGAAGCCAGCAGCTCTTTTGCCTTGGCATAAACGATGGAGCTGACGCGCTGGCTGCCGACTTGCAGGATTCGGTTGGTGGAGCGCGCAGTTTCGATGATCTCCGGCCCGTCAGAATAGAGGTGGATCATCGGTTTTTCGAGGTAGACGTCTTTGCCGGCCTTCATCGAGTCGACGGCCGCGGTCTTGTGCCAGTGGTCCGGCGTCGCGATGAGGACGGCGTCGACGTCCTTGCGGGTGAGGATCTCGCGGTAATCGCGGGTGGTGAAGACATCCGCACCCCATAGTTCTTTCGAATGAGCGAGGCGGCCGTCGTAGCAGTCGGCGACAGCAACGAGCTTAACGCCAGGCACCTCGACGGCGGTCTTGGTATCGAATTGCCCCTGAATGCCTGCACCGATGAGCGCGAGCTGGACGTTGTCATTCGGCGAGATTGGAGCTGACGCGGTTTTGGCAAAGGCAGGTTCAAGGCGGTTGGTGACTGCGGCTGCGGCTGCGGTTTTGACGGCGGCCTCGAGGAACGATCTGCGATCGAGCATTGGCGAGGACTTCTCCCTGATTATGTTTATTGGCAGCCTGAACGTGCTGTGGCTGAAACCGTTATCAAAGATACACCCGTTGACCGTGCAGTGAAGCATCGATGGCGGCGATAGCTTCGGAGGTGATGGCGGGGTCGTCACCGAAACCCTTCAGCCATAGCACATCGGGTTCGCGCCGGAACCAGGTCAACTGGCGCTTGGCATAGTTGCGATGTCCTTGCTGGGCCGAGGCGATTGCTTCGGGCAGGGTCATTTCGCCCCGCAGGACGGCGCGGGCCTGCTTGTATCCGAGAGAGTCGAAGGCGCCCCGGGTTTGATTACCGGGAGACTCGCCGTATTTCGCGATCAGGCGGCGGGTCTCGTCGATCAAACCCTCATCGAACATCGCCTTGGCGCGGGCGTTGATGCGTGTGTAGAGCGCCTTGCGGTCGGGATCGAGACCAATGCGCAGCAGGCGGAAGCCGGTGAGCGGGTCGCGGCCCTCTTTCCACGCCTCGGTGATGGGCTGGCGCGCAGCCAGCGAGACTTCGATAGCGCGGATGAGCTTCGGCGTGTCGTTGGCGTGGATGCGGGCCGCCGCTGCGGGATCGAGGCGGGCAAGAATGCGATGCAGCCAGGGCGATTCGTGCTTCAGCGCGGTCTTCTCGAGACGCGCGCGCATATCGGGGGACCGCTGCGGACCGGCAAAAAGTCCGTCAATAAGAGCGCGCAGGTAGAGTCCCGTTCCTCCGGTGACGATGGGGAGACGGCCGCGTGCGGCGATGTCGCGCACGGCAGCGCGGGCAAGGCGGGAGTAGTCGCCGGCGGTCGAGTGCTCGTTTGGAGCGTAAACATCGATGAGGTGGTGAAGCACGCGGGCGCGCTCGGCGGGCGTGGGCTTCGCGGTGCCGATCTCCATCTCGCCGATAGACGGCGACCGAGTCGCAGCTGACGATTTCGCCAGAGAACTTTTCAGCGAGCGTGAGGGAAAGCGCGGTCTTGCCGCTGGCGGTTGGGCCGAGAAGGATGACGGCGAGGGGATCGCGGACAGAGTGGAGATCCATCTCCGATGATTATGTCCCAGAGCTTCGCCTAGCCGGGACTCAATACGATCACCACCTCCACCATCCGGCGGGAAACAGCACGTGCCGATCGGCGCGGAAGAGGGCGATGGCAAGGATGACAGCTGCGATGATGAGCAATCCCGCGATCTGACGGCGGAGCATGGATACAGGGTACAACTACCGGCAGCGAAGTCTCGGCACGCCGTCGATCCTCATGAGGCTTTGGAAAAGATCCTCTGAGCAGCCTCCCCGGAACTCCCGTCTTCGGATGGAGAGGCCAAGGGGAGGAAGACGGTGATGGCCGTGCCACTGTTGCCCTTCTCGGTGTTGCTGGCCACGACGATCTGCCCGCCCCGTTTTTCCACGAGCTGCCGCGCCACCCACAATCCGATTCCGGTGCCGAGCGAGCCCTTGGTGGTAAAGAAGGGATCGAAGATCTTCGGCAGGTGTTCGGTCTTGATTCCCACCCCGGTGTCCTGGATCAGCACCTGGATACCGTCTCCGCGGGCACCGATGACCTTGCGAGTCGATATCCGGAGAACGCCGCCGTCAGGCATCGCGTCGAGGGCATTGGCGATGATATTGGAAAAGACCTGAATCATTTCGCCCTTGCTGACGGTGATTCTTCGCAAATCATTGTAGTGCGACTCGACGGCAATACCCGTGGCTGTCAGCCTGGAGTTATACACGGAGAGCACATTCTCGATCAGGCCGCGAAGATGCAGTTCCGCCGGCATTCCGTCATCGCGGTAGTATCCGAGAGTCTGCCGGGCGAGGTGCGAGACTCGCTCGAGTTCCTGCTCGGCAGTCATCAGATACGCGGCGGCCTTGCCTTCAGGAGAATTCTGCCGGGCGAGGTAGATGAGGTTCATGAGCGATTCGAGAGGGTTGTTGATCTCGTGAGCGATGGCGGCAGCCATGCGTCCGGTCGCGGCCAGCTTCTCGGATTCGACCAGCAGACGCTCGATCCGCTTGCGATCGGAGATGTCACGGGCAATCTTCGATGCCCCTATGACCGTGCCCTGCTCGTCCTTGATCGGCGAAATGGTCACGGAAACATCAAAAAGCTCTCCGCTCTTTTTCATCCGGACGGTCTCATAGTGATCGATGCGCTCAGCGGCACGCACCTTGCGTATGATTTCGTCTTCTTCGGCGCGCAGATGCTCGGGAATAAGGCGCAGAACGGACTGTCCGACAATCTCCTCGGCGGTATAGCCGAACATCCGGTGCGCGCCTTCATTCCAGGTGCGAATGATGCTGTTGAGATCCTTGCTGACAATGGCATCATCGGCAGATTCGACAATGGCCGCAAGCCGGAAGCGGCCTTCGTCGCCATGCTTGCGGTCGGAGATATCGCGAACGATCTTGGAGGCGCCGACGACACGGCCGCTCGCGTCCTTGACCGGAGAGATTGTCACGGACACGGGAAACATCTCCCCGTTCTTTTTGATCCGCGTAGTCTCGAAGTGCGCGATCCTCTCGCCCGCCCTGACCTTGCGCAAGATCTCTTCTTCCTCGTAGTGAAGGTGCGGAGGGATGAGGCGGCGAATCGAGCTGCCAACCATTTCCTCCGGTGTATAGCCGAAGACGTGGACCGCGGCCTCGTTCCAGGAGGTGACAATGCCGTCCAGATCCTTGCTGATGATCGGGTCGTCCGACGAACTGACAATTGCGGCGAGGTGGAAACGGGGATCGAGTGGCGTGATGGCCGGGGACTTACGCGCGGCGATGACTGAAGGCTGCGAAGACAAAGTTACCCCCGATCCGGAACGCCGATACAGTGCCCCTCAGCAGTTCGATGCGGCTAAACGCCCTTCCGGTTTGATGTTACCCGGAATCAGCCCCAAATCACCGGTTTATCCGGATCTCACCAGGTGCCGATGCGTAATACAGCGCCGGTGGTGACCCGCAGCGAATCCTGGGGCTGAATCGAACCGACATTTCCCATCCAGGTGTGGAAATACTCGACGTTGACCATGCGCCAGGCGAAGGCGCGCGTTAGCACTAGATCAAATCCGCTTCCGACACCCAGGGACGGTCCATTGTTCGCATACTCGACCGACCAGTCGCTGCGCTTGGGGTAATGCGGCAGGGTTCCGCCGCCATTGTCCCACTCCTCCAGCAGCTGCTTTCTGAGGGCGAGGTCGTCGATTTCGCGAGTCACCTTTCTGCCGCCAAACATCAGCTGCATATAGGGAGAAACCTTGCGCGCAGCGAGCGGGGTCCAGCGCACGCCGCCGCCGTAAAAGAGCATATCGCCGCTCTGGTTGGCGGCGGGGAAGCCCATGATCGAACACCCGCTGACTTCGCCGAGAAGCTGGAATTCTGGATTGAGGCGCGTGGCGCCCGAGCCTCCGCCACCCACGCAATTATTCAGCCCGTTCGACCCCAGAAAATGCTCGTAGACGGGAAATGCCTCGAGCTCAATGTCGGCTTCCTTCGGATATTCCTTCTCAAATACGGGACCCGGCGGCTTTACGTAGACAAAGGGCTTCTCGCCGCCTGCTTTGTACTCGGCGACGAGTTCTTTCCGCATCTGGTAGTCCTCTCCCCTCAACCCAAGACGGTTCGGGCGGCTCCATGGATAATGAAGGGCCATCGCATTCGCCGTGGATCGGCCGGGATTGAGGAAGCCTCTCGCCAGGACGATGAGCAGCCGGTTCGTGGTGCGATTCTCAAGCCCCGTAATCACATAGCGGTCCGCAACGTCCTCGGCAAACATTGCGACAGTGCCAAGCGTTGCTGTGTCGACAAGGCAGATAAATCCGGGAGAGGCGTGAAGCATCACGTTGCCGATCGAGGCTTCGCTGAGCGGGCCGATTTTCCACTCGGTGTGCCAGATTGCCGCCCAGGCCATCGAGTGCAGCAGGCTCATGTAGTACTCACGCCCGTCACCATACTGCACATTTCGATATCTCGGATCGTTCTGGCGCGCGATGAATCCGAAGGCCGAGCCCTGGATCGGATGGCTGGCGTAGGGCGCCATGAAGCGATCACTGTCGCTCCAGCCACGCAGCTCGCTAACTGAGTGGAGATAGTCGTTCACAAAGGGACCGTAGGCCACCGCATCGCGGGTTCCGGCTTCGGTGGTGAGGTCAAAGGTGTGCCCAATGCCGATTAGGAAAAGTGACTCCCTGATAGCAGCCGTCCAATTAACCTTTGTGTCGGCAACCGCCCTGTTGTTGGAGATAACCATCGCCCCTGAACTCGCACTCGACGCTGAATGCGAGCCGGTCGCAACGTTAGGACTGTCGGGAAGGCCGTTGCCCAACACATCCACAGCGCTGCCCGGATCGACCGGAATTGGGGAAATTTCGTCCGGTTTCAGATCGATGTTGCCAAACGAATGAATGGAAAAGTTCGAGGCCGGCACCACCACATTGGCTGGCTTTTCCGGAGGAATCACGGCGATGTCGTAAGAAGGTGCGTCGGGAGCAGGCAGAGGGGCCGGCTGCTCCTGTGCGAACACGGGGGTGATGGAAGCGGCAACGAAAACGAGCATGATCAAGGCAGAGCCAGCCCAATAAGTAATGACCTGACTTGTCCTTCGCATATCACGAATCTCCCCAGCGAACGGAAAAGAATACGCTTCTACTGCACGGTTCCTCGAGCGGATACGCATGAAAAAAGGCGCACGTTCCGCCAGGCCAGCTAGGCCTATTTCACAACGTATGCACAAAAACGCATACTGGCAGTTGTGACAGATCGTTCCCGAAGGGACGGCCTGAGAGCATCGCAAGATGCTCCTGCAATCTTGATGGCAGGGGGCCGCCGAGCTTAACGGCCGTGGCATCGCCCCGGCGATGCGGTCAGACCGTATTCATTGATACTACGCGAAAGGGCGGCAGTGTTTCAGATGTTTTTCCGTGACTAGACCGGTCAGGAACGGTCATGCGCAACCAGCACTGGATCTCGTTCCTCATCAGCCCATATCCGTAATGACTTCAGGACAGGCGCGGCACGCCTCGTCTCCCCGCTGCAGGTGCCAGCGGCAACGTGGTCGAATGGAGCACTCCGGGAGTTCGAAAGATTCTTCGGTACGATTCTGGTGCGTGCCGCCGACGATGAGGTCGGCGATTCCGCAGCGGTTATCGGCCCACTGTTGGCATGCTGCCCGTTTACAGGTGCTGCTGAAGCGGAAACGCTTTTCCGGCGAGCGGCCCTGTCGCGCTACCTCGACGAACGCATCATCGATGACGATACGCTCCTTCGAAAACGCGACAGTGCCGTTCGGAAGAACAATTCCGATCAGACTCGCGCCCGATTCGCATTTCCAGCTCGGGCATAAAATCGCAGATTCTGACATGAGGCGACCTTTTGCCTTACTTAGGTGGCGGTCTGAGCAGTAACGGTAAGGGTGGCCGTTGCCGCCGCGGCGATCTCACCGGGAGGAATCATGATCCCTCCGGCCCATTTGATTGGCCGGAAGAGACAGTCGGGGGCAGGTGATCCGCCGAGGTCGAGCTTTGCAATTTCGTGCAGGACGGTCGCTTGAATTGCACCTGCGATTTGTTGTTTTTGCACGTCCGTCAGCTTGGCTGAGGACACTCTGAAAATGAAATCCGCCATATCTTTCTCCTTTTCCTGCGGCAGTGACCGGGGTTCTTGAGAGCTGCCGCGCTTCTCAAACCGATAGCGCTTCGACCGAGTTCGTAGGGCCGAACAATCCTGTGTCGCCGCCGATCGCGTAAATGCGTCCGTCGGGTCCGGTCGCCGCAGCGAGATTTATTCTGACCGTCGACATTGATGGACCGAGCGCCCAGGTCTTTGTCTTGAAGTTGTAAACCTCAACTGTCGACAGCCCGTCCGGACCGCTTTCACCGCCAATCGCGTATATCTGCCCATCGGTTCCCAATACGGCTGCCAGGCCGTCGCGAGGAGTGTTCATTGAAGCCGTAACGGACCACGTGTTGGATCCGGGATCGTACGCTTCTACCGAACTCAACGAGCCGGAGGCGTCGCGACCTCCGATGACATAAATTCGCCCGTCGGTTCCAGCCACGGCCGCCGCTCCATCGCGAGGCGTGTGCATGTGATGGAGTGTCTTCCAGGTGTTGGTCGAGGCGTCGTATGCCTCGAAGCTCTTGAGAGGAGAGCTGATATCAGGAGTTTTACCGTTCGAGCCGCCGGCGACGTAAACCACGCTGTTCCGTCCGGCGGCGGCTGCGCGTTCGCGTGCAGAGGGCATCGACGCCATCGCGGTCCACCGGCCGTTATCAGGAAAGCCTGGCCCGTCCACGCGCGCGAAGCCTTCTACCGAGCTCAGGAGGTTGCCATCGGGATTGCTGCGCCCACCGATCGCATACATCCGGGTAATTCCGGAGCTGTCCTCGGCAACGCCGACCGCGTGTCCAAAACGAGGCGTAATGAGGGAGGACACAGCGATCCACTTTGGCGGTTGATCGCCAAGTGTAATCGACACTGTTGCAGGTTCAAGCTCCTCGACGTCGCTGCTATCGCCGCTACCCCCGACCACGTACAGTCGCAATGAAAGAGCAATAGGCTCGCTGAAGGCTGATGCGGTTACGGCTGCGCCCATCAATCGATGAGCGTTGAGAATGCTTTGTGCGGATACCCAGGGACTCATCGCGTTCCTCCGATTTCCAGACTCCGCCGGAGTGAGTTCGCTTGGCCCGAGGCGGGTTTTTACGCCTCGCAAACCTCGTGTGCAAAGTTAGTGCGCAAAGCAGACGGGTCGTTACAGAGGATGGCAAGAACGAGCAGAAGTTCTTCCAGTTTTTCAATCACCGCTGCTCTGCTTCACACCTTCTGTTTGGCGGATGTGCTGGCGGATGAGGTCGTCGATATCGCCGATCTTGTCGTGCATCAGATTGAGCTTGCGCGCGAGATGCTGAATTTCCGATTCGGCGCGGCGGTTCACGTCGAAGTCGAGCTCGCTGCGGAGGCGGTCCTTCTTGTCCTGGCGGTTCTGGCTCATCATGATGACCGGCGCCTGAATGGCGGCGAGCATGGAAAGAATGAGGTTGAGCAGGATGAACGGATAGGGATCCCAGGCGCGCTTGCCCAGAACGACGTTGATGAAGCTGTAGACTACCAGGCCGACGAGGAAGGTGATGATGAAGGTCCAGGAGCCTCCGAAGCCGGCGACGTGATCTGCGACGCGCTCGCCGACGGTCTCCTCGTCCTCGATCACCTCGTTGGGATTGCGGTTGGCGCGGAGGCGGACGAGCTGCTGCGATCCATGGAACTGACGGCCGAGTACGGCGAGCATGTCCATGCCGGCGAGCGGTTTCTGGCAGAGCAGCGTGGAGATGTCCTCGCGGCTCACTTCCACGCAGGCTGACTCCTCCAGAGCTATGGCGTTGGTCTGGTGCGGAGTCTGCTCGAGCATCGAGGCAAAGCCGAAGAACTCGCCGTGGCCCGGCTGGTCGACGAGGACTTCCTGCTGATCCTCGTCGACAGTGGTGACCTGGACGTTACCCGACATGAGGATGTAGGCATGCCTGGCCGGATCGCCAATCTTGTAGATGCGCTGGCGGGGCGCGAACTTTTTCAGTTCCACCTGGCCGGCCAGCACTGCCAGTTCATCTTTGTCGAGCAGCGTAAAGAGCGGTACGTGCTTCAACTCCTCTGGATCGCATGGCATTGGGTTTACCTCGCAGCGGTGGGTATCGCGGTACGGAGCTTCGCAGAAACGATAACAGGCTGCAAATCGTGGATGCAGGTGAATTTCGTGCAACAGGAGAGGGCGTAAACGCGGGCTGCAGTTTGATTTATCCTCGAAATATGCATCTCGCTTCAGTTTTTTTTGCCGGCTGTCTTACGGCATCCCTCTGTCTTTCTTCCTCAGCTCAGAACATGGATCAGGGCTATGGATCGCAACAGCAAGCCCCGGCGGCGGCTACACCGGCCCCCGCGCAGTCCTCGATACCCCAACTGAAACTCGAGGACCTTCCTCCCGATCCGCACACTCCCACCCCCGAGGAGGAGGCCGCCGCGGAAGCGGCGCGGCAAAGACTGCAGATTCAGCGAGTAGCTGCAGCAATGGCGACCTGGGGACCCAAGATATCCTCACCGGGCGTCACGCTGACAATGAAGGAGATGAGCCGCCAAAAGACAGCATCGGGCACGTCGATTACCTATCACCTTTCGGCCACCGGATTCGCGCCGGGAACACGGCTGATTCTATTGCGATGGCCTCTGAACCGGAACGTGGGCGCAGTGATGAGCGGCCTCGCGATCGACGCATCGGGAACGATTGTATGCGGGCCTCCGCCGGCAGCCTCGGGCGAACCTGGCGCTCCGCAATCGGGCACCGCTGCAGCAGCAAACATTCCCGCCTGCACGAAGACGATGCAGCCGAATGCTCCGCTGGAGATCACGACCACCGCCGCCAAGGGTGAATCCGTAAGAGTGGGCGTGCTAACCGACGACCGCAAGAGCGGAGGAGCCACAAGCACGGTGCCCTTTCCGATCGTCGGCGAGAACAATGGCTGCAAACTCCAGGTCGTGCTGGGCAGCAAGGACGCCGAACTGGTGCTGATCCAGGGCGACGGATTCAAGCCAGACGAAACATTTTCGGCCGGAACGGAAACCTTCGGCCAGAAGACTTCGCTGGCCGCCAAACCCGATGCGCAGGGGCACTTTGTCGCGGCCATGACTCCCTTTGTTCAGGGTCACGACAGCGGCGACACCGTGGTCTTCTACCAGAGCAGCTCGTGCACACCTACGGTGTCTTTCCACTGGGGCAAGGGAACCTACCAGCCCGAGTAGAGGCAATTTTCTCAGCTGTGGCCGGACGAGACCTCAGACGGCGCGGCCAGCGGCAGCACCAGAGGCCCATGCCCACTGGAAGTTGAATCCGCCCAGATGGCCGGTGACGTCGACGACTTCTCCAATAAAGAAGAGGCCGGGGATGCGGCTCTCCATCGTCCTGGCAGAGAGCTCTCTGGTGTTCACTCCTCCGGCCGTGACTTCAGCCCTGGCGTAGCCTTCTGTAGTTTCCGGTGTTATGGGCCAGTGGTGCCAGCGGTTCTCCCACGTTTCCAGAGCGTGATTTGACCATCCAGCAGGCGGGTCGAGGTCGAGCAGGCGATCAGCAAAGCGCTGCGGCAGCATGGTGCGGATGTGCGCGCGAATCGCGGCCAGGTCGCGGCGGGTTGCCGATGAGTTCAGGGTGAGCTGTTGGTCCGGCGCGAGATCGAGTGAGAGGGCCATGGCCTCCTTCCAATACGAAGAGATTTGCAGAATCGCCGGCCCGCTGAGACCGCGGTGGGTGATGAGCAGGCTCTCATCAAACTGTCTGCGGCCGATCGAGACGACCACGCGAGTAGAGACTCCGGAGAGATCGCAGAGGCGCTGCTGATCCGCGGGAGCAAGAACCAGAGGGACGAGCGCAGGACGCGGCTCGACAATTTTGAGTTCGAACTGGCGAGCCACATCGTAGCCGAGGCCGGTGGCGCCCATCTTCGGAATAGACAGACCTCCAGTGGCCACGACGAGAGCGGGGGCCCGGTATTCGCCGGTGCTGGTCAGCACATGAAAGGCATCGTCGCGGCGGACTTCGCTGATATTGGTGTCGCAGAGCAGGGCGGCTCCGGCCTCGGCGGCTTCCGCAAGGAGCATATTGAGGATGTCGCTCGAGGCGCGGTCGCAAAACAGCTGGCCGAGCTTCTTCTCGTGCCAGGGGATGCGGTGTTTCTCGACGAGGGCGAGGAAATCAGCAGGCGTGTAGCGGGCGAGCGCGGATTTCGCGAAGTGGGGATTCTCGCAAAGGAAATTCTCCGGGCGCGTATAGATGTTGGTGAAATTGCAGCGGCCACCGCCGGAGATAAGGATTTTCTTACCGGGGCGCGAGGCGCGCTCGAGGATAGCGACACGGCGTCCGTGGCGGCCTGCCTCGATTGCGCACATGAGGCCGGCGGCCCCTGCCCCGAGGACGAGGACGTCGTAGAGGGTGGTGGCTTCGCGAGTCACTGCTGGAATGGTACAGGCGGGAGATCTTACAAGAGCGGATCGGAGATTTGAGTTTCAGGGCAGGTCTGGACGCCGGGTGCGATTCGCGCCACAGGCCTTCGCCGCCCTGCCGTGGGGCGAAGCAAGCGAGGATGTTCGCGTGAGCATAACGGAGATGCTCAGCACAACGAGAACCAAAGGCAGTTCAACAAACATCATGGAAGACACCTCTCGCTTCCCCACCGTCCAGCTCGAATCGGCTGGAGCGCAGCGGAGCGAAGTTGTCTTATAGTGCCTCGGTTCTGGCGTTCGTTACATCACCCATTAGTGGATCTCTACCACCGCAAGCCCCTTTTCGGGCACGGTGACGGTGAGTTGATTACCGTGCAGTGAAGCCGTCTCGGGCGCGCCGATCTCCGAGGCCTTCTTGAGTGCGGCAATCTGCTCCAGCGTTGGGTAGCGCGGGCTACCCATCTTCTTCCACCCCTCCAGCGTGTCTCCGTGAGCGGCGTCGACGCGACGGATAGTTGCGTGTTTCGCCGAAGCACCCTTGATATCGAGCTTAAAGGTCTTGTCGGGACCGGTGGCCTCCGGCTCGACAAGATTCCACAAGGCAATCACGAGAGAGCCGTCCTTGCGGCGTGTGACGAGGACGTCGTTCTCAGGCTCTGCGAAGCGCTCGTCGCCGAGGTCATGCAACAACTCGAAGGCGCGGAATGCCGGCTTGGGAATGCCCCGTTCGGCAACGATCCCGTATCCGCCATAGAACGGCGTCTTGATGACGCCCTGCTCTTCGAAGACGTCGGAGAAGGTCCAGTAGGACATGATGCTCACCTTGCCGTCGCACTGGCGGATGGTGTCGGCGAGCCAGGGACCCATGTAGATCGAGTCGGTGATGGGCTGCTCGTTGGCGTAGGTTGCGTTGAACTCGCTCCAGATGAGCGGAATGTCGGGTCGGGCCGAGGCCTTGATCTGGTCATGGACCTTGGCGACGGCGGTGCAGACCATCTGGTGCGGCGCAACCGGCCGGTTGTCGCCGAAGACGTCCTTGGCCGTGTCGTTGCCGTAGACGTGGGTAGAGACGAAGTCGAGCGGGACGTTGTTCGTTGAAGCGTGGGCGATCATGTCGCCGACCCAGGCGGCCTGCGCGGTGGCGGGGCCTCCGACGCGGATGCGCTGGTTAGTAGCCTTAAGGGCTCGGGCGGTGTGATCGTATAGTTCGAAATAGGTCTGCTGCGCGGGGCGGCCGGTCCAGAAGTCGATGTTGGGCTCGTTCCAGACTTCGAAGTACCATTGCGAAACCTCGTCGATGCCATAGCGCTCGACCAGGTGCCGGGCGAAGGCGGTGATCAGCGCGTCCCACTTGGCGTAGTCCTTCGGCGGCGAGACGATCTGCTTGTACCAGAAGGCGTGGTAGTCGAGGCGCGCGGCCAGCTTCTTGGGCATGAAACTGATTTCGACGAAGGGGCGGACTCCGTTCGCGAGCAGGCCGTCGTAGATCTGGTCGATGTAGGAGAAGTTATAAACGGGGTTGCCCTGCGCGTCTTCGTCGTAAACACCGATATCGTCGTCGAGAATGGCGTGGAAGCGGACGTACTTGAAGTCGGTGATCTTCTTCACTGCTTGCATATCATCGCGATAGCTCTGGCGCATGGAGAGAGCGGCGCGGCCGGAGCCGAACATCTGCTCCCAGAAATGCGGGAGTGGCGTGGTGGCGGCGTGTGCATCGATGGTGACGGTTTCAGTGTTCTGGGCCGGCAGGGTCAGGGCAAAGAGCAGGGGCAGAGCAGACAGGGCGCGAGGGAGCATTGGGGTTTCTCCAGCAAAGTATGAGTGTACTTGGGATTGAGTTGTCGTGCGGTACACCGAATGGTGGCTCTCTTAATGACGGTGGTCTTCGGATCGTGCTGTAATGGCCTCGCTCACTCCGCAGTCAGTGCAGTTCAAACCTCAGGACGAGACGATGGCCCGACGGTCTTTCCTCCTTCAAATGATGGCTCTGCCCTTTGCTGGCCTGGCCTCGCTTGCTCAAACGCCGAGTGCCACGCGAAAACCCTTGAACATCATGATGAAGAGCGCATGGGGTTCGGATGATCCCACGAAGGCGGCTTTTCCCTTTCTTCATGGGCTGGCGCTGTCTGAAGCAGGTCACTCAGTCCAGATCTTTCTGCTCGGCGAAGCCGTGTCGCTTATGCGGAAGTCGCTCGCGGGCGCGGTCGTGCCGGTGGGCTGGCCACCGCTGATCGAGACGCTAAATAAGGTGGCGGCGAGACACATACAGATTTATGCATGTGGAGCCTGCTCTCGTGCCCGCTCGGTGACCGATGCCGATCTGGACCAATGGGGCGCGAAGTTCGGCAATCCGCAGATCTTTGTTTCGCTGGTCGAATGGGCAGACCGGGTGATCACCGAGTAGCGGCTACACCTTATCCGTGGAGGATGCGGGCGGGTCCGGGCGTGGGGTCCTGCACCTTGATGCGGCGCGCTAGACCGAGGAGTCCGAGCAGGCGGATGCCGAGGTAATTCACGTCGAGTTCGTACCACGCCATGCCATGGCAGGCGGAGACAGGATGCGCGTGATGGTTGTTGTGCCAACCTTCGCCGCCGGTGAGGAGGGCAACCCACCAGTTATTGCGCGAGTCATCGCGGGTGTCGAAGCGGCGCGATCCCCACATGTGCGTGGCCGAGTTAACCAGCCAGGTCACATGCAGACCCAATGTCACGCGCAGGAACACACCCCATAGGACCCACGACCACCCACCGGCGAAATAGAGGCCGATGCCGACAACGGTGACGGGAACCCAGTGATAGCGGCTGAGCCAGACGTAGAAGCGGTCGCGCGTCAGATCGGGAGCGTAGCGGGTAAGTAGAGCGTTTCTGTTTCTGAGCGTCCCGTGAAGGATCCAGCCGGTATGCGACCACCACCCGCCGTCGCGAGGCGAGTGCGGATCGCCGGGACGATCGGTGAGCTGGTGATGGAGCCGGTGAACCGCGACCCAATAGATGGGTCCGCCCTGAAGCGCAAGCGTGCCGCAGACGGCGAGGACGTATTCGACCCATCTCGGGGTGGTGTACCCGCGGTGCGTGAGCAGGCGGTGATAGCTCATGCCGATGCCGATGTTCTGCGCGAGGACCCACAGGACAAGGAAGACCGCGAGGGCCGACCAGCTGAAAAAGAAGAGGGCAGCGATCGCGGCGAGATGAAAGGCGGTGAGCCAAAAAGCAAAGTTCCAGTTAAGGCGCGCCGAGCGGCTCTGGGTGAGCGCCTGCGCATCAGCCTGCAGCGTTTCGGTGGAGAGGATTTCAGCGGGGGCGGTTTCCGGCAGCGTGTTCATGGCGAAATGCGGGGCGGCCGCCGCGGATGTCTCCGCGAGACACACTCCTATCTTTAACGTAGCGAACTACAGCTGCCGACGGATGTAAGACTTCGGTAATAGTTGGGCAGGGCTGTCCTGATTTGAAACCGGGCGGCTCAGTGGGCCAGTTCGATCCCGCGCGTGCCCTCGAGCCGCTGAGGGTCGTCCATCTTGCCGAAGATCATCTTGCCCGACGCGGTCTGCAGCACCGAGGTAACAGAAATTTCAACAGACCGGCCGATCATGCGCCGCGCGTGATCGACCACCACCATCGTGCCGTCGTCCAGATAGCCGACCCCCTGGTTGTACTCCTTGCCCTCCTTCAGGATCACGATCTGCATCTTCTCGCCGGGCAGCACGACCGGCTTGAGTGAGTTGGCGAGGTCGTTGATGTTGAGCACAGGCACGTTGTGGAGGTGGGCGACCTTGTTCAGGTTGAAGTCGTTGGTAAGGATCTTGGCTTCGAACGCCTTCGCCAGCTCGATCAGCTTGAGGTCGACCTCGCGGATATTCGGATAGTCATTGCTGACAATCTGCACTGTGAGCTGGCTGTTGGCCTGCATCTTCTGCAGCACGTCGAGGCCGCGGCGGCCACGCTGGCGGCGCGATCCATCCTGAGAATCGGCGATCATTTGCAGCTCGCGCAGGATGAATTCGGGAACGACAAGAGCGCCCTCGAGGAAACCGGTCTCGGCCATGTCTGCGATGCGGCCGTCAATGATGGCGCTCGTGTCGAGGACCTTGATGTTGCGCTTGCCCTGGGCACGCTCGGATGAAAACAGGTCGCCAAGAGCGCCAAGGTTCAGCAGGTCTCCCTTGCTCGTCCCGATAACCAGCCCGATGTAGCCCATGAGGAGCAGAACGAAGATCTGCAGCGTCCCTTGCGCCGGTCCCGGCGGCAGGCTGTTGCGGATCACGAGAGAAGTGAGAAATGCCCCGGCGATGCCGAGCGTGCTCCCTATGACGGCTCCGAAGAGCCTCCTCAGGCTGAGCGCGCGCACCCGTAGCTCGAAAAGGATGACCAGAGACGCTGCTACTGCGCCCAGGCCGGCGGAGATCCAGGGGTTGAGTCCGAAGGGCCGGAGGACGAAGCAAACAACACAAAGAACCAGGAGAAAGGCAACTCGAACAAGAATAAGGTCCATAGCGCACGTGCCTTCTGTGTGCAATCGCGAGTATACGCACAAGAGGGACGAGACAGCAAAAGGATGACGGCGAACGGTGGCAGGACGCCTCTGGCGTGCGCTTATAGCACGGCAACGGCTTCGACGGTCGGCGTTGCGCAGGACAAAGAAAACGGCGCGCCATCAGGCACGCCGCGGTCTCTTGCATGGTTTGATTTCTAATACTTCGGGATCTTCGGGTCGACGTCGTTGGACCAGGCAGTGATACCTCCGGCGAGGTTCCAGACCTTCTTGAAACCGTTCTGAGCGAGAAATTCCGAGGCCTTCTGGCTGCGTCCGCCTGATTTGCAGTGGACGATAATCTCAGCGTTCTTGTCGAGCTCGCCGGCGCGGGCGGGGAGATCGCCGAGGGGGATGAGTTTCGCGCCGAGGTTGGCGATCTGATATTCGTGGGGCTCGCGCACATCGAGGACGAAAATATCGTCCTTGTTATCGAGGCGCTTCTTGAGCTCGACCGCGGTGATCTGCGGAATGCCGTTCTGCACTGGTGTTCCGTTCACTGAGTTTGCCTTTGGTTCGGGAGTGATGCCGCAAAACTGGTTGTAATCGATGAGCTTGGTCACCGTCGGATGCGTTCCGCATACTGGGCATTCGGGGTTCTTGCGCAGCTTGAGCTCGCGGAAGCTCATGTTGAGCGAGTCGACGAGCAGCAGGCGTCCGATGAGCGGCTGACCTTTGCCGAGGATGAGCTTGATGACTTCCGTCGCCTGGATGACGCCAACCAGGCCGGGCAGGATGCCAAGAACTCCACCCTCCGCGCACGAGGGAACAAGACCGGGCGGCGGCGGCTCGGGATAGAGGCAGCGGTAGCAGGGGCCTTCCTCGGTGGCGAAGACGCTGGCCTGGCCTTCGAATCTAAAAATGGACCCGTAGGCGTTAGGCTTGCCGGTAAGAACGCAGGCGTCGTTGACGAGGTAGCGTGTGGGGAAATTGTCGGTGCCGTCGGCGACGATGTCGTAGTCGCGGATGATCTCGAGGGCATTGGCGCTGGTGAGCATCGTCTCATGCTTGACGACGTTCATGTGCGGATTGAGTGCCTTGAG
Source organism: uncultured Acidobacteriaceae bacterium (assembly GCA_963724375.1). Taxonomy (GTDB): domain Bacteria; phylum Acidobacteriota; class Terriglobia; order Terriglobales; family Acidobacteriaceae; genus Silvibacterium. Next base: position 430,658 of record CAVRUM010000014.1, read on the forward strand.
CTTTTCCGCAGCGGATTCGATCTTGGGACGGCCGATGTCTTTCGTCGTGTGAATGATCTGGCGCTGCAGATTGCTCTCGTCGACGACGTCAAAGTCAACCAGGCCGAGGGTGCCGATTCCGGCGGCGGCGAGGTAGAAGGCGAGAGGCGAGCCGAGGCCTCCAGTGCCGACGCAGAGGACTTTCGCGGCCTTGAGCTTTTGCTGGCCTTCGAGGCCGACCTCCGGAAGAATCAGGTGGCGCGAGTAACGCGCGATCTCGTCGTTGCTGAGTTGCGGCAGGGCCGCTGGATGTTCAAGTGTCGTTGCCATATCGAGTGTCCTTCAAACTACGGATCAGTTGTGACCGCGCCGGCGGGGCCAATTTGCACGGTCTTCAAAATGTCGTCGAGCCTCGCCTGGATCGCTGCAAGCTCCGAGGGGGGCGCGTCGCGCATCCCATCTATGACCCCGGAACAAATAGTGTGGACCGACAGGTCGAAGAGGTAGCACGCATTGTTGACGTAAGCGGTGTACACATTTTCCTGCTCCTGGTGGCACATGCCGCCCTCCTCAGAGTGATTGTGCGCGTAAGAGATATTGCCGATCCTCACGGTGTCTATCGTGGGCTTCGCAGAATCGCCCTCATTGTGAGGATGCAGGCAGGCTTCAGAAGAAGCATTTTTGTCGAAAGCGTAGAGAAACTGGGCGCCTGACAGCGTAGTCTTCTGGGGCTTGCCGGCACTCCTTACCACGGCTCCGAGCACTTGCGCACTCTGCGGGACCATCGTGGGAGGACTGTAAAACTGACCCCCGTCCGCGCGCTTCCACTCCTTCGGATATTGGAAGCTCACCCCCGTTGCCGAATCGACGAACGACGCCGTCTGCGCCACAGCGGGCACAGCGGCACAAAGCATCAGGATTCCCGAGAAGCAGCTCTTAACCATGAATGCCTTAGATCAGCGCCGCCTGGACGGCCAGTCCCGGCCGGTCCCGCCGGCGATCGAAGGGATGATCGACAGCTCGTCCTTGCCGTTGACGTGGGTTGCTTCCTTCTCGGGCAGGTAGCGGATGTCTTCGTCATTGAGATAGACGTTGACGAAGGCGCGCAGCTTGCCCTCATCCGAGTAGAGGTGCTTGCGCAGATCGGGATGGCGCGAGGTCAGCGCATCGAGCGCTTCGCCCACCGTGGAGGCTTCGACTCCAACGGTGTCCTGCTTGTCGGTGTAAACCCGCAACGGCGTGGGGATGTGGATCTTCATTTTCGATTCGCCCTCATAAGCTCATGAGTTTCGGCGGGAGCGCCGAAACTGGTTGGGGAAGGCCGGACTGATGTCCGGAGCAGCCAGCGAACGAGATTAGGAACAACATCGCTCGGCTTCGAGGACGCCGACTTCGACCGGCTCGTCCACGAAAGCCTTGTTCTCTTCGGTGGTTCCCGTGAGCAAAAAGGAATTGGTCTCCGCGGCCACGCCTTCGCGAACGGAGGTGATGACGTAGGAGCAGCCGATCCAGTGGGCCTCGGCGAAATCGGTCTTTGACCACTTCGCGGGGTGATCCGGATGCGAGTGATAGAAGCCGACGATATCTAGCGAGCGTTGGCGCGCCTCGCGCTGGATGCGGATGAGTTCCTGCGGGGCGATGCTGTAGCGGTTGTGGGCCGAGTCGGTGCGGGTGTTGCCGGCGCGAACCGCGTCCTCAACGTCGTTGACGCCGTCCCCGTTTTCGTCGATTCGGGAGCCGCCGAGCAGGACGCCGCAACACTCATGGGGATAAGTCTCTTCCCCATGGCGTCGGATTGCGTCGTATATCTGCTCAGTCAGCTTCAGCATCGGACCGGACCGCTCCTTTTTATGATTCGAAAAAACTAGTTCCGCTCACTTTTCTTTATTCTTCCCAAAACCGCTCGCTCAAATACTTGTCAGCGGAGTCGCACAAAATTGTAACAATGACGGCTTCTCGGCCCGCCGCGGCCTCTTCTTCCGCAATGCGCAGGCTGGCGGCAACGGCAGCAGCGGAGGAGACCCCGACCAGCAGTCCTTCGGAACGGCCGAGGCGCTTGGCCATTTCGTAGGCGGCCTCGGTCCCCATCTCCACATTCCGGTCGGCAAGAGCGGCGTCGTAGATCGATGGCACGATGGCCGTGGCCATGTGCTTCAGCCCTTCGAGGCCGTTAAAAGGCGAGTCGGGCTGCATGGAGATGCACTGGATCGCCGGGTTCAATTCCTTGAGGCGGCGCGTAGTTCCGACAAAAGTCCCGCTGGTGCCGAGCCCAGCGACAAAGTGCGTGATCTGCCCGGCGGTCTGCTCCCAGATCTCGCTGGCCGTGGTCTTGTAATGCGCGCGCCAGTTGGCGTCGTTGCCGTACTGGTTCGCGTAGTAATACCTGGCGGAGTCGGCGGCGAGTTCGCGGGCCTTGCGGATGGCGCCATCCGAGCCGTCGGCCGGATCGGTCCAGACCACCTTGGCCCCGTAGGCGGCGAGGATGCGCTTGCGCTCCGGTGAAACATTGGACGGCACGCAGAGGGTCACCGGAAATCCCATCGCCGCGCCGAGCATGGCATAGGCGATGCCGGTGTTGCCGCTCGTGGCGTCGAGCAGATGCTTGCCGGCGGTGAGCAGGCCGCGCTGGTGCGCGTCGGCGACGATGGCCGAGGCCGCACGGTCCTTGACCGAGCCGCCAGGGTTAGCCCATTCGGCCTTGCCGAGGATCTGAATGCCGGGCAGGTCCGCTGTCAGCCGCTCAAGCCGCACCAAAGGCGTGTTGCCGATGCGCTCGAGAAGCGTCGTCCCGAGAGAAAAAGCCGCCGGATTGGTGACTGTGGCCATCAATCTTCCAGTTTGCGTTGCTGCCGTCACGACTTCATTGCACGGCTCCGCCCGATATGCGACAGTTGGAGCAGCCGTTTTGCGCCAGTCTTTAGTGTAACTTTGGTGCGTCGACACTACAATCGGAAGCCTCGGCCAGCATCTGAATTCGAACCACGGAGCAAGTCGGAATGCTAAAAAAGCCCACCCCTCTGACCTTCAAGCAGACGTCGCTGAACTTCGATCAGATTCTGGACAAGCTTCGCAGCTCCCAATTTGATGTTCGAGAGGAGCCCGGCGTCGCAGGCGGCTTCCGCGTCTCGAAATACGGCTGCGCGGCGGTAATCGCTCTCGCGAAAGACGGCAAGGGCACGGCCGTTCTTCACAAGCCAGGGGTTGTGCTGGGCGGGGAGATTGCCCACATCCTCGATCGAGGATTTCAGAAGTTCATTAAAACCAGCAAGTTGGAGATCGCCGCGACAGCCGACCGGCTAACGGCCGAACATAACTTTTCTGACGAGCTGCGCGAGGTAACCGGCGAAGCCGTACTCTACAATGAGGCGCTCGGAACGACGAGCGACGAATACATGTACGACCGGGTCAAGGGCCGCGACACGGATGCTCCGCCAAGGGGAGCGGCACCCTGGGACACGGCCGGGGCGGCTGACGCGCACTGAACCCGTCGCCAGATGTGCAAACGTCTGAGGAGGCCCAGCCGTCATAGGACTAAGGGCCTTTATTTTCCGGGGAGTCTCGAATGCTCCGACAGCTCCTTATTTTCAGTGCGATTGCCGTTGTCTTTGGCACCTCGGCTCCGCTGAGCGGCGTTCTGGCCGATTCGGGCGCAATCCCGATGCCGGATGACCGCGCGACCGATTCGTACGAAATTTATTCGCTGCTGATGCCGGGTGCTCCATTTGACTCGATGTCTTCAGACCGCTGGGCGATCGCCGATACGACCATCAGCATTTCCGACATGAATCCGGCGATTCCTCCCGAAGGTCAGCTGCAAGCTCCGAAGGAGCATCCGAACCGTTTTCAGGAGGCGGTACGCGATTTTCAGACGCGGAAATATCAGCGTATCCAGCTCGCGGAGCACTTCAACCTGTCGCAGCCATACAAGCTGCTCGACGGCATCCAGGTAGAGGAGCTGCGAAGAGCCAAAACAGCCGTCGATGCCGGGTCGGCCTTGCAGTCGAAGTACGCCGGCTATCCAGGCGTGACGTTTTTCAGCGAAGTGTATTTCAGCGCGAACCACCATGCAGCCCTGGTCTACATGAACAACTGGTGCGCGAACCTCTGCCAGCAGGGGCAGTGGATCTATCTCGAAAAGCAGAACGGGAACTGGGTGCGACGTTCGGGAATTTACGAGAAAATGTCGAGCGTTCCTGCAGGTGGAGCACGCGCTGACTCCGACGTGCCCCTGCTGCCGCCCAGCCGCGCGGCGGACTCCTATGCGATCTATTCCCTGCTCCTGCCAGGAGCGCGGTTCGACCATATCTCTCCCCGCAACGTACGCCAGTGGGACCTCGCCGATACAACCATCAACATTTCGGACATGAACCCTGCCATTCCACCGCGAGGACAGCTCAAGGCTCCGCCGGACAACGTGGAGGCTTTCGATGAAGCCGCCCGCGATTTCGAAGCACGCAAATACGAACGCTTCCGGCTCAATAGCGATGATCGCCACCTGAGCCACGCTTATCCATTTATCAACGAACAACGAGTCAAGGATCTGCGCAGGAGCGCATCGACCGGCAGCGGCATAACGTACTTCAGCGCGGTTTATTTCAACAATGCCCAGACGGCCGCGCTGGTCTACGTCAACGTCTGGTGCGCGAACCTGTGTTCTGCCGGCGAGTGGGTCTATCTCGAAAAGCAGGGCCGCGACTGGGTAAGGCGGTCGGGGATTTATCAGCAGATGTCCTAACGTGGCGGAAGCGTCCCCGCAATCATCGACTCTGAGCATTTTCCTTGCCGTCCTCCACTGAGACGTGCAAGATATTTGAGCGTGAAGGAATTAGCGCCTGGCACGCTCCTGGGCCACTACAAGGTGATTCGCCGCCTTGGGCAGGGCGGCATGGGTGTCGTCTATGAAGCTGTCGATCAGAAGCTGGGGAGGCACGTTGCGGTCAAGCTGCTCGGCGAGACGATCGGTGAGGACAGCGCCGCGCTGGAGCGCTTCTGGGTTGAGGCACGCGCAGCTTCCGCGCTGAATCATCCGGCTATCTGCACCATCCATGACCTGGACGAGTCAACGGAATCTCCATTTATCGTGATGGAGCTGCTCGAGGGGAGCAGCCTGGAAATGGCGTACCACGGCCGAGTGATGCCCTATGCTCGTCTGCTGGAGATGGGGACGCAACTGGCGGATGCACTCGATGCCGCGCACCGCAAGGGGATTCTGCATCGCGACATCAAGCCGGCCAATATCTTTCTGACCAATTCGGGGCAGGCAAAGCTGCTGGATTTCGGAGTGGCGAAGCTCGATGCTGCGCTGGATGGTTACACCGCCAGCCCCGATCCGGAAAGACCCACGTTCGTAAAGCCGATAACCAGGGATGGCCTGTCGGTCGGCACGGTCGCCTATATGTCTCCGGAACAGGCGAGAGGCGAAGCACTGGACGCGCGCAGCGATCTGTTCTCCCTTGGGGTCGTGCTCTACGAGATGGCGACCGGCCAGCACCCCTTTCAGGGAGCGACCACCGCCATCGTCTTCGATCGCATCCTGAATCAGCCGCCCACCGCGCCGATTTCGCTCAACGCACAGCTACCGGCGGAGTTCGAGCAGACGCTGAACAATGCGCTGGAAAAGGACCGCGAGCTGCGCTGCCAGTCCGCCGCCGAGCTTCGCGCCGAGCTGAAGCGCCTGCAGCGGAAGAGTTCGGGCAACGTAACGGCTGTGCCTGTAGCACCTGCCGAACGGGACACGGGCGGGGGCGCGAGCGGGCCAGTAGGGCCGTCGACGGGCAGAGGCGCTTCCGGGATGACGCCGGCGAGCGGGCAATCGGTGGCGGCGAGCGCGGCGGCCGTGCCGGTTGCGGAAAAAGCTCCACGAAAATCGCACCGGCTGGCGTGGGTGCTGGCGGCGCTGGTGCTGCTGGCTGTAGCCGGGTTTGCAGCGTGGCGCTTCTGGCCGATGCCCCGTCCGTTTGCGAACATTGCAGTTTCCCAAATCACGAATTCCGGCAATATCGAGAACGTTGCGCTTTCCGCCGACGGGCGCTTTCTGGCTGAAGTGAAGAACGACGGCGGCCAGCGCACGCTCTGGGTGAGGAATACCGCGACCAACACCGATACGCAGATCCTGGGTCCATTCGGAAACGAGTACGTCGGCCTTACTTTTTCGCCGGACGGCAACTACCTCTACTTCACGCGGGGTACGCCGGAGAACGATTCGCTTCGCGCCCTCTATGTGATGCCGGTCTTTGGGGGCACGCCGAGACAGATCATCTTTAACATCGACAGCACGGTAAGTTTTGCGCCGGACGGTAATCGCTTCGTCTATCTTAGACTGACTCCCGACCGCAAGGACCACTTCTCGGAGATCCATATTTCCGGCAAGGATGGAGACAACGACCAGGTAATTTACACCACCCTCGAGTGGCTTGCGCCGCCGGTGTGGTCTCCGGATGGCAGCCGGATCGCATGGACGGGCACGGTTCCACCGGCGAGGGCCTCTGCGATCGGGGTTCTCGATCTCTCCTCGAAGAAAGTGACGACCATAGCCGCTCCCGCGGACATCCTGTTTCAAAACTCCCCGGATAGCCGCACGAACCTGGTGTGGACGCCGGATGGCCGGCACCTGCTGGTCTTTTACCTGAAACCCCATACTGACCGCGCCCAGATTGGCATCATCACCACGCCTTCCGGTGAGTTTCATCCGGTGACCAACGACGTGAACGCGTACAGCCAGCTCGCACTCTCCGCGGACGGGCGCACGCTGGCTACGGTGCTCACCAACATCGATTCCAGCATCTCGTATTACAAGGGTGATGGCGGAGCGCCGGTTTCGACAGCGCCGCTGAGGATCACACCATACACGATCGCCTGGGCTGGCGAAGACAGGGTTCTCTTCATCGTTCCGGATATCGCGATCGGGTCGATCGATCGCGCCACCGGAAGGGTGCAAACGTTCGATACCGGCGATATCGACCTCGGGAATTACATCAATGCCTGTCCGGACGGCCATATCCTCTTTACGGGTTTCCCCAAGGGAGGCGGGGAAGCACGGCTTTTCCGTATGGATGCGGATGGAGGGTCGATCGCCCAGCTCACAACGGCGGGGGTCGCACGCTGGCCGTTCTGCTCGCCGAACAGCCAGCAGGTGTATTTCACCGTGCGAGAAGGTGGATATGCGGCTTCGTTGTGGTCTGTTCCTCTCGCCGGCGGAACACCAAAACAGTTGCTTCCAACGACTAATGCCAACTCTTTTTACATTTCGCCCGACGGTCGGCTGGCAGGGTACGAAAATCAGGGTTTGGGCGCGACGAAGGTTGAGTTCAGGTCGGTCGACCTGGCTTCGCGCCGGGTTTCTTATATCGTTCCCCTGAATGCGAGCGACAATGCCGGCAGCGGAGTGCACTACTCGCCTGACAGCCGGGCCGTGGCGTACTCGATACTTCAAAACGGAGGCCGGACAATCCTCTATCAGCCGCTCGATGGGAATGCGCCACACACGCTCATCGATCCGGTGCCGGAAAGAATCTGGGACCTGCAATGGTCGCCCACCGGCAAACAACTGGCGACTGCAACACGGAGTTCAAGCTCAGACGTCGTGCTCATTACCGATCAGGAAGCCAGTGGCAAGAAGTAGATTTTGGCTCAGGGGCGAGCGTGCCCCGGATTCGCTGGCGATAAACTTGAAGCATGTCTGCCTCTGCTATCGAAACTCCAGTCGCCCTCACCCATGAACAGAAACTTGACCGCCTCGCCGAAGTCGCCATCCGTGTAGGCCTGGGGCTTGCACCCGGCCAGGAACTGGTCATGACGGCTACACTCGACACTCTGCCGCTGGTGCGGCGGATCACCGAGCAGGCCTACAAGGCTGGCGCGAAGCTGGTAACGACGCTGCTGGCTGATGAAGAGGCACAGCTGCTGCGGTACAGGTACGCCCCGAACGAGAGCTTCGACTACGCCGCCGGATGGCTCTATGACGGCATGGCCAACGCGTTCAGGAGCGGAGCGGCACGGCTGGCGGTGGCGGGCGGCAATCCGGCGCTGCTTTCGCAGGAAGACCCGGAGAAAGTCGGCCGCGCGAACCGCGCCGTCTCGAAAGCATACCGGCCGGCGCTTGAGCTGATCACGCGCCACGATATCAACTGGACGATTGTCGCCGCGGCAACTCCGGCGTGGGCGGCAACCGTCTTTCCAGCCCTACCCGCCGATGAAGCTCTGGCCCGCCTGTGGGACGCGATCTTTGCGGCGTCAAGAGTCGATGCGCCGGATCCGGTTGCGGCGTGGAAAGCGCACGATGCGGGGCTGCACCGGCGCGCGGACATACTCAACGAAAAGCGCTATTCGGCGCTGCACTTCAAAGCTCCGGGCACCGACCTGAAGGTGGGGCTCGCGGACGACCATCTCTGGCTGGGCGGAGGCATGACGGCAGGAAACGAACAGTACTGCATTCCGAACATGCCGACGGAAGAAGTATTCACAACGCCGCACAAGGACCGCACGGAAGGCACGGTGACGAGCACGAAGCCGCTTTCGCACCAGGGCACGATGATCGAAGGCATCCGGGTGCGATTCGAGGGCGGGCGAGTGGTCGAGGCGAAGGCCGACAGAGGGCAGGAGGTCCTGCAGGAGATGATCGGCACCGATGACGGCGCTGGACGGCTGGGCGAAGTGGCGCTCGTGCCGCATTCCTCACCGATCGCGCAGAGCGGCCTTCTCTTTTCAAATACCCTTTTCGACGAAAACGCGGCGTGCCACATCGCTCTGGGTCAGGCCTACAGCTCGTGCCTCAAGGACGGCGACAAGCTGACCAAGGAAGAGCTGGCAAAGCTCGGAGCCAACGATAGCCTGATTCACGTGGACTGGATGATCGGGTCCGGGAAGATGGACGTGGACGGCATCACCCCCGCCGGACAGGCCGAGCCGCTGATGCGCAAAGGCGAGTGGGTGTAAATGCGAAAGCCCGCGGCGGACGCGGGCTTTTCGACGAATTCGCCGGCCGGCTGCGCGATCAGAGAGTTACTCCCCAAATCTAACAACAGATTCGACGCCCTCGGGCTTTGCCGGGCTTCCCAGACCGGTCCCGGTGATTCTGGGTTTTGGGTTTTCCGAGCCTTTCCGAGCTGGAGCGCCGTAGAATCTCCGCGGAGGGGAAATTCTCATGGCGAAAGTCGTGCGGTTTTATGAATACGGTGGCCCAGAGAATCTAAAAATCGAAGATTTACCGTCACGCGAGCTGAGGAAAGGCGAGGTCAGGCTTCGCGTCGAGGCGATCGGGCTGAACCGCGCCGAGTCCATGTTCTATCACGGCATCTATCTCGAAGAACCGACGCTTCCGTCAGGCCTCGGGTACGAGGCGGCGGGAGTGGTATCCGAGGTCGGTCCGGGCGTGGATAAAGACTGGATCGGCAAGAGCGTCAGCGCGATTCCCGCGTTTTCGATGGTCAAGTACGGCATGCTTGGCGATGAAGTGATAGTTCCCGTCGCGGCACTGGGTGAGTATCCCGCCAATCTTTCCGCCATCGAAGGCGCTGCGATCTGGATGCAGTACATTACCGGCTACGGCGCCCTCATTGAGTTTGGTCATGTCACCGCGGGGGATTTTGTGCTGATACCCGCGGCGTCGAGCAGTGTCGGGTTGGCCGCCATCCAGATTGTGAAAGACGTGGGAGCGATTGCAATCGCGGCGACGCGGACCTCGAAGAAACGCGACCAGCTTATGGCGCTGGGCGCCGATCATGTGATCGTCACGGAAGAGGAAAATATAGTCCTCAGGATGCACAGCATTACGGGCGGCACCGGTGCGCGGGTGATCTTCGATCCGGTGGGCGGGCCATTTGTCGAGCAACTGGCAAAAACGGCGTCCAATAACGCCATCATTTTTGAATACGGCGTGCTCGCGATGCAGGCAACCCCGTTTCCGTTGTTGCAGGCGTTGGCTAAGGGCCTAACGTTTCGCGGCTACACGCTCTGGGAGATCACGGCACACGCGAACCTGCTGAAAGTTGCCAAGGAGTATGTCTACGACCGGCTCGCCGACGGGCGTTTTGTGCCAAAGATTGATAGGACCTTTCCCTTCGCTCAGGTGGTGGAAGCATACAAATATCTCGAGTCGAATCAGCAGATCGGCAAAGTGGTGATCACGGTGCCGTGAGCATTGCACTTAGCCCAAAGAAAAAGCCCCGCCGAGAATCTCCTGCGGGGCTTTGCTGTTTTGATCCTCAGGCTTCAACCGTGCGGCCAGCGGTCTCGACCTCGAACTTGAGCTGGTTGTTCTTCGGATCGGCGTCCACCTCGACGTGATCGCCGCGAAGAACCTCGCCATCGAGGATCTTGATCGCCAGCGGATCCTGAATGAGCCGCTGGATTGCGCGCTTCAACGGACGAGCACCGTAAGCCGGATCGTAACCGCTCTGCATGAGCTGATGTTTCGCCCCATCGGTCAATTCGATTGTGATGTGGCGATCAGCCAACAGACGCTCCAGGTCCTTGAGCCGCAGGTCGATGATGTGCGACAGTTGCTCCTCGCCCAGCGGGCGGAAGATCACGATGTCGTCGACACGGTTCAGGAACTCCGGACGAAAGCTCTGGCGAAGAACATCCATCACCTGGTCGCGTGCCCGGTCATAGGCCGCCTCAGTCGTGAGCGAGCTGGCATTCAGGAACTGCGACCCCAGGTTCGAGGTCATGATCAGCACCGTGTTCTTGAAATCAACGGTGCGTCCCTTCGAGTCTGTCAACCGCCCGTCATCGAGCACCTGCAGCAGCACGTTGAAGACATCAGGATGCGCCTTCTCGATCTCATCGAACAGCACGACCGAGTAGGGTCGGCGCCTCACCGCTTCGGTGAGTTGGCCGCCTTCGTCATAACCGATGTATCCCGGAGGCGCGCCGATCAGCCTCGCGACTGCATGCTTCTCCATGTACTCCGACATGTCGATGCGCACCATCGCCTGCTCATCGTCGAAGAGAAACTCGGCGAGAGCTCTCGCCGTCTCCGTCTTGCCGACGCCAGTGGGTCCGAGGAAGATGAACGAGCCGATCGGTTTCTTCGGATCGCTCAGGCCGGCGCGCGAGCGGCGAATGGCGCTGGCCACCGTCTTCAGGGCTTCGTCCTGGCCGATGACGCGCTCGCGCAGCCGGTTCTCCATTTCGACGAGCTTCTTGACTTCACCCTCGAGCATCTTCGAAACCGGAATGCCGGTCCACTTGCTGACGATGCGGGCAACGTCTTCCTCGTCCACCTCTTCCTTCAGCATGCGCGGACCATGGTTGCCATCCTGCTGCGCAGTCAGCTTCTTCAGCTCGGCTTCTAGCTTCGGCAGCTCGCCGTACTGAATCTGCGCGGAGCGTTCAAGATTGCCCCGGCGTGTCTGCTCTTCGCCCTCGAAACGCAGCTCCTCGATCTTCTTCTTCAGATCGCTGATGCGAGTGATGGCTTCGCGCTCCTTCTGCCAGCGGGCGCGCAGCCCGACGGCCTCTTCCTTGAGCGTGGCAATCTGGCGCTCGACCTGCTCCAGCCTCTCTTTGGAAGCCTTGTCGGTCTCCCGCTTCAGCGCGGCCCGCTCGATCTCAAGCGAAGTTACTTCGCGCTCGATCTCATCGATCTCGGTCGGCACCGAGCCAATCTGGATGGCGAGTGAGGCTGCCGCCTCATCGACCAGGTCGATCGCCTTGTCGGGCAGAAAGCGGTCGGAGATGTAGCGGTGCGACAGAGTCGCCGCGGCGACGATCGCCGAGTCCTTGATGCGGACATGGTGGTGGGCCTCGTAGCGCTCCTTCAGGCCGCGCAGAATAGCTATGGTGTCTTCGACATTTGGTTCGCCAACGAAGACGATCTGGAAGCGGCGTTCGAGTGCAGCGTCCTTCTCGATGTATTTGCGGTACTCATTCAGCGTGGTTGCGCCGATGGCGCGCAGCTCGCCACGCGCCAGCGCCGGCTTGAGCATGTTCGAGGCGTCAATTGCGCCTTCGGCAGCTCCTGCGCCGACCAGCGTATGCAGCTCGTCGATGAAGAGGACGATCTGTCCGTTCGAGTCCTCGATCTCTTTAAGGATCGCCTTCAGGCGGTCTTCGAACTCGCCGCGATACTTCGCTCCGGCAAGCATCGATCCAAGATCGAGTGCGATGACGCGCTTGTTGCGCAAAATCTCCGGCACGTCGCCATGCATGATTCTGCGCGCAAGGCCCTCGACGATGGCGGTCTTGCCGACGCCAGGCTCGCCAATGAGCACCGGATTGTTCTTGGTGCGCCGGGAAAGCACCTGGATCACTCGGCGGATCTCCTCGTCGCGCCCGATCACCGGATCGAGCTTGCCGCGCCGGGCGAGTTCCGTCAGATCCTTGCCGTATTTTTCCAGCGCCTGGTACTTGGCCTCGGGATTCTGATCGGTCACACGCTGCGTGCCGCGAACGCTCGTGAGGCTCTTGAGGATTGCGTCGTGTGTGGCTCCGAATGATGCCAGCAGCAGTTGAGCACCGTCGTTCTTCTGCTCCGCGAGGGCTAACAGAAGATGCTCGGTCGAAACGAACTCGTCTTTGAACTGGTCAGCCTCTTTGAAGGCGCGCTCGAAGACTTTGTTCAGTGCGCCAGACGCATTGGGCTGCGTACCGCCGGCGACTTTGGGAAGCTTGCCGATCGCCTCCTCTATTTGCGCGCGCAACTGCACCGTGGGCACGCCCAGCTTTTCCAGGACCGGAACAATGATGCCGTCGCGGTCTTCGATGAGCGCGGAGAGTAAATGAAGGGGAAGGACTTCCGGGTTGCCGTTCTCTGTAGCGAGCTGGCTGGCCGCCTGAACCGCCTCCTGAGACTTGACCGTGAATTTTTCCCAACGGATTGCCATGTAGGTTCTCGATTAATCAGAAATTTTGACACAACAAAATGAGAGGGAGGGGAGCTGGATATCCAACTTCAACCCTCCCTCTGCTGTTGCGCAAGGCGAAGCCGGAGCCTCGCCTCCGCAAGGGCCGTCCGCGCGGGGTACTTGTTGAACGCGGACACCCCTGATTACGCAGCAGTCTTGGTTTCGGCTGCTTTCGGAGCTGCAGCTCCCTCAACCTGCTTGGGGGCCGCTGCTCCGGAGCCAACCTGCACCTTGATCTGCTTCGGCTTGGCTTCTGCGCGCTTCTCGAGCTCGATACGCAGCACTCCGGCATCGTAGCTGGCCTTCACGTTTTCGGTGTTTACGGTGTTCGGCACCGTAAAGGCACGATAGAAGCTGCCATAGCGACGCTCGATGCGGTGGAAGTTCTCTTCCTTCTCTTCCTTCTCGAACTTGCGCTCGCCGCGAACCGTGAGCGTATCGTTCTCGACGCGGATGTCCAAGTCTTCCTGCTTCATTCCCGGCACCTCGAGCTTTAGAACGACTTTGTGCTCGTCCTCATAAATATCGACCGCAGGAACGAAGGCTGCCGTGGCCAGAGCGTCTGTCTCGCCCTGTCCGCGATTGAACTCCTGGAACAGCGAGTTCACACGATTCTGCAGAGCAAACATGTCGCGAAATGGGTCCCAACGAGTGATAGCCATAAATTCCTCCAAATAAATCCAGTTTGGTTTTTGCCGATCCCCGATGTGGCGATCGACCGTCACAACATCTGATGAAACTATAGCACAAGAGATGCATAAATGTTGAGTGATTTTATATCAAATTTTACAACAGTAGAATCATACATTTAGGGGTCGGCTAGTCGGAATTTGAGCCAAGACCCCCTTTTGAGGACCGCATCTCCCCTCTAGCTGGACGTCCCCAAGGTATGTTCCCGCCATAGACGGAAGCTGCTGCAATGAGCCGGAGAGATCGGCAAGCTTCGTCGCGCCGAGGCTCACGTTTGAACGACGAGTCCCTGATAATCTCAAGAATATGATTAAGGGCATTACTCTGGTTCGCCCCGCGAGCTCTCCGGCGGTCTTCGACACGCTGGTGAGCTTTTTTTCCGCGCTGGGCTTTGAGTTTGGCAAGAGCTGGGACGACGAGACGAGCCGCGGACGCCCTTTTCTTGCTCCGCTGGGCAATCTGGAGTTTGTCGATGGCATGCCCCGGGGTGAGACCGACACCTTTATTGAGGTGACCGAGCTGGATTCGATCCGCGAAGTGGTGGAGCGCTGGCTTAAAAAGCATCTGAGCCAGGCCGACGCGGCGAACCGAATTTCCCCGACAACTGACACGCACTGGAAGTCGCGGGTGTTTACGGTTGAGCCGGTGCCGGGCATCTCCTACGCCTTCTGGGAATGGATGGATCCGCTGCGCGGCAAGCCGGTGGCGCTCGCCGGTGATCTGTCAGCCACAGACATGAAATTTGCCATCGTCGTGGCCCGCTGGAATGCCGTTATCACCGACCGCCTGCTCGAGGGTGCGCTTGACTGCCTCTATCGCAGCGGCGCGCGCAAGGACGAGGTGCACATCATCCGGGTTCCCGGCGCATGGGAGATTCCATCGGCAGCGCGCAAGATCGCCGAGACAAAGCTGGTCGATGCGGTAATCACGCTCGGCGTCCTGCTGCGCGGAGAGACCGCGCACTACGAGGCCATCTACAACGAGGTTTCGCGCGGCATCGGCCAGTCGCAGCAGGAGACGGGGATTCCGCATGCCTTTGGCGTGCTCACCTGCGAGACGCTGGAGCAGGCGCTCGACCGCGCCGGTCTCAAGGCAGGCAACAAGGGATTCGAAGCCGCCTCGGCGGCGATCGAGATGGTCTCGCTGCACCGCAAGCTCGGGGCAGCGCCAGCCGAGAAAGTCGAAGCCGGCTCATGAGCGTCGTCGGCAAGCGGCGCAAAAGCCGCGAACTCGCCATGCAGATGCTCTTTCAGGCCGACGTCGGCAAGCAGACCCCCGACGAGGTTCGCAAGACCTTCTGGCAGACGCGCGATGACGTCGAGGACGACACGCGCGGTTTCACCGAAGACATCTTTCGCGTGGCTACCGCTCGTGAGGCTGAGATTGACGCGCTGATCGAAGAGCATTCGGCCAATTGGAAGCTGCCGCGGATGGCCGCCGTCGATCGCAACCTGCTGCGTGCCGCGGTGGCGGAGCTGGTGGGCTTTCCCGGTACGCCGGCGCCGATCATCATTAACGAAGCGCTCGAAATTGCGCGGCGCTACTCGGCTCCCGAGTCGATCAACTTCCTGAATGGCGTGCTCGACGCGATCGCCCGCGCCCGGCTCAACTCTTAGCGCGCTTTCCTTAGAACGACACCTGTGCCGGTTGGGTAACCGTCAGCACCGACTGGTCGCCGGTCTTCTTCTTCCATGCGACGCGGATGGCATCAATCTTGCCGCGGTTGGCGGGCGAGTCGGGATAGTCGATGACCAGCACCTTGGAGCGCAGCCGCTCGGGCTGGCTCATCCCCTTGCCCTGCCACTGTCCATAGCACTCGAAGACGCTGAGCCCGTCGGGGAAGCGCGGCGTGACTTCCTTGTCGAGGAAGGCGATCCATTCGGCTTCGGTGACGCGGGGCTCGGAGTGGCCAGCCTGAGCAGAGCCGGAGTCGATGGGCCCGAGTCCGAAGTACAGCCGCGTATCCACCCATCCCTGGGCACGGGCCGGGTGTGCGGCGTCACCCTGAAGCGTGGCGCTCTGGGCGGCGTGGGCGCGTCCGGTGAAGTGGACAGCGGTGAGGAGGGCAAGGAGGAGACATACGGCAGCGAGAAGACCGCGGCGGGCGGGCAGACGAGAGTTGAGCATGGTGTAAAGGATAACGACCTCCGCTCCCGACTCGGGACGATATCACACTGGACGTCGGCCCTTCGCATCGTTCAGTTCGATCATGCTATCCTCACCCGTTCACCATGACCGAAGAAACGACTCACGAAAACATTCTTGTTGAAGCGCGCGATGGCGTGGCCGTCATTACCCTGAATCGCCCCAAAGTCCTGAACGCCCTCAACCGGGCGCTGCTCACCGAGCTGGATAAAGCAGTCGATGCCATCGCCTCTGACACTTTGATCCGAGCCGTGATTCTCACCGGAGCCGGCGAGAAGGCCTTCGCGGCGGGAGCCGACATTCAGGAGCTGGCGCAGGTATCGGCCGTCGAAGGGCAGCAGCTTGCTCTCCGGGGGCAGCGGCTGTTTTCGAAAATCGAGTCCCTGCGGGTTCCGGTGATCGCGGCCATCAACGGGTTCGCGCTCGGCGGCGGCTGCGAGCTCGCGCTGGCCTGCACGATCCGCATCGCCAGCGAGGCGGCAAAGCTCGGCCAGCCGGAGGTGAAGCTGGGAATCATTCCCGGATACGGCGGTTCGCAGCGCCTGCCGCGCCTGGTGGGCAAGGGAGCGGCGCTGAAGCTGATCCTGACTGGCGAGATGATCACAGCCGCCGAAGCGCTGCGGATAGGGCTCGTAGAAGAAGTGGTTCCGGCCGATCAGCTGATGGCGCGCGCCGGCCAAATTGCCCGGATGATCGGCGCGCAGGCTCCGCTTGCGATTGAAAGGTCGCTGGATGCGGTACACAACGGATACGACCTGCCGCTCGATGAGGCGCTTAAGTACGAGGCCGCGCTCTTCGGAGTCTGCTGCGCGACCGCCGACAAGGCTGAGGGCACGAAGGCCTTTCTCGAAAAGCGGGTTCCGAGTTGGCAAGGTAAGTAACTCCTGGTGGGATTTTCCATTCAACACGCTCTTTTGCCTTGATATTCTGGGGCTGCCCGGCGCTCCCTGCATTTGCATGATGAAAAGATTTTGCTCCTGTTTCTTAACCCTCGCGCTGGCGGCAGGCCTTGGCGCCTGTTCGTCCAGCAACCAAGGCGGAACACCGCCTGAGGCGAAGCCGACTCCACAACAGGCCAAAGCCGCCATTGCCGAGCGCGATACGGAGCGGCAGGAGCTGGAACAGATTCCTCCGCCGGCGAAGAACCGCTACATGGGAATCCGCACCCGGGAGAGCTGGGGCAACCCATTCCTGATCGTGGGCAAGAAAACCGTGACGCTGCGGGTGATGAATCCCGAGGCTCCGCAGAGTGAGGTAGTGCCTGGCAACCTGATGCATCCTGCGAATGCGCGCAGGCACGATCTGGAACTGCGCCTCTCCGACCTGCCCGAGGCGCTGGCTGCCATCCCGGAAAATTCCTGGCCATACGGCCGCGTCGTCGCGGTTGAGGAAGACGCCGTGCAGGCACGCGCGGACCGCGTCCAGGTACGGCGCAACGTCGAGACAACCATCCAGGTGCTCAACGATCTCGGGGTTGTCGTTTACGAGTGGCCAGGCGCGGGCCTGCTGAGGTAGCGAACAAGCCAGAGCCCGGTTTCTTTTCTCCTTGTTAAGATAGGCAGCATCCGATCATGGCGTCCTACCCGCATGCTGTCGCTATTGCTGTGTTCTGCTTCTGTTTTCTGCTAGTCACGGCAGCGGGATTCCTTGCCGTGCACTGGAGACGCGCCGACCTGAACAGTCTGGAGGAGTGGGGGCTCGCTGGCCGCCGTTTCGGAACCCTCATAACCTGGTTCCTGATCGGCGGCGACTTCTACACGGCATACACGGTGATCGCGGTGCCGGCAGCCTTGTACGGAACCGGCGCGCCGGGATTCTTCGCCATTCCTTACTGCATTCTCGGCTACCCCTACATGATGCTGGTCCTGCCGCGGTTGTGGAATGTATGTCACCGTAATGGTTACGTAACCCTGGCTGATTTCGCGCGCGCGCGCCACGGCAGCAGAGCGCTCTCCATGGCCCTCGCTGTCACCGGCATTCTGGCAACAATGCCATATATCGCGCTGCAACTGGTTGGCATGCGCGAAGTGATTGCCGCACTGGGCATTAACGGCGAGTGGCCGCTGGTGGCGGCCTTCGTCATATTAGCGGCGTATACCTACTCAAGCGGGCTTCGCGCCCCGGCCGCGATTGCCATCGTGAAAGACCTGATGCTCTACATCATGGTGCTGGCGGCGATCGTTATTCTGCCCGCGAAACTCGGCGGGTATGGGCACATCTTCGCAGCGGCGGGAACGGCGCTGGCCGCCCACAAGACTCCGGCATCAATCATACTGAAGCCACCGCAATATCTCAGCTACAGCACGCTTGCCATCGGTTCGGCCATCGCCCTCTTGCTCTATCCCCACACCGCGACCGCGGTGTTGAGTGCGGGCAGCGGACGAATCATCCGCCGCAACGCGGCGATGATCCCGGCCTACAATCTGCTCCTGGCGCTCATCGCGCTGCTCGGGTACATGGCCATCGCCGCCGGCATCCATACTACGGACACATCGAGCGTGGTGCCCCTGCTCTTCGTGAAGATGTTTCCGAGCTGGTTTGCAGGATTCTGCTTGGCCGCCATCGGCATCGGCGCCCTCGTCCCCGCCGCGATCATGTCCATTGCGGCGTCGAATCTGTTCACTCGCAACCTCTACGGCGAGTTGCGCCGCACACCCATGACTCCGGCGCAGGAGTCGCGGCACGCCAAGCTGGTATCGCTCTTCATCAAGTTCGGGGCACTGGCCTTTGTGCTGTTTGTGCAGGCGCAGTACGCCATCGAGCTGCAGCTGCTCGGCGGTATATGGATCGCGCAGCTCTTTCCGGCCGTGGTGCTGGGGCTGTTCACGCGCTGGTTCCACGGTCGCGCCCTGCTGTGGGGATGGGCCGCGGGCATGATGTCCGGGACCGGCATGGCTCTGGCGCGTGAGTTGAAGAGCTCGATTTTCCCCTTCCAGATCGCCGGACACACCTATGCGGTGTACGCCGCGATTCCCGCGCTGCTGGCGAACATTTTCGTTTCAGCCGCCGTCACCTGGCTGCTCAACGCGCTCGGGCATGAGCGGCGCGCCGACCAGACGCAGGCCAGCGATTATCTGCCGCAGGAGGCGTGAGATTTCCCAAGCTATGGCGTCGCAGTTTCGCATCATTGACAACGCACAACATCCCCATGAGAGCTTCGACGCTCTGCGCGAGCTTGAGGCCCGTCTCCAGGGGAGCGTTCAGGGCGAGGTGCGCTTCGACCGCAGCTCGCGCGCTCTCTACGCTACCGACGCTTCGAATTACCGGCAGGTGCCGATCGGCGTCGTCGTTCCACGCGATATCGCGGACGTTCAGGCAACATTCGCAGCCTGCCGCGAGCTGGGCGCTCCGATTCTTGCGCGCGGAGGGGGCACCAGCCTCTCCGGCCAATGCTGCAATGTGGCCGTGGTGCTCGATTTTTCGAAGTACATGCGGTCTATCCTGTCGCTCGACCCGGATTCACGGATCGCCGTGGTCGAACCGGGCATCGTGCTCGACCGGGTGCGCGAGGCGGCCGAGGAGTATCACCTGACCTTCGCGCCCGACCCGGCAACGCACTCGCGCTGCACGCTGGGCGGCATGATCGGCAACAACTCCTGCGGAACCCACGCGCTGATGGGGGGCAAGACCGTCGACAACATCCGCGCGCTCGATGTGCTCCTCTATGACGGCACACGCATAAACGTGGGGCCAACGACGGAGGAGGAGTTTCAGCGCGTAGTCTCCCGCGGAGGCAGAGTGGGACAGATTTACGCCGGCCTTGCGCGAATTCGTAACAAATACGAGCACTTAATCCGCGAGCGGTTTCCCCGCATCCCACGCCGTGTCTCGGGATACAACCTCGACGAGCTGCTGCCGGAGAACGGATTCAACGTGGCCCGCGCTTTGGTAGGCAGCGAGGGTACGTGCGTCACGGTTGTGCGGGCGACGCTCGATCTGAAGCACAGCCCCCCGTGCCGCAGGCTTGTCGTCGTCGGCTTCGAGGACGCCTTTATAGCCGCCGACCACGTGCCGTTCATCCTCGAGTTCCATCCCATCGGTCTGGAAGGCATCGACAAGATGCTGATGGGCTTCATGCAGCGCAAGGGGCTGGCGCTGGACGACATCGCGCTGCTTCCTCCCGGCGACTCGTTTCTTCTGGTCGAGTTCGGCGCCTCGAGCGACGCCGAGGTCGAAGCTCAGGCCGAGTCTTTCAAGACCGAGGCTGCCAAACTGGCCTGCCGGCCCTCGGTGCAGCTTTACTCGACGGCTGATGCGGCACGCATCTGGTTCGTTCGCGAGTCCGCGCTGGGCGCGACTGTCTTTGTGCCCGGCGAGCCACACGGGTGGGAGGGCTGGGAGGACGCGGCAGTTCCACCGGAAAAACTCGGCTCCTACCTGCGCCAACTCTTTGCCCTCATGGGCGAATACGGTTATCGCAGCCCCATGTACGGGCATTTCGGCCAAGGATGCGTGCATCTCCGCATCAACTTTGACCTCGAGAGTGCGGAGGGCATCCGCAAATTCCGGGAGTTCATCGATCGCGCGACGGACATCGTGGTCGCGCACGGCGGATCGATTTCCGGCGAACACGGCGACGGCAAGGCACGCTCGGTGCTGCTGCCCAAGATGTTCGGGCGCGAGCTGATCGAGGCCTTCCGTGAGTTCAAAGCGCTCTGGGATCCGGACAACAAAATGAATCCGGGCCACATCGTGGACCCGATCGAGGTTTACGACGCGACCGAGAATTTACGTCTTGGTGACGGTTACAAATCGCACAACCAGCAGACCTTCTTTCAACTCCCCGACGATCAGGGCTCGCTCTCCGAGGCCACTCTGCGTTGCGTCGGCGTAGGGGCGTGCCGCAAGCAGGGACCGGGCACGATGTGTCCCAGCTATATGGTGACGCAGGAGGAGAAGCATTCGACCCGCGGCCGCGCCCATCTGTTGTGGGAGATGCTCGAAGGCGACGTGCTCGATCGTGGCTGGCAGAACGAAGACGTGAAAGAGGCTCTCGACCTTTGCCTCTCCTGCAAGGCCTGCAAGTCGGAGTGTCCCGTCAACGTGGACATGGCGACCTACAAGGCAGAGTTCCTCGCGCACTACTACCAGGGACATCACCGCCATGTGCGTGACTACGCCTTCGGCTTCATGGACAAGTGGGCGCGGCTGGCTTCTCTGGTGCCGGGTGTAACGCCCGCGCTCGCAAATCTTCCGCTGAAGATGCCGGGAGTCAGCGGTGTCGTGAAAGCTTTGCTGGGGATTGCACACCAGCGCAAGCTTCCCGAGTTTGCACCGAGGAGCTTTCAGAGCCAGTTCAGGGCCCAGAGCGCAGAGCACAGAGCACAAGACAAAACCGTCGTCCTGTGGCCGGACACCTGGAACAACTATTTTCATCCGCAGAACCTGACCGCCGGACGTGATGTGCTGGCGACGGCCGGGTTCGACGTTCAGGTTCCGCAGGGACACATCTGCTGCGGGCGGCCGTTGTACGACTTCGGATTCCTTACGGAGGCGCGCGCATACCTCGAAGACGCGATGGAAAAGCTCGCTCCGGCGATCGATGCCGGGGCTCCGGTCGTCTTTCTCGAGCCCTCCTGCGCCAGCGTCTTCCGTGATGAGCTTCGGAATTTCTTTCCCGACGACAGCCGGGCAAACCGCCTGAGGGAACAGAGCTATCTGCTGGCGGATTTTCTCCTTAAGAATGCCCCTGATTTCACGCCGCCCGGCCTCGACGGGCGGAGCGTGGTCCTCCACGGACACTGCCACGTGAAGTCACAGACGAAGATGAAGCCCGAAGTTGCGTTGCTGCAGCGGGCTGGCGCGCACGTGACTGTTCTCGATTCGGGATGCTGCGGCATGGCAGGGCCCTTTGGCTTTGAGAAGGAGAAATTTGCGATCTCTCAGGCCCTGGCTGAGCGGACGCTGTTGCCGGCTGTGCGCGGAGCCGGCAGTGATCAACTAATTGTTGCCGATGGCTTTAGCTGTCGCGAGCAGGTCGTCCAGAATTCGCTGGGGCCGGTGCTGCATCTGGCCCAGGTACTTCGCGGCATCAGGTAAATCCTGCCGGCTCATAAAAAGGCGCCATAGTCGAGCAAAATTTTCCGGGTTATCGCGGCCCAGTCGGCTCTATGGCGTTTTTTACATGCTACGGATATGAGGCACCGAGGCCGCTTTTGCTGGAAAATCCCATATTTCAAACGTTTTAGGAAACAGCCTTCCCCGGCCCGGGATTTGGCAAGCCGCATGCTTACTCATAGGCATAGACAGGATGCTGCGCAGCTTCCGACGTATGTTCATCCAGATCATGCCAAGGAATGCGGACACAAAATGAAGAAGATACAGAACTTCACTACACCCTCGGCGGTTTCGGCGCTGCTGCTTGCGGCGAGCCTCGGGTACCCAGCAGTTGCGCAGACGGCCTCCTCCGCTCAGGTTCAAACCGGTGCCTCGGCGAGCGCTCCAGCGCAGTCCTCAAGCGCTAACCCCAGCGACAACAGCACTTACGCCACCGGCGCGCCTCTGTCGACGCAGTCGAATGAAGGTTTCTGGGGACACATGAATCCCTTCGCCCGCAAGAAATGGGTGAAAAGGCAGATCGATCCGGTGAAGGATCGCCTGAACGAGCTCGATCAGCTGCAGGCGAAAAACGCCGCCGATATCAAGGATGTAGACGCGCGGGCCCAGGCCGGCATCCATCAGGCCCAGTCGACCGCCGATCAGGCCAGCCAGACCGCGACTACCGCCAACTCCACGGCAACGCAGGCGCAGCAGACGGCCCAACAGGCCAGCACAGAAACTGCGAAGCTGAATGGAACGGTCTCGAATCTTGACCAATACCAAAGGGTCAACGACATTGAAATCCGCTTCCGCCCCGGCCAGACGGTCCTGAACGACCGCGCTAAGAACGCGCTCGATCAGGTAGCAGCGCAGATGCGCGGCCGCAAGGGCTACATCGTTGAAGTGGCCGGTTACTCCTCGACCCGAGGCCAGGCCGGTATCCAGAATTCGCAGCATATGGCCGATGCCGTGGTCCGGTACCTGGCCGAGAACCAAATTCCGGTCTATCGCATCCACCAGGTCGCGATGGGCAATGCCAAGATGGACGATTCCGACGCAACGACTCGCGGCAGTGTAGTGCGCGTGAGCTTATTGCAGAACAGTTTAGCGGCCTTGAACTCGAATCCTTCGGATGCGGGTTCGCCGATTGGTGCGACGCAGCCATCTACCGCGCAGCCCTCCCCTCAGGGTACTGCGTCGCAACGATCGGTTCCACAACAACAATAACCAAAGGCCGCAATCAAGCTCTCACACAACGAGAGAACCAAGGCAGATTGGCCCCTCACCCGAGGGGCCGTTTTTTTGGTCTTTTCAAGCCCCAATAAGTAACTGCAACAGCTTCTATCTCGATTTGCCTTTGAGCTCGATCCGCCCGCCTGCATAATCGACTTTGTTTGAATCGATTATGGAGGTTTCCCGCTGATGATCCATCGCCGGTTCTGGGCAGTCTGGTGCCCGTTAGTGTTATTACCTGCCGCGTTGCCTGCGCAGAGCTTCACCCTGCAACAGGTGATGAGCGCGCCCTTCCAGTCGGAGTTGAAGGCTTCTCCGGCAGGGCGGCAATTCCTCTGGATCGCCGACCAGCAAGGGCGGCGCAATCTCTGGATCGCGGAGGGCGGCGCCGATGGCTCTTACAGCGCACGCGCACTCACCCACTACGACTCCGACGACGGCATCGAGATCGGTGACGTCACCTGGACCCCGGATGGGCAGTCAGTAGTCTATGTGCGCGGCGGCGACTTCGAATTCCCTGAGAAGCCGGCCCCGAACCCGGATATGCTGCCGCAGGGCGTCGAGCAGAATATCTGGGTGATCCCCGCCACGGGCGGCGAGCCGCGCAAGGTTGCGGACGGCCGGAACCCCGAGGTCTCCCCGAACGGTAAGACCGTGGCATACATACTTAAGGACCAGATCTGGACGATCGATCTCGCCGACCCCGGTGCCAAGCCGGAGCAGCTCCTGCACGAACAGGGCAAGCCGCGGGATCTGACCTGGTCGCCGGACGGCAAATCGCTGGCCTTTGTGAGCGGCCGCGGCGATCACGCTTTCGTCGGAGTCTATTCATTTACCGACCGCAAACTGCTCTACCTTGCGCCAAGCACAGAGGTAGATTCCGAACCAGCGTGGTCTCCGGACGGGCACAGCGTAGCCTTCCTGCGCCAGCCGCCGGACGTCTCCGGCATCGACTTCAAACCACGGCGCGAGGCACAGCCGTGGGGGATCGAAGTAGCCGATGCTTCAACGGGGCAGGGCCGCGAAATCTGGCGCGCGAAGCCGGGCCCGGGCAGCGTCTTCCACGAGGCTGACACGGACCATCAGCTCCTGTGGGCAGCAGGAAACCGCATTGTCTTTCCGTGGGAGGGTGACAGCTGGATTCACCTGTACTCGATCGATAGCACCGGTGGAATGGCTACTCTTCTGACGCCCGGCAGTTTTGAAGTACAGAGCATCGCTCTGTCCCCTGATGACAAGACCGTCTACTACACCTCGAACCAGGGGGACATCGACCGCAGGCATCTATGGCAGGTAGCCGCTGCCGGCGGCGAGCCGAGACAGATCACACACGGCGATGGGATCGAGGTCGCCCCTGTCGTCACTACAGACGGGAGTGTGGCCCTGCTGCATTCCGATGCGCGCATCCCAATGCGGCCTGCAACTGTCGCGGCGAATGGCGAAATGCACGATCTCGCGCCGCAATTGATTCCAGCCGAGTTTCCCTCGGCAAAGCTGGTCATTCCGCAGCAGGTGATCCTCACCTCCGCCGATGGGATGCAGATTCACGGGCAGGTCTTCCTTCCCGCATCGACAAACGGCATGCAGAAACATCCCGCGATTGTCTTTTTCCATGGTGGATCACGCCGCCAGATGCTGCTCGGCTGGCACTACATGCAGTACTACTCGAACGCTTACGCGATGAATGAGTATCTCGCCAGCCTCGGCTACGTCGTGCTCTCGGTGAACTACCGCAGCGGCATCGGCTACGGGCTGAATTTTCGCGAGGCCCTCAATTACGGGGCCGCGGGCGCGAGCGAGTTCAACGATGTGCTGGGCGCCGGGCTCTATCTGCGCAGCCGTCCCGATGTGGATGGTGCGCATATCGGCGTATGGGGCGGGAGTTACGGCGGGTATCTCACGGCGCTCGCACTCTCGCGTGCATCTGACCTGTTCGCCGCCGGTGTGGACATGCACGGCGTGCACGACTGGAACCTGGAACTGAACATCTGGCAGCCAAGCTATGATCCGAACGCCGACAAAGACGCTGCCCGGATTGCGTGGGAGTCCTCTCCGCTGTCTACGGTGAAGGGATGGCGCTCGCCCGTCCTGCTGATGCAGGGCGATGACGACCGCAACGTGCAGTTCTCACAGACGGTGCGGTTGGCCGCCGCGCTGCGCGCACAGGGCACACCCTTCGAGGAGCACATCTTCCCCGATGAGATTCACGACTTCCTGCTTCACCGCACATGGCTGGCTGCGTATCAATATGAAGCGGAGTTCTTCGGACGGTATCTCAAGCCATAGAGCTTCTTCAGGAGTAGTCCCGTTCAGGCTGAAAGGAGCTGCCTAAGCATCTCCGACTCAATGTTGCCGCCGCTCATCACGACGACGGCTTTTCGGTAGGGCAGCAGGCTGGTCTGATGAAAGAGCATTGCGGCGGTCGTCACGGCGCCGCTGGGCTCCGCAGTAAGCCGCGCCGAATGCACCAGCGTACGCACAGCCTCGCGGATCTCGTCTTCCGTAACGGTCAGGATGTCATCAACGAAGGCGCGCACGTGGGCGAAGTTGAGCTCGCCAAGACTCTGCGTGCGAAGGCCGTCGGCGATGGTGCGCGTCGTCATCTCCGCCGGCCATGTGACGAGCCTGCCGCCGCGCAGGCTCTCCTGCGCGTCCGCCGCCAGTTCCGGCTCGATGCCAATCACGCGGACCTCAGGCCTCTGGTGCTTGATGGCGGCGGCGATGCCGCTGAGCAGCCCGCCTCCGCTAACGGGCGAGAGCACGAGGTCGACATCGGCCAGGTCTTCGAGAATTTCGAGACCGCAGGTGCCCTGTCCCGCGATGATGGCAGGATCATCGTACGGCGGCACCATGATGTATCCGAACCGGGCCTGCAGTTCCTCGGCCTTCTGCTTCCGCTCGGAGCTTGCTGGGCCGACAGCGACGATCTCCGCACCCAGATCTGCCGTGGCGTGCCGCTTCACCTCGGGCGCGTTCGACGGCATAACGATGACCGCCTTCGCTCCGACAGCGCGCGCAGCATAGGCCACGGCCTGCGCGTGGTTTCCGCTCGAGTAGGTGATGACACCACGCGAGCGCTCGTCCGGAGAAAGCTGGGAGATCTTGTTGTAGGCTCCGCGAATTTTGAAGCTGCCGACGGGCTGGAGTCCTTCAGCCTTGACGTAAACCTCGCCCGCGAAGCGGGGCTCGGCGAGGCGCACAAGCGGAGTATGAAGCGCGACGCGGCGCAGCCGTGCCTGCGCCGCGCGGAGGTCATCGAGGGTGATGAGTTGAAGATCCATCGTTAAGCTGCGTTCACGGCAGGAACTTCGGCGGCAGCGGCTCTTCGGGCGTCTCCTGCTCCCACAAAATTTGGATGAACTTCCACTGGCTCCCGTCGAATACCGCCTGCATGCTGTTAATCCCACGTGCCATCGGTTGGCCGTCTGGCGGCAGGGTCGTCGCGGTAGAACAAGATGGAGTCGCCTGGCCCCAGAGCGCTGGGGCCATTGCAATCGTCAGGATCGTCGCCAAAAGCGAGCGCTTGCGCAAGTTGCCTCCAAAATTTGGACCTGAATACTGCAGCTAGATTTCAAGGATCACCGGCATGATGAGCGGCCGCCGGCTGGTGTTTTTCTGGATGTATCGCTTGAGATCGATGCGGATCTTCTCTTTGATGACGCCGTAGTCGGCCTTTTCTTCGGAGCTCGAGTTCTCGAGCGTCTGCGCGACCACCTGGCGCCCTTCCTCGAGCAGGTCGGCGTCGGCGCCGACGAAGCCGCGAGTCACCAGCTCCGGCTGGCGCTCCACTTTGCCGCTCAGCTTGTTGATGGTCAGGATCGCCAGCACGATGCCGTCTTCGGACAGATGCCGGCGGTCACGAATCACGAGGTCCTCGACCACATCGGCGGTCGAGCCGGAATCGATGCAGATCCGCCCTGCCGTGATCTTCCCTGTCTTCTGCGCGTTGTGTTGGTCGAGTTCAAGCACGTCGCCGTCTTCAAGGATCAGCGCAAGATCGATTACGCCCGTGCCGTGCGCCAGTTCGGCGTGCTTCTTCAGGTGCCGGTAGTCGCCGTGAATCGGAATAAAGAACTTCGGCTTGAGCAGGTTGATCATCAGCCGCTGCTCTTCCTGGCTGGCGTGTCCGCTCACGTGGATCAAACCCGATGACCCGTCGTCAAAAATCACGTTCGCATCGCGTCGGCTCAGGTGATCGATCACGCGATAGATGCTCTTCTCGTTGCCGGGAATGACGCGCGAGCTCAGCACGACGGTATCGCCGGGCAACACCCGGGCGTGCTTGTGGTTGTCAACGGCCGCGCGGCTCAGGGCGCTCATCGGCTCGCCCTGCGTCCCGCTTATCAGGATCATCACTTCTTCCGGCGCGTAGTCGTTGACCTGTCCCGGATGAATCACCAGCCCCGGTGGCAGATCGAGATAGCCCAGGTCCTGCGCAATCTCTGACGACTCAACCATTGATCGTCCGACAATGGCCACCTTGCGCCCGTGGGTGTGCGCGAGATCCAAGGCGATGCGGATGCGGTAGATCGACGAAGAAAAACAGCTGAAGAAGAGCTTCTTCTTCGTGCGCGAAAAGACCTCGTCAAGCCGCGGCTTCACTGCCCACTCGCTTGGTGTGTAGCCAGGACGGTCGACGTTGGTCGAGTCCTGCAGCAGGGCGAGCACACCGCGCTTGCCATACTCGGCAAAGGTGTGCAGGTCGAACGCCTTGCCATCCGGCGGCGAAAGATCGATCTTGAAGTCGCCCGTATGGACTACGACACCCACCGGGGTCTCGATTGCCAGGGCAACGCAATCGACCAGGCTATGCGTTACGCGGATGGGCTCGACCGTAAAGGGCCCGAGGGAGAACTTCGCCCCGGGAGCGATCTCGATCAGGTCCGTCTCGTCGAGCATCTTGTGCTCTTCGAGCTTGCCCTCCACGTAGGCCAGGGTGAACTCGGTGCCGTAAACCGGAACATTTAATTCGGAGAGGATCCACGGCAGGCCCCCGATGTGGTCTTCGTGGCCGTGGGTGAGGATGATTCCGCGGACGTGCTCCTTGTTTTCGACCAGATAGGTGATGTCGGGGACAACGATGTCCACTCCGAGCAGTTCGACCTCGGGGAACATCAGCCCGGCATCGATGACGAGAATGTCGTCTTTATAGCGGAGAGCGAGGCAGTTCATGCCGAATTCGCCCAGTCCACCCAGGGGGATTATCTGTAACTTTGCGTCAGCCATCGGAAACTACGATGGTATCAGGTAGGGAGCCGCCTCTGGAGGGCAGATGGTCACCGCAGCAGGCCTTCCAGGGCCGTGCTCAGGTCCGTTTTCTCGTCGCGATATTTCACAATCACGGGCGTGTAGACGCTCAGGCCCCACTCCGCCGCGCGGCCCTTGTTGATCGCGCGCGAGCCGGGAACGACAACGGCGTCCTCCGGGATGATCAGCGGAGCCTCGGCGGTTGCGCGCAATACGGTTCCGTTAACCACGTCGTAAACCGGAGTGCCTCGAGTGAGAATCGTGCCCGCGGCCAGCACCGCGCGCCTGCGCACAATCGTTCCTTCGTAAATGCCGCAGTTACCCCCCACCAGCACGTCGTCTTCCAGGATGACAGGATTGGCATTGACCGGCTCGAGTACGCCTCCCACCTGCGACGCGGCGCTTAGATGGACCCGCTTTCCAATCTGCGCACAGCTTCCCACAAGCGCATGGGAGTCAATCATCGCGCCTTCGTCCACATACGCGCCCGTATTCACGTACATCGGAGGCATACAAACCACCTTCTTTGCGAGGTAAGCTCCGGCGCGCACCGACGATCCGCCGGGAACGACGCGAACGGTGTCTTCGGGAGAAAACCGCCGCACAGGATAAGTGTGCTTGTCGACAAAGGGCAGGCCATCGCCTGAAGCTGCGAGCTCCCCGAGACGGAAGCCGAGCAGGATCCCCTGCTTGACCCAGGTATTCACCCGCCAGCCGAGATGCGATTCCGGGTCGGGCTCAGCGGAGCGGATCTCGCCCCGTTCGAGCGCGGAGCGCAGTTCCTCGAATGCGGCCATGGCGGAGGGATCGCTTACTGCCGAAGCGCCGGCAGCGAAATACTTTTCGATTCTTTCCTTCAGTGAGTCGTTCGTCACAGGGTGAGTCTACCAATTCGGAACTATGGCAATGGGAGGCTCTAAAACGTCCTTAGATCACCAGCGGGCTGCGGGCTGTCCACAAGCAGACCAAGCTCGCCGGCCAGCCGCTCGAGGCGTGCATGTGTCGTCGCAGAGACAGGCACCAGCGGCAGCCGGTAGTATTCGCCGATCCGGCCCATCATCGCCATTACGGCTTTTACCGGACCGGGACTCGTCTCCCAGAAGTTGGCCTGGATCAGGCGGAAGTATTTGTGATTGAGTCGTCGCGCCGTAACCCATTCGTTGTCGAACGCCGCGTGGATCATCTCCGCCATCTCCGCAGGAATCTCGTTTGAAGCCACGGAAACCAGACCGGCGCCGCCTGCTGCGATAACGCCCAGCGCCATGTTGTCGTCGCCGGCGTAAACCCGGAAGCCACTGGGCGCAAGCGTGATCAACTCGGTAATCTGCGGCAGGCTGCCACTGGACTCCTTCACGCCGCGAATGTTCTCTTCGGCCTCGGCAAGGCGCACGATGGTCGCCGGCTCGAGATTTACACCCGTGCGTGATGGGACGTTGTAGAGGATCACGGGAAGCTCGACGGCGCGGGCCACGGCCCTGAAGTGCTCGAATTGGCCCTCCTGCGTGGGCTTGTTGTAGTAGGGGCTGGCGGAGAGGATCGCCGCCACTCCGGGAATCCGCGAGGCCAGCCGCGCCCGCTCCGCAGCTTCCCGTGTGGCGTTGTGCGTGCAGCCCGCCCATACGGGAACACGTCCGGCGGCCGCTTCGGCCACGATGCGCAAAACCTGCACCCACTCATCATCGCTAAGGGTCGGCGTTTCGGCTGTCGTACCGCAGGCGACGAGCCAGTCGATTCCACTTTCTATCTGCCATTGCGCCAGCGAATAGAGCGCCTGCTCATCCAGGCTTCCATCAGCCCGAAAAGGAGTCACCAAAGCCGTTCCACAACCCGTTACCGCTTCCATCACAGACGAGTCTACACCGGGTGCCGCAGGGCTGAACCGGCTACTGTTTGCGCCTTTCTCCGCTCAAAAAGCTTGGCGTCCACAAGGAACCGGAACCAGAACGTCTGCAGCACATAAAAGATGAAACCCTCGACGCCGTCGAGAAAGCCAAGCCGAAGAAAATAGCGGTAAAAGAACAGCACGAAGGGCCGCACAAACAACGGTGTGTCGTTGTAGAGCCGGCGCAGGTAGCGCTTCCGCTCCACGGGATTGCCGTCTGCGCGGGCCTCAATGCGCCCGTTGGTTTCCCGCGAGCTCAGCTCTTCGACCTCTGCATCCGACCAACGGTTGTGGCGAAAGGTCCATTCGGCAAGCGGCATGCGCATTTCGTCGATCATGTCGCCCTTGAGCCGCGCCGTTTCGCCTTCGTTCAGGTAGAAATGCTGGTCGTACTTTCTCGCCTCGCACTGGCCGTATCCGGAGCGAAACAGGCGCAGATGCCAGGTAGGATACATGCCGCCATGCCGGATATAGCGTCCGAGATATGTAATCATTCGCGGCAGAAAGTAGCCGTTCACCCTCGGATTGTCGGGAAGAGCCGCAATTTCCTCGCGCAGTTGCGGCGTCAGCCGCTCATCGGCATCGAGATGGAGCTGCCATGGATATTTCAACTGAAGCGATCCGATGGCCCAGTTTCGCTGCGCGCCGTAGTTCTCGAATGGGTGCTGGGTAATATGCGCGCCGAAGGATCGCGCGATCTCGAGCGTGCGGTCGCTGCTGAAAGAGTCGACGATGTGGATGTCGTCAGAGAAAGGAGCGACCGATTCAAGCGTGTCGGCAATCGACAACTCGGAATTGAAGGTCAGGATAACAATCGACGGTTTCACCGGGATCCTCTCACCATAGGAATCTCAAACCGATTGCGGTCGCGCGGCTGCCACAGACCGACAAGTCCACCGCCGCTCCTGCTGCCGCGACCCGGAAATGTGGGTTCGATTTGTGCCGTGATCAAATGCTAATTATCGAAACGGGAAATCACCAGATGCTGGAGGTTGGCTGGCGGAGTGAAAGGCAAGCGCGATTCTTCGAATGCAGCTTCAACCAAGCTCGCTCGCGATCTCGCCGAACTCCCACACTCCGGTCTTGCCGGCGAGCCATTCCGCGGCCCGGATCGCGCCTTCGGCAAAGGGGCGGCGCGAAAACGCCTCGTGCTTCAGCTCGAGGCAATCGTATGCCGAGCGCGCCTCGACTACGTGAATGCCCGCCGCATCCCCTTCACGCCTGGAGACAATCTCGACCGCCAGCGCCGGATTGGCAGCTTCCAACACCTGCTTGATCGTGAGCGCCGTTCCGGAAGGAGCATCTTTCTTGGCCGCGTGGTGCGTTTCCGTGATGCTGAACTCGTAATGAGGCAGGGTCAGCGCGAGCTCGCGCGCCATCCTTAGCATCGCCTGAACGCCGACGGAAAAATTCGTGCCGTAGAGCAGCGCCGCGTCCTTGCGTTTCGCGAGATCCCGCATGTCATCGAGATGCTCATACCATCCCGTCGTACCCACCACCACCCGTGCGCCGTTGGCTAGACACGCGCGCAGATTGTGGACAGCAGCCTCCGGCGTTGTGAAGTCGACGACCACGTCGAATTGAGCGAGAAAAGGACCCGTCAGCGCCGAGGCGTTGCGGTTCTCTTCCTCGCCGACCACGCGCACCCCGTGCCCGTGCTCGTGTGCGACCTCGGCCACAAGACTTCCCGTCTTTCCGCGTCCAAGTACGAGCAGCAGCATCTATCTCACCGCTTCCTTCATGGCTTCCACGTCGAAGACTTCCGGATCAGCATCGGCGAAGAACTCCTCGTGGAGCGATCGGATCGCCTCCTCCGCATCATCCTCCTCAATCATGAAGCTCATGTTGATTTCCGACGCACCCTGCGAAATCATCCGCACGTTCACGTGCCGGATCGCCTGGAAGACCCGCGCCGCAATGCCCTGCTGCCCGCGGATGTTCTCGCCCACCATGCAGATCAGCGCCTTGCGGCCTTCGTATTTGACGTCGGCAAGCTGGCTCAGATCGGCGGCGATCTCCGGCAGCTTGTCGTTTGAATCCACGGTGAGCGAGACCGATACCTCTGAGGTCGAAACCATATCGACCGGGCACTTGTGCTTGTCGAAGACGTCGAAGATCGCCTTCATATAGCCGTGTGACATCAGCATCCGGCTCGCGACCACGTCGATGATCGTCAGCCGGCGCTTGACCGCGATCGACTTGAACGGGCTGCGGCAGCGCGGAGAAAGCGAGATGATCCGGGTCCCCTCATTCAAAGGATTCCGCGAGTTAAGCACCAGCACGGGAATGTTCTTCTTCACTGCTGGGAGAATCGTCGCCGGATGCAGAACCTTCGCGCCGAAGTAGGCCAGCTCTGCCGCTTCCTCGAAGCTGATCGTCTTCACGCGCAGCGCGTTTGGACAGATGCGCGGATCGGTGGTCATGATGCCATTTACATCGGTCCATATTTCGATCGATCCAGCATCGAGACCGCCGCCTACCAGCGCCGCTGTGAAGTCGGAGCCGCCGCGTCCCAGCGTTGTGGTCACGCCCTTCTCAGTCGAGCCTATGAAACCGCCCATCACGCAGACGCGCCCACCTTCTGCCTGCGGCAGCACATGGTGTTTCAGCCGCTGCTCGATGAGCGCATCCTGCGGAATCGCCTTGCCGTGCTGCGCATCGGTGATGATGCACTGCCGTGAGTCAACATGGATGGCATTGATATCGCGCTCGCAGAACGCCTGGGCGATCATCCGGCTCGACAGCCGCTCACCCATTGAGACCACCATGTCGCTGATGCGCGGCGTCAGCTCGCCGATTGCTGCCAGTCCGCGCAGCACTTCATCCAGCGCGCCGAACTCCCCTTCGAGCCATTGGCATAACTCCCCGGTGCAATCGCCGGAGACCAGCGCCCCCGCTGTCTCAAGGTGCCGGTTGCGCAGCCGCGCTGTGATGGCCAGGGATCCGGCGCGATCGCCTCGCCCGGCCGCATTCGCCGCCGCCAGAAGCTGATCGGTGACCTTCGCCATAGCGCTGACGACAACAATCGGAGTGAGCCCTTTGGCCAGCCGGCCGCTTACGATCTGCGCCGTGCGATTGATCGCGACGGCGTCTTCGACGGAGGTCCCGCCGAACTTCATCACGACCAGCCTGTTCATGCGGGGACCGCGACCGGATCGAGTTTGCCCAGCGAAACCAGCAGCTCGGCATTGAGCAGCGCCGCACCCGCCGCGCCGCGAATGGTGTTGTGCGACAGCACGGTGAACTTCCAGTCCAGCAGGGTGCAGGGCCGCAGCCGGCCCACACTGGCCGTCATACCGCCTCCGCGCATCTTGTCCAGGCGCGGCTGGGGACGGTCCTCAAGCCCGATAA
This sequence comes from uncultured Acidobacteriaceae bacterium, assembly GCA_963724375.1. Classification (GTDB taxonomy): domain Bacteria; phylum Acidobacteriota; class Terriglobia; order Terriglobales; family Acidobacteriaceae; genus Silvibacterium. The sequence goes on from CAVRUM010000014.1 coordinate 464,072, forward strand.
ACTCGACCGGCTGCGCGGGAGCCGTCGGCAGATCGCGCCCGGCCAGGGGAGTGAACTCGCGCCAGGCCGCGAGAATCTCCTCACGCGTTGCTGGCCGGCCGAGCTTCACGCTCACACTTTCCGTGTGCCCGTCTTCGACAGCGACCCGGTTGCAGTGGGCCGTCATCTTCGCCCCCAGCGGCTGGACCACCTTGCCGTCGCGCGTTCCCAGCAGGCGCAGCGTCTCGGCCTGCATCTTTTCCTCTTCGTTCTTGACGTATGGCACCACGTTGCCGAGGATGTCCATCGAGGCAACGCCGGGATACCCCGCTCCGCTCACCGCCTGCATGGTGCTGACAAAGATTGCCTCCACCCCGAAGCGCTCCACAAGCGGCTTGAGCACCATCACCAGGCCGATGGCCGAGCAGTTGGGATTGGTCACGATGTACCCGCCCGACTCCTTGCGCCACGCCTGATTTTCGAGAATCGGCAGGTGATCGGCATTCACTTCCGGGATCACCAGCGGCACATCCTCGTGCATGCGAAAGGCGCTCGAGTTCGAGATGACGGCGCACCCGGCGGCGGCAAACGCGGGCTCCAGCTCGCGCGCGATATCCGCATCGAGCGCCGCAAAGATTACCTTCGGAGCATCGTCAGGTACGGCTGGCGAAATCGGCATCTGCGCAATCCGCTCCGGAAGCGGGGAATCGAGCTTCCACTTCACCGCATCGCCGTACCGCTTGCCGCTCGAGCGATCGCTCGCCGCAAACCACGCCACTTCGAACCAAGGGTGTTGTTCAAGGAGCTGAATGAAGCGCTGGCCGACCATTCCGGTCGCGCCTAGAATGCCTATCTTTTGCCGCATGTTCATGTTTCTGTTGAGCCTGCCTTGCTTGGGGTCTGCGCAGGACATGCCTCTGCCCGTGCGATTTCGGCTTTGTTGACAGTGTACCGTTTTCCTTAAACGCGATGAATTACACAAAAGGGTGGAGGCTGCCGCGGAATCTCACAATGAAACGGCATAGGACCAATGCGGGCCTGTCTTCGGTGCGCGCGAGCGCGCCCGAAATCGGCCGAAACGGCCGACTTTTCGCGCCAGGAAACCCCTCACTCTATGCTTTCCGATTACTCTTGGAGCGGAGTCTACCGCTGGAGGTCGAGCATCGTGAAAAGACGCCTGGCATTGATGTTGTTATTGGTCTGCTTCAGCGCGCCCCTGCTCCGCGCTCAGGCCCCGGAGGGAATCTGGGAGGGCTACGACGGCGAGTGGAAGCACGTTTCGCAGCAGCTGGTCGCCCTTGCCGAAGCCACTCCGCCTGAGAAATTTGCCTGGCGACCGGCTCCCGGAGTGCGCTCGACCAGCGAAGTCTACATGCATATCGTCATCGCTAATTTCTGGCTGCTCAGCGTTACCGGGCCCAAAATGCCTCCCGACCTCAAAGACGAGATGCAGAAGACCGTCACCTCCAAGCCCGAAGTCATCCAGTGGCTCAAGCGTTCGCTCGAGGCTGTGAAGCAGGCTCATCTTGCCGCAACTCCGGCAGACCTCGCGCGCAAGGTCCACATCGACGACCGCGACGCGACCGTCGATGGCATCTACCTGCGCATCATCATCCACGACAACGAGCACATGGGCCAACTCATTGCCTACGCTCGCATGACCGGAGTCGTCCCGCCATGGTCAAAGTAAGGCGCGAATCGGCAATCCCAAAGCAAGCTACTACTCCCGTCCACTACTTGTCGTGCAGGGGATTCTGGCTCACCTTGTAATCGCCCGGTCTGCCGGTCACCGCGATCGGAACCACCGCGCCAGCATGTTGTCTTTTGAAAAATGGCGCGAACGGCTTCAGCAGCAGCGACTTGAAGCCTGTAGTGGCATGAGAAATATCGGACTCCATCTTCAAATCGCCCGTCAGGTGCACCGTCTGATTGCGCAGATCGTAGGAGCCGCGCAGTTCCGCTGATGCTCCCGGTATCTCAAACGTGAGCCGGTCGGTCGAGACCACTCCGTCGCGGATCTTCACCTGCCCCTCGAGCGATGACACTACGTCCGCCGCCGGATCAGCCTCTCCCGGCTGCTGATCGCTCTTTGGCGACTTCAATCCTTGCGCGCGCTCGCTGAAGCCCGTGAGTGCCTGCTCGGTGTCGCGATTGGTCAGCCGCTCGCCGGGCAGAATAAAGCCGCCGTGCATCGTGAGGCGCTCGAGAAACGCCATCTTGTCATGTTGAGGCGCAAGGTGCGCATGAGCCTTGAGCGTGACCGCACCCGTGACCGGCGGAGGGTCTTCGAGAAACGGATGCAACAGATCCTGTACACGCCCCTCCGTGACGGTCAGGTCGAGGTCCGTTGTCTTGGGAGCACCAGATGCCCCGAGTACAGTGCCCTGGGCTTCGACTGCCGTCTCGCCGGTCTTCACCTCGATATGCTGAAGAACCACGTCGCCGTTGAGAGCATTCACCGTACACTGCACCGATCCGTTCACTGGCGCCGGCCGGCCCGTTGCAACTCCAAGCCCGGGCGTCGAACCCGTGGCGTAGACCTCAATCGCCGATAGCGCACCGGAGAAGTGGCCTTCGGATGCGAGCGTTCCATGCAGTTGTCCGATCTGGTCCAGTTGCACGTCGGTAAAGGCGAACTTTCCCGACACGGGCGTCCCCTCCAAGTTCTTCGGATTCAACGGCCCGAAGAATCCGCTTGCTTGAATGTGCCCGGCAGGATGGGCGTTCTCCATGTCCACAGAGTAAGAGGCAGCCTGCCCCCGCTGCACATTGCGCATGATCAGCCGCTGGATGGCATAGGTATAGCGGCCGCCATTCTTGCGCATGATATCGAGGACAGCGCCGTGAATCACGAGCGTTTCCACGGCGGTTTCTGGGCCGCCAAAATCTCCGCTGCTCCCCGGTGGAAAGTCCTCGCGGCTTGCACGGCTGCCGACGGGAGGAATCACCACGTGCAGGCCTTTTATATCGACCAGTCGTACCTGGCGGCGAAACAGCAGCAGGTCCAGCCAGCGTCCCTGAACGATCAGGTCTTCGGTCGAGCCTATCGGTGGCAGGTCGGGCGCCGAGTTGCGGCGCAACGTGAGTGCCTTTGCCACAAAGCCGGGATGCGGAAAGTAAGTGCGATGGTATGCAGAGACGGTAACTTTGCTGGCCAGCACCTGCTCGAGCAGCGGCTTCACGTTGCGATAGCGGTAGGGCCAGTGTTGATCGGCGACGTAGATACCCGCCGCCAGCAGCAAGAGCACCGGGACGCCGAAACCAAGCACCCGCAGAAGCCGTTTGCGGCGCCCCCGCCGCGTGAAAACAGGCGAATGGAGGATGGTCGAAGTCTCTCTCACGAAGCTGCCACCCTTTCTCGCGCGGCATCCGTTGGGATGCGGGCAGGGTGCAACCGAGTTACATAGGTTCAGGAACTTCCGCGGATTAATTGCCGTCAAACATCTCGGGAGCCGACCGCAGTACCTACGTCAATTGGGCCACTTCGATGAGCGAGATCACCACAAAATAACGAATACTCTGTCGGTTGTCGTTCTCCTTTGACTGGGGGGACTTGAGCCCAACTGAGGTCGTCGTTACGAATACCCAGTTCGGACGCTGCAGAGCACAGCTATTCAGTCCGGCTTCTTACCACTCGTGGCCTCCGCCCGCCGCTACAGCTTCACCATCTGCCCAGCGCTGGTGCCGGTCGAGCTCCCTCTTGGCGGTGTGGGCGAGGATATTGTGACCGCGCGTGGTGGGGTGGAGGTCATCCCAGAAGAGAAATGTGTCCGGATCGATCGTGGGGATGCCTTGGGAGCTGGTGCTGATGTCTACCAGCGAATATCTGGCTGGTGCGGCGACGATGCGATTGAAGAGGGCAAAAACGTCGAGCTGCACGAGATCAAAATGCCTGTGCGGGTTGAAGTCGCGCAGGATGGCGATGCCCGATGCCAGGACGTCGTTATAAAGAACGCTTGCCTGCGTCGCTGGAGCCGAGGTCGCGGGAGAGCCGTTGAGCCGGGGAACCAGCCCAAGCGGAGGCAGGTTGGGAACGATGAAGTGGGTGGCGCCAGCCTCGATGAGGCGCTGGATATTATTTGCCTGATTGATGGCCGCGCTGATTACGTCGTTCGATGAGGTGGCGTAAAGCACGTCAATGGCTCCGCCCCAGACCACGAAGAGAGTTTTATCGTTGATGTTCGGATGCGTCGCGAGATAGTCGCTGATCTGTTGGCCAATGTTGTTGACGTTAACGGATAGCGAATCTGAAGGGCCGAAGGTGAATACCCCGGTACCTTTTCCGGTGGTTGCAAATCCGTATGCGTAGTCTGTTCCGCCGTCGAGCGAGTTCTTGATGACAGGCCTGGACGGTAGCATCGCCGCCAACTGTTCAATCCACACACCAAGGTAGTTCTCTGCAGCGGGCACGGTGTCGTAACCATCCGTGAAGCGGCCATCTGTGTAATCGGCGGCGGGCCCCGGAATTCGCACCCCGTACTTGGCTTCGGTAAGATGCGCGACATTACCGGTGTCGGAGAGCGAGTCGCCGAAGATGACGATGGAGGTGAAATCCTGGGCATGGGCCAGGACTGCGGCAAACGTGAAGACTAGCGCCGATAAGAGGCCAAGGAAGCGGCGCGGCGCGTGAGTTCTCGTTGAATAACTAGGTATCAGAGGCTGGCACAGAAAGGTCTTGGCGTGAAGCGGGTTAGGCTCACTAATTCGCGGACTTAGTCGCATGGGTATCTCTCAATCCTGCTGAATTGGAAACATGGCCCGGGACCTGACCACAGTGATTGGGTTTACGGAACGCGCCCGGAGCAGCTGGCCGGCTGGAGGGCTCGTGTGAACTCTCACAGGTCGCTGCGGATGATAGCAGGTACCGGCTTTGTTGAATATGCTGTGAAAAATTGAGCGCCGCTGCGGGCCGGCCTGCTTAAGCCTTGCGTTGGCTCGAGTGGATCAGCATGACCGTCCGCGCGATCCGGGATCGGCGTAACAGCTCATCAAAACGGTTGTATATCTAGCTGTATGCCGTGGCGTCGGCCCGGCGAGCAACGGCAAGCTCACGACCCACGTTCGCGGCGAAATCCTGACATCCCGGGACATCCGGCAAACAATCTCACTTGGCCGAGATTTATCCCGAAATCCGATATTACTTAAATTAATGGAAGACCCGGGCTGCAATCGCGGCTCGGGTCTTTTTGCTTCAGGAGCGAGTTTCATTTTGGGAAATGCACCCAAAAGCGCTTTCCCTTAAGCCATTTATTTTCTTTTAATTACAGCAAGTCATTCGTTATGAATGGATTACACACACATCTCAGCTAAAGCACACAGAATGAATGACGCAAGCCGGACCGGGGGGAGGGGGTCCCTCCATAGCGCATTTCAAATCGGGACGATCCTCAGCGGCCGTGCTCTTCGAGGTACTTCTCCACCTCAAGAGCCGCCATGCAGCCGGATCCCGCAGCAGTGATGGCCTGGCGGTAGCGGCGGTCCTGGACGTCGCCGCAGGCGAAGACGCCGGGGACGCGGGTGAAGACGTAGTCCGTGGTCTTGATGTACCCGTCCTGGTCGAGGTCGATCTGGCCCTCGAACATGCTGGCATTCGGAATATGTCCGATGCCAAGGAAGAGCCCGCTGATCGGAAGTACCGACTCGGTGCCGGTCACAGTGTCGCTCAGGCGGAGGCCGAGCACTTCCTTCTGCTCGACTCCCAGCACTTCCTCCACCTTGGTGTTCGCGCGGAACTCGATCTGGGGGTGGGCCATGGCCCGCTCCAGCATGATTTTCGAAGCGCGGAACTGTTCGCGCCTGTGCAGAAGCGTGACCTTGGTCGCGAAGCGGGTGAGGAAGAGCGCCTCCTCCATGGCCGAGTCACCGCCGCCGACAACGGCGATCTCCTTGCCGGAGAAAAAAAAGCCGTCGCAGGTCGCGCACGAGCTAACGCCGTGGCCGATAAGCGCCTGCTCCGACGGCAGGCCAAGCCAGCGCGCCGAAGCTCCGCTGGCGATGATGAGCGTTCGCGTGTGGATGGTCTCACTGCCCACCTTCAGCTCGAGCGGACGCTTCGATAGGTTGGCCGCCGAGACATGTCCCATGCGGAACTCAGCCCCAAACCGCGCCGCCTGCAGCTTCATGTTCTCGATGAGCTGCGGCCCCTGGATGCCCTCCGGCCAGCCGGGAAAGTTCTCTACCAGCGTGGTGATCGAGAGCTGGCCGCCCGGCTCGTGCCCCTCGATGATGAGCGGCTTGAGGTTGGCGCGCGCCGCGTAGATGGCGGCCGTGAGTCCGGCGCAGCCGGTGCCGAGGATGACGGTGTCGCGTACGTTGTCGCTCATAGGGTGATTGCGGAAATACCCTTTCGATTGTACCCGCTGCCCCCAGACGTGCCTGAGGACGCGGCGCAGGAATAAGATGTTCGATATGGCGAATCTGGCTCTTGTTTATGGTCTGCGCTTGCTCCCCGCCGACGAGATCGCCGGGGTGGGGGAAGGTTCCATCGAATTGAAAAACGGCAACAACGCGCGGCTTACACTGCACTTGCTCGAGGGCTCGCGGGAGCAGATCGAGGCACAGCTGAAGCAGAGCATCGACGCCTTTTTCGATTTCTTCCCTGAGATCTGACAATCTCCGAGCACACCGCCGTCGCGGGTGCAAGAGTGTAGTCCGCTGCGCTCAGGCTTCATTCCCGAATTGAACCGCCGCCTCACTGCGCTCCTATTCCGGTAGAACGACCTCCGATTTCTGTCTATATGCTCTCGTGTTCCCGCGTTCCTCATGGCGCAATGGAATCCGCGGAGCAACCATGAACCACGCCGATATCGACTGGAAACGCATCCTGCTCGCGCTGGTGCTGGCCATCATCTGTCTCATCTTTGGAAGCACTGCCTATGCGGGCGGTCCTCGCTGGGTCGCAGGGTCCAGCTACTTTGCTGCGGCGGCAGAGGGCAAGCCGATCCTATGGGCCAACGGATTGCTCCCCTATTACCTCGACCCGGGAGACCTGAGTCCCACGGTCAACCAGACGCAGGCCCGCGCCATGATTGCCACCGCGGCAGGGGTGTGGAATTCGGTTTCGACCGCCGCGGTCGTCATCCCGTACTACAACCATCTCGCCGAGGACGTGAATGGAACCAATGTGACCGTTTCCGCGGATGGCACAATCACCATGCCCGCCGATATCCAACCCACGGCGACCAACAAACCGCTGGGCATCGTCTTCGACGAGGATGGCTCGGTCATCAACGCCTTCTTTGGACCCGGCGCCAGTTCCGCCGCAAGCTGCCAGCAGGACGCCGTCTTCACCCTGGTCGACAACATTGCCACATCGGGAAACATCGTGCACGCTCTCATGCTCGTCAACGGGCTGTGCGCGACCAATGCCGCGCAGATCGCCATCCTGCAATACCAGCTCGTGCGCGCATTCGGCCGGATTCTCGGCCTCGACTGGTCGCAGGCCAACGAAGAGTTGTTTGCAGCAGGTCAGGTGACTCCCCAGGACCTGGCAGGATGGCCAATCATGCATCCGCGGGAGTTGCTCTGCAATGCCAGCGGCGTAACCTGCATGCCCAATGCGACCACGCTTCGACCCGACGATATCGCGGCGGTGAGCCGCCTTTATCCGGTGACGGCGGCAAACATCGGGTCGCTGAGGAGCAAGAAACTCACCGCGGCGAACACCATTTCGGTTCAGGGAACGATTCAGTTTCGCCGTGGCCAGGGAATGCAGGGAGTGAACGTTGTTCTGCGGCCGATGATCCCTGGTACCGATCTACCCGACATTCGCTACACCGTAACCGCGGTGAGTGGCGCTTACTTCCAGGGAAATGCCGGCAATCCGGTCACCGGCACAACCGACGCGCAGGGAAATCCGCTGACCCGATTTGGCTCGGATGACCAGACGGTGGAAGGCTTCTTCGACTTGAGCGGGGTACCGTTGCCGCCCGGCCAGACCAGCGCCAATTATCAGTTGACCTTCGAACCCATCAATCCGCTCGACACGGGAACCGACTCGGTCGGGCCGTATACCACGGGACAGGTGGCTCCTTCTGGAACGATGCCGGTGATCTATCTGCCTGGCCTGGGCGCCGGCTCAAGCATCTTCCGCGTCGTCACTATCGATGACTCAGCCGACGAGACGTTCAGCGGCAATGACGGAACCGAGTCCGCGCCGGCCGAGCTCTCGCCCGCAGGCGAGTGGACGGCGCGCATCACCGGCTACGGCCACATGAGCTGGTTTGAGTGGAAGGCCCGCGCCAACCGCGAGTTTACAGTCGAGACTGTGGCGCTCGATCAAAACGGATTGGCCGCTATCGACAAGGCGCAGCCTGTGATCGGCATGTGGAATGGCACCGATTCGCCAAACGCGGTGCCCGTCACAGCAACGCCACAGCCGTTCAATGGGGCTGTGACCGGGCTTACAGAACTGCCGGTCATCACCACAGCCGACAGCGAGGTGCGCCTGGGCGTAGCGGATTTTCGCGGAGATGGCCGCCCCGACTACCTCTACCGGGGCCGCGTGCTTTATGCCGATACTGTCGCACCTTCTCGGCTGCCTGCATCCGGAGGCAACATCGTGATCAATGGCATCGGGTTTCATCAGAATTCGGCCGTCTTCGTGAATAATGTTCCGGCCATTGTCACCAGCGTTTCGCCAACTCAGATCACCGCGACTGCTCCTCTGTCATGCGGCGTTACCGGCAACGTGCTCGTAGAAGTGGAAGACCCTCAGACGCTGGGAGTCGCCATCATCGCCGACGGGCTGAGCTATAACGCCCAGAATGGCGATGAACTGGCCATTGTGACGGCCCCGGCAAACGCGGTCGCGATGGGTGTCCCGGTGCCGTTCACCGTCAGGGCGATGAACTGGAATAACCAGTCTCCCGCGGGTGGAGTAACGGTGACTTACTCTGTAACGGCGGGAAGTGCCGCTCTCGGATGCGGACAAAGTGTCTGCACGGCAACGACCGCAGGCGATGGAACAGCGACCGTGATGGTTACAGCGACGTCCACCGCTTTCACAAATGTAACTGCGGCACTTACGAATGGCGCAAGTATTTCGGCCGAGTTTACCGGTCAGGCTTCCGCGGCAATCAACGCAGTCACGCCCAATCTCTATCTCGCAATAGACGCAACTGCGCAGTGGGATCCGCAGGCACTCGTTTTGGAGAATGGCCAGCCGCTCGCTGGCCAAACCGTCAATTGGATTCCGATGGGCACCGGTGTAAGTGCTGCTGCTGTCTCCAGCGTAAGCGGCGCAAACGGAATCGCCACGCAGCAGATCACCGCAGGTCCCCTGAATCCGGGAGACACCGTCCCACTCAATGCCTGCCTCGCCAGCGGAGGCTCCTGCGCTCAGTTCAACGTTATTGCCGTACATACGCAGACCGCGCTGCTGGTGGCCGAGAGCGGAACCAGCCAGACCGTTGCAGCTTCAGAAAACTTTGCTCCCGTGACGCTCAAGGTTACCGATGCCATCGGTCACCCCATGGCGGGAGCGGGCGTCACCTTTTACGAATCGCTCGATGCCTGGACGCCGCCGTGCCCGCGACACGGTGCCTGCCCACCCGCACCCATTCTGGAGCAGCAAACTGTGCAGGCAGTATCGGCTGCTGATGGAACCGTACTGCTCACCCCATTGTCTATTCCCAACAAAGCCTCACGGCTGTATGTGACGGCTGTGACCGGCGCTTCCGCTGTGTTCAACTTCGAGCTCGACAAGCATCCATAGGGTGAGTCTGGCCCAGTTTGAACTGGAGCAGCTTCGGCGGGGCTCATCGCAAGTGATGTAAAGATATCCAGCAACGCAACTCCACCCCCCATTTGCGTGTCAGAGTGTAGGAGAGTATGCGCCCGGCAGCCGCCAATATCGTAAGGCTGGCAGAATTGGCAAGGATTTTGAACGGGCGTATCCTCAACGTGATCTGGTGGTGTTGAAAGGTTAGGCTCGACAAATGAAGAACGTTTATTACAACGATGATTTCGCAGCGCGGCACAACAGCATGCGAAACTTTAATCCCTCGGACATCGCGCAAGCGTCTCTCAGATTGGGGCGCCGTGGGCTGGCCTGGGGCCTCATCTATCTGATGGTCCCACTAGGCGTGGCAGATTTGTTCGCGCAGGATGCGCCCCCGCCGCCACCACCCGATTACCAGGGACAGCAGCAGGGAGCGCCGGCGCCGGCTTACAACTCTCTTGCGCCGGATCAGATCAATCAGCTGGTGGCGCCTATCGCCCTCTACCCTGATTCGCTTGTGGCACAGATCCTGGCCGCGTCAACCTTCCCGAATGAAATTGCGGATGCGGATGCGTTCGTGCAGTCGCAACCAGGTGTTCCTCCTGATCAGCTCGGTCAAATGGTGAACGGGATGAACTGGGATCCGAGCGTCAAGGCGCTGATCGCATTCCCGACCGTGCTTGCGAACCTGAACAAAAATATCAACTGGACCACCCAGCTCGGCAATGCGTACTACAACCAGCCGCAGGACGTGATGGCTGCCGTCCAGGTGATGCGTCAGCGCGCCTATGATGCTGGCAACCTGAAGAGCAATCAGCAGCTGGCAGTTACCTATCAGCCGAACAACATCGTCATCGCTCCGGCAAACCCCACGGTGGTTTACGTGCCTTACTATAACCCGACGGTTGTCTACGGCGCCCCGGTTGCCTATTGGGGTGGCTATTATCCTCCTCCTCCTCCTCCGGGATATGTTTTCGCCGCAGGCCTGGCCATCGGCTTCGGTGTGGGTATCGCAGTTGCGTCTTGGAACCACTGGGGCTGGGGCTGGCATAACTGGGGATGCGGATGGGGCAGCCATAGCACGATCGTCTACAACCGCAATGTGTATGTGTCGCGCAGCGTAACCGTCGTCAATCATGGCTACTACGGTGGCTACGATCGCAATGTGGCTGCTCGCACCTACAATGCCAACCTCGCCAGGACTGCGCCGAACTATCGGCCGGGATACAACGGCACTTATCCTAACTCGGCTGCTTACCGCAACAGCTATAACCGGACGGTGACCAATAACGTTAACCGGAACGTCAACGTCAACAACGTAAACCGGAACGTCACGAACAATAACACCAACCGGAACGTCACCAACAATAACGTCAACCGGAATAACACCAACAATAATTACAATCGCGGCACAACGAACAACAACTACAACCGGCCAGCAAATACGAACAATGCGAGCCGGCCCACAGGTTCGACAGGCAACACCTACAACAGGCCAACCAACACCAACACCAATAACAAGCCGGCACAGCCGAACAACAACTATAGCCGGCCGACTAACACCAATAACTACAACAAACCGACTACGAACAACAGCAACAACCGGCCAGCCAACACCAACAATTACAGCCGCCCGGCGAATATCAATAACACGTATCACCCACCGAGCAACAATAACCGCCCGGCGCCGCAAAGCAGGCCGGCTCCGCAAAGCAAGCCGGCCCCGCAAAGCAAGCCATCCGGAAATCACCCGAGCGGGGAGAAACACCCGAACGGCAGGTAGGCCAATAGCGGCCGGAACTGATCGGGCATGGGATGGAGCGCAACTGCTCCATCCCTTTGCTTTTGGCCTCCTTTTCTCTCGGCCTTTTGCTTTCGGGCAATGTCCATGTGTCGTTTGCCGGACCCAGCGCATCTTCTCTAATAGGCCAGGAGAGCACGGATGACCGTCACTGCCAAAGTTCAGATTCCGGCAATCGCAGAAAATCGCCGCCCACGCGTGCTGATTCTGGGAGGCGGCTTCGCAGGCACTCATGCGGCGGTGGCGCTCGAGCACTTGCCCGTGGATGTTACGGTTGTCGACCGCCGCAACCATTTCACCTTCCAGCCCCTGCTTTACCAGGTCGCGCTCGCTGTTCTTTCTCCCGCGAACATTGCATCGCCCATCCGCACCATTGTGCGCGGCAAGGAAAATATCGAGGTGCTGATGGATGAGGCGATCGCCTTTGATACGCAGGCACGTCGAGTGACATTCAAGAGTGGCGCGGAGATGGATTACGACTATCTGATGGTCGCCACCGGCGCCACGCATTCCTATTTCGGCAACGAGCAGTGGGCAAAACTTGCTCCGGGCCTCAAGACACTGGAGGACGCGATCGAAATTCGGCGTCGCGTGCTGCTTGCCTTTGAGCTCGCGGAGCGACAGATGCTCGAATCTGGATCGCATCCGCCGCTGAATTTTGTCGTGATCGGTGGAGGGCCCACCGGTGTCGAACTGGCTGGGGCGATCTCCGACATTGCGAAGCTATATATGAAGCGGGACTTCCGCCACATCGATCCCGCAATGGCCCGTGTCCTGCTGATCGAAGGCGGACCGCGGATTCTGGCCGCGTATCCGGAGGATCTATCGATAAAGGCTGTCGAGCAGTTGAATGCGCTCGGAGTTGAGGTCCACACGGGTGCCCAGGTGACCGACATTCAGCCGGGATACGTGATCGCCGGCGGCCAACGGATTGAATCAGTGGTCACACTGTGGGCGGCGGGCGTGCAGGCGTCTCCGTTGGGCAAGCTGCTGGGAGTTGAGACGGACCGGCGCGGATGCGTTCTGGTCAACGAAACCCTGAACCCAACCGGCCACCCGGAGATATTCGTCTGCGGCGACCTCGCGCACTTCGAGCAGAACGGAAAGCAGGTTCCCGGCGTTGCGCAGCCCGCCATGCAGATGGGTGACCATGTGGCCAGGATGATCGGCGAAGACCTTGCTGGGAAGGCGCGGTCCCCATTCCACTACTTCGATAAAGGCGACATGGCGACGATTGGTCGCATGGCGGCCGTGGCGAAGATTGAATGGCCGTTCAAGGCGCACTGGAGCGGCTTCATCGCGTGGGTTACCTGGCTGACGGTCCACATTCTGTTTCTCATCGGATTCAGAAACCGTATCGTCGTTCTGTTCGAATGGATCTGGAGTTATTTCACATTCACACACGGCGTGCGCCTCATCACCGGGAGCGACAATCTCCCGGGATGGCAGAGCCAAGCTGCAGCCACGAGGGATGCCTCGGTATCTCTCGATCCTGTGTCACAGGGGGCCGGCGGCCCAGTTGGGTATCAATAATCCCTGCGCGCAGACGGGGCAGCGTTACGTCTTCGAGACGTATAGAAATCCTCATCGCTGGACGTGGCGATATCGATTTCCTTTTGCTTGGTGGCGCGGCTCAATGCCGAACGGATTGTTCTCCTTCGAATCCGGCAACTCAGAAAGTGGAATCTTCAGCCGGTTCATCCCACGGAGCTTCTTGCGCGTGTCTCGAAATGCCCTACCGGACCAGCCAGTGACACGCCTGCATCCTGGTCCTTCCCGCAGCGCGCTCGAGGGGAAGCGCGATCCGCCTGGCTGCAAGCTCGCCCGCATCTGATCAATGTTGCCGACGCCGGACTGACTATCTCACCCGCTGAGAAGGGTAAGTTTCTGAGAGCGATTAGTAATTCCGCTGGGGGCCACTTGATACGGCACAAACGCAGGGGTGTGGTATAGTCGCACCAACTAATCGAGTGTTGTCGAAGATCAATCGGTAGAGTGCACTTAAGGGCCTCGCCAGAGACTCGTACTGTCCATCATTCCCCAGAAAACTGATTAGCTCAGAAGTCGCCGCAGGACTGCGTGTGCAAGCTAACGTCGACCTACAGGTGTGACTGGATGATGAAGAGAATCTTTGCCCTTGCTGTACTTATGCTTGCTGTCGCAGCCTCAATAGGCTGCGGAACCACGCCTCCCACGGTTGAGTCCACTCCGCCTCCCAGCGGGCCCGACCTTGGATCGCCGGCTCCAACATGCGCAGGCAACACATACACCTTTGAGAACGATAATTCGTATCCCGTGTGGCTCGCCGAGGGATACCAGGGTGGCGGCGATCTGGGCACCAATACCATTGCGCCAGCGAAAGGCGACTGGATGCTGGCTGCAGGAGACTCGGTCTCACTTTGCATGCCCTCGGGATGGAGCGGACGTTTCTGGCCGCGCACTGAATGCGATTTCGCCGGCTCCTACGCCAACGACAAAGGCTATAAGGCCTGCTCGGCTACCAGCGATTGTGGTTCGGGTCACGTCTGCTATGGCGGAATGTGCATGCTGGATTGCAGCGGAACATCGAAGGACACGCCCTTCTGCCAGGGATCGAAAGGCCTTAATAACACCAACGCCATTTGTGTGAAATCGGGATTCGCGGCGGATGTCTCCTTTTGCTCCTTTCCTCAGGGAACCGTCTGCAAAACCGGCGACTGCCAGGGCCTGTACCAGTGCTACGGCGAGTGGGACAAGAACATATCGAAATATGGGGCGACTGGTCCCGTATCGCTCTTCGAGCCCACTTCGAACAGCGCCAGCAATGTCAATTACGACGTTAGTCTTGTTTCCGGATACAACACGCAGATTACGATCAAACCCTCTTCCACCAGTTGCCCCGCGCCGGGATGTGTCAGCGATCTGAATGCCAGCTGTCCGGCAAATCTTCAGGTCACCGAAGCGCCGACAGCCACGAAGAGCGCCATCCCCTGCGGAAAGGGCACGTACTGCCAGACTGGATCCTGCCAGAACAACTCCACTTGCGTCATTGCCTGCAACGATCCTTCCGACCAGTGCGGCAGCGCCAACCCTCCGGCCGGATTGAAATGCACCAGCGTCGTCCCAGAGGGCGATGGCTCGACCTACGCGGACATGTACTTCGTCAAAAACCAGAGCGGCAAAATCGATCCCTCGGGAAAGAACCAGACGATGATCTCGGGCAACCAGGGCAACGCCACCTGTTGGGGAGATGCTGACTGCCTCCCGAACGAGAGCTGTGACATGACCATGATCAAGAACTTTCCTTCTGGAGTCGGCGTCTGTAAGCCGAGCTCGGGCTCGCTACAGCCTCAGCCCAACTGCGCAACGAGTGCAGACAAGGGCAACGTATGCGGCGGATATGAGACGCAAGGGTTCACTACTGATATCGGGTATACGTGCGTGAGCACAGGCAAGGAAAAAACCGATGTCGCCTGCGTGCCTGCTTACGATCCCGCCGTCAAAGGGCTCGGGACTCTCGTCAGCAATGCCAAGGGAACGGAGAAGTTCTATTCAGGAACTGGCAGCCCGCTTAATCCGGAATTTGTGACGGCCGCGAAGCAAGCCGGAGACGGCAAAACGCCCTGGTATGAAACCTTCTCGGCCGCATGTCCGCATACCTATGGCTGGCAGTACGACGACCACGCGGGCGGCTTCAGCTGCGTGACCAAGGTCACTCTTAACCTGACGGTCATCTTTGGCCCGGCGCCCGCAAAGTCCGGTTCACTGACTCTTGGATTTCCCGTTGCACCAGCGAGCGATGCGCCACAAAAGCCGATTTCCGAAGAAGGGAAGGAGAGCGACTCGTCGCCCGACCAGAACCAAAACAAGTAGGTCAATCATGAGTGCGTGGCAAATCACCGGCACGCAGTCTGATATACTTGTCGTACGCTCAGTTGTTTGGTTGTGAGCCGCTCTCGCCCTCATCCAGCAAGATCGCCTTCCCTAAGGTTTCCCAAGCCCCTCAGCGTGACGGCCTGCTTTATTCAGGCCGGGCCGGCGAAATTCGCGTTCAGGCCGAAGACGCAGCGTGTGGCAGGCGAGGAACCTCAGCTTTCCCTACGTAATAACTCAAATTCCCGGGCGGCCTGATTTCAGGTGCGCTCGCAGGGAACCAGCAAGACCGGCAGGCGTGGTGTGTCCGTTAACAACGACACGTGGATGAACCATCCTCGCCCGTTAAGGATAAAGTGAACCAGTTTTCCGATTTCAATCTTTCGGCCTCGCTCAAGCAGCAGTTGGCAAATGCAAAATTCATTACCCCCACCCCCGTACAGGCTGCGGCGATCCCCCCAGCCCTGGAAGGCCGCGACATTCTCGCGACCGCGCAGACGGGCACGGGCAAGACTCTCAGCTTCCTCGTTCCGCTCATTGAAAAAATGCAGAACGAGCGCAAAGCAGAGACCAAAAGCAAAGCAGCCTTCGGGCTG
Source organism: uncultured Acidobacteriaceae bacterium (assembly GCA_963724375.1). Lineage (GTDB taxonomy): Bacteria > Acidobacteriota > Terriglobia > Terriglobales > Acidobacteriaceae > Silvibacterium. The sequence continues at coordinate 480,021 of CAVRUM010000014.1, forward strand.
ATCCTCCTCCCCACGCGCGAGCTCGCTATGCAGGTGCTTGAGCATTATCGCAAGCTGACCGGCAACCGCGGATCGGCCGCCCTTGTGGTCGGCGGTCTCGCCGAGGGCCCGCAGCTCGAGCAAATCCGTCGCGGCGCGCAGCTGATCGTCGCCACGCCCGGACGCCTCGAAGACTACCTCAACCGCAGGCTCGTAAACCTCAGCGGCGTAAAAATGCTGGTGCTCGATGAAGTCGACCGCATGCTCGACATGGGCTTCAAGCCGGCCATCAGGCGCATCGTCGCCGCGCTTCCAGCCGAACGTCAAACGCTCTGCTACTCCGCGACACTCAGCCCGCAGATCAGCGAGGTCGCGCAGGACTATCTCCGCAACACCGCCCGCGTCGAGATCGGCTCGGTTCTCAAGCCGAGTGAGAACGTCGAGCTGCAGACCTTTGAGGTCGACAAGGAAAAGAAGCAGGAGTTGCTCGAACATCTGCTCGATTCGCACGATGGCAGTTTCCTGGTCTTTGTCCGCACGAAGCACAGTGCGGACCGGATCGCCCGGCGCCTCGCGCGCTCCGGCCACGCGGCCACGCAGATCCACGGCGACCGCTCGCAGTCACAGCGCAATGCCGCCCTGCGCAGCTTCTCCCAGGGTCATCATCGGGTACTTGTCGCCACCGACGTTGCCGCTCGCGGTATCGACGTGGCCGACGTGGCCCACGTCGTCAACTACGATCTGCCCCGCGAAGCAGAGGATTTCGTGCATCGTGTCGGCCGCACCGGCCGCGCATCCCGTCGCGGCATGGCGTCGACTTTTGCCATGCCCGAAGAAAAGGGCGAGATGCGGAAGATAGAACGCACGCTTTCAATCAATGTGAAGCGATTCCGTGTGCGCGCGAAGGAAGCAACCACTTCCGGAGCGGCAAGAATCGCCTAAGGCAAGAAGTAACAACGATGCGCGGCAGCTCTTGCCGCGCATTTTCCTTTTGCGCTCAAAATCTCCCTCGGTAGAATGCCAGCACCGAACTTTCCCGGGACGGTTCATGCGCAAGCTTCATCTCCGGCTCTTTCCTGCTCTTCTGATTATAGCGGCTTCCCTCGCAGCACAATCCGCGGCATCTCCGAATCTCGCCTCAATCAAGTCTTTCTACGAAGCTGGCCTGCGAAAAAACGGGATTCTGGGCAGCAGCCTGGTAGTTATCCGCAATGGAGAAGTAGTGCTGCACGACAATTACGGCCTGCAGAGCCAATCGCCTGCCGTGCCCGTCGACGACGACACGACTTATCACTGGGCATCGTGCACCAAGACCTTCACCGGCATTGCAATCATGCAGCTCCGTGATCGCGGGCTGCTCTCGCTTGACGATCCGCTGATCAAGTACATTCCAGAACTCGGCGCCGTCCACGACCGTTACGGACCGCTCTCGAAAATCACCATTCGCCAGATGATGTCTCATTCTGGAGGGTTCCGCGACCCCACCTGGCCATGGCGCGACGCCGACTGGCAGCCATTCGAGCCGACGCAATGGTCGCAAATTGTCGCCATGCTGCCGTACACCGACATCCTCTTCGAGCCAGGATCGCGCTTCAGCTACTCGAACCTCGGCGTGGTCTTTCTGGGAGAGATCATCGAGCGGCTCTCGGGCGATTCCTACGAAGTCTACATCGACAAGAACATCCTCAAGCCTCTGGGCATGTACCGGACATACTTCGATCGCAGCCCTTATTTTCTGCTGAAGTATCGCTCGCACAGCTGGGACCTGAAAGACGGCAAGCTCACCGAAGACCAGTTTGACTTCAACACCGGCATCACACGATCGAACGGTGGACTCAATGCGCCGCTCCCGGACATGATTCGGTACATCCAGTTTCTCCTCGGCGATCCGGCGAAGCAGGCAGGATACGATGCGATTCTCAAGCGCTCGTCGCTTGAGGAGATGTGGAAGCCGATTCTGCCAGTTACTCCCGACGACGACTTCGTCTCGCGCCCCGGCGCTCATGATGAGGTGGCCGCAAGCTTCTTCGTCCACACTGACGGCACGCTTCGGTTGATCGGCCATGCCGGATGGCAGAACGGATTCCGCAGCCATTTCTATATCGATCCCGGTACTCGCAGCGCCTACATCGTCGCCTACAACACCGACGCGCAGGACAAGACTCAGGACACACGCAGCTTTGACTTCCAGTTGCGCGATGAGTTGATCGATCAGTTCTTCCGGAAGGAATAGCGCTCGCATGCGCGTCATTTTCAGCTGCGAAAACACGGCATACATGCGCTGGCAGGCAGATCTGCTGCACTATACCTACTCCCGATCGGGAATGCGCGCGCAGCTCACAGCGCTGGTCAGCGAAGCCGGCGAGCCTTCGCATGGATTCACTTGCGAGACTTTCAGGGTCTCGAACTATAAAGCCTGCATGGCCAACGAAGTCTATGAGCCGCTCAACAAGCCCGGCGGCATCCGCGAATGGGCAGCGCGCGCTGGTCCACCTGACGAGACTGTCTTGATCGTCGATCCGGATTCCTTCTTCGTTCGTCCGGTTTCCGATCCCGGCCCTCTGCGCAGAGGCGAAGCCTATGCAGACGTCCATGACTACATGCAGGCCGAGCTTGCCACCAATCGCCTGGTTCTCGACCGGCACTGCCGGGCAAGCTGCCGCCCTTATTATCAGCCGGTCGGTATTTATATCCTCATCCGGCGCGACGATCTGGCTGCGCTCGCGCCACGCTGGCTGGAGAAAGCCATGGCTATCCGCTCCGACGCGCTCTGTCGGAAGCACTTGCCACATGGCGGATGGATCAGCGAAATGCTCGGCTACGCTATCGCCGCGGCGGAGTGCGGCGTCCGGCATCGCATCACCCGCTTCGCGCAATCTACCGGCACGGGATCGTTGCAGTGCCCGATCATTCACTACTGCTTTCCCGTCAATCCAAGCGGCCGCGAATGGCGCAAGGAGCAACAGGAGCGCGTGCTCTGGAGCAAGTGGGATTACAAACCCTGGGAGCATCCTCCGGCGGACCGGGCTACGACCGCCGAGTCGCGAGAATTATTGCGGGGACTTGCCGAGCTTGCTGCCCGGAAGAGGGCCGCAGCTTGAGAGAATGGGACTCCTCTGTCGCAGCGTTCAGGAAAGAGCCGCTGCCGATTCCTGAGCCTCGGATTCCTTGCGCAGCTCACTTACCCGTTCACCGATGGCGTATCTCAGTTTGTCAATGCCGAGTCCCGTCACCGCGGAAATTTCGTAGAACGGCAATTTCTTGCGCTTTGCCATAGCCCGCAGTTTCTTCAGCTTCTCCGGATTCGCGACATCGACCTTTGACGCGGCCACGATCATCGGCTTCCCGTCCAGGCCATGCCCAAAACTGCGCAGCTCGCCCATGATCACCTTGAAGTCCTCGACCGGATCGGGCCTGCCGCTCGCGTCCGAGACATCCACCAGGTGCACCAGCAGACGCGTGCGCTCGATATGCCTGAGGAACTGCGTCCCCAGCCCTGCCCCCAGATGGGCGCCCTCGATCAGTCCCGGAATGTCAGCCACAATGTAGCTCTCCTCATGCGGAGGCTCGCCGATCGAGACGACACCGAGGTTAGGCTCGAGCGTTGTAAATGGATAATCCGCGATCTTGGGTTTTGCCGCAGAGATGCGCGAGATCAGCGTCGACTTGCCGACGTTTGGATAACCAACGAGGCCAACGTCTGCGAGCACCTTCAGCTCGAGTCTGTATGTGCGCTCCTCGCCCGGCCTGCCCAACTCATGCTCGCGTGGAGCTTGATGTGTAGACGTGGCAAAGTGCTGGTTGCCGCGTCCGCCGCGTCCGCCTTTGGCAACTATGATGCGCTCATCGGGCCGGGAAAAATCGTGCACAAGCTCGCCTGTCTCGGCGTCGTAGAGCTCGGTGCCGACGGGAACTTTCAGCACCACATCCTGGCCTTCGTGGCCAGTGCAGTTTGAGCCCATGCCATGCTCGCCGCGCTCGGCCTTGTGTTCGGGATTGTAGCGGAAATACAGCAGCGTGTTGTGACGCTGCGTGGATTCCATAATGACGTCGCCGCCGCGTCCGCCGTCTCCGCCGGAGGGCCCTCCGCGCGGGACGAACTTCTCCCTGCGAAAGGCCATGCAGCCATTACCTCCGTCACCGGCTTTGACTCGAATTTTCGCTTCATCGATGAACATTTGTCTTTTCTATTTTAACGAATCGATTACTCTTCTCTCACTATTCCTGAGGACTGAGATGAGCACGGCTTGCTCCAGTACGGCCCCACGTTCTGGCGCATGACGCGCTGAATCAACCTGAGGAAGCGCGCATGCGCCACGTAGCGTATGCGTACTTCCCGGGGGCGCGGCGACTGGCACTCATCCGCGTCAACGGGAGACTTGTGTCACCGCTGCTGCGGTTCATCTCGGCGGTCTCGTGGGAAGTCGGATGCGAGGCCGCTCTTCTCCCGAGTGCGCTCTGGCTCGGGGTGAAGTTCAAGTCAGGCACTGAAGTCATCGGGAAAAATCCCGCCATGAGAAACGAATTTCGGAGAAATGCCCTTCGCCCTTCCTGGATTCTGCTGCTTCTTCTGCTTCTCAGCCTCAGCTTCCATCTGGCATCTCCACAGTCCGGCACCGGCGGCTCCATCGCCGGGCAGGTTGCCGACAGCGGTGGGCGGCTCTTTCCCGCGCTGGTGACACTTCACAACACCGCGACAGGAGCCGTGAGCCAGATGTTCTGCGATCGCAACGGAAATTTCCGCTTTGCCGAACTCGCGCCCGGCACATACTCGATCCGCGTGAGTGCGCCCGGGCTCGCCGCCTGGAAGATGGAGCATGTTGTCGTCGAGGTCGGACGCATAACCATGCTCTCGCCCAGGCTCGACCTCTCTTACGAAGACAACGTGGCCGCCGCAAAGGATAAACCCTCGCGGGCAAATCCGTCGCCGGCGATCAGCAGCAACGTCGATCAGCAAGCCATCGAAAGCCTGCCCAGCAGCAGCGGCAACTGGTCCGGTCTTGCCGCGCTTTCCCCAGGCTCCGCTCCCGACCCGGCCGCGGACGACCAGGCCAGCTTTCGAGGCCTCAGTCCGCTCTTAAACAGCATCACTATGGACGGCACGGACCACACCCTTGCCTTCTCGGGGCGGCAGCACGGCAGCGGAGGCGGAGGCTATTCGACAGCGCAGGCAGCTATCCGCGAATTTCAGGTAAATACTTCCAACTTCTCAGCGGAGTACGGGCACGCGGCGGGCGGCATCATCAACACAGTCACGAAGTCGGGAAGCAATCGCCTGCATGGGCAAGTATCGTTTTACGACCGCAATGGGGCATGGGGTGCGGCGAATGCTTTCACCAACCTCACTGAGCTGAATTCGCACGGCCAGTACATCAGCGTTCCCTACAAACCGCCCGATGTTCGCCGGCAGTGGGGTGCGTCGGCCGGTGGTCCGATTCGCCACGACAAGCTTTTCTGGTACCTGGCATACGAGCAACGTCAGCGCGATTTTCCCGGCATCGCCCGGGCCAACCAGCCGGCGGCATTTTTCTCAGCCCCATCGGCGCAGAATATTCTCACGCTCGCCGCCCGCACTGGTCAGAGCCCAGCCGCAGCGCTTGACTCTTGGAACAACGCGATGTCCGAACTCAGCGGACTGCTCGGCGATGTTCCGCGGACCTCGCGGCAGCTGATCCTCTTTCCCAAGATCAACTGGCGGCCAAACAATCGAAGCCAGTTCGTTTTTCAATACGACTACATGCGCCACACCGCGCCAAACGGCGCGGTCACGCAAGTATCAGATACCTATGGTATCGGCAGCTTCGGGTCGCACCGCACCAATTCCGACACGGCCGTCGCAGGATGGGAATATTTCTACACGCCCAACCTGCTCAACAGCGCGCGCTATCAATACAGCCGCGAGCTGATCTCGCAGCTTGCGAGTACGGCCACTCCATTTGAGGAACAGTTTGCCAACAACATCTTCGGATTGCCGCCGCAAATCGCCGTTGATCGCAGCTCAGGATTTACCTTTGGCACGCGGTCATCGCTCGACAAGGCCGCGTATCCCGATGAAAGACGCCAGCAATTCATTGATGCCGTTACGTGGATACACCACCGCCATGCACTCAAGTTCGGATACGACTACAACTACGTCACCGACACCGTAAGCGGGCTGAACAATCAGGTCGGAGCTTACTCTTATTCGAGCGCTCTTAACTTCATCTCCGATCTGCTCGCTCCCAACCACTGCGATGGATCGACGACCGGCGCCGGCCTCGACCCCTGCTATTCCTATTACGAACAGGCCCTGGGCCAGCCCTCCTGGACCTTCAACACTGCCGATTACGCCGCCTTCATCGCTGACGACTGGAAACTGACGCAGCGGCTGACTATCTCCGCCGGCGTCCGTTATGAATACGAGGCGCTGCCGCCCCAAAACAAAGCACTGGTCAACCCTGAAATTCGGCAAACCGGCGTGATGCCGCACGACCGCAACAACTTTGGCCCGCGCCTCGGCATCGCCTGGGACATCTTCGGCTCAGGCCGCACAGTTCTGCAGGGCGGCTACGGCATCTTCTATGGCCGGATCCCCAACGCCACGATCTACAGCGCACTTACTACGACAGGTTCCGCGGCGGCTCAACGCAGCTATTACTTCCGCCCACTCGATACGGGCGCGCCACCCTTCCCGTACGTTTTCTCGACGGACGCCTACCTGCTCGTCCAGCCCAACGTCATTTACTTCGATAAGCACTTCCAGAATCCCCAGGTCCGGCAGGCCGAGGTGTCACTCGAACAACAGCTCGGCAGGCGTATCACGCTTACCGCGACCTATATGGGCTCCTTCGCGCGCGAGTTGCCTAACTTCATCGATACGAACGTCGACCTGGCATCGCTGGGCATCCTCAATTACACCATCGCTGACCCGCAACACGCCGGTCCGATCAAGTCGGGATTTGCTTCTAACTTTTACTACCAACGCAAAAATCCCGATTACCGCGCCATCACCGATATCATCAGCGAAACCAACGCCAACTATCAGGCGGCCATCGTGCGTCTTACGCGCCGGATGGGCGGCGCATTCAGCATCAACGCCGGTTACACATACTCCCACGCCATTGACGACAACCAGAATGAATCGACCTTTGCCGACAACAACGACATCTACGACCCGACGGATCTACGCCTCGAGCATGGCACATCGAATTTCGATGTGCGCCAGCGCGCCGCCGGAGGCGTGGTGGCTCAAACACCGTGGCGCTTTCATGGCCTGGCCGGGGCCCTGTTTGGCGGCTATTCTCTTGGCACGACGGGGGAGTGGCGCACCGGGCTGCCATACTCCATGCGGACAACCGGAGCCATACCAGCACCGTCCTGCTCCTACCAGGAGTATCTCGAGTACGGACCTTCGTGCGTCAGCATCAGCACATCCGGCGTAATTCTCGGCGGGGCAAACTCCGGCGCGCGCATCAGTGGTCTTGGCGCGAGCCTCAACGGTTATGGTGGCAATAACATCCTCCCACAGATCGGGCGCAATACCTTTCGCTATCCGGGAGTGGTGAATCTGGATGTGCGGGCATCCAAGCAGACGCACATCAACGACCGCATGAGTATTGAATTGATAGGCGAAGTCTTCAACGTGCTCAACCACACAAACGTAACTGCAATAGAGACAATTGGCTATTTGATCGACAACGACAGCTCCTACGCCCGAGCCGCCCATCTCACATACCTTGACGGGAGTTCCGGCAAATCCGCCTTCGGCGCGGTGACCAACTCCAACAGCACCTCGCTTTATCGCCAGCGCCAGATCCAGGCGGGCTGCCGGTTCATCTTTTGATCTGCAGCAACGCAATTCTGCAACTACACCCTCGGACCGGCAAGAAGGGCGCGCCCTCGGCTGCCGCATTTTCCTGGGCTTCCAGCTAAAATGAAAACTGGAGCATCATGCCCTTTACCGAACAGTACGATGTGGTCGTTGTCGGCGCCGGACACGCCGGCTGCGAGGCCGCCATGGCCTCCGCGCGCATGGGTTTGCGCACCGCGCTCTTCACGCTGAACCTCGACCTCATCGCGCAGATGTCGTGCAATCCGGCTATCGGAGGCATCGCCAAGGGCCACCTTGTCCGCGAAGTCGATGCGCTGGGCGGAATCATGGGCGAGGTTGCCGACGCGGTTGGTATTCAGTTCCGTTTGCTCAACACCTCACGCGGCCCGGCTGTCTGGTCTCCGCGCGCGCAGTGCGACAAGCAGCAATATCGCCTCAGAATGCGCGAGGTTCTCGAGTCCCAGGCGAACCTTTATCATCAAGCAGGCCGAAGTTGTCGACGTAATCGTTGAGGATAACTCGGTCAAGGGCATCAAGCTCCGCGACGGCCGCACTGTCCTCGCCGGCGCAACCGTTATTACTACAGGAACCTTCTTGAACGGTCTCATTCACTGCGGTGAGGAGCGGTATCCCGCCGGGCGCAGCGGCGAACCTCCTGCCGTCCTGCTCGGCGAAGCGTTGAAGCGTCTCGGCCTACGGGGCTGTCGCCTCAAGACGGGAACCCCTCCGCGCCTCGATGGCCGCACCATCGACTGGAGCCGCTTCGAGGAGCAGCCCGGCGACGCCGATCCAACTCCATTTAGCTTCCGCACGCGGGAGATTCCACAGCGTCAGGTCTCCTGCCACATCGCGTACACCACGCCCGAGACGCTACGCATCATCCGCGAAAACGTCTCGCGATCGCCGATGTACTCTGGCCAGATCCAGGCCGTAGGTCCGCGTTACTGCCCGTCAATCGAGGACAAGGTCGTCAAGTTTCCAGACAAATCGCAGCACCAGTTTTTCCTGGAGCCGGAGGGTCTCAATACGCACGAGGTCTACGTCAACGGCATGTCCACCTCGCTGCCAATGGAGGTGCAGGCCGAGATTGTGCGCTCCATCCCCGGCCTCGAAAATGCCGAAATGCTGCGCCCCGGCTATGCCATCGAGTACGACGCGATTGATCCAACCGAACTCGACCGCTCGCTGCGCGTGAAGAAATTCGAGGGCCTGTACCTCGCCGGTCAGATTAATGGTACCTCGGGATACGAAGAGGCTGCATGCCAGGGCATCATGGCCGGTATCAATGCCGCGCTCGCCGTCCAGGACCGGCAGGCGTTCACGCTCGACCGCACCGAAGCCTATACCGGCATACTCATCGACGACCTTATCAGCAAGGGAACGAACGAACCTTATCGGATGTTTACTTCGCGTGCCGAGTTTCGCCTGCATCTGCGCATCGACAACGCCGATCGCCGCCTCACTCCGCACGGACGCCGTCTGGGGCTCATCCGTGACGAAGCATGGGCCGACTATGAGGCCAAACAGAGTCGCGCCGTTGCTCTCGAAAAGCTGCTGGCGACGCGCAAGCCGAACCCGCAGCATCTCACCGATCTCTTTCCGGACGCTGCCGCTCTCGGCAACACCGCCGGACAGACATATGCGCAGATCCTGAAGCGTCCCGAGGTCGCCATCGAGACACTCTGGCCGTTGCTGCGCGACGATCTTGCCGCGGACGAGAGTAACTCTCTCTTCGGAGACTGGCTGAATTCAGATTCTCCCAACGCGCTTAGTCCTGAACCCCGCGCCTTGAGTCCTCTTCGTTCCGCGCAGCGAAACGAGCTGAAGTCTGTCGAGACGGAGATCAAATACTCCGGCTATCTGGATCAGCAGAAGAAGGCGATCGAAAAGCTGAAGCGCGCCGAGGAACGCGCCATTCCCGGATCGTTCGATTACAACGCCGTCAGCGGTCTCTCCCGTGAGATGCAGGAGAAGCTCACGCGTGTGCGCCCCTCAACTATCGGACAGGCCAGCCGGATCCCGGGTGTTACTCCCGCCGCGCTCACGCTGATCAACGTCTTTATCGAGATTCAGGCCCGGCGCGCCGCCGACGCATCTTCGGTTGTCGAATCGCGCTGATCAGACTTCCCAAAAAATACAGCCCCGCTGTCGATTTAGCACAGGCCAGCAGAGGAGAAGTCAGCGGGCCAGACGAGTCGACTCAGTGAGTCTGGCCGGTAACATCGCTGATGTGCTCTTCAGCCAGCAGCAGCCGGAACTCCGGCTTTTCGCGCAGAGCCGCGAATTCTTTAGCCGCCATCAACTTCTTCACATCGTCAAAGCCATCCATGAAAGCGAGCCGCAGATACTTAAGCGCCGCGTCGGTGTTGCCGACATTCGCATAGAGTTTGGCTAACTCAAAGTTGAGTTGAGCCTGTTCTTCTATGGGTCCGTTCTCCGCGATTCGCTCCACCGATTCGTTGATGAATACGTTGGGATCGATATCGAATGCTCGCTGGTATGCCTCCATACCCTTCTTGTATCTGTGATCGGCGAAGTAAGCCGTGCCCATATTGCTGTAATACGAGGCGCAGTTCGGCTTGAGCCGCATGGCTTTTTTGTAGTAGTTCTCTGCCTTGCGGTAGTCCTTCTCGCCGTAATAGACGGTTCCCAGGTTGTTGACCGCCTCCGAATACTTCGGGTTCAAAAAGATCGCCTTCTCGTATTGTGCCTTTGCGAAATCGAGCGCATACATGTGTTGATAGGCAATACCCAGCTTGTTCCACACCACCGGCGAGTCCTTGGGAGCCCTCTGATAGGCCGCAATTGCCGCCAGATATCTCCCGTGAATCATCAACAGGTCGCCCTGCGTCTCCGGCGGAAGACTGGCCATGCCCACCTCCAACCGCATTTCCGCGGCTTGTGGCGGCTCCGCTGGTGAGTTGACCTGGGTTGTATTCGATTGGCTTTCCTGCGCGAGCCCGAAATCGCCTGAGAGCGGTTTCGGAGCTTGTCCGTAAGAATCGCTGTGGCTGGGACTGGCGGAGTCATTAGGGCCTTGCCCACTTACTCCCGGACTGCACACGCAGATTGCGAGAAGTGCAATACACCAGCAGCGGGGTGTGGCCGCAGACATACGATATTTCGTTCGCATACGCGCCTCCTTTTCGGAACCGGGCGAACGGCTGTGCAACATATAATCCCACTCCGCAACGGGAAACGCTAGTACCACTTCGATTCGTTTGACTTAACCAAAATCAACCAATCGCGCGGCGGGGCCGGGTCAACCGCTCAGATGCGTTTGACCGGCCCGATGATGTTCCAGTGAATCACGACCCAGCTCAAGATAAGGCATGCCAGCGCCACCAGCGAAAACTTCAGCCGCGTGATCCTTCTGAGTTCTGGCCGCCGCCAAACGCGGATGCCGGAAATGATTGCAAACAGGCTAAATACAAGCGCAAGAGCAGTTACAAAATTGATCAGGTAGAACCACTTGTCCCAGGCAGGAGTCGGCGGATTGAAGTCGTCTCCGGCCGCCGCCAGGAAAGCCAAGATTCCGCCCAGGAGTGCCACCCAGATCCACGCCGTTAATTTTGTGACGAACGGTAGCCAGATTGTGCCCGGCTGCGGAGCAGGCCGGGGGCGCTTGCGCAGGAGGATTCTTCGCCCCATCCGCAGCAGCGTAGCCACCACCACCAGGGCCAGGATTCCCAGGCTGGCTCCTGCCGCGCTTAGCACCACCTTGCCGTTCTCATACCACGCGACGCGCTGAGCCTGAATGCCAGGAAAGTCATAGGCAAGCCGCACGATCTCGCCCCGATCGTCTCGAATGGCGAATAGCCGGGCTTGTCCATCCACTTCCTGCCACAGGTCTTTTGCGATCGGCTTCCACTTGATGGGGTGTCCGCGCAAATTCTTGATGTCCTCCACGTGGAGGACGCCCTCCTTGTCAACCTTAGCGCTACGCTGCTCGAAGAGATTGCCGGCGGCAAGCTTGGTGCTGTCTGACCTGCGCGTCGTCTCGTAAGTCCCATCGATAGCAACCAGTTCGGCGTGCGGCGTGTTGACGAACACCTGCTTCTGGTCACTCGGATAGTAGCGGTCGGAAAACATATTGATAATCTCCGGCCGGGGCTTGTTCCCGCCCCCCGCGGAGTTATAAGACACAAACAGCAACAGCTTCTCTTTGGGCTCGACGAAGAACAGGCTGTGAAAGGAGATCAGGTCACCCTCGTGCCCGATCCAGCGGAGGTCGTTGCGCCACGTCTGGTAGAAACCCATGCACTGCGGCGACAGCTTCGGGTTCGCCTGAAATTGCGGAGTCCACATCTCCGCCAGCGTCTCCGGCTTCAGGATTTGTTTGCCATCCAGTGCGCCGCCATTCAGCAGCGCCTGGCCAAATCGCCCCATATCGGCCGCAGTCGAAGACAGCCCGCCCGCGCCGGCAGGATTGAAGATCTCAAACCCCACCGGGGGCTTTTCCGTATCCCCGCGATACCCTTCCGAAGGCGTTGCCGGAAAGCCCTTCGGCGGCGGCTGATAAAAGGTCGAATGCGTCATGCCCAGCGGAGCGAAGATATGCTCTTGGACGTACTGCTCGAAAGGCTCGCCGCTCACGCGCTGCACCACATAGCTCGCCAGCCCGACACCGTAATTCGAGTACGCGGGAATCTTTCCGGGCGGGAAGATCCGTCGCGGCTGGTTTTGAATCAGGAAGTCGCGCAGCGAAACATTCCATTTGAGGTCCGTAATAATGATGTCGCGGCTCTCTTCCTCGAATCCTCCGGTGTGGGTCATCAGGTTGCGCAGCGTGACCGGCTGCCCGAATGCGGGCTTGATCTGGAAGTCGAGGTACCGGTTGACGTCGGCATCGATATCTACCTTGCCCTGCTCTTCGAGCTGCATGATCGAGACCCAGGTGAAGAGCTTGGAAATAGACGCGAGACGGAAGATCGTCGTTACCGGATCGACCGGAGTCTTCTTCTTCCAGTCGGCATAGCCGTAGCCCTTCTGGAGCAGCACATTCCCGTCCTTCATGACGAGGACGGAAGCGCCAGCGATGTCGGAGCGTTCCAGCTGGAGCGGGATGATGCCGTCGAAGAAAGCCTGCAGGTCGGCCTGATCGAGAGTATGTCCGGTTGAGGGAACCGACGGCGGCGTCTTGTCCTCAGGATGGGGCTGCGGTGCGGATGGAGCGGCAGGGAGCACAGGCTGAGGCGCCTGCGCCCGCGCGAGAGAAAACATCAGCAGGGCGAAAAATCCCGCAGCACGAAGGATTTGCATTCGAAACTCCGACGATCAAAGTCGGATTATTCTAGCAAGCTTGGAAAACAGGTCAGCCTTTGTACTTGGCCTCGATCTCCGCCATTCGCGCCTTGATAATCTTCTTCACCAGGGCTGCCGGTAGAGGCTTATCCTGCGGAAACTGCAGCGTCCCTTTCGAGGTATGGAGGCCCCCCAGCTCGCCCTTGAACTTCTCGATTACGGCTCCACTCATCGGAAAGAGGCTGCAATGCTTTTTGAATGCCGCAAACGCCACCAGGGACCGGCCGCGGTACTTGAACGTTGGCATGCCATACGTGATGGTCTCGGTCGCCTCCGGGACAGCCGACGCGGATGGTCGTCCTCATCTTTTCGAGTGTTGTTCGCGCTGGCTCAGGGACTGTGAGAGATATTCATCGATGGTCGCGGCCGGTTTCTTATCCATGTCCTTGAGATCCTAATAATCTCCGCGGTCACCACCATATGCCAGGTTCTCAAAGCGTGTGCACTTCGAGAGATACGCGAGGTGGACAGACCCCGTCGGGCCGTTGCGCTGCTTGGCAATGATAATCTCGGCCTTGTTCTCTGTCTCCGGATCCGGATCGTCGCGGTTGTAGTAGCTCTCGCGATGAATGAACGCCACCACGTCGGCGTCCTGCTCGATCGAGCCCGACTCGCGCAAGTCGGAAAGCATCGGCTTCTTGTCGCCTCCACGTTGCTCGGAGGCGCGAGAGAGCTGCGACAGAGCAATCACCGGAATGTTCATTTCCTTGGCCAGCGCCTTCAGGCCGCGCGAAATCGCCGAGACCTCCTGCGTCCGGTTTTCGTACCTTCGTTGCTGCGGCCCGGGAACGCTGGCCGACATGAGCTGCAGATAATCAATAACGATCAGGTCGAGGCTGCCCGACATCTGCCGCAGTCGCCGCGCCTTGGCGCGCATCTCCGTGAGCGAGATGCCCGGAGTGTCATCGATGAAGATGTGCGCCTCGACCAGCCTCTCGAGAGCGCTCGACAGCTTGGCATGGTCGTCGCGGCCCAGAAATCCCTTCTGGATCTTTTGCGAATCGACGAGCGCCTCGGACGCAAGCATGCGGCGCAGCAGCGATTCCTTGCTCATTTCGAGCGAAAAGATCGCGACAGTTTTGGCGCCTCGAACTGCCGCGTTCTGCGCGATGTTGATAGCCAGCGCCGTCTTGCCCATCGACGGACGCGCCGCGATGATTGTCAGCTCCGACTTCTGCAGGCCGCTCGTCATGCGGTCAAACTCGTCGAAGTGCGTCGCCAGTCCCGTTACCTCGCGGCCTTCCTTATATAGGTTATCGATCGTGCCGAACGAATCCCTGACGATCTCCGGAATCCCAGAGAAACCGCGCGAAATGCCCTTTTCCGTAACTTCGAGCAGATCGCTCTCGGCTGCGTTCAGAATCTCGAGTGCATCCTCGCTCTGGTCAGCCGCCCGAGTGATCGACATCGAGCAGATATTGATCAGCTGCCGCAGGAGCGACTTGTCCTTCACGATCCGGACATACTCTTCGATCGACAACCGCCGCGGCAGACCCTCGGTCAGCGATGCCAGATACGCGACGCCACCAATCGACTCCACTTCCTTGCGCTTGGCCAGCTCCTCAGCCAGCGTCACGATATCGACGGCGCGGCTGGCATCCATCAGCTCGCCAATGCGGGCAAAGATGCGCTGATGCGACTCAAGCGCGAAATCAGCAGCTAGAAGTTTTTCAGCGGCTTCGTTGTAGGCGTGGTTGTCGAGCAGGATCGCGCCAAGGATTGACCGCTCGGCGTCAACCGAGGCGGGCAGTCCGCGCTCGAAGGCGATGTCGGGAGTAGTGGCCACCCACTAAGTTTAGGCTCGTCTGAGCGCCGCATTACGCCCCATTTTCGCTGCGTATCTCGTTGAAAACCGTCCCAAACTGTCGAAAACGCGTCTCGCTCATCGCCAGGCCATTCCCGAACCTTTATCATGGAAAGAACCCCTAGGTTTGCCATGAAATCTGTATTTTTCTCGCTTGCCGCCTCGGCGGTTCTTCTTGGAAGCCTCGCGATGGCGCAGCAAGACGCGCCGCAGCAGCCTCCCGAAATCGTTCAGTTCCAGAAGCTCGAAGACCAGTGGAGCGAGGCCATCGCCAAGCGCGACCAGTACCAGCTTGAGCTCCTCATGTCGCCCATCCTGGTCAACATCTCTTCCACGGGAGAAGTGACCACGCGCAATCAGCAAATCGCGCAGCTCTATGAAAAAGCCGGTCCGCAGCTGGCCAGCATGGAGCAGCGGGTCGTTAACGTGCGCACCTTTGAAGACACAGCTGTTGTGGACGGCACTTACATCATCAAGTGGAAAGTCAACAACCAGGTGCAGGAGGAGCGCGGCATCTTCACGCACGTCTTCCAACATGCGCGCGGCAACTGGATCTGTGTTCACGCCCAGCGTACTGCCGTGGTCGAGAAGGTCGACCAAAAGCAGAAATCCGCCAGCAAGAAGAGCACAGCGGAGTTGCCATTCCACATTCCTCTGATCCACCAGGGGGCGCAATCGAACCAGCCTGCGCCCGCTCCTGGCGCCGATTCTAAGAGCCCTTAAGCACGTCTGATGACTACCCGACCAGTGTGGGCGGAGATATCCCGCCCGCGCCTTCTTGAAAATTACCGCCTGCTTTGCCGCCTCGCCGGAGACGCGGATTTGCTCGCCATCATCAAGGCCGACGCCTACGGACACGGTGCCCCGGTCTGTGCCCAGGCGATTGCGGCAGAGAGTCCGCGTGCGTGGCTGGGCGTCACCAGTGTCGAGGAGGGCACGGCCATTCGTGTCGTCGCGCCTCAGGCGCGCATCGTCGTGATGGGCAGCGTTTGGCAGAACGATGCCGGGGCAGCGATCGAGAATGGCCTTACACCTGTCGTCTGGGAGTCTTTCCAGATCGAGGCTCTCCAATCCGCCGCGTCAGCCCGCGGCCTCGGATCAGCGTCGATTCAAGTCCACATCGAGATCGACACCGGCATGTCCCGACAGGGAGTGCGCCTCGAATGCCTGCCTGCATTACTCGAACGTCTCACGGCAGCGCCCACTCTGCGCGTCGAAGGCGTCCTGACGCACCTGCATTCTCCCGAAGCGCTCGACAACAGCGCGAACAGCGATCAGCTCGACAGATTCGCAACGTCGTTGGATACAATTTCAGCCCACGGCCATCGCTTTGATTGGGTTCATGCCGGAAACTCCGCGACCGTACTCAGCGATGGCGGGTCCGCCGCTCTGATCAAGATCGCCGCAAGATACAAAGCAAAGGCCATGCTCCGCCCGGGTCTGGCGCTCTACGGCTATGCGCCAAGATTCTCGAGCGCGGGGCTTTCGCTCGCCGGCTTCTCCAGCGCCGGATTCAGCGGCGCCGAGCCGCTGGCCACCTCCCGTCTGCTTCAGCCGGTCCTCTCATGGAAGACGCGGGTGATATCGCTTCGGACCATCCAGCCCGGGGAAACTGCCGGATACAACGCGACGTTCCTAGCAACGCGGCCCACCCGCATCGCGCTGCTGCCCGTCGGATACGCTGACGGTCTCAACCGGCTGCTCTCGAATCGCGGCAGCGTGATCGTCCACGGCCGCAAGGCTCCAATCGCAGGCCGCATCTCCATGGATCTGACCACCATCGACGTCACCGACATTCCTGGCGTCGAGATCGGCGACGAAGTCACGCTCATCGGCGAGCACGGCCGCGAGCGCATCACCGCGTACGATCACGCCGATCTTGCCGGCACTATCCCATACGAGGTTCTCTGTAATATCGCCTCCCGCGTCCCTCGTGTGGTGAAGGACTAAACAACATGCTGGGAAACCTCTACGCACGCTGGATGTACCGCTGGGAGACCGCGCTGACCACACGCGACGAGAACCGCGTCGTCCGGCCAGTCGAGTGGGGCTTCGACTGGATCGAAGACTTCATCGAATCCGCAGGACTCCGCCGGCAGATCTTCGGGAACAGCGACCCTGCGTCGCTCGATCCGCACGCGGCCGAGGCCGCCTTGGTCGCGCTCAACGAAGCGATCGTTGAACGCAGCGAGGCCTTCTACAGCTACGCGCCTCCCACCGACTACCAGCTTGAGACGCGCCATCCGCAGCTCTTTCCCACCAACGTCCGTCCGGAAACTCTCCGCCAGGACGCCGAACTGAAGCGCCGCGCCGCTGAGGGCAAGCTCAAACCCGCGCAGTTCCTCCGATTCACTTCGCCGATCCGCACGCCATACCCCGAAAACGATCTCGTCAACGCGCGCTGGTATCCCGCACCGCCCGTAAAGATGCACGGCAAACCGAAGCAGGCCATGATCGTTATGCCCCAGTGGAACGCGGATGCCTTCAGCCACAACGCCCTATGCTCGCTCTTCAACCGATTCGGCATCTCAGCGCTGCGGCTCAGCAAGCCGTATCACGATATTCGTCGGCCCGCCGAGCTCGAGCGCTCCGACTACGCCGTCAGCTCGAACATAGGACGCAACATCGCCGCGTGCCGCCAAGCCGTCATCGACATCCGCTGCTGCCTCGACTGGCTCGAAGAGCAAGGCTACGAGCAGTTTGGAATCCTGGGCACAAGCCTCGGCTCCTGCTACGCGTTCATTGCCGCCGCCCATGACTCGCGCCTGCGCGTCAACGCCTTCAATCACGCCTCGACCTCTTTCGGAGACGTCGTCTGGACCGGTCAAAGCACGCGGCACATCCGCCAGGCCTTTGAAGACGCCGGCCTGTCACAGGAGCGGCTACGCGAGCTCTTCGGCGCCACCAGCCCGGTCAATTACATGCAGCGGTTCGCCGGTCAGCCGCGAAAGGTCCTGGTTGTCCACGCCAACTACGACCTCACCTTTCTGCCCGAATACTCCATCGAAGTCCTGCGGCGCTTCTCTGAGCTCGGTATCGACTTCGTCTCGAAGGTTCTGCCTTGCGGCCACTACACAACCGGTGAGACGCCCTACAAATTCATCGATGGCTGGTACTTAGGGTCGTTTGTATATTCGGCGTTCAAGCAGCTTGCTTCGGGTGCGCCGACACAGGCAGGATCTCGCGAGACGGAACTGGTGACGCGATAGGCACCATCAAGACCGCAGCAAAGCGATAGGTGGCACAGAAAAGAAGTGTGCTATGGGGTCCAGGTTCCGCCGTTGACCTTGCCATC
This sequence comes from uncultured Acidobacteriaceae bacterium, assembly GCA_963724375.1. Taxonomy (GTDB): domain Bacteria; phylum Acidobacteriota; class Terriglobia; order Terriglobales; family Acidobacteriaceae; genus Silvibacterium. The sequence goes on from CAVRUM010000014.1 coordinate 498,213, forward strand.
ATGCCCACCAACGGAATCGGGCGCCATGTCGCACGAAAGCAGGTAGGCGGCGACCAATCCGTCTTGCGGAATAACATGCGTATAGACCATTTGCACCTCGTCCGCTGTCAGAGCCCGATTCCAAACCCGAACGTCACGGATCGCTCCGAGGAAGAAGCTGTTGAGATCGCGCGTGGCTATCCGTACAGGCGCCGTGCCGTGCACGGGAACGATGTTTTCCTTCGACCACGGCTGTTGGTCCTCATAGGCACCGTTCTTGTAGATGATGGTGGCCTGTTGGGCGCCATCAGCCACGCCTACAACATGAATCCATTCGCCCACCGTCACCGGCCCCTGAAAATAGGCTCCAACTCCCAGGTTGGCCGTTTCCCCTGAGGAAGCCTTCGGATTGAAAACATAGAAACTGATGCGGCTGGGCCGTGCCTCGGAGGGATTGTCGTTGTACATGCGAAAGGTCCACTCCTGCTGGTCGTCCTCCCCCTTGCCCAACCAGTGAACATACGCGTTATCTCCCGAACCGTCATCTTCCGCGATTGGAAAAGAAAGCGTATCGGGCCGCATCCATGCCGAGACGGTCAAACTGCCTGTGGTGGCGGCACTGAATACCGCGTTGTCGGGGATCTCGATGTAATTGGTCTTCGTGCCATTGAATTGAAGGACGCTCATACGTTTATCCTGATCATCAGATCTGCTCGCTTGGGACTTGTGCAGCCGTTCATCGCGGGACGGGCTGGATGGATGGTGCACCGCGCAACCCTGGCGTTTCAGCTAAGCCACTCCAACCTCAACCACGATGATACAAACCGTGGGTAGCGCGGTAACCCTCGCGCCCCCTAAAATCGAATCATGACCGACCGCATGTCTTTGCCTCTCGCGCAGGCTGACCCCGAAATCGCCGCCGCCATCGAACACGAAGTTCTCCGCCAGCACGAAGGCCTTGAGATGATTGCCTCGGAAAACTTCGTCTCCCGCGCCGTGCTGGAAGCGGCCGGTTCGGTCTTCACTAACAAGTACGCCGAGGGCTACCCCGGCCGCCGCTATTACGGCGGATGCGAGTTCGCCGACGTGGTTGAGAACGTCGCCCGCGACCGCGCGAAGCAGATCTTCGGCGCCGAGCACGCCAACGTGCAGCCCCACTCCGGCTCGCAGGCGAACGCCGCAGCGTATATGGCAGTCCTCCAGCCGGGAGACACCATACTCGGCCTAGATCTCGCCCACGGCGGCCACCTTACTCACGGCCACAAGCTTAACTTCTCGGGCAAGCTCTATAAGGTTGTCTCCTACACCGTCCGCAAAGACACCGAAACCATCGACTACGACGAGCTCGAAGCCATCGCTCTGCGCGAGAAGCCCAAAGTCATCATCGGTGGAGGCAGCGCCTATCCACGCATCTTCGACTTCCCCCGCATGCGCGAAATCGCCGACAAGGCGGGCGCATTGCTCATCGTCGATATGGCCCACTTCGCCGGCCTCGTCGCGGGAGGAGTACATCCGTCGCCCGTTCCCCACGCCCAGATCGTCACCACGACGACACACAAGACCCTGCGCGGACCCCGCGCCGGCCTCGTCCTCTGCCAGCAGCAGTACGCCTCCGCCGTCGACAAGAGCGTCTTCCCCGGCCAGCAGGGAGGACCTCTGATGCATGTCATCGCCGCCAAGGCCGCGGCCTTCAGGGAAGTGCTGCATCCGGACTTCAAGCTCTATGTGCAGCAGATCGTGGCGAACGCCAAAGTCCTGGCCGAAGCTCTGCAGGCCGAGGGCTTCCGCGTTGTCTCCGGTGGAACCGACACCCACCTCATGCTCATCGATGTCTTCGCGAAGGGCATCCTTGGCAGCGAGGCTGAATCCGCTCTGGGAGAAGCAGGCATTACCGTCAATAAGAATGCCATTCCTTACGACACGAATCCGCCGCTCAAGCCCAGCGGCATCCGCATCGGCACACCCGCGCTGACCACGCGCGGCATGAAAGAAGCCGAGATGCGCACGATCGCGAAGTGGATCGCGCAGGCTCTCGAGCAGCGCAGCAATCCTCAGGTACTTGCTAAGATTCGCGGCCAGGTGCTCGAACTAGCCGAGCAGTTTCCGCTGTATGGATGGTTGCGCCAGCCGATGACGGTTGGAGTGAAGTAGCCCTTACACGTAATCGAACAGGCTCATGAAGCCGAAGTCCATGTGCAACTGCTGGTGGCAGTGAAACAGGGTCATCCCCGGATTATCAGCGACGAACTCTACCTCGACCTCCTGATACCCGCCGACCATTACGACATCCTTCATCACACCTGACGTCGCCTGGCCGGCGATGCGCGTCAGCTCAAAGGTGTGTCGGTGCAGGTGGATCGGATGAATATCGTCGCTGGCATTTCGCATCCGCAGCCGGTAGCGCTTGCCTTCATGCAGGTGAAATGACGGCGCGGCCATCATCTGTGAGTCGGGATACGACACACCATTGATCGTCCACTGGTTGAACCCGTCAATGGCGGCGTTCTTCTTCTCGAAGAGCATCTCGAATGTCTCGTCGGGTTGCACTGCAGGCCCGTTCGTGGAGCCTAGTCGTGCGTAATTCCACTTGAACGGCTTCGGCGGAATCCACTGCGCCTTGCCTTTGTAGCCCGCATATTCAACTACGATTCCCATGCCGTTGCGCCGGTCGTCGTCGGCCAGGTCGCCCATCACCCACACGCCGGGATGGTTCATCTCGACAATTGCCGAGACCCGCTCCGCCGTTCCCAGCCACAATCCCGGCACGCGAACCGGCTTTGGCACCGGATTGCCGTCGGTCGCCACGATCGTGAAAGTGTGCCCGGGCAGCGCCAGGCTGCGAATCTCGGTTGCGCTTCCGTTCAGCACATGAAACAACACGCGCTCGCCCTGCTTTACTCGCACCGGCTCGCCATGGTGCAGCATTTTGCCGTTGATGGTGAACGAGCGATAGCCCACTTCATAGCCGTGCGGATTGCCCTTCGCCAGCGACGCCTTCATCGCCGACTCGCCCTGGGCCTTCAGGTCCGGCAGCTCGGCCCCCGACAGAAAGTCCTGGGGCATGTCGCCGCCGCGGCTGAGGGTCGGCTCAAACTCCTTCATTGTCAGGAAGACTTCGCTGTCGTAGTTGCCCGGATTATTTTTCGGCTCGATATACACCGGGCCGACCTGCCCGCTGTACTGCCCCGCATACAGGTCCGCGCCCGCGCGAACGTGCGTGTGGTAGAAGCGGAGTCCCGAAGGGTTCGGTGTAAAGGCGATGCGACGCGATCCGTGTGCAGGAATGAAGGGAGTGCCTTCCTCTGCGGCTCCATCCACATCCACGGGGATCTTCTGCCCATGCCAGTGCAACTGTTCAGGCGTGTCTGTGTTGTTCCGGATGTCGACGGTGACCGGCTGACCTTCCTTGAACCGTAGCAGAGGACCCGGAAACTGCCCGTTGTATGTCGTTACCGAAACGATGCGGTCCGGTGCAAGCTCAATCGGCTTCACCGCGATTGTCAACGTGTAGTCGGCCGGTTGATCGGACTGCGCGGCGGCTTCTGAGCAATCTGCATAAAGACCCCAGTTGCTTTTCGAAGACGGCCCGAGCAACCCGCCTGCAACGGCAGCTCCCGCCATGCGCACGAAATCCCTGCGCGTTGGCCTTCCGCTCAGCATTCCTCCTCCTTGGCGAAGGAACCGGATCAACAGCCACAACCGGCGTGTGCTGCAACCTGATCATAGCCCGAACAGCCCGTCTTCTCGATTTGGGAAACTTTGGGGCACCCCCCTCCCCTCGGATCTGTTACTCATTCATTCCATGAGGTTTAGGGTTGAGCTTTGCCGTTGCTCATAGTCAACATTGGACTTAGGGGTAACTCATAGAAAAAATGAGATTTACAATGCCTCTCTCGGGGGTGTCTGTAGATGATCAAGAGGTTGTTCCGATTTCGGAGCGGCTGATGGGCGGCTTGTAGTTGAGGCTACCATGGGGTCTTTCTCGGTTGTAGTAGTCGGTCCAAGGCAGCAAGTGAGCATCTCTTTGCTGGGAGTCGGACCAGTGTTTGGCATAAGCCCATTCGCGTAACGCGGTCTGTATGAATCGCTCGGCCTTTCCGTTGGTTCTGGGTGTGTAAGGTCTGGTGCGGCTGTGTTTGATTGCCATCTGCTGGCAAGCGTGACGGAACCGAGTGGAGCGATAGCTAGAGCCGTTGTCGGTCAGCAGCGCGCGCACGGCGATGCCCTGGCGGGCGAAGAACTCGACGGCCGAGTTCAGGAAGGCGATGGTGGTTTCAGCCTTCTGATCGGGCAGCATTTGGGTGAAGGCCATACGTGAGTGGTCGTCGACGGCCACGTGCAGAGCCAGGAAGCCTGGATGTTCCTTTTTGCCGCGCAGCCTGCCATCGCCGCGCAGCGAGACCTCGCCGAAGCGTGTCATGCCCTTGATGTCCAGGTGCAGCAGGTCGCCGGGCCGTGGATGCTCGTAGCGTTGCACCGGAGGCGGGGGATTCAGATCGCGCCACCGGCTCAGTTTTGCCCGGCGCAGGATGCGGCTGACCGAAGCCGGACTCAGGCCGGTGCGGCGAGCAATCTGGTAGCCGGGCATGTGCCGGCGACGAAGTGCAAGTACCTTTTCCACTAATAAGGAACTGATCTGCCGCGGGCTGCGGCGCGGACGCGAGCTGCGATCGACAAGGCCAGCTGGGCCAGACTGCCGATAACGGCCCGCCCATTTGGCTGCTGTCTTGACGCTGACACTGAACCGGGACGCTGCCGACCCCAGCCTTATGCCATCTTCAATCACCATGCGGGCCAGCCGCTCTCGACTCACCGCCGTCCATGGGGCATTCTTGTGATAGTCCATTCGGTCTCCTGAGTTACTGCTTGCTCGTCACAAACAGCTTCTCCGGTCCTGATCGAATGGACAACCTCTTGAAAGATCACAGGTGTCCCACCCGAAATGGGAGTTTTTGCTCCAAGCAAAAAGACCCGGGCGAGAGTCGCCCGGGTCTTCTTCTATTTCCATTATAGCGGAAACCGAGGAAATTCCCGGCCATGAAAAGTCCACGAATGGACTGGCTTGGGCAGCCCTAGAGCGCGGCGAATTCCTTCCTTGCCGCGATGAGCTGGGGCAGATCCTGATCGGCATTCTTCCACTGATCGAAGAAAGCCTGATAGGCGGCCTTGGCATGCGTTTTGTCGCCTTCCATGGCGTAGGCGCGTGCCAATCCGAGTTGGGACTGTGGGAAGGTCTGGTAGCCGAGCATCAGGGCTGCGCCCCGATTTTGCGTCGCCTGCTGAAAGGCTGTCACCGCATTCGGCGCATCGTGCGCGGCGAGATAGGCCAGTCCGCGCAGGTAGGCGCCGGTGGAAGCCAGGTCGTAGGCCTTAGCCTTTTCCAGTTCGGCAAGAGCATCGGCCGGCTTGTGGTCGGCCAAATCGAGCAGCGCTCGGGACTCCGGTAGCGTGATGCCCTGGATTGTTGTGTCTTCAGGATATTTCTTGCCCAGGTCGGTAAGGATCGGATCCGCTGTCTTCTTGTCGCCGCAGATTGCAGCCGTAAAGGCTGCCTGGCGCAGTGTTGGCTTGGTTTTGTCGAGCGCCAGAGCACGTTTAACTCGGCTCTCCGAGTCCTGACACATGTCGGCAAACCCTCTTCCCGACACCAGGCTGAGAATCGCGCCTGCCTCAGCGTCATTTGCCTTCTGCGCGGCGGTCAGGTCGGCGATCTCCTGCCATGTGGCCTCGGCTGCGCGATATTTGCCTTCGTACTCTTCGAATGTGGCCTTTGCCGTCACCAGGATGTACGCGTCGGCCCGGCCAGTAACCTGTTTAAGAAGGCTGTCCATCCCGGCAGTGTCTCCGTTGAGAGCATCCAGCATGTAGGCATACTGCAGCACTTCGGTAGAGTCGCCCAGCTTGAGTTCGTTTATTTTTGCCAGCTGGGCGCGCGCCTCCTGCCAGCGCTCCAGCACGATCAGATCCTGGACCAGGTTCTCTTGGGCGATCACGTCATCCGGCTGGATCTCCACAGCTTTCCGGGTGTACTCCAATGCCTTCTCGTAATTGCCGATCGTTATATAGGCGACGGAGATGTTCACCAAGCTGTTGAAGTCTTTTGGATACTCACGTATCGACAACTCGAGAGTCTCGATCACCTTGTCGATGTTGCCGGTTACGTTCAGGTGATAGTGACCGGTGATGTAGAGCCGCTCCCGTTCGCTTACGTTCTTCGAAAGCTCGTAGGCCCTGGTGTAATACTCAAGGGCCTTCCCGGTCTGATTGGCATTGCCGTAAACCACTCCCAGGCGCGCCCACGCCATGGCGAAGTTCGGATCCAGCTCAACGGCCTCGCGATAATGGCCGGCGGCCTGAGGAAGATCCAACCCCTTGTCGTGTTCCACGTCGCCGAGCGCATAAGCGCGAAATGCATCAAGCGAAGGCGTGGTCGCCTGACCCAGCGGCGTATCGAGCTTCTGGATCGAGCTCAGTGATTCGCCCAGCCGTGCGCGCATCGCCGTCGCCGCCTTGTCCAGTGCGTCGAGCACGTGTTCGGCGTCAGGAGCCTGCGCCTGTTCGCTGGCAATATCGTCACCCGTCGCCGTCGCCTGCGCGGTCAGGGTGATCACGTATTCCTTGCCCAGCGAAGCAATCGTCCCTGTGAGGATCGCCTTAACGCCCTCCCGCTCGCCGATCTCGCGCGCGATCGCCGGTGTCAGCGCCTCGTCCGACGACTTGCCCAGGTACTTCATGCTCTGGCGCAGATGCTGCTGGCTGACGATGTTGAGCGTCGGCGACTGCTCAAGCTGGATGGCGAGCGCCTGCTTGAGTGTCGTATCGAACACAGGATTCCCGGTGGTGTTTACAAAATCCGCGAGGATGATCGAATCCTTTTCGGTCATCACAGTGCTTGGTTTCGTTCCCACCAGCGTGCTCGAATTCGATGCCCGGCTGCGCAGGAACCAGAACCCGGCGCCGATCGCAATCAGAACCAGAAGTGCAATCGCGGCAATCAGAGCCTTATTCGGGCCCCTGTCTGCTGGGGCATACACGGGCGGTGCGGGTTGTTGTGGCGGCGTGGCGGATACCGCCTTCACCGGCCCGGAGTCCGATGACGGCTTCGCCTCGGCGAGCGCGTCCAGATCCGTCAAAAGAGCCGACGCCGACTGATACCGCGCGTCCTTTTCCTTGGCCAGCAGCTTCGCCAGGATCGCATCCAGCCCCTGCGGCAGCGCTGGATTCAGGCTGCTCGCCGGTGTCGGGTCTTTCATCAGCAACCCGGCAAATGTCTCCGCGGGCGAGTCGCCGGCAAACGGCGATCGGCCGGTCGCTGCTTCATACAAAACACAGCCGAATGAGAAGAGGTCCGATCGCGCATCGAGTTGCTGCCCCTTTGCTTGTTCCGGCGACATGTAGGCGATGGTCCCCAGTGTCGATCCAGCGTTAGTCAGCGTTACGTCGCTCGATCCGCGCGGGGTAGTAACCGTCAGGTCGCCATTCGATCCGGCAGCGCCCGTCTGGACCAACGGATCGGCATGGCGTTTTGCGAGGCCGAAGTCAAGAATCTTGATGTGAGACTGGCCGTCCGCGGGCTGTACGACGAAAATGTTCGCCGGCTTGATATCGCGGTGGATGATGCCCCGCGCATGCGCCGCCGCAAGCGCGCTCGCCGCCTGCCGCGCGAAGCTGAGCAGCTCTGCGCTCGGGAGAACGCGGTGCCCGGCGAGATATTGCTTCAGCGTCTGCCCATGGAGCAGCTCCATTACGAGGTACGGCCGTCCATCCTGCTCGCCGATGTCGTGAATGGTGCAGATGTTTGGATGATTCAGGGCGGAGGCGGCGCGAGCCTCTCTCTGGAACCGTGCGTTCGACGCCGCCGTCGGCGTCCCTCCCGTCGCAGGGGCAGGCGTATCCCCGCTTATGAAGCCCTCGGTTACGAGTTTCAGTGCGACTTCGCGGTCGAGCCGGGTGTCCACGGCCCGATATACCTCGCCCATGCCGCCTGAACCGATTTGCTCAACAATTTCGTAAGGACCGAAGCGCGTACCAGTTACAGGACTTATCACAATCCAACCGTTCAGACAGAAAGTTCAGGGGTGAGCAAAGTCTAAATGCCTGCAGCACCGTTGTGAAAGAACAATTTGGCGAAGATGTTGCATCCGGTAACTAGGACTGGAACGGGCTTTGCACTGAAGGCGCGCCCGCCGTACGGCCAGCACCTCAGAATGGCCTGCCCTTGAACAGGTAGACCAGCTCGATGACGAGGATGATCACCACCGTCAGTTCGAGAAAAAACGCCCGGCTCTGGTTGAACTGGTCGACCATGAAGCGGTAAAGCTCTTCGGCGTTGCGGACCTTCTGCGTCACCAGGTCCTTGTAGTCCGGGACGCCGACTTTCTGTGCCGCCAGCTTGTACAGCCGGGCGGAGAACATGTCGCTGAGAAACTTGATCGCATTGTCCGCATGCTCGGTCAGCTCGGCCACGTCCAGCAGCACGGTGTGCAAACGCGTCGCCGAGCGGGCAAGCCGCCAGCGCGCGAAGATCCCGGTACCCTCATCGAGCAGCGTGTAGACGCGCTCCAGCTCATCGGTCAGCAGCTCATCGTAATGCCGGAACTCAAGCAGCTGTGAGTTCGCGTATTCGAGCAGTTGAATCGCTGTTTCTGCGCCCGCCTTGGTGTCGTAGATGAAGGCCGCATTCCAGCCAATTACCGCCAGGTCGTTCGCATAATAGGAAATCCGCGACTGCAGTACCTCGTTGCACTCGCTCTCGGCTAGTTGGCCGGTATCGCCGCGGACCACCTGCGCGATGCGGGGGCCATGCCGTTGCACCAGGTCGCCGACCGGCAGCGCCGTACCGTCCCGAGACGGAGCCAACTCCGGCTCGACGATTTCGCGCACATGGAAGATCAAGTAGTCCTCGCTCAGCCAATCCTTGTATGGCTTCACGAGCGCCGGAGCCGCCCGTGCAAGGCGTGCCTGGACCATCTGCTTCGCCTGAGCCGCAAAGTCGACATCCCATACCCAGCGGCTGGCCAGCCCGGTCAATTTGCTCCATCCGCCGGAAAACGCCAGCTCAAACTCCACGCTGAGCACGCCGTAGTCGTAATACTTGATCTCCCCCTTGAGCTGCTCGCCGCTTTCAAGCGTCAGCACTCCCGCCGACTCGACCACCGGAGGCCGCTTGTAGTGCACCGCTCCCGGGTGCTTCAGCGCCGGTTGCTCGACCGTGCCCGCGCCCAGCACCTCGCGCAGGCGGTCCAAACGGATCGCCTCACTGACGTCAAACTGCAGCAGAACAAGAACCGAGCCGTGCAGTGTGACTTCCGAGGCGGTTTCGGCCGGTTTCGTAGCCAGATCGGGCATGCTGGGAGAATATTACTGGAGTCGCAGCATCGAATATGCCCAAACAAAGCGCAGGATTGCTCATGTACCGATTACGAGAGCTTCGCGTCGAGGTCTTTCTCGTGCACCCCGGCGGCCCGTTCTGGGCCAAAAAGGACCTTGGAGCATGGTCGATCCCGAAGGGAGAATACGCCTCCGGCGAAGATCCACTCAAAGCTGCGCGCCGCGAATTTGCCGAAGAAACCGGCTTTGAGCCCGGCGGAGACTTCATCCCCCTCGGAACGATCAAACAGGCCGGCGGAAAGCTCGTGTCCGTCTGGGTGGTCGAAGGCGATTGCGACCCAGCACAGATCCGGAGCAATCTTTGCACGATTGAGTGGCCACCGCGGTCGGGCAAAAAGATCGAGATTCCGGAAGTCGATCGCGCGGCGTGGTTCAGCCTCGACGAGGCTCGCGAGCGAATTCTGAAGAGCCAGGCCCCGATGCTCGATCTGTTACTCGCGCACCTTAAGGAAGCGGCAACCTGACTGGCATCTGCGCCGCGCTCATTTCCGCCAACGCCTCGCCCAGCGCGTCTTCCCAGTGTGGCAGCTCAACTCCAAACCGAGCCTGCAACTTCGCATTCGACAGCACCGAGTTTTTCGGACGCTTGGCCGGCGTGGGATATTCCGTGTCGCGAATCCCTATCACTTCGGGCCACTTTTTGCCTTCCGGAGCAGGAGCGCGGCGAAAGATCTCCCGGGCAAAGCCACACCAACTCGTCTGGCCGGCGCAGGTCATGTGATAGATGCCGCAGTACATATCGTCAACCCCTCGATCAATTACCGATCGCGTCGCCCGCGCCAGCGCCGCGGCAGATGTCGGTGCGCCGACTTGATTGTTAACCACACGCAGCTGCTCGCGCTCATTGCCCAGGCGCAGCATAGTGCGAAGAAAATTCGTCCCGTGTGGGCTGTAGACCCAGCTTGTCCGGAAAATCAGGTGTCGTCCGCCCGCTTCGGCAATCTCAAGCTCGCCGGCGAGCTTTGTCCGGCCGTACGTGTTCAAGGGATTCACCGGGTCATCCTCTTCCCAAGGTCCCTTCTTCGATCCGTCGAAGACGTAATCTGTCGAATAATGCACCAACATCGCGCCGAGTTTGCGTGCTTCCTGTGCCAGAACACCCGGAGCCACGCCGTTTACCCGCGCGGCCAGTTGGGGTTCGGACTCTGCCCGATCGACCGCGGTGTACGCCGCGGCATTCAGCACCAACGCCGGGCCGACCTCGACCATTGCCTTCCGAATCGACTCGGGATTCGCCAGGTCGCACCACTCGCGCCCCAGCGCCACCACTTCGCCCGCGCTTTGAAACGCCTTCTGCAGTTCGATTCCCAGCTGACCGTGCGCGCCGAGAATCAGCACCCGCCTCACGGAAAGACCTCAGCATCCCGGAGCGGTTTGCCCTGCTGATCCTTCGCCGAGACAATCGCGTCCCCAGCGGCTACCGACCACTCAATCCCCAGCTCCGGATCGTTCCACAGCACCGTCCGCTCGCCCACGGGTGAGTAATAGTCGGTCACTTTGTAGGAGAACCCCGCCTTATCGCTCAGTACCGCGAAGCCATGCCCGAATCCCTGCGGAATCCAAAGCGCCAGTCCGTTCTCGCCGGAAAGCTCCACGGCAACATGCTTGCCGAAATTCGGCGAGGTTTGCCGCAGATCGACCGCAACATCGATCACCTTGCCGTAGACCACGCGCACCAGCTTCCCCTGCGGCTGGGTTACCTGGTAGTGAATACCGCGGACGACATTCTTCATTGAGATGGAGAAGTTGTCCTGGCGCCACTCCGTCGGCAGCCCTGCCTCGCGCATCTCCCGCTCATTGTAGGTTTCGAAGAAGGCACCGCGCGAGTCGGAGAAAATCTTCGGCGTAAACAGCAGCACTCCGGGCAGCCCGGTCTCTGTAATCTGCATGCGCTAGGCCCTAGACCGCTCCGCCGGGAAAATACGGCTCATTCAGCAGCGATATGAGGTACTGCCCATATCCGCTCTTGCGCACCGGAGCCGCCAGCGCCTCAAGCTGCTCAGCGGAAATGTAACCGTAGCGGTACGCTATCTCTTCCGGACACGCGACCTTCAATCCCTGTCGGCGCTCGATGGTGTGGATAAACATGCCTGCTTCGAACAGTGACTCGTGCGTGCCCGTATCGAGCCACGCCATGCCCCGGCTCATGATCTCCACGTCAAGCAGTCCGCGCTCGAGGTAAGCCTTGTTCACGTCGGTGATCTCGAGCTCTCCACGCGGGGAGGGTTTAAGCGTCGCCGCAATCTCCACCACATCGTTGTCGTAGAAATAGAGCCCTGTCACCGCGTATCGCGACTTGGGAGCCGTGGGCTTTTCCTCAAGGCTCATGGCCCGGCCCCGCGCATCGAACTCCACCACGCCGTAACGTTCCGGGTCCTGCACCGGATAGGCGAAGACCGTCGCTCCCGTTGTCTTGGCCGCCGCCCGCTTCAGCTGGCCGGACAGCGCTTGGCCGTAGAAGATGTTGTCGCCCAGCACCAGCGCGCTTGCATCACTCCCGACAAAATCCTTGCCGATGATAAACGCCTGCGCCAGCCCATCCGGGCTCGGCTGCACCGCATAGTTCAGGGAAATACCCCAGCGCCGGCCGTCGCCAAGCAGGTCGGCAAAGCGCTGCGTGTCCTGCGGAGTCGAAATGATCAGAATGTCGCGAACCCCGGCCAGCATCAGCGTGCTGAGCGGGTAATAGATCATCGGCTTGTCATAGACCGGCAGCAGCTGCTTCGACAGCACGTGCGTCACCGGATAGAGACGCGTCCCCGAGCCCCCTGCGAGAATGATTCCCTTCATAGTGCCAATCTCTCCACCACGGGCCGCTCCAGATCCGGCTGTCCGCCCGAGAGCTTCTCGGACCCCGAAAGTCTTCCCGAATAGTTCAGCTCGATCCACTCCTTGTAGTGGCCCGACCGCACATCATTTACCCAATCCATATTCGCGAAAAACCACTCGACGGTTTCGCGGATACCGCTTTCGAACTGCTTCTCCGGCCGCCAGCCCAGCTCGCGGGTGATCTTCTCCGCGTTGATGGCATAGCGTCGGTCGTGGCCGGGGCGGTCTTTCACATATGCGATCAAATTGCGCCGGCTGCCGATCTTTTTATCGGACCCGGCATCCGGCCTGAGCTCGTCGAGGATGTCGCAGATCGTCGTCACCACGTCGATGTTCTTGCGCTCACTCGCCCCCCCGACGTTATACGTCTCGCCCAGGCGACCCTTCTCCAGCACCTCGCGGATCGCCGCGCAGTGGTCACCCACAAAGAGCCAGTCGCGCACGTTCAGCCCGTCTCCATAGACAGGCAGCGGCTTGCCTTCGAGCGCGTTCAGAATCATCAGCGGAATCAACTTCTCGGGAAACTGATACGGCCCATAATTGTTCGAGCAATTCGTTGTCAGAACGGGCAGCCCGTAGGTGTGAAAATAAGCCCGGACCAGGTGATCCGAAGAGGCCTTGGACGCCGCATAAGGACTGTTCGGCGCATAGGGAGTCTCTTCGGTAAAAGCCGGATCGTTCGGACCGAGGGTCCCATATACCTCATCGGTCGAGACATGCAGGAATCGGAACTGTACCTTGTCTTCCGGCGTCAGTTCGTTCCAGTAAGCCCGCGCCTGCTCGAGCAGGCTGAATGTTCCGATCACATTTGTCTGGATGAATGCCGCAGGCCCCTCGATCGAGCGGTCTACATGGCTCTCGGCAGCGAAATGCAGAATCGCCCGCGGCTTGTGCTCGCGCAGTAACGACGCAACGAGTGCGGCATCTCCAATATCGCCGCGCACAAATATATGCTGCGGATTCTCCTCGATCGAACGCAGATTCCCGCGGTTCCCCGCGTAAGTCAGCAGATCGAGATTCACAACCGCCGACCGAGTCTTTGCAATCCAGTTCAGGACGAAATTCGAGCCGATAAACCCGGCCCCACCCGTCACCAGCACCGTGTCGTTCATGCCACTCCCAGCTCTCCAAAAGTCCTTCTGCAACTATGCTATCGGAAGCGCCGGGGGCATCGGATACCCCTTTGTGGTGATCGAGATTCGGCCTTTGCCCGGTTGTCACTCCACTGTGACGGTCAGCGTCGTGGTATGGGTCAGTCCCGGTGCAGTTCCGGTCACGGTCAGCGTATAGGCACCCGATGGCGTTGGGTTACCCGGCGACCCCGGCGCCGATGTCCCTCCGCTGCCTTGCTTCCCTGGCGTGACGCTCAGATTGCAGCCCAGGGGGACAAGCAGGCCAAGCAGTCCGAGCACAACCAGCACTCCGAAACCCGCTCGTGCACCCCGTTTTGCGCCTGTTGAATTCTTCCTGCGGCGACGGGTCACCACCAATCCCATCGGAAACGCAACCGCAAGCGTGAGCCGAAGCCCTCCCGCTCCCATTCGTCCACGATCCTGCGCCGCCGCGCTCGATGAAGAGAGCCCGGTCGCAATCGTCACGGTGGCTGAATCGGAGTTTTGCCCCGTCAGCGTCACCGACGCCGGATTCACGGCGCACGTCGCATTTTGCGGAGCGCCTGTACAGGCCAGCGCGACCGGCCCGGTCGAACCGTTCACCGGCAGAATCGATATCATGAAAGTCGCCGTCTGCCCGCTCGTGATCACCGCCGATGACGACCCACTGACCTGAAGGGCGAAATCCTCACCGTTGCCCGAAAGCGCTACCGTCAGCGGCGCCTTCAGTTGCGCCGCGCTTACCGTCATTGTGCCGGTGCTCTTACCCGCCTGTTGTGGTGAAAACGTCACGGCGATCTGGCAGCTCGCGCCAACGGCGAGCGTTGTTCCGCAGCCGTTCGCCGGAGCGGCTTGCGCTGCGAAATCCCCTGTCACGGCGAAGGTCACCGCGCTCAGCGCAGCTCCACCGTTGTTTGTCAGGGTCACCGGCAGCGCTGCGCTGGTCTGCCCGACCGCGAAGTTGCCGAAATTGAGCGAAGCGGGCGCAACCGAAATGCCAGCCGGAGCCACGCCCGTCCCGGTCAGCGTGACGGTCTGACTGCGCAGCGCATCTCCAACAATCAGCGTGCCCGTCTCCGCGCCAACCTGCGTCGGAACAAAGTTCACCGCGATCGCACAGCTCGAGTGGCCGGACAACGATGCCCCGCATTGGTTCACTGCGTTGAAATCCCCGCTCACCTGTGTGGCAATCAGGTCAAGCGCCTGGTCGCCGTTATTCGTCAGGGTCACTTGTTGCGCGAGACTCGCCGTCCCAATGGGCTGCGCGGCGAAGGTCAGATTGAGCGGGGCCAGACTGTCCGTTGCCGGCGATTCGCCCACTCCGGATAGCTGCGCCGTCTGCACCCCCGCGCCGTCGACCACCGTGAGCGTCCCGGTCTGCTTCCCGGAAGCTGTCGGCGAGAAAGCGATGCTTAGCGTGCATCCTGTATTCGCTGGGAGCGACGTCCCGCACGTGTTCGCAGTAATGGAAAAATTCCCTGTTACTGATTCGCTGGTCAACACCGTTGCAACCCCGCCCGTGTTCGAGATTGTGACGTTCTGAGCCGGCGCCATCTTGCCCAGCAGAGTTTGGGAGAAGCTGAGGGAACCCGGCGTCAGCACCACCGCCGGACCCGCCACTGCCGTCCCGCTTAACGACACGGTCACCTGTCCCGATGCCGCCCCGCCCGAAATGGTCCCGTAAACCGTTAGCACGCCGGTTCGCTGTCCGGTCTGCGAAGGCGTGAAGGTCACATTCACCGTGCAGGCAGCTCCGGGAAGCACCGCATTACCCACGCAGTCGTCCGTCTCGGCGAAATCGCCGGTGATGCCCACCTGGGTCGGGTTCAGCGTAATCGTTCCCGTATTCACTACCGCAACGGTCTGCGTCGCGCTTTGCGTGTTGACCTGTTGGCTGGAAAAGCTCCGTGATGCAGGATTGGCCTTGGCCGTGGTCATGGCCGTCCCTGCAGTTACGAGCGGAATCTGCCATACTCCGCGCCCATAGGTAGCTGCGCGCAGAACTGAGGTCGACTCTTGATTTTCGGCGGTCAGCTGGATCACCGGCGCATTCGGCAGAGATGTCCCAAAGGGGCTCCAGCAGGAAATCGAGGGATTCTGGCACGATGTGACGTTTCGTGTGATGTAGACGCCGGTATCCATCGCGAGATAGGCCGTATTGGCGTCGTTGGGATCGATCACGATGCTGTTCGCCGGGGCATTCGGCAGGTTTGTGGTGAGGTTCTCCCACACGGCCCCGCCGTTGGTCGAACCGTAGACCTTCGCCTCGGTGATGCCGTTGCCGGTAAACCCCTGCACGGTGGCATAAACCGTCTGGCCAGTAGGGTCGTGCGGATCGACATAAATGCTCGAAATATCGAATCCGCCGGGATTGAACTGGCCGTCTGCTGATCCTCCGTTAGCCACCGGGCGATGAAACAGATCGACCCACGGAGTCGTCGCCCCCGACGCGTTCGTCACCGACGCCGTAAAGATATGCCCCGGAACCGTAGCCCCGCCATCGAGCAACCCGGCCATTCCTGCATATATCTGCTCCGGCGTTCCCGGCGCGTCGCTCGCGCTGCCCGAAGCCGCCAGCGACCGGATCTCCGCATTCCCATCGCAGTACGGCCCCGGATCGCCATCCAGCATTCCGCTCAGCAGATTTGCGCTTGTCCACGCTGAGCCACCTGTCGCCGCACCTCTCCATACGCGGCACGTTCCGACGATGACATTCGCCGTGTCCTGCGGATCGAGAATCCACGGCGCGGGAATTGTCTGCTGATCGCCGTCGCCGCCGACCTGCGTGCTGCCGATCGCTGGAGTGAACCCCGCCTCATTGCATCCTGACCCTTCCATGCAGCGGTTGATCGACACGCCAAAGATCGAAGTCGCATACCAGTTGGCTTCGACCGCCGGATCGATGGCCGAATAATCTCCTTCGCCGTCGAGCACCTGCGGCCACGCGCCCGTCGCCCCTGTCGTCGCACTCGAGGTCGCCGCCGCCGTGCCCAGGCCTCCGAGCGAAACCATCATGTTCGCCGGATTGGTCGCATCGTTCGCAAGATCCTCGAACTCTGCCAGCGAACCCAACCCTCCGTTCAGGTTCTGATAATGCGTCGCATCGTCTGGAGAGCAGACCGGCTGCTGCTGGTTCACAGCGTCTGTCGTCCGCCACAGGCCGCCGTCATTGCCGAAATACATCAGCCCCTGCTGGCCGAGCGTTGTATCGATCGCGTGCTGCGCCCATGCTACCTGGGCTGAGGCGCAGCCAGTTGCATTGGTCGTGTTGCGCCATGCACAACTGTTCGCCAGGCTGCACTTGTAGATATCCTCCGTCCCGGCAAACAACAGCGTGTCCTGCTGCGACGGAACCGCCGCCAGATAGAGGTCATAATCGGCCTGGGGAATCGTCATGTCGCCGTTGCCAGCCTCAAGCGCCACATCGGCGATCTGGTTGGCGAACGTTACCGTCGGCGAGGAGCACGCGCCTGCGGTCAGACCGCAGACATCCTGCCACAGGCCCTGATCGAGATTATTGATGTCTGTCGTCAGTGCGAAGAGGTCGCCGGTCACTGGCTGCACGGCCAGTGACCCGCGGAAAATGGGACAAGCCGGCGAACCTGTCGATCCCGTGTTCGGAGGACAATAGGCCGTCGTGAGGCTGCTGCCCGGCTGATTTGCAAGCCGCGTCCAGTTGATGCCGTCCGGCGACTGGTAATACCCGTGAAATCGCACGGCCGCATAAAACATCTGCCGCATCGGATTCCACACGACCGCAGTCGCCGCATTCCCGTTGGTGGTAAAGACCGTCTGGTTCGACTGCACCACGATCCCGGTCCCATCGGAGATGCTGGCCATGTACCAGGTCTGCCCCGCGTCTGGCGAATAGTAGAGACCCATGACGGTGTTGGCCGAGCCTGCATTGACCTCCACGCCCTCCGCAGCCTGCGAAATCGCTGCGACTACCAGGCCCGGATTCGTCGTGCTCCACGCGAAGCCCGCGAACCCATTGCCTGCAAGGTTGAAATTTGTCTTTCCGCCGATGAGCGCGTCCGACGAGGTTGAAATCAGGCTCCACGTCAGCCCGCCATTGGCCGAGCGCAGGATGCCGGACCCGTAATACGAATCGGTCGCGTCGTTGGGATCGCCCGTTCCGGCAAGGATCACCCCCGTCCCGCCCGGCTGTACCGTCAGAGCGCCGATGCTCAGCGAAGCGCGATCCGCTCCCGCGTACGCGCTCAGCGTATCGGTCAGAGGCGTGAAGGTCACCGCCGATGCATTCCCGGCGCCATTCACCGCCTTCCAGATCCCTCCGCCCGTCGTTCCAACATAAACAGTGTTGCCCGTCGGGTCCGAGGGATCGACGGCGATGCTGCTCACCCTTCCCGTTACCGCGCCGAAAGCCGACGTCATCACCTGCGCAGGACCGACCGGCTGCCACGGCCCGGTTAAAGACGTAGCCCCGCTGCTGGCGTCCCGCTGGGCGACCATCATTTCGTGCTGAGCCCGCGCCTCGGCCAGCATTTCCGCCGCGTTCTCAGCAATGCCGCGTCTCGCGCCGATGCCCCGCCGAGCCAGAAATCTGTTCGACCGCAGCTTCTGCGCGGGCGCGTGCCAGTCCCGCAATCGTTGAGCTGGCATTCTGCTCTGCGCAACCGCCATGGCGGCTGCCGTCCACAACCCAAGCCATGCGCAGAGTCCGAGTGTCAGTCGATTCCGGTTGATCACGCGCCGTCCCCTTACCCGCCGATTGAACGGGCCCGGGTTGATTGCACACGACGCGCGTCGCTACTTTAGCGCCGAGAGATGCAAAATTCGCAGGTCAGTTCCGGAGTGGGAAAGTTGGCCCATTATGGAATCGGCGCACCAACCAAGCCAGATTACTTTTGTTTGGAGAACTTCATCGCATCACTCACAGCTTCGATCCGCCGTCGACGCCGACGATCTGCCCGGTAATCCACCGCGCCTCGTCGGAGGCGAGAAAGGCAAAGGCGCCGCCGATGTCTTCCGGTGTGGCCACGCGCTTCAAGGCCTGGATCGATAGAGTGAACTGCTGGCCCGACTCGGTGTGAGCGAAGTTCGACATGTCGGTGGCCACAATACCCGGCGCGACCGCATTGACGCGGATTCCCCGCGGACCGAGCGCCGCTGCGAAGTGCTTGACCAGCGTGTCGATGGCGCCTTTGGTCGCCGCGTACGCCGCAATCGAACCCACTGCAAAGCGCGCCGCCGCTGACGAGACGAAGATCACGTTCGACCCTTCTCCAAGCACCGGCAACAACTGCTGCACGAGAAAGTAAGGCGCACGGACATTGACCGCAAAAAGCCGATTGAAATCGGCGACCGTCAACTCTTCGATGGGGGCCGACTTCGACACGCCTGCGTTGGCGACCAGAATATCCAGCTTGCCATTTACGAGCTCGCGGACTTTCATCGCCAGCGCGTGCGCGCCATCCTCGGCCTCAAGATCAGCGCTTACCGCTTCGGCTTGACCGCCTGCGTCGCGAACCTCAGCAATCAGGGATTCAGCTTCTCCTTTAGCGCGCCCGTAATGCACGAGTACGCGCGCCCCGTCCCTCGCGAGAGATCGTGCCGCAGCCCGGCCGATCCCCCGCGACGCGCCTGTAACGAGCGCCGTCTTGCCCGCTAAATTTGCCATGGCCGAGTCTCCTACCTACGCTGATCACGCATTCGTGCCGCCATCGATGGTCAGGTTAGCGCCCGTAATGTACGCAGCTTCCGGACCCGCCACAAAAGCGACCAGCGCAGCGACCTCATCGACTTTGCCGTAGCGCTTGAGAGCCGTGTTGGCCAACTGCGGTTCTGCCCAATCGCCTGAAGCCGGATTCAGATCCGTATCGATCGGGCCGGGTTGAACGTTGTTGACCGTGATGCCGCGGCCTCCCACCTCGCGCGACAAGCCCTGCGTAAACATCTTCACAGCTCCCTTGGTGGCCGAGTAGGGCACCAGTCCGGGCGTAAACATGCGCTCGCCCAGACATGAACCGATGTTGATGATGCGGCCGTCCTCCTTCATATGCTTCAGCGCTGCCTGCGTGGCAACGAAGACGCCCCGGACATTGATATCAATGACACGGTCCAGCTCTTCGAGAGAGGTGTCCTCGAAGCTTTTGGGAATCGCCGTACCGGCGTTGTTCACCAGCACATCGATCCCGCCAAAAGCAGCAACGGTCTTCTCGACCGCGCTCTTTACCGCCTCCGCATCTGCGGCATCCGCCTGGATCGCGATCGCCTTTCCGCCAGCTTTCTCAATCGACTTCACCACGGTTGCAGCCGCGTCCGCGCCTTTTGTGTAGGTGATGGCTACGCTCGCGCCATCATCAGCCAGCCGTCTTGCGATTGCGGCGCCGATACCGCGCGAGCCGCCTGTGACCAGTGCACTTTTGCCTTCCAGTTTCTTCGCCATTTGCTCCTCCAGTTCGCCCTTGCAGCCCCTTTGTCGATCCGTCATGCAGACAGAGCATGACTAAAGAAACCGGCCAGCCTTTTGGCCCCGAATCAATCCATCAGATGTGAAAGCGGAGGATCGGTCGCTTTTTCCCGCGATTCAGTTTGCTGCCTGACTGGCGCCCGCCGTGCTGGACAACCTTTCGTCTGCTAACCTCTCCGTCATGCGTCGCATCGCCTCTCGCATCGCGCTGATTGCGCTGCTTTGCTGCTCTAGCCTCTCCGCTGCTGCGCAAACCTCTCGCCCGTTGAACCCGCAGCTCATCGCTTCGAAGTGGGCAGCATTCTGGATCGCCAGCCCGACCGCTCCGGCAAAAAGTCCGGGCGTCTTTTATTTCCGAAAGACGATCGCGCTGGATCGCGTCCCCGCTCATTACTGGGTGCATGTCAGCGCCGACAATCGCTTTCTGCTGCACGTGAACGGCAAGTACGCCGGAGAAGGTCCCGCACGCGGCGACCTCTTCCATTGGCGCTTTGAGACTATCGACCTCGCGCCCCTCCTTCATCCCGGCGAGAACGTCCTGGCGGCCATCGTCTGGAACTTCGGCGAACAGGCCCCCGTCGCTCAGATGAGCAACCGCACCGGCTTCCTGATGCAGGGCGATACGCAGGCTGAAGACGCCGTGAATACCGGGCCCGGATGGAGCGTCCGCGAGGAGACGGGACGCGCGCCCCTGGGCCACAACGGAGTGCACGATTACTACGCCGCCGGTCCCGCCGAAAAGATCGACGGCCGCCTGCTCGACTGGAGCTGGGACCAGCCCAAATCAGACACAGGCGCGGACGCATCGGGCTGGGAGGCGCCGCGCATCGTCGGCCGCGCCGCGACCCGCGAAGCACAGGATGCCGACAACAATTGGGGACTCGTTCAGGACCAGCTACCCCCGATGGAGCATCGCGAGATTGCCGCCGGAACCACGGTTCGCACCGAGGGACTTCCATCAACCGTGAGTTTCCCCGCATCGCCGCTCGAGGTCCCCGCGAACTCGCACGTTACTCTGCTGCTCGATACTCGCCAGCTTGAGACGGCTTATCCCGAGCTGACTGTCTCCGGCGGCAAGGATGCTGAAATCAAGCTCACCTACTCTGAGGCTCTCTACGACGCGAAAGGACAGAAAGGCAATCGCAACGAAATCGAGGGCCGCCACATCGACGGCATCACTGACGATTTCATCTCCGGCGGCGGAGACGCGCGCAGCTTCGAGCCCCTTTGGTGGCGCACCTGGCGCTATCTGCAACTCGACATCACCACAAAAGACGCGCCTCTCCGGCTCGACGCGCTGACCGCGTGGTTTTCGGCTTACCCCTTCGACGCCCGCGCCGCCATCGACGGTGACATCGCCGACCTCGGTGCACTGTGGCAAACCGGATGGCGCACCGCCCGGCTCTGTGCGCACGAGACCTACATGGATGCCCCGTACTGGGAGCAGATGCAGTACGTCGGCGACACACGCATTCAGGCACTCGTCTCCTATGCCATGACTGGCGACAGCCGCCTCGCGCGGCAGGCCATTGCCAACATCGACGACTCGCGCATTCCCGAGGGCCTCACGCAGAGCCGCTATCCTTCGTCGCTGCCGCAGTTCATTCCACCGTTCTCGCTGCTTTGGGTAAGCATGGTTCACGACTACTGGATGTACGTGGACGACCTGCCCTTCGTCCAGGAGACACTGCCTCACACTCGTACTGTCATCGACTGGTTTGCCGCCCATCTGCGGCCCGATGGCCTGATGGGTAACGTCAAATGGTGGGAGTTCGCCGACTGGACCGAGGGCTATCCCGGCGGCTCGCCTCCGCAGGAGCCGGATGGCGGGTCGACCTTCCTGACGCTGCAGTTCGTCGAGGCCCTGCACGACGCCGCGGAACTGGAGTCTTTGTATGGCAGCAAAGAACGGGCCGCGCAGTATCAGGACATGATCCGCAAAGCCACGCAGGCCTTGAACGAGAAGAACTGGGACGCGAAATATGGACTCTACGCGGACACGCCGACCAAAAAGACCTATAGCCAGCAGGCCAATATTCTCGCCGTGTGGCTCGACGTTGCCCCGCACCAGCAGCAACAGGCGATCCTGAAGCGTCTGCTTGCTTCGAAAGAAAAGGAAGCCACAGCGCTCGATGGCGCGCCCATCCCACCGATGTCTGCGCCCAGCTACTACTTCCGCTTCTATCTCACCCGCGCCCTCGAGCACGCCGGTCTCGCCGACCTTTATCTCACCCAGCTTGGTCCGTGGCGCAACATGCTGAGCCTCGGCCTGACTACCTGGGCCGAGCAACCTGAACCCACCCGCTCCGACTGCCACGCGTGGAGCGCGAGCCCCAACTACGACCTGCTCACCGTGGTTGCCGGCATCCGCCCCGGCTCACCGGGATTCAAAACCGTGCGCATCGAGCCGCATCTCGCCGGACTCCACAACCTCGACGCATCGATGCCGCATGAGAACGGCCTGATCCACACTGTCTACAAGCTTGATGGCTCCCACTGGAACGCGACTGTCACGCTACCAGCGGGTCTCAACGGCGATCTGATTTGGAAAGAACACACCTATACCCTGCATTCCGGCGAGCAGACCTTGTCTCTGAATTGAGAATGCTATTTCATTAGCGGCTCGATGCCCCGGACCAACCGGTCGGCATCGTTATGAAAATCCGGGTCGGGCCTGACTGAAATCCCGTGATGATACGCCAGCCGAGCAAGTGACGGCGGCAACTCGCTTTCGCTCGGCATTTCCATTCCATCCACCAGAACCGGGATCACCGGGATGCGTCGCTCCAGAGCGGTTTCAATTTCGATGCGCAGATGGTCTCGCTGATCGCTCAAACGCTGCTCGTTAGAGGCTGACCGCCCAAGCCAGTTCTTCCCGATCACCGCGATCAGTACAGAGCAGCGGCCCACCTGTTGCTGCAGATGCTCGCGGAAGTCAAATCCCAGCGGCATCGAATCGACGTCCTTGAACACCGCGCTCTTACCGAACTGCGCCGTCAACACGTCATAGATACGCCCGGTGATATGCACGCTGTCCTGCCGCCGATAGGAGATAAAAATCGACTTGGCTTCTACCGGCTTGACGGCTGGCGGGGTCACAGGTGGCGCCGCCTGTGCAGTTGCACCGGAAACATTCGTTCGCTGGTTGCGGTTGATCCGATTCCTGGAAGTCATCCTCCAGATGACAAAGATGCCAACGGCGATCGCGAGACACACAATGAGGAGCATCGGCGAACTATGCGTGTCCACAGCTTCGCCTCCCTGTGCAAGGACCCGGCCGGCTTTGAGCCACACGATGAGCACAAGAAAAACTCGCCACTGCACCGACCGTCCCTTTACTGCTGGCATACATGTTTTCCCCGCTCGTTGGATCGACAGCATTATAGTGCGGCGCCGCGCGACATCTTTCGATGCCGACATTCAAAGGCCGCGTCGCAACCATGCCTCACGATGACCGTAAAATCACAAGAAACAAGCTATGAGTCTCGCATTGAAATCGATAGATTCGCCCGTGGGCAGACTGAAACTGGTCGCGAGCGATAAGGGCCTTGTGGCCGTCCTTTGGCAGAACGACCGCCCCAGCCGCGTGCGCCTCGATGAACTGGCCGAAGATGATAGGCATCCTGTTCTTCTGAAAGCAGAGCGGCAGCTCGGCGAATACTTTGCCGGGAAACGCAAAGAATTCTCCATCGCTCTCGATATGCGCGGCACTCCTTTTCAGAAAAATGTCTGGGAGGCGTTGCTTGCCATCCCATTCGGCGAGACAAGAAGCTACGGGCAGCTCGCGAAGCAGCTGGGAAATCCGAACGCAACACGAGCGGTCGGCGCTGCAAACGGCAGGAACCCGCTATCGATCATCGTGCCTTGCCATCGCGTCATCGGATCAACAGGAAAACTCACCGGCTTTGGTGGTGGGATCGACACTAAAGCCCACTTGCTTAGCTTTGAGCAAAAGAACAGGACATTGTTCAGAAACGAGGTTCCGAAGTGATTTCTCGACAAGGCGGATCAGACGGAAACATTAGCTTCGCAGCGCGCCCCCAGGGATGAAACATAGACGAGAGTTCCTTCGTGAAACCGGGATCACGCTCGGCTTTATGGCCGCTTACCCCCGCCTGCGGACAAACATCGCGAGCCCCGATACAGTTCCCCGATCCGCCATGCGCGGCCTGATGGTGGACGCTGGCCGCGTTCCCGAGTCGCTGGACTACTATCGGCGAGTCATGGAATTCTGCGCGGATTGGGAGTTGAACACCCTTCATTTCCGGTTGGCTGACGATCAGGGAAGCGCCCTTCGCTTCACTTCAGTGCCCGGTCTCGTTACTCACAGGAATGCATTCACACCCGAACAGCTGAAGGGCCTTGCTGATTATGCAAAGGCGCACGGCGTCGCTCTGATTCCCGAACTTGAATCCTTTGGACATACCGGCTACATCACGCGATCGCCTCGATACGCGCACCTTCTCGACGCTGACCCGCAAAACTCTTCTGAATTTACTGGAGTCTGCCCGGTCAATCCTGAAACTCTGCACCTGTTCGAGAAGCTGTATCGCGAAGTCGCAGCGATTTTTCCCTCCACCTATTTCCACGGCGGTTGCGATGAGGTCAACTGGGGCGGCTCTGCTCTGTCGCGCAAAGCCCTGCAGACCAAAACTCGCGCTCAAATCTGGGCGGAGTACCTGAATTCGCTCCAACAAACGGCACAAAGTCTGGGGAAGGAATTCATCGTGTGGGGTGACGTCGTCCTTCACAAGGAGCCCGCTATCCTGCCGCAGCTCAACAAGAGCATCATCATCATGGATTGGAATTACTCGGAGACGAGCTCGGCAAAAATTCAGGAGAGCTATCTCAAAGTCCGGGCTAACGGGTCTCGTGCCATTGGAGCACCGGCTTTGATTCGTTATCTGTGGGGCCCGCGAGCCGGCACCCAACAACTGCGCAATATTGATGCCTTCGCGGACGCATATCGCAGGGCCGATGACCCCGCCTGTCTGGGCGTCATTCTGACCAACTGGATCCCGAGTCGATACATTCAGAATTCCATCTGGGATGGTTTCGCCTACGCAGCAGCAGCCTTCAATGGTGATTCGGACATTGCACGAACCTCCGCATTCCGCCGCTTCGTGGAGCAGCATTATCAATCCAAATGGAATCAAACCTGGGACGAAACCTTTCGCCTGATCTATGACGCTGCCCCTTATGTCAAAGACCGCGAATCATCTCCCTGGAACGGCTACCCCTTGATCATTCCGTGGAGCAGCGATGCGCAGTTGTCGGCTTTGCTCGAAGAGCGCTCCCCGCGCGCGAATCCCTACACGCATCTCCAGAGCCTCCTGCATCAGCTCGAACCAACGGTTCAGAAAAATCTTTCCGAATTTCACGCCTTCGCACTTTGCGTGGGATATCTCGAAGCGGCCTACTGGCGCGAATCTGTCATCGTCGAAACAATGAACCAGCCAATCACGCGTGAAGCCGCAACTGAACTTATCCAGAGCATCGGCCGCCGCGACCAAACCCTGCTGCATAAGCTCTCCCAGGATTGGGACGAAGGACGTCCCGCAGATTCGCTCGCAAAATCGGAGCCTGTTTTCGGCCTTCAGCCGAAAGATCAGCTGCTTTTCCAGTGGACGCAGGCCGCGGCGTATTCAGCGGCTCTGAGCGAGGATCCAGAGCGCTTTTATCGGCTGATCGCGAAGGCAAACAAATAGGCAAACGCGATGCCATCCTGGAAGGAATCCTCTCTCGACGCGATTTGCATTCACGTCGCGGAATCCCGGACCGCCATGGCTGCCCGCGCAGCCGCAGACATAGCCCAGGAGATTCGTGCATGCCTTCAGAAGCAGCCTGGCGTGCGCATGATCTTCGCGGCGGCGCCGAGCCAAAGCGAAATGCTCGCTGCTCTCCGTGAAGAAAATGGCGTCGACTGGTCGCGCGTCACCGCCTTCCACATGGACGAGTACCTCGGCCTCCCTCGCGATGCACCGCAGCGCTTCGGATTGTGGCTGCGTCGTGCGATCTTCGACCACCTTAACTTCGCCGCAGTGCATCTGATCGAACCTGGAACCGATCCGGATGAAACCGCCGCCAGCTATGGTGCGAAGCTCCGCGCTGCCCCCATCGATATCGTCTGTTGCGGAATTGGAATCAACGGCCATCTCGCCTTCAACGATCCGCCCGCTGACTTCGACAATCCATTGACAATGAAAATCGTTCAGCTTGACTCGCAATGCCGTCAGCAGCAAGTCGACGATGGATGTTTCGCAACTCTGAGCGAAGTTCCAACCCGAGCTCTGACGCTGACCGTGCCGGCTCTTCTCGCCGCTCACGCGATCTTCTGCACTGTGCCCGGAGGCAGCAAAAGAGAAGCGGTCCGCCGTGCGCTCAGGGACCCCATCGGGCCTGAATTTCCTGCCACCGCGCTCAGACGCCATCCCCGTTCTACTCTCTATCTCGATCCCGGCTCTGCCACCGATCTGCCTGGCTGATTTTGTTAGTGCCTAATGGACGCTCTCGCACTCGTTGATGCTGAGGATCCTGCACGCAGCAGACATCTCGGCGTTCGCATTTCGAGACGGCTCACATTAGCGCGGGCTGACCGACAAAAAACCTCGCGCCGGGATCGATCCGCCTCTCGGCGCGAGAATCAATCCGCTCTCATCGCCGCAATCTCGCTCAACCGTTCATCACCAACTCGATATACCGCTTCGAGTCGAACTTCTTTCCCGTCGATGCGCCCGACATGTATCGAACCGTGCCGAAAATCGGACGCTCGAACCACGGGCGATCGTGCACGCCACCCAATGCCCACGCAATCCCCTGATAGCCATTCGGATCGCGCCCGTCGAGCTCATACTTGTCATTCAGGATCACAGCCCACTCCCACGCGAGAGCCGGGTTCGGGGCCCACTCGAGAATCTTCTTCGCCCAGTACATCCGCAGGTAGTTGTGCATCCATCCTGTCTTCAGCATCTGCGTTTGCGCGGCGTTCCACAGGTCGTCGTAGGTCTCCGCCCGCTCGAGCTGGTCCAGCGTATATTCCGGATCCCGCCTGTCTCCCGCGTGCTCGCGCAAAGTATTCTGCGCCCATTCCGGTGCGCTCTCGATCGAGTCATAGTTCGGAACGTACTTGACGAAGTTCACCGACAGCTCTCGCCATCCGATCAGCTCGTTGAAATAAGCGTCGCGCGCCGCCGCCGTCGCCTTGCCCTCGCGCACTGCTTCCTCGCACGCCAGCGCAATCGTCACCGGACTGATGTGCCCGAAGTGCAGATAAGGCGATAGCATGCTCGTCCCGTCTGTCTCGGGATGGTTCCTCTGCTTCGCATAGTCAGCCAGCCCATGCGCCAAAAAATGCTTCATCCGCTCTTGCGCCGCCCGGGTTCCTCCAGTGAACGAATCCACCGGCTTCACTGACCGGTCGAAGCTCCTCCAGCCTTCTGTAACATCATCGGTTACATGAAAGCTCTCGAAGCCCGTGGGCCGCTTCCATGACCTCTCCGCCTTGATGTGCGGCATGGCCCTCAGATAATTCGGCAGCTCAGCCAGCAGCTTCGGCCGCATGATGTGCAGCATGTACTGGTGCTTGGGAAACAGTGCCGACGGCACGACCACGTCGGCATCGACAGTCCAGAAGGGAAGCTCCAGCCGCCTGGCGAGGACTCGCCGCCAGCGCTCCGGCTCGCGGCAGGGATTCTCGTCCCCGATCAGCATCGACGCACCAAACTCGGCGAGCAGCTTTTCGAGAGAGTTGGCCGGAGGCCGCCGCACTATGAAGCTCACTTTGCGCTCTGCTAGGTCGTCCTCGATATCCTTGAGGCCCTGGTTCAGAAACGCATAGTGCCGCAGATTCGCGTGCGGGAAATTTGAAATCGCCGAGAAGAAAGCCACTACCGGCAGACCAAGCTCGTTGCCAATCTTGATTGCCAGGTCAACAGCCGGATTATCAAGACCCCGCTGCGCCCTCTGCATCCAGTAGACGACGCACTTGCCGTCCTTTAAGGGCGCGCCCGCGCGCCGCACCGTCACCCGCGGATTATCCGCCAGCTTCTTGAGGAATTCCGGAACAGATTCGTTGTTAGTAGCCATCTCCCGCACAGTCTTAACTCCTAATGGTAGATGGCTTCAGAACTCACGATTCGTTCGCCGCTGACGTTCGGCTTTGCGCCGATGCAAATATGTGCGCACGCCGTTTGATCCCTCTGAAACCGATTCTCCCTTCCCTCATCGCCTGCTCTGCGCTCTCACCGTTTAATATTGAGCCAGCCACATGCCTGCCGAAAAGCCAACCGAACGCCGAGCGCCTGCCAGTGCTCCCGATCGTGCCCACTATCCGAATGTGGACCGCCTCATCGAGCTCGGCTCCGGCAAAGACGACAAGGGCCCCCCGGACCCCAAAGAGCCCCGGGACAATTCCATGTGGAAGC
Organism: uncultured Acidobacteriaceae bacterium; assembly: GCA_963724375.1. Classification (GTDB taxonomy): domain Bacteria; phylum Acidobacteriota; class Terriglobia; order Terriglobales; family Acidobacteriaceae; genus Silvibacterium. The sequence continues at coordinate 526,379 of CAVRUM010000014.1, forward strand.
TCCTGCTTCAGCTCCGGCCGTTCCTGCCTTATCTCACCCGGCTGGTGCCGGTGCTCGACGTAGTCGCTGCTCCGCTCCAAAACGCGGGCATGACAAGCGATGTGCGTAAGGCCGTCGCCGAGTCGATGGCCGAATCCACCTCGAAACTCCAGAGCGCGTTGCAGTCAGGTCAGCGCGACATCGCTGCCGGAGTAACCTCGACGCTCGATAAGCAGTCGCTGCAGATAAAACGCCTCGAAGAGGAGCTCGCACGCATCCGCCACGCGGCTGACAAATTTGCCGCAGATCAGGGCGACATCGCCCGCGACGTCAATCAGCTGGCCCGGCTCGTTCGCATCTCTGCTGCATGGCTGGCCGTTCTGCTGGTCGTGGTCATCGTGATGACCGGCCTTCTGCTGGTACATCTTCTCCGCTAAGCCGCCTGTTAGTCCCCTGTGCCCCGTGCCCTGAATTTTTCTCACTGCTTTTGAAACATCAGCACTCCCCAGCTTGGCAGGTTGATCCACAGTCTGGCCGTTCGACACGTCGAGGCTGGCGTCAAAATTTCCCACCGTAAATAGGCCTCCGTAGCTCGGCGACTGGGAGTTGAATATCTCTTTCCATGTACCCGATTCGCCGCCCATGTTCACGCCGTAGTTGCTCGAGCCCCACTGGGAGTTGCCCGCATTCACAACCACAAGGATCAGGTCGTTGTTGAAGTCATAGCGCTTGAACGCGACCACCTGGTTGTCGAAGTCCGTGTGAACAATATTGCCCGCGGGCGACCGGAGTGCAGGATGATTCCAGCGGATGTTGTTCACATCGCGCACCATTTGCTGCATCGGGCCGCCAATCGAGTCGCCGATCTGCAGCCAGTCGATGCGGCGGTCTCCATTATCGACATTGGGGTCCCAGTAGCCGTCCAGGTGTCCCTCGGTGCCCATGAACAACATGGGAGTTCCCGGCAGGGCCGCATTGAGCGCCCACGCGAGCCGGGCTTTGGCCTGCGCCCATCCGTTGCCGCGGCCACCGAATCGCTGCGTGAAAAACATTCCGCCGCTGCCCATTCCTCCGTAGATCTGGTCGTGGCAGCCGGTAAGGTACGTCACCTGGTGCCAGGGGTTCGGATCGGAAAACCAGCCGATGCGGGCGATGAGCCGGTTGACCACGTCGTCGCCCGAGAGCAGTGCGAAGGTGTCATACGGACTCCCCAGGTCCCATGTCGCGCAAAAGCCTAGCGCGCCATAAGGATCTACCCAACCAGAGGCGCTCTCCTGGTCGCCGGGGTTGTATTCAGCGATGAGATATCTGTCCGGAAACTCGCTTCGCAGCGCATTCACGATGTACTCGACCGCGTCCGGCTGGATGAACTGCACGGCATCGAATCGCAGCCCGTCGACGCGATAATCGCCCAGGTACAACCGAGCGTTGTCGAGGAAAAAGTCTTTGACCTCCTGCTGCCACATCGCGAATCCCAGGCCGAAGCGGGTGTTGTGGCCATCAACGAAATAAATGCCGCCGCCTCCGGCCGTATTGCCGTCGTATTGCCAGTAGCGGTTGTCGATCGCGGCAGCATGGTTGTAGACCACATCCAGAATCACGGCGAGGCCTTTCGAGTGCGCCGTGTCGATGAGCCGGATCAGCTCCGCCACTGCGTTCTGGGGACTGGTCGCATACTCTTCTTCCGAAGCGAACATGTCCGACGGGCCGTATCCTTCGCCCGCGCCGCCCACGTCGGCATAGGAATCTGAAATGGGCAGCGGCGCAATGGCATTGAATCCAAGCCCGCGGATGTAATCGAGCTTCGCGATAAGGTCGACAAAGGTCGCCGTATTGTCCTGCACACTGATGCCGTCATTACGGCCGGAAAACGATCCGATGTGCACCTGGTAAATCAGCAGGTCCTGAAACGCGGGAGGCTGGAAGGGTGCCCGTTCGGCGGGGAAAGGCGCAACAATGTAACCCGCCGCGCCCGCGCTGGAGTTTTGCACCTGGAGCGCCCGCGCGTCCGTCCGCTGCCATACCTGCGAGTTGTCGTTGTCCTGGCCCCCTTTGTTGGTGATCAGATACTTGTACATCTGGCCCGCCGCAGCGGGTATCTGATCCGCCGACCAGTTGCCCGAAGAGCCCTCCGGAGCGAGGTCGAGAGGACCGCTGTTCCATCCCGTAAAATCCCCCATCACCTGCACTCGTTGAGCAAAAGGAGCCCAGACCCGGAAACGGCAGGTTCCGTCGGGATAAAGGAGACTGCCCATGCCATCGTTATTGGCTGCCGGAGCACGCATGTCGATATCCTCTGTTTGCAGGAGCAGGCGCACGGACGTGCCTGATGAATCGTGCGACCACGGTATCAGAACATTACTCGGACTCAGCGGTAATTTGACCGAAAGATAACAACCGTCGTGTTCTGGCCCGTCCCCTAACGCCAGGCGCATAGCATCCTGCCAGACGCGCCCTTTAACCTCAGCCCGTCGCGCCGTCCGCTGAAGTAAAGAGCGTTGATCTCGGCTGCTCCGAGGTCTTCGATCTCCCGAAAATCCCCCAGTTCGGCAGCGATCTGGCCCGGCGTGAAGAAGAGGCGGAACGGCTCACCCGCTTTCATCACCCGGGCCGCCAGCCCATCCCGCACCACCCGTTCCGCGAACGGAAGCGCCTCCCGAGGCTGGCCGTAATCCAGAGCAACCCCGGTTCCGGCCGGCAGGGCGGCAATCAGGCCCACCGTCGTGCGAAAGGCCTCGAGCGTCAGGTAGGGAACCACGCCGAGCCAGCCAAAAAACGCCGGCGAGGCAAAATCGAATCCGGCCGCTCGAAGCTGGTCCGCAAGCGCCTGGGTTTCAAAGTCCACCGGCGCGAATGTCAGGTTCTCCGGAAGCGCGATCCCGCTCCTGCCGAGCAGCTCCCGTTTCCACGCCTGGGTCGCCGGATGATCGACCTCGAAAACCCGTAACTCTTTGTAAAGATTGCGGTAAGCGAACGTGTCCAGCCCGGCGCCCAGAAGCACATATTGCCGGATTCCGCCTTCGAAGGCTCGTCGCAGGTTGTCCTCGGCATACCGGCTCCGGGCGATAAGGAAGGCCCGAAACGCCATCGCAAAGCCCCCGTTGCGTTCAACCTCGGCCCGTCGGAGGGCATCGGGATAGGTCGCTTCGAGGATTCTGACAGTGACCGGATCGTCGAAAACCCTTTCCGGGTCGTGGATCTGGTGCACGGCGCGCCGCAACGCCACGCGAAGGGCCGTTCTGGATGGAATTCCATGGTCCATACACCTGGAGATTGACGCCCCGCTCCACCCTGCGGATGGCATTTTGCCCCGATTGTCGATTTCGTGAAAGCGTTTTCCTGTAATGCCAAACCCGATTGCGCTTCGGTCGCTAACTTCGCTGTGGAAAACGAAACGGCTGTTGCCAGTCGTTGTTTGGTGGGAATAGGATACCCGCAGTTTTGGATAGACGTTGACCCTTGAGATTTGGTCAACAGGATGAACCTTAGTAGTCAATCCTCCGAAGTGCAGAAGTTCCAATTCACATAAAGCCCGCGTGGAGCGACTCTTTATGGCATGGTATGCCTACTGCATCACAGAGAAACAAGCCTTCCCTGAACTGATCCGACACCGTAAACCAATTCCAATGGAAGCAGTCTCCGGTATTCAGGGCAATCAGGTCTTCCTTTACCCCGCCAGTGAACTCGCCGTCATCGTAAGCGAACACTCCCCGACAGAAAACCTTACTCAGAGAGCAGCCATGGATCACGCCCGCGTGATCGCCGACTGCTTCAAGACCGCAACCGTCCTGCCCTTCCGTTTCGGCACCGTATTCTCTGACGACGATGCCCTCCGCCGTTCCATCCGATCCAACCAACGCCAGTTTGTCACCAATATCGAGCGCCTGCGCGGCAAAGCCGAGATGCACCTTAAGGTCACCCTCGACGATTGCTGCCGTGACCAGTTACGGCGCTTTATTCCTTCCGAAGAAACCAAAGTCGGCCGCGAATATCTGACCAATCTTCGCGAGAGCGCGACGCTGCAGCGCGAACGCCAGACAAAAGCCAGAGCCGTCTCCGTTCAGATGCACCGCATGTTCTCGCCGTTAGCCGAGGAGATTTCCTGCAAGCGTACCGACGCCGGCAAGATGCTGCTCGACATCGCTCATCTCATCGATCACAAAGGTGTGGAGCGCTACCAGAACAAGTACTCAAGCGCCAGTCAGCTGATGAAAGATTGCCAGATGCAGCTCTCTGGTCCCTGGCCGCCTTACCACTTCGTACACCAGTTGACTCGTACGGCTCACCAGCATAATCACGTCGCGTCGGCATAAGTGCCGCTGGCCGCGGGCTTTGCCTGGCGGGAAAACAGAAAGCCCCGGTGGACCCACGAACCACTGGGGCTTCCTAGTTGGAGGATCGTACCGGGGGAATACTCAGCGAAGAGTGCCCGCGCGAACCTCTCAGATAAGAGACGCAAAGAGGGGTGCAAAAGGACGCAACAATTTCTGCAAACCAAAGCACACTCGCTCGAGTCCATTGCAGCACCCTTTTCTCCCGTCCCCGTGCAATCATCCCTGCATTCGGTATAGTGTCGAGCCAGTGTGATGCATGAACCCTCGCATCCTGGCGGCTCGTCTTTCCATCTGGAGCCGGGTAACCGTTTTCATCCACGCACCTCTCTGTTTCTGGCAATTCTTCTCTCCGCTCTTGTCCTGCTGCCGCTGCTCGGCCACAAGGCTCTCGCCGATTGGGATGAAGGCATCTACGCCGAGGTCTCCCGTGAATTCCTGGGAGGCAGCTGGCTCGTTCCCCACTGGCATTTCCATCCCTGGTTCGAAAAGCCGCCCCTGGGCCTGTGGATCACGGCGATCTTCTTCCGCCTCTTCGCGGTAAACGAGTTCTGGGCGCGGTTTGCTTCCGCGCTTGCGAGCATTGGAATCGTCGCCGTCGTCCATGGGACCGCGCTTCGCGCCCGCGGCCTGCGCGCAGCATGGATCACCACCGTGGTCCTGCTCACCACCTTCGGATTCCTGCGGGTCGCCCGCATGGGCGAGCTGGACGCCTTGCTTACCCTGGGCTGCCTCATCGCCCTCCACGGCCTCGAGTGCGTACGCCAGGACGACGAGCGAGGCTGGTATTGGTTCTGGGTAGGTTTCGCAATCGCCGTCATGACCAAGGGCGCAGCGGCCGTAACCCTGCCGCTCGCCCTGGTTGTCCTTTTTGTCTGGAACCGCTGGGACTGGAGGCGACTCGGACAGGCCTTCTGGGGTGGTCTTGCGCTTTTCGCTCTGCTCGTCCTGCCCTGGCACCTCTATATGCTGCATGCCTTCGACGGCGAATTCCTGCGCGAATATCTCGGCCTGCACGTCATCACGCGCGCCACCACGCAAATGGAAGGCCACACTACACCCTGGTGGTTCTATGGAAGAGTGCTCCTTATCTATACGTTACCGTGGCTGTTACTTTTCCCATTTGCGCTCTGGTGGCAGGCGCGCCGGAGCCAACTCCGGGAATATCTAGTCTTCGCGTTGGTTGTGTTGGTCTTCTTTTCCGTTGTGGCGACGCGCAGCCCGAAGTACATCTTTCCTGCGTATCCAGCGCTTGCCCTGCTCACCGGTGACTGGCTTGCCGCGCATCTGGAACGGCGTGGCCGCCGATTTCTTGGGTCGATCGCTGCCGTCGCTGTCGCCGCATTCGCACTGACGCTGGCGGTCAAAAAATCTCCACTGGGGCAAAGCCTGACCACGGTGCGGAATGCCAGAGGGGAAGCGTTGCACGCCGACCGGGAAGGGGCAACACTGCTGCTCGCCGCCCTACGCTCTACCGAGGGCTCCGCCGCACAGGGCCCGATACTGCTCTGGCAGGAGGACACTGTCGCGCAACTTCCCGCGCTGCTCTTCGCCGTGCAGCGGCCGCTGCAGCAGGTATTTCTAGTCCACTATCCCGACACACTCAGCGAGGCACGACGCTACGCCGACCCCGAGCCGCTGCAAAAATTCGTGGGGACGGCACCCAGCCTCATCCTCTTCGACAAACCGCTCGCCGCAGAGATTCCGGCCGACATGCGATTCACGCCGCTCGCAGTTGGAAAAACGCTCGAGGCCGGAACGATCCGGCTGAAGTGATGAAGCGGCTAGCAGTCAGTGGCAAAACTGCCAGCAGGTAGGATAAGACGGTTAGCAGAGCAGCGGTTGGGGGACGAAGCGGTCAGCCAATCCGAATAGACTCCTGGCCGCTCTACCACTGACCGTCTTACCCCTGGCCGCCTCATTCCTGCCTGCTCATATCTTGTTCGCAGCTGGCAGGTCTTTCTTGCGGCGGCTCAGAACAAAGCTGTTCTCGCGCGCGCGGCGCCCCACGGATGCATGCTCGATCTTGCGCCAGAAGGCAACGAAATAATCTACGGCCGAGATCGTCGACACGATGGCCATCCAGTAAATGCCCACCACCGCGATCAGGTCCACCGGCATGATGAACCAGCCTAAGTGCCACTCGTACCAGCCATGCGCCAGAATCGCCGCCACTACTGACACGATCTGGATCACCGTCTTGAGCTTGCCCAGATCGCTCGCCTCGATCGTAAAGCCCTCAGCCGATGCAATCGATCTGAGGCCGCTGACCAGGAATTCCCGTCCGATCACCAGCACCGCCATCCACGGCTTCACGACATGCGGGTTGTACTGAACAAGTGCAATATAGGCGGCGGTAATCAGCAGTTTGTCGGCCAGCGGATCCAGCAGCGTGCCCATCGTGGTGATCTGTCCGCGCTTGCGGGCGAGGTAGCCGTCTACCCCATCGGTGATGGATACCAGGATGAAAAACAGGGACGCAACCGCTTCCTGTTCGCCGTGCCATCCGCCATGGGGAAAATGCGGCGAGAGCATCCAGATGAGCACAGGAAGAGCCAGGATGCGCGTCATCGTGATGGTATTGGGCAGGTTCACGACTTTGGCTCGGCGGGCTCGGGCGGCGCCATGTTCTAAGGCGGACACCATCCCTTACGCCCATTATGCACTACCTGCGTTGCCGGCCGTTGAAGCCATCGAGGGCCAAGGATATGGCCCTCGCCACGCTGACCTACGCGTAGATGCCGCGCTGTTTGATTGTGAACGCCACACGGTCGATGGCCAGCATGTACGCCGCGATGCGGTTGTTGACGTTGTGCGCCTCAGAGTACCGGACCACGTCATCGAAGCCGTCCGTGAGAATATTCTCCAGCTGTTCGTTGACGATCGACTCCTTCCAGAAGTAGCCTTGCCGGTCCTGCACCCACTCGAAGTACGACGCCGTGACCCCGCCCGCATTGGCCAGAATGTCCGGAATGACAAATATTCGCTTGTCTGCCAGGATCTCATCGGCAACAGCCGTCGTCGGCCCGTTCGCGCCTTCGCAAACGATCCGCGCGCGAATCTGTTCGGCGTTCCGGCTGGTAATCACGTTCTCCGTCGCCGCCGGAATCAGGATCTCGCACTCGGCAGTAAGCAGTTCGATGGGATCGTAGACCTCGGCGCCCTTGAATCCCAGGATCGACCCGTTGCGCTGCCGGTACTCGATCAGCGCGCACACATCAATCCCGTTGGGGTTGTATAGCCCACCCTCGTATTCGGCCACGCCGATAATCTTGTATCCCTTGTCCTGCATTAGCTTGGCGGCATTTGACCCGACATTGCCGAAGCCCTGGATGATTACCCGGCAGCCCTCGCGGCGCATGTTCAAATGCTTCAGCGCCTCGTCGCATACCACGCTAACCCCCCGACCCGTCGCCTCCCGCCGCCCGCGCGATCCGCCGATATTGATCGGTTTACCCGTCACCACGCTGGTTACGGTCTGGCGCATGTGCATCGAGTAGGTGTCCATGATCCAGGCCATCACCTGCTCGTTAGTGTTCACATCCGGCGCAGGCACATCCTTCTCCGGCCCGATGAATTCGATGATCTCAGCGGTGTAGCGGCGTGTCATGCGCTCCAGCTCGCCCATCGACATCTTCTTGGGATCGCAGATGACTCCGCCCTTGGCGCCCCCGAAGGGAATATTCACGACCGCGCACTTCCAGGTCATCCAGCTGGCCAGCGCCCGCACTTCATCGAGCGAGACATCCGGCGTGTAACGGATGCCGCCCTTGCCCGGCCCGCGCGCCACCGAGTGCTGAACGCGGAAGCCGGTGAACATCTCAATCCGGCCGTCATCCATAGAGACCGGAAAGTGAACGATAATTTCGCGCGAAGGATACCGCAGAACTCTCCACAGTCCTTCGTCCAGATTGAGTTTTTGTGCTGCATAGTCGAATCGAGCAGCCTGAGCTTCCCAGGGGTTGATTTCCTGCTCGAGAGAGATAGTTGCCATGACGTTCCTTACTCCTTGGGACCGATCTTGCCTGTTGCCGGGATCAATCTTGATGAATCGTTCTTCAATCCCGGATCCTGCTCATCACCATAGATGCGCTTCCGCCGGCCCTTCTACTTCATCGGATGCGCATCCACTTGCCTTCTGCCGATCAGATCAGACTGAATTCTTCCAGCCCACCCTTTGAAACAAAAGGCACTTCTGCCCAAACTCACCGAGTATAGGCTTCCAATTCGACGCCCGGCAAGGCTTCCAAGCGCACGAAGGGGTTACCTCCCATGGTCCAAACGTGTATGTAGTGAAAGCAATTCCCAGTTTGAATCAAGAATTCTCTGGCCAGACCTGGCGCAAATCTCCCTGCATATCAAGAGACGCTGTTCATCACCGGTCAGCTTCGTCCAATTTCGGACGGACGCCGGCTGCCGATTTCCCTCCGAATGATGAATAGCGGCCTGAATTCTTCAACTTGCGCCGGGGCAGGGCTGGCAGCACAATTGCGTAAGGTCAAAAGAGGCGCCCGCATGATCCGGAATATACGCTACAGCCTGCGCGGCATGCGCAAACACCTGGGTCTGACCATCACGATTCTCGTGACGCTGGCCCTTGGCGTCGGCGCCAACACTGCCATCTTCACGGTTGACTACGCCACGCTGCTCGAGCCGCTGCCTTATCCGCAGGCCAACCAGCTGGTTATGGTCTGGTCAAAAATACAGGGCGAGCGGAACGGCATCGCAGCCGGAGATTACCTCGACTGGAAGCGCGATAACTCCTCTTTTCAGGACATCAACGCCTGGACCGAAGCCACCTTCAACATGGCCACAGCCGAGCAGCCCGACCGGGTTGAAGCACGCACCGTCACTCCAGGCTATTTCCAGATGCTCGGCCTGCCGTTCTTCCTGGGCCGCAGCTTCTTGCCCGAAGAGGGCGTACCCGGACGAGAGCGCGAGGTCATCCTCACGCACAAGATGTGGAAGCGCCTCGGCGCCGACCCCCAGATCATCGGCAAGCCGCTGCGCCTCAACAGCGAGCCGTATACCGTCGTTGGAGTCCTGCCCGAAGGCTTCTACGACCGCGGCATGGGAGACATCGCCGTACCTCTGGCCTTCGCGCCCGACCAGAAGAATCACAGCTTTCACTGGCTCACCGCCATGGGACGCCTCAAGCCCGGTGTGACCATGGCCCAGGCTCAGGCTGACATGGATGGCGTGACCGCGCGCCTTGCCGACCAATATCCCGGTACCAATCGCGGATGGGGCGCTCGGGTCGAGCCGCTCAAGAACGACTTTATCCCACCGGAGCGCATTCGCTCCCTGTGGCTGCTCCTCGGCGCTGTCGGATTCGTGCTGCTCATCGCCTGCGTCAACGTCGCCAACCTGCTGCTCGCTCGCGGCGTCGCCCGCCAGAAGGAGATGGCTGTGCGCTCGTCGCTGGGCGCAAACGCATCGACGCTCTTCACGCAGCTCCTCACAGAGAGCCTCCTCCTCGCTCTGGCAGGCGGAGCGCTGGGCATCGCAGTCGGCCAGACAATGCTCAGCGGATTCCTCGCCGTCATGCCTCCGAACACGCTGCCCAGCGAAGCTGACTTGAGCCTGAATATCCCCATCCTGCTCTTCACCCTCGGCGCCACGCTGATCGCCGGCCTCGTATCGGGCTGCATACCCGCCTGGTACGCTGCGCGCACCGACCCTGCCGATGCCCTGCGCGAAGGAAGCCGGTCCGGTACGGGTGCGAGCCGTCAGAAGCTGCGCCGTATTCTAGTCATTGGCGAATTCGCCCTCGCGCTTGCCCTGCTCGCCGGGGCTGGCCTTACCATCCACAGCTTCTGGAACCTTACCCGCCTCGACCTCGGCGTCAGCACCGATCACACTCTCACGTTCTACCTTCCTGTTCCCGATTCACGTTCCAAAGACCCGGCACAGATCGCCGCCTACTACCGCCGGATGCTGACGAGTATCGAATCCGTTCCGGGCGTGGTTTCAACCTCTGCATCCACCGCAGTTCCTCTTGAGAATCTGGGCTTTGGTCGAGGCTTCACTATCGCCGGGTGCCCCGAGTACGCCGACCGGTCGCAGCGGCCAGGCACCTCCTTCGGCATGGTCACGCCCGGCTTCTTCAAGACCTACGGCATCCGCCTCGAACAGGGCCGCTTCCTGTCCGACCAGGACGGACCCTCCGGCGTGAGGGTCGCCATGGTCAGCACGGAATTCGCCCGCAAGTATCTAGCCGGCAAAGATCCGCTCCGTCAACGCATCATCATGGACCAAAGCATCCCGGGCGTCGCCAACCTCGGGCCGCCGGTCGAATGGCAGATTGTCGGCGTCTTTCACAACATCCGGAACAACCTGCGAAGAGAGCACCCCGAGATGCTCATCCCGTTCTGGCAGAGCCCATGGCCCTCAACCGCTGTCGGCGTGAGAACCGCGCAGGACCCCGCCTCCATGCTGAACGCCATCGCCGCAGCCGTGCATCGTGTCGATCCTGAAATTGCACTGGATACCCCACGCACCATGGAGCAGGTCCGTGACGACGTGCTTGCCAGCGACCGCTTTACCTTGATTCTGTTTCTTACCTTCGCCGTCATTGCCCTGCTGCTTGCCGCAACCGGCATCTACGGAATCATGACGTTCTCCGTTGCCCAGCGCTCGCACGAGATCGCGCTGCGCATGGCTCTGGGTTCCACGCGGAGCGGCGTCGTCGGCCTGATCGTCCGCGAAGGCCTTCTGCTGTCCGTCGCCGGATTGGGAATCGGCCTCGCCGGCGCATACCTCATCGGCCGCGCCATGCAATCCATGCTCTACGGCGTTGCAGCCCTGGACGTACTCGCTTTTGCTGCCGTTGCCGCAATGCTGGTTTTTTGCTGCGCTCGTTGCGTGCATTCTGCCCGCCCGCCGCGCTGCGTCCACCGATCCCATGCAGGTACTGCGTACGGAGTAAAACAAATCTGTGTGCCCACGTCCCGCTTTTGAGACGTAGGTTCATCACCGCATTTACCATGATGCTGAGAGATGGCAGCCGAACAAACCAGCCTCCCCACCCGATCTGAGTTCCTGCGCCTCGCCCGCACACACACTCTGGTGCCTCTTTACCGCACCCTGACGGCCGATCTCGAAACGCCTGTCACGGCATTCCTTCGCCTCGCCGCCGAGGAGCCCGAATGCTTCATCCTCGAATCTGTTGAAGGGGGCGAGAACCTCGGCCGCTTTACCTTCATCGGCATCCGGCCCTACAGGAAGCTGGTTTCGCGCTGCCGATCGGTTGAAATAACCGAGGGCAAGCGAACCCGCCAGATCGAGGGCGACATCTTCGCCCTCTGGAAAGAAGCTCTCGAAGGACACAATCCCGCACGTATCGCCGGCCTGCCGCCCTTCACCGCCGGAGCCGTCGGCTTCTTCGCCTACGATGTCGTTCGCCAGATAGAGCGCCTGCCCCAGGACACTACCGACGACCTCGGCATGCCCGACGCCTGCCTCATGTTCTACGACGAGGTGCTCGCCTTCGACCACGTCAAAAAGGAGATACTCCTCATCGTCACCGCGGATGTTCGTCGCCAGAAGCCGCAGGCCGCTTACGATGACGCTCTCCGCCGGCTCAATCGCCTTGAAAAGCGCCTTGCCCGGCCGCTGCCCGTTATCAAACGTCGAAAAATCTCCGGTAAGCTCAAGATCGAATATAAGACCCGCAAGAAGGACTTCCTCGCCGCCGTCGAGCGCTCCAAAGAGTACATCGCCGCCGGAGACGTCTTCCAGGTCGTCATCTCACAGCGCTTCGACGTCCGCCCTGAGGTCGATCCCTTCTCCGTTTACCGCGCCCTGCGCATCGTCAACCCATCGCCCTACATGTATTTCCTGCGCCTCGGACTGAACACCCCCGGCTCCGCGGAAGGTCGCCGCAAAGCCGAACCCACCCATATCGTGGGCTCCTCACCTGAATTGCTGGTACGCGTGCAGGGACGCCGAGTCGAATATCGCCCCATCGCTGGAACCCGCCCGCGCGCCGCCAGCGAAGAAGAAGATCTGCGCATCGAAGCCGAGCTCATCAACGACGAGAAAGAACGTGCCGAGCACGTCATGCTGGTCGACCTGGGGCGCAACGACGTAGGCCGCGTCAGCGAATACGGGACTGTCAAAGTCAAGGAGCTCATGTTCGTCGAACGCTACTCGCACGTCATGCACCTGGTCAGCTCCATCGAAGGCACTCTCCGCGCCGATCTCACTGCCGTCGACGCCTTTCGCGCCTGCTTCCCCGCCGGAACCCTCAGCGGCGCTCCCAAAATTCGCGCCATGGAGATCATCGAGGAGCTGGAACCCACACGCCGCGGCATCTACGGAGGCAGCGTACTCTACGCCGACTTCTCCGGCAATCTCACCTCGTGCATCGCCATCCGCACATTACTCATGCAGGGAGCCGAGGGACATATCCAGGCCGGAGCGGGCATCGTCGCCGACTCCATCCCCGAAAGCGAGTATGAGGAGAGTGTCAACAAGGCCCGGGCTGTAGTGAGGGCGATCGAAAGGGCGAGGGGCTAGGACGCCGGTTCTATCGCAGCCCCCGCGACGCTGTCATCCCTGCTCTGGGCCGCCCGTCGCATCCACAGCACAATTCCCGCAGCAGTCACCGCTGGAATCGTCAGCGTCAGCAGCCCATGCTGATAGTCGCCCGTCAGGTCTTTGGCAATGCCCATCCAATACGGCCCGATAAAGCCGCCGAGGATGCCAATGGTGTTCATTGCCGCAATCCCTGCAGCCATGGATCGGCCCTTCAGGAACATCGGGGGAATCGCCAGGAGTGGCCCCTGCATCGATGCATGCGCGATCACCGCCACCGCCAGCGCCGGAACCGCCACCCATGCGCGCGTCGACGAGCCCCCCACGAGAAACCCCGCTGCAATGAGCAGAAACCCTGTCGCTGCATGCCAGTGCCGTTCACCCTTGCGGTCTGAATGGAGCGCGACCAGAATCATCCCGGCTGCGCCCACCACATTCATTGCCGAAATCAGGAACCCTACTCTGGTTGCGCCCCATCCCGTCAGCCGCAGGAGGATGACCGGAGCCGAAAACGTATAGGCGTAGACGGATCCCAGCATGCAAAGAGTGAGCAGCCCAAGTTGCAGTACCCTCGGATCGCGAAGCGCCCGCCAGAAGTCATCGGCATGCCCGCCCGCGCACGCATCTACGCGGATCTGCTCCAGCACCCATGCCCTCTCGTCGCCTGTCAGCCACTTCGCCTCCGCCGGACCATCCGGCAGCAAGAACCAGAAGGCCACGCTGAGCAGGATCGCGGGTAGTCCCTCGACCAGAAACAGCCACTGCCATCCTGCCAGCCCCAGCCGTCCATTGAGGTCCAGGAGCGCCCCGGCCAGCCCACCCATCACCACCGAGCTCAGGGGCAGGGAGATGTAAAACCGGCTGATCGTCCGCGCCCGCATCTCCGGTGGGAACCATTGCATGAGGTAAAAGACAACACCGGGGAAGAACCCCGCTTCGGCCACGCCCAGCAGAAAGCGCAGCACGTAGAACTGGAGCGGCGTCCTGACGAAAATCATCGCCATAGCCAGAACGCCCCAGGTGATCATGATTCGCGACAGCCACCGCCGCGCTCCGAACCGGCACAGCAGCAGGTTCGACGGCACCTCGCAGACGGCATAGCTCAGGAAGAAGAGCCCCGCTCCGAGTCCGTAGGTCGTGGCCGTAAAGTGCAGATCACGGTTCATTTGCAGGGCCGCGAAGCTGATGTTCACGCGGTCCATGTAGGCCGTGCCGTAGCCGAGCGCGATCAGAGGGATCAGCCGCCACGTCGCCTTGCGCAGCGCCGCGCGGCCCATAGCCTGCGCCGGATCCGATACGGAAACACTCTCGCAAACCGCGGGCTCGGTCGCCGACATAGGCTTCCCTCAAGTCAGATGGTCAGGGGATGGGGAAGCATACCACGCCACAGAGAGTGGCTGAATGTGAGTGAGGCGCGCCGAACGCCGGCGAGGCGCTTTCGAAACAATTGTGATAAAACCTGTCGGTGACGCCCCATGCCCCAGGCATCCCCACAGCCTACGGCTCCGAAGCGGAGCCTCTACCCGGTTACCGGACGCAGATTTTTCCTGCTGTTTCTCTTTCTGTTGGCCGACCTCGGGTTCTACTCCTTTGTGGTCGATACTCTCGGCGCTCGGTATTACATCTTCCGGCTTTTAGGCGTAGCCATTACCGTGATGGCCGTTTACGCGGTCAGCTTCCGCAGGGGTCTGATCTTCATCGCATTGCTCCTTGCCGTGCCAGCCATGGTGGAGCGCACAGTTTACTTCCGTACGAGCATTGGCGCAGGGTCGATCGTCAACGTATTCGTCGGCTTTGCCTTTGATCTCTTCATCATCATCGTTATATCGCGGCGCATTTTTGCCCCGGACAAGCCCACCACGGAGACCCTCTTCGGCGCATTATGCGTTTACCTTATGATCGGTTTCGCCTTCGCCAGGCTCTATGCTCTTATCGAGGTCCTCAGCCACAGCGCCTTTTATCTCGACCCGGCGACCAACCTGCACAAAGTTCCCATCGGCTTCGACTTCATCTATTTCAGCTTTGGAGCCATGACTACATACGGCTCCAATGGCATTGTCGCTGTCTCGCCGCAGGTGCGCTCTCTCTCCGTGATTGAAGCCATTCTGGGAGTGCTCTACCTCGCCGTCATGATCTCGAGGCTCGTTGGCGCCTATCGCATGAACATCCCCGATTCCGAGTAGTCCTGACGAAATCCGGGCGAAGCGCACAGATGCGCGAAAGAGTATGCGCTAACCAGCTGCGGCATGATCGATTTTTTGAAAACACGCTCGAAGCGGTAAGATGGTCTTACCATGCAAACCAAGTTGTCTACCAAGGGGCAGGTCGTTCTTCCCGGCCCGCTTCGGCGGAGGCTCGGCATAGAGCCCGGTGACCCGCTCGACATTGACATAGAAGCGGGACGAATCGTTCTCACACCGCGGGGCAGGCGGCGCAGCAGGGGAAAGATCATCAGCGACCCCGCGACTGGCCTGCCAGTTCTCAGCGCCGGACCCGATGCTCCCGTTCTGACCAGTGCGCAGGTTGCAGAGCTGCTGTCGAACTTTCCATGAAATATCTGCTCGACGTAAATGCGCTGGTCGCCCTGGGCCACATCCATCACGAGTTTCACGAGCGCATCGTTGCGTGGCTGCGGGCGGAGAAATTTCCCCCGCTGGCCACCTGCGCAATCACCGAGCTCGGATTTGTGAGAATACTTTCCCAAGCGGCAGCCTATGGATTCACCGTGGCTCAGGCGCGATCCCTGCTGCTCCAGTTGAAGAAGGCCTCAACACCGCCCTTCGAATTCATCGGCGACGACCACAACATCTCCCGTCTTCCGCACTGGGCAAAATCTGCGGTGCAAACCACCGATGGACATCTGGCCGCGCTGGCGGCGGACCACGAAGCGGTACTGGCCACCTTCGACAAGAAAATCCCCGGCGCCTTCCTGATCGCCCAGCGTCGCAGCCGCTGATGCCGGAGCGTGTGCCTTTTCTTGAGCGGGATCACAGGAAGCAACGGCAACGTTTACGGCAAACGTACATCCAGGCGGTTCTAACGGAGCGGGTACCGATAGTCGCGCCAAAGTGAAACAGGCACGCTCACTGGAAAACGTTGCGCATCGATCCCGACTTCAACCCGCAATATTGCGAGGTTGCCGGACTCCAGACCGAGCCGTCGTCAAACGTGACCTGCTCCAGGCGGACACTGTCCACCAGCGCCGGATGGATCTGATTCGGAAGCGTGAGCCGTTGAAGCTCGTCGAACGCCGAGTCGATGTTCCTTGTCCCGGATGCCGTCAGGGAAAGATGTACTGGGGGCAGATAGGCCAGATCATAGATACTCTTTTTCACCAGGATCGTCGCGGACAGCTCCATCGAGCGGATCTCCTTCCCACTCGCGTTACGGAACTCGAGGTCGATACCATTGCTGGCAGAAGTCTCGTCCGAACCGAGCAATTGGAGACGCGGAGCAAGCCACGCACTGGTCAGCACCACCGGACAGTTTGCCTGGCTGATGCGGTACATCATCTTATCCAGATCCTTCAGCCGTGCGGAGGCAGCCATAGCGGCCGCTGCGCTGGAAAGCGCCTGGGCGTCGACAGTCAGATTCTGATTTGGAGCGGATGCAGGGTTTGACTGGGCAGTGCCCGTGCAGGCGAACGCGCCGAGCAGGAGAAGAGCAGAGAGCTTCATGACGTGAACCCTCCCGATCTCGCCATCAGCATAGCACTCTCTGCCGCGGCGTTACACTGGACTGGAGCGATGGTCTTCGTACTCGACAACTACGACTCCTTCACCTACAACCTCGTCCAGTACATGGGAGAATTGGGCGCGGAGATGACCATCCGCCGAAACGACGAGCTGACCGTCGACGAGGTCGAGGCCCTTACTCCGGAGCGTATCCTGCTCTCGCCCGGTCCCTGCACCCCGCAGGAAGCCGGCATCAGCATCGAGCTGATTCAGCGCTTTGCCGGCAGGGTGCCGATTCTGGGAGTCTGCCTCGGCCACCAGGCCATCGGAGCGGCCTTTGGGGGAGACGTCGTCCGCGCCCCCAAGCTGATGCACGGCAAGACCAGCGAGGTCGAACACGACGGAAAGACCATCTTCACCGGGGTTGCCAGCCCGATGACCTGCACCCGCTACCACTCGCTTATCGTCTCGGATAAGAACCTGCCCGAAGAACTTGAGGTCTCAGCCCGCACCGCCGACGGCACCATCATGGGCCTGCGCCACTGCAACTACCCGGTGGAGGGGGTACAGTTCCATCCCGAAAGTGTCCTGACCAGCGATGGCAAGCGCCTCATCAAAAACTTCCTGGAGCTCTAACCAGGTGCGTTTCGGCACAACCCTCACATTCGCCGCTTCTCTCTTCGCAGGGCCTGCCTTTGCCCAGCAACAGCCCATTGCCTATGTTCCGGTCGACGGCGTCTCTATCTCCGGATCGCTCTCCGTAGCCGACGGCAGAGCCAGCATCGGCAACGATGGAACCATCACAGCCGGTGATTCAACGGCCCAGATCCGGCTGGCGCGCGGCGGCGAACTCCGCCTCTGTGCCTCCACCAAGGTCCACCTTTCCCGGGATTCGTCAGTCAGCCCAGCCGATCCCGCAGCCGACACCGCCCTCATGATCGCCCTCGACCGCGGTGCCATCGAGGCGAGCTACACCCCGGGCAAATACTCCGATGTGCTGCTTACACCCGACCTGCGCATCCTCATCTCGGGTCCGGGTCAGGCCGACCTGAAGATCCGCACCAACCAGAAGGGCGATACTTGTATCGACAACCATGGCGCCAACGCGCCGTATATCACGGTCACGAGCCAGTTCGAGGGCGGGCTCTACCGCGTGCAGCCAAACCAGCGGGTGATGTTCGAGCACGGCGACATCAACCAGGTAGTAGACAACGAATCGGAGCCCTGCGGATGCCCGTCAGCTCCGCCGCCGGCCTCTGTGGCCAGCACGACGCCGGGCATCCTGATGAGCGGCAGTACCGCGCCCGCTCCGAAAGCGGTACCGCCGGTAGGCGGCCCATCTTCCACCCCTGCCGACACTGCGTTCCCACTGGCCCAGAGTGAGGGATTGAAGCCGCCGCCGCTCGAGCCCACAGAGCCCGCTGTACCGGTAGGCATTCCCCACGTTGAGGTAGAGGCCCCGATCACCTACGACGCCAAGCTGACGCCGAACCCGGCAGCCCCGGGGGCGGCCGGGCCGCCGCCTCCGACTGTCCCTGACGCCAATGCCGCTCCACAGGTTGTAGCCCCAGAGGAGCCTGCCCCGCCTGTGACGCCAGTGCAACCCGCTGCACCACCTGGTCCACCACCGGCGAAGCACAAATCCGGGAGCAACGGCGGCGTCTTCCATGCTCTGGGGCGCTTCTTCTCGCACCTGTTCGGGAGACCCTGAAAGCCGGTTTGAATCGGGTCATGGCCGCTGGCCCTGTTAAAATCAAAAGGTTGAGATTTTTCGCTGGTGCTCTGTCAACCGGCATCAAGCGGCGGAATCCGCTGCAAATTTCCCATCAATCGAAGTAAGGAGCTAGTTTTATGGCGATTCCCGCCACACAAATGCGTCCGGGCATGATCATCAAGCACAAC
This sequence comes from uncultured Acidobacteriaceae bacterium, assembly GCA_963724375.1. Lineage (GTDB taxonomy): Bacteria > Acidobacteriota > Terriglobia > Terriglobales > Acidobacteriaceae > Silvibacterium. The sequence goes on from CAVRUM010000014.1 coordinate 544,803, forward strand.
GGCGAGTTGCACGCCGTCTTCTCGGTCGAGCACCGCACTCCGGGCAACCTGCGCGCCTTCATCCAGGCCAAGCTTCGCAACCTGCGCACCGGAGCCATGTTCGAGCATCGCTTCCGCTCACCCGATCCGATCGAGCGCGTGGTCGTCGACGAAATTCCCATGGAGTTTCTGTACAACGACGGCGACGACTACTACTTCATGAACACCGAGAACTATGAACAGACACACCTGAAGCACGACACGCTGGGCGATGCGGTCGAATATCTCACGCCTAACCTCCAGATCACCGTGTCGTTCTTCGATGGCGTGCCCGTCGGCATTGAGCTCCCGCAGACCGTCGAGCTCACCGTGGTCGAAACCGAGCCCGGACTGAAGTCCGCGACTGCTTCGTCGGTCACCAAGCCGGCCAAGCTCGAAACCGGCCTGATCGTCCAGGTACCCCCCTTCATCAACGAGGGCGAAAAAATCAGAGTGGATACCGCCGAAGGTGCATACCTGAGCCGCGCATAACTTTCCCGCAGGCAGTACAACGTGGGCCGCTTTCGCCCGTGCCGCTTGCCGTCGCTCATTACATCTGCAACACTAACCCCGCGTCGCGCTTCTATGGTCCGTCATTACCTCATCAAAGGACGCGTGCAAGGCGTCGGGTTCCGGTGGTTTGTCCACCGTGAGGCTTCCGCTATCGGACTGAATGGCTGGGTACGCAACACCGAGGATGGGCATGTTGAGGTCGTCGCCACCGGGGACGCCGAACAGCTTGCCGAACTGGCGGCTGCGCTGCGCAAGGGCTCGCGCGGCAGCCGCGTGGACATAGTAATAGATCACGACCTCGATGACAGCGAGGGCGAGTCGCTCGGGCCGTTTCAGATTGAGGGAGCGTGGTAGCGTCGTCAGCCACTCTTCACAGATTTTTCAAGGAGCTTGCAATTGGTGAAATTGGAGCCGCACACACCGATCAACTGTGATCCGCTGAAGGAGCTCGTCCGCACCGTTCCCGATTTCCCCAAGCCGGGAATCCTCTTTTATGACATCACCACTCTGCTCAGAGACAAGAAGGGATTCGCCGAGCTTATCGATGCGCTCGCTGCGCACTATATCGGCAAAGATGTCGATTTGGTGCTGGGTATTGAGGCTCGAGGGTTCATCTTCGGACCGGCTCTGGCCTACCGGCTAAATGCCGGTTTCGTCCCCGTCCGCAAGCCGCGGAAGCTGCCTGCTCCGACGGCCCGCGTTTCCTATGATCTTGAGTATGGGACTGACTCGCTCGAAATTCACCTCGACGCGATCGAGCCGGGTCAGAACGTTGTCCTGGTAGACGACCTGCTGGCGACGGGCGGGACGATGGAGGCGACCGTAAAGCTCGTGCAGCAGCTCGGAGGACACATCGCCGGCCTCGCTTTCGCCGTTGAGCTCGACTTCCTCAAAGGCCGCGAAAAGTTTGCCGACTACGATGTCTTCAGCCTTCTTCACTATCACGAGTAGCTCCTCATCTGCTCCAATGGCAGGGTAATAACAAGTCGCACTAAGCTGTTGACGATCGCCCACGCAGGAAGTGAAAGATGATCGAGATAACGGCAAAGATCAGCAGCAGGTGAATCAGGAAACCTGCGGTGTGAAAAACCACAAAGCCGGCGATCCATGCCAGGATCAATACGAGCGCAATGATTAAAAACATGCGAACCTCTTGCGGAACGCTTTCCATCCGTTCCCGTTTCAACTGAGATGACGGCGGCGGAGCAGGGTTGCCCCGCCACCGCGTTTTGTACTGATGTCATTGAATTTCACGACCGCTCAACCGGCCGCTCACGCCGCTTTCGCCTCGACGTTGATCTTCTTTGCCACCTGGGTCAATTTCTGATCAGTCTGTTTTTCTTCTTCCAGCGTTTGGCTCAGCAGATCTGCGGCTTCCGCTTCGCCCAGCAATTCGGCATAGGTAACCACGCAACCATATCCGGCAATCTCGTAGTGCTCAACACGCTGGGCCGCTGAGATCAGGCCGGCGTCAATCACATCGCTGTCGCCGTCTTCTGCGGCCATCTCGCTGCCTTCTTTGAGCAAGCCCTTCATCCCTTCGCAGGTTTTACCCGTCGGCTTTTCTTCCAGACCCTCGAAAATTTGCTCCAGGCGCTGCACGTGATTCTTAGTCTGCTGCAGATGTTCCTCAAACGCATGCCTCAGTTTGGGATTTGCAGCGGTCTTTGCCAGTTTGGGAAGGGCCTTGGTTATCTGGGTCTCAGCCGAATAAAGGTCCCTGAGTTCGTCGATATAAAGCTCGCGCAGTGTCTCCAGCTTCATGGGGGTCTCCGGTTTCTCGTGTGGTGTTCGAACAAGTGGTGGGATGCGGACTACCGGAGGCGGGATGGAGGCGAGGTGCGCGAACTTCAATTGCGCGGGACCGGGAGAAGCTCTATTTCGACGGCTTCACGGCCTCTGCGTTAACTTCGGAGACCTGAAGGCGCTCACCCTGCTTTAGGTACCCCTTACGCCTGAACCAGTCTTCCATCGCTGTGGCGAGTCGATCGAGCGGCACGCGAAAGCCTGCTTCAAGCAGGCCGTCCGCTATCGGCAACGTGTCGTCAAAGACAGCATCATTGGTGAAGTTTCGCATGGCGAAGTTATCGATCCACGAGATCGGGCACGCATGCGATTGTCCCTTCTCGTCTACGCGCTCGATGCGCAGCTTACGTAGAAACATCTCCGCTACTTGCTGCCTGCCGCTCGCGGCCTGGGACCAGCGGCTCGGACCTCGTCCGGCGCATCGAATTTGCGGAAGTTCTCCTCAAACTTCGACGCCAGCAGCCGGGCCTGGTGGTCGTAAGCGTCCTTATCGGCCCAGGCGTTGCGGGGATTCAGCAGTTCGCCCGGGACATCCGGACAGTTTGTGGGAATGCTGAGGCCAAATGCATCCTCGGTTACGAATTCCGCCCCGGCCAAGCGCCCATCAAGCGCTGCGTGCACCATCGCCCGCGTGTGCTTCAGACTCATGCGCCGTCCCACGCCGAATGCGCCTCCCGTCCAGCCGGTATTTACCAGCCAGCATTCGGCCCGGTGCTGTCGCAAGCGCCTGCCAAGCATCTCGGCATAGACCCTCGGGGTTAACGGCAGAAACGGCGATCCAAAGCATGCCGAAAATTCCGGCACCGGCTCGCTGCCCAGCCCGGCTTCGGTTCCGGCAAGCTTCGCCGTGTATCCGGAGAGGAAGTGGTACATCGCCTGTTGCGGCGAAAGCCTGGCGATTGGCGGCAGTACACCGAACGCATCGGCCGCGAGGAAGAGGACGTTCTTGGGATGGCCCCCCACGCCCGGAATCACAGCATTGGCGATGAATTCAATTGGATACGCCGCCCGCGTGTTTTCCGTGTAGCGAATGTCGCTGTAATCAGGATCGCCGGTCCTGGAATCGATCACCACATTTTCCAGCACCGATCCGAAGCGGATGGCGTGGCAAATCTGCGGCTCCTTTTCTTCGGAGAGATCCACGCATTTGGCATAGCATCCGCCCTCGAAGTTGAAGATGCCGTTCGGCCCCCAGCCATGTTCGTCATCGCCGATCAGTCGACGCAGGGGATCGGCCGAGAGCGTCGTCTTCCCCGTTCCTGAAAGGCCAAAGAACAGCGCCGTCTCTCCCTTGGCGTCCACATTGGCCGAGCAGTGCATCGGAAACACATCACGCGGCGGAAGGACGTAATTCATCACGCCGAAGATCGACTTCTTCATCTCCCCGGCATATTTCGTGCCACCGATCAGGATTACCTTGCGCGTGAAATCGGCAAGGATGAACGTGCCCGAGCGCGTGCCGTCCCGCTCCGGGATGGCCTCGAACTCCGGCGCGGCGATCACGGTGAATTCCGGCGAGTGCAGCGCCAGCTTGCTCAATTCGGGCCGCACAAAGAGCTGCTTTACAAACAGCGCGTGCCAAGCGTACTCGCAGATGACACGGATCGGGAGCCGGTAATCGGGATCGGCGCCCGCATAGAGATCCATCACGTAGAGGTCGCGCTCCGCCATATGCTGGATCACCCTGTCCAGCAGCGCCTGAAACTTTTCTGGCGGAAAGGGCTGGTTGACCCTGCCCCAATCGACGCGGTCTTTTGTTTCTGCGTCTTCTATGGTGAATTTGTCGCGCGGGGAACGGCCTGTGCGGGCCCCGGTCAGCGCCACCAGTGCGCCGCTCGCGGCCAGGCTGCCCTCGCCGCGCGCAATTGCAGTCTCAACCAGTTGTGGCGTCGAGGGATTGCGGTGGACGTGCGGGCCCTCCGTCAACTTGTTCAGGTCGCGGGTGACCGTCGCTGCTCCCATTCCGGCTGCTCCTCCCTTTCAGGCAAACCGCTTATTGTGCCATTTGCAGGCAAGGGATGGCAAAGAGCAACGGCAAAGGTCTACGGCAGGGGCTGCTCGTCGTCGTCGACCGCAATCAGGGGCGGCAACTTGCTTGTATGTCCCGCCTCGCGGAGCACGTGGTCGAGGTTGTCGAGCACTTCCTCAATACTCATGGTGTACATTTCCCGGCCATTGTCATAGCCGGTCTCGATGCTCTGCTTCAGATAGCGTCCGGCAATCTGTGCCGCCAGAGCATCGGTGATCACATGACCGGTGCGCTTCTTCTGCTCCACCCATGCGTCGCAGGGCATCGCTATCCACACCGGGCGGCCGTTCACGTCATAGCGAACGTCTACCGCATCCGCATGTCGCGTTGCAATGGCCACTACGTTTGCGGTCCAACGGCAGTGCAGCGTCTCGCCCGTCCAGTGGTCGTTTACCTGGAAGTCCTCATACATGGCAGTCTCTAGCCTAATGCTCCTCCTCTCTCCCAGCAAGTAAATCGCAATCACTCCGACGCGACTTCCGGTCCTTCGACGAAAAATCGATCATTTCGCACGAAACCTTCACATCGCCTCCGCCGTCCAAGCTGTTTGAACTTGAGTGCAGCTGTTTGAACTTTTTTAGTGCAAAGGAGCAACAACGTGGCCCTCAACCCCCAAACCGCACGGCGCTTCCAGGAAAAGCTTATGGCCCAGAAGCAACTGCTCGAGGAGTCGATGTCATCGGCCGTCGTGCAAGGCCGTGAAACCGTAACGGACGACACCCAGGACGTAGCCGATCAGGCCGTAATTTCCTATCAAAAAGAGCTCCTCTTCAGCCAGGGCACAACCGGCCACCAGCAGCTGAGGCTGGTGCAGCGGGCGCTGAACCGCCTGCGCGAGGGCAGCTTCGGCGAGTGCGCTCACTGCGGGGAAGAAATTGGCGCCAAACGGCTTGAGGCCCTCCCATGGACACCATGCTGCATCGTCTGCCAGGAGAAGGTTGAGAACGGTGAGCTGGAAGACCCTGCGCGCGCGGCGTGACTTGCAGCATCGATCTGTCCTTTTGACCCCCGCCCATGCGCGCTGTTATCCTTGAAAGGATTGAAGGAAGGCAGCGCACGCATCCGTGCCAGCCGCCACGCCTGTCGGTCCGGCACATTTCGGTGTCTGTTTCCGGAAACGCCGTACTCCCGCCCCGGAAGGTTTCAAAAGGACTCCCTACATTGGACACACAAACACGTCACGCGCTCAAGCAGGACCGCTTCGTTGAAGCCACGGCTTCGGGCCTCGGCTGGCTGCAGATTCATCGCGCAAATGTGATCAAGGTCGCCGTTGCGGTCTTGGTTGTCGCAGCTCTTGTCGTTACCGGGGTCCTTGTATACAACTCGCGCTCCGCCAGTGCCCGCAGCGCCTTTGGTCAGGCCATGGACATCTACAGCACGCCCTTGCGCCAACCCGGTCAGCCCGTCGCTCCCGGGGAACCGTCGTTTACGACCGCTGCCGAGCGGGCCAAGGCCGCCAATCCGAAGTTTGTTGATGTCGCGAATCGCTACGGATGGTTGGACGTGGGTGCGAACGCACGCTACTTTGCCGGGCTCACCTACCTCGACATGGGCCAGACTGCGCAAGCCGAGGCCACCCTGCAGAAGGCGGCTGACTCGCACGACGGCGGTCTTGCGGCTTTGGCCAAGATGGCGCTCGCCGGCCTCTACCGCCAAACCGACCGCTCGGGACAGGCCGTCGATCTGTATCAGCAGTTGATCAAGAACCCTACTAATACCGTTCCCGCCTCGGCCGCCAAGCTCCAGCTCGCTCAACTCTACGAAGCGACCAATCCCCCTCAGGCCAAGAAGCTCTATGCTGAGATCAAGGACCAGGACAAGAATACGGCTGCTGGTCAGATCGCAGCGCAGAAGCTCAACGGCGGATCGCAGCCTCCGCAATAACCTCAGGTGCATTTTCACCCGGTCCGCTTGCTGCTTGCCAGGCGGGCCTTTTCATTTGGAATTCCTCTAACCCTGTGTGTTCGCTTAATGAATCTGTGGCGCCACTCGACGTGCTAGGCCATCCGACCAGGTAAGTGATTGGCACCAGCCCTCCGCGCTCTTCGCCAATCTCCCACCGATAGCTGTCCGACTCCAGCCCTGAAATCAGCTCACGCAGATCGGCCTGGGAATAAGACCGCAGGCATGACAGCATGCCATCCAACCACAGAGTCAGCGGAATCACCGGCAAGCAATATGTCCAGAAGATTCGCGACCACCGGAATGGCTGGATCAGCGGCGCAAGACGCAAAGCCAGCAGGGGCACCACGATCACAGCCGCAAGCGTACGAGGACCGCATTTGGCCGCTTCGAAGATTCCGATCCCCTGATGCTGTTCAAAGGAGCTCTTGAGGATGGCTCGGGCTTCCCGGGGTCCGAAGTGGTGAAAAGTCGAGAATATGGTGCGAAAGCCGGTCAGTTCAGCCGGGATTTCCCTCGCATCCACCGGGTCGGGATAAAAACTCACCCTGTTTCCGGTCTCGGTTTCAATCCGGCGGATCCGTCCCCGGCTGGGATATTTGTCTGTAAGCAGGACTTGGGGAGACGACCCACCATCCGAAGTAAGTTCGCTGGCAAACCGCAGCCATGGCCCACCTGAGCCCGAACAGAGATCGACGATACATCGGGCTCGCGAGTCCGCAATTACACGCTCGAGCCGCGGCGCTATTGGCGAATAAATCTGCTGGGCGTTCCACATCGCCTGCAGCGCATCGGTCACAAGGTCACGCAGAAAGCCTGGGAACAGTCGATGATCGTGGAACTCGAACCATGCCTTTCGCTGCATCGGCGCCCCAATCGCGTCAAACTGACCGGATTCTATCTGTTCCCGCTAGCCGGCGTTGGGCCGGTTTTTCATGAGCGCAAACACGGTATTCTCCGTCCTTAGAGCAGGGAGTGAGGATGAGCACGTTGCCTGGGCAGCTAACTGGATGGATAGCTCCGGTTCTAGTATCTGAAAGAGAGCCGGCGAAGACGTTGGATTCGAGCGAAAACATCACCGCCCTTGTCATGGAGTACTCCGCGACCCTCTATCGGGTAGCTTATTCTGTGATGCGCAATTCTGCCGAGGCAGAAGATGCTGTGCAGGAAGCGTTCCTGCGCGTGCTGAAGCATCGCGACAAACTCGACAGCATTCTCGATCACCGCGTCTGGCTCATCCGGATCACCTGGAACGTAGTGCTCGACAAGAAGCGCCGCGCCAAGACCAGGCCTGAAAACGAGGACATCGGCGACTACGCGCGTGTGCTGCCGGCCAGGGACCGCCGCGCCGACGACTCGCTCATCTCTTCGCAGGAGCACAACCGCATCCTGAAACTCATCGAGCGGTTGCCGCGCAAGGAACGGGAGGCTCTGCTGCTCTCCGCTGTCGAGGAATTATCTACCGTCCAGATTGCCGCCGTGCTTGGCACGACCGAATCTTCAATCCGCTCGCGTATTTTTCGCGCCCGGCGCCAGCTTTCAGCATTGCTGGAAACAGAAGGAGCATCGCGATGACCCCGCACATCGCCACCAACGGCAACCACGAGCGTCGCATCGATCAGGCACTGCGCCGCATCGGCTCAGCGACTCCGCCTGAAGGCATGGAAGACCGCATCACCGCGCGCCTTGCTCGTGAAAGATCAACAGCGCAGTTCCCGAGATCCAGACGCGCGCTTTTCCTCGGATTACCGCGGGTGGCCTTCGGAGCAGCCGCCGCTTCCGTGGCCTGCTTTGGGATTGTCGTCGGGAGTGTCTATCATTCGCATCGCATTCTGCCTGTGCTACCGGGCGTGGAACCTCACTCCGCGCCGGGCGGGATGGGATCCGCCGGTGCCGCCCGCCCCGCCGATCGACCGGTTTCGCCTTCTCCCACCGGGCGCCCGCGTTCGGTGCGGCGTCTTCCGGAGGGCCGCGCCGTCATTTCTCCGCAGTCACAGAAGCCGGCGGGAGTCGCTGTCCCGAAGACTCCCCCGGCGCAGCAATGATCCTGGGGGCCCGTTAACAGACCCTAGTCCGCGATCGCTTCAACGATCATGTGCAACAGCGCCAGAACCACCGCGCCGATGAAGGCCGCTCCAAAGCTGGCTACGTGAAAACCTGGAAGGATGGCGCTTGCCACCTCGAGCATGATCGCGTTAATTACCAGGAAGAACAAACCCAGCGTGAGAATGCCGAGCGGCAGCGTGATCAGCTTGAGCAGCAAACCCAGCGTCGCATTCAACAACCCGATCACAATCACTGCAACCAGGGCAGCAGGGAAGTTCCGTACCTGGAAACCGGGAACAAAATACGCCACAAGCAGCAGGGCGCCCGCTTGCATCAACCATCGCAACAAGAGTCGAAGCATTTTAACGAACCTCGCACTTTCTGAGGATTAGCCGAGCTTGGCAGGCAGTCCGCAAATGGCGGAACTGCCGTAGCCGTACCAGCGTACCATTCCCTGAGGATCCTTCTGCACATGCGCCTCTTCGTGCCCACGCTAATCCTGTGCAGCGCTGCGCTCACCTGCGGTTCGCAGAATGTTCCTGCAAACCGGGGCCCGATCCCCGACCCGGCTACCTTGATGAAGCAGGTTGAGGACCACCAGCGAAAGCTCGACCAGACGCGCGAAAACTACACCTACCGCGAGATCACCGTCATTCATGAACTGGACAAGAATGGCAACGTAAAAAAGACACAAAGCGAGGAGGATGACGTCTTCTTTGTGAACTCCCACGAGATCGATCGGAAAGTGAAGAAAGACGGCAAGGATCTGAGCTCTGACGAGCAAAAGAAGGAACAGGAGCGGGTGATGAAAGAGGTGGATAAGGCACAAAAGACTCCGCCAGGCCAATCCACCGACAAGAACGATGTCAGCATCAGCAAGCTCCTCACCATAATGAAGGTCTCAAACCCGCGTCGCGAAGTTCTCGACGGCCGCAGCACCTTTGCGTTCGACTTCATCGGAGACCCGCACGCACAGACGCATGGGATGGCGGAGAACGCATCGAAGAAGCTCGCGGGTACGATCTGGATTGACGAGCAGGATCGCGAGGTTCGCCGCCTCATCGCCCGGTTCGACGATAACTTCCATCTCGGCTTCGGGCTCTTCTCGGTCGGGAAGGGAAGCAATTTCACATTTGATCAAAAACTCATCAACAACCAACTCTGGCTGCCGACGAGTGGCCAGGCTCATGTCGTCGCCCATGCCATCGGAATTATCGGTTATCGCGCCGACATCAGCATGACCGATGACCAGTACCAGGTCTTTCATGCCGAGGCTCAACAGCAATCCGGGGCGAAGCTCGCCGAACCCTCGTCAAAGCCATAGAGCCTCGCGACCCTTCTCTCATCCTCACGAGAAGACTTAGGATTGAGCGCGGAATCTCTGCCTGGCCAGCTCACTGAAAGCCGTCGCAATGGGACGCGTTTCACTCGCTCTGCAGGCGAGCTCAAGCTGCGTCAGCTGCGACTGCGGACGCAGCTTTCGGCATACCGTATCCGGCACCGCCAGCTTTCTCACACAGGCGGGCGCGATCGTCACCCCCAGTCCCGCGCCTACCAGCGTCATAATGGTCAGCCACTGTGGAGCCTCCTGCACCACTCTCGGAGTGAACCCATGCGCCTCACACACATCCATCGTCTTCTTCCACGCGACGCTGCCATACGAACGCGCAAAAAGCACGAAGGGCTCATGCTGCAGGCTCTTCACCGGAACGCTCTTTTCTTTCGCCAGCGGATGCTTTCGCGGCAGTACGACAACGAATGGTTCCGCCATTAACGCCTCGATATGCAGCCCATCGATAGGGCCGGCGTCGCGCATGAAGCCAACATCGACCGTGCCGTTCAACAGCGCGTCGATCAATCCTGCGGTGTAGAGTTCGCGAAGTTGTAAATCGACCTGCGGAAACTGCCTGCGATATCGTCCCAACAGCTTCGGGAGCGCCGTGAGCATCGCCGATCCGACAAATCCTACCGTTAGCGTCCCGGCTTCACCCCGGCCGGCCCTTCTTACTGCCGAGAGGTCTGCGTCAATTTTCTTGAGAGTGTGCCGCGCCCGCTCCAGCAACTCCTCACCCGCCGCAGTCAGCCTCACCTCCCGCGAGGTACGCTGGAACAGGGCGTGGCCGAGGATCTCTTCCAACTTGCGAATCTGCTGCGATAGAGGCGGTTGCGCAATATGCAGACGGATCGCCGCTCGTCCGAAGTGCAGCTCTTCAGCGACCGCAACAAAGTAGCGCAGGTGTCGCATTTCGACATCGCTATTCATATCCAGGTCATATCAATCGTGCTGAACAAGATATTGGACGTATCGCAGCCTCTAGCTTACCTTTTTCTTATGGCAGTCGAAACCGAAATCGTTCCGCTAACCGGCAGGCTGGTGCTGCGCAGATTTCAGCCTGGCGATGAGAAGCCATTCAAAGAACTCAACGAAGCCTGGATCAGCCGCGATTTCGCGCTTGAACCCGGCGATCACGAAGTGCTGGACGACCCGCGAGGCAAGATCCTCGCCAAAGGCGGCCAAATCTGTGTTGCAGATCTGGAAGGCGAAGTTGTCGGTTGTTGCGCACTAATTCCAATTAATCCCGGCGAATTCGAACTGGCCAAGATGACCGTCTCAGAGACAGCACGTGGCCACGGTATTGGCCGCAGACTACTTGTTTTCGCGATCGCGCTCGCACGGGTCCTTCGCGCACGCCGCCTTTACCTCGAATCGAACACGAGAGCCGCCGAAGCGATTCACCTCTACGAAGAACTCGGCTTCCGCCATCTGGCCGCGCCGGAGCACGCATCGAAGTACGCGCGCGCGAACGTCTTCATGGAGATGTTTCTCTAGATCTGCCGTTGCCAGATCTACCGTTGCTTAGATCTGCTCCAGGCAATGTGAAGGCCGCTCGCGAGGAGACGAAGCGGCCATCGATGAGAGGATTTTGTCCGTTACTTATTGCGGCTGGGCCTGTGGAGCTTCGCCCCCTTGCATCCGGTCATGCATGCGTTCCTGCATCTTGGCCTGCATGGCCTCATACTTCTGCTTCTGGGTATCGTTCAGGACCGCTTCGATCTTGCTCCTCGTGTCCGTATGAATCGCCATCATCTTGGCGTGGCGATCCTGCTGAGACAGCGACTGATCCTGCCGGAGCTGCATTGCCTGTTGCTGCTGATTCTCCAGAAGCGGTTTGATCTGCGTCTGCTGGTCGGCAGTGAGATCCAGTTGTTTCGTAAGGTGCTTCAGCTGCTCATCGGGATTCATCATCCCGCGGTGACCGTAGCCTTGCCCCTGCGGCGGTGGGGGTGCCGTGGCATTATCTTGGGCAAAAGCAGCGCCGCCTACTGACAGCAGGCTCGCTAGTGCGAGTGTGCAAAGTTTGTTTCGCATAATGTGTTGTTCCTCCAACACTGATAGAAACCCCGGGCTCGTATAGCGGTTGCGGGATGTTTCATGCAACTAGACGGGATTTAGCCGCTGCGGGACGGCACTATCTCCGCTTTCTTTGTAATTTTTTACTTTGGAGGGTTTTTTGGAGGCATGGGAACCATGTTCGAGCGGAGCCCGCACGGCAGGAGTCTGGCTTCATGTGCCTGCGCCGGTGGCAAATAAGCATAGGCAAAGACCGCCATGTATTCATGCTCTCCCGGATAATTGCACCGTGAGCAGCCTGGCTTGTAAGCGAGAGCCGGGATTTCGCGCTCGCCAGCCGTCCATTCATAATGGCCATGCGCTGGCACAGTAAGGTATTTCGGATCCGCCGGCGCCTCCTTTGGCTGAAACGCAAAGACCGGCCCTTTCTCGTTGATCGCATCTACATAGCTGCCACCAGCTCCGCTGGAAGCCCGCCATAGCCAGCGGTTACCTGCTTTCGCATACCAATGCGCGCTCGAAGGAACAGGCTCAACGAGTGTGATCGCCTGGCCGGTGCCGTTGTCAATGCGAAAGGAAAACCCTGGGCCCTTGCCGCGATCGACCTCAATGAGATAGCTTGCCGTGAACTCGATCTGCCGCGAACACAGCGGCACCGTGGGCCCCGGCTGGTGCGCGGAGGCCGTCACGCCGGATGCGGGAGAGAAGAATGGAACCAGGATGCAGAGGGCAATTCGCGAGGCTCGGGCGCTGGCAGATCGGTGGACAGAACGCATCGTGTCTGTCCCCAGACTAACTCAAGTTGCACTCTTGTCAGCTGGGCCGGCGCGGCCGCTGCTTCGCCGAAATCGATTTGATCACCAGCCTCCGGGGTTGAGCTGCGTCGATCTGCTTCGGAGAGAGCCCCAGGGCCTGCGCCATCAGGTCTTGCACCGCCGGATGCTCCAGCATCGACGGACTCTCTAGCACGATATGGCGCACCTTATTCCCGCTGCCCTTCAGCCAGCCCTCCGGATCCCGGAGTTTGGTCGCGTTCAGCAGGAAGAACAAGCTCACCCAGCGCGGGTAAAGAGCGATGGAGAAGATCGCATCGGACGCACGCTCTGTCGGGCTGAAACCGATCGCCAGCGCGTTGTAATTGTCGTAAACCAGCTCGATCGCTCCCGGCAGCATTGCCCGCATCTTTCTCAAGGCCTGCCGCGCCATGTCTTCAACCTCGGGAGTGAACCTCGCCAGGAATCTATCGAGTTGCACTTCAGGTGCCTCGGCCTTCTTTAGCTTTACGGCTTTGGAGGCCACAGCACGTTTCCTGGTAGTGAGCTTGCTGGAAGCGCCAAGTTTCTTCGCTGGCATAGGCGGCGATAATATCAAATCGCTCTTGAAGTCGACCCGCGCTTTTTAAGACATTTTGATACCTCGGGGCAAAAGCCTGAACGTATACTTCCCGCCATGGCAAATATCGATCAACACGCGCCCGGCAGCTTTTCCTGGATTGAGCTCGCCACCAGCGATCAGGCAGCGGCGAAGTCTTTCTACACGTCCCTCTTCGGCTGGGAGATCTTTGATGTGCCGATGGGGCCGGATCAGGTCTATACCCTGTTTCAGCTGGGAGGCCGGGATACCGCCGCCGGATACCAGTTAAACGCGGAACAGAAGACTCGCGGCGTGCCTCCGCATTGGATTATCTATATCGCCGTCACCAACGCGGACGAGACTGCAGCGAAAGTGGCTGGCCTTGGGGGGACCGTTCTGGCTCCGCCCTTCGACGTTGTGGAACACGGACGCATGGCTATCATCCAGGACCCTACTGGCGCCTCGTTTTCCATCTGGCAACCGAAGGAACACACCGGTATCCAAGTGGGCGGAGTCGATGGCACTCTCTGCTGGGCCGATCTCAACTCGCCGGACCGGGACAAGGCTGTTCCTTTTTACTCCGGACTCTTTGGCTGGAAATTCGAGCCGGGCAAGGACGGCGACATGGGTGGCTATCTGCACATCAAGAATGGCGAGGAGTATATCGGCGGCGCCACACCTTCAAAGTTCTTGCCGCCCGGAGCTCCGGCCCATTGGCTGGCTTATTTCCTGGTATCGGATTGCGACGCGTCGACGGCGAAGGCGAAGTCTCTGGGTGCCAGTGTGTGGGTTCCACCCACCGATATCGAAGGGGCCGGACGTTTTTCGGTTTTGGCTGATCCGCAAGGTGCGGCTTTTGCGCTATTCAAGTCCTCACGCTGATGGAACGGCAATCAGCGTTCAGCGATCAGGATGTCGAGCATAGCAATTAGCTGGCGGCGATAGGGCCCGGAGTCAACGAAGATGGAACATCACTCCGATCTCGGTCTGAACCTCCACCGGCTGTCCGTCCAGCAGAAATGGCTTGTATTTCCATGTTTTCACTGCGTCATACGCCGCACGCTGGAAAGCTTTGGGACCACTAATAACCTCCAGATCGGCGATCTTCCCCTCTGGGGTTATCACCGCACCAAGGATTACCGTTCCATCCACTCGCTGCGACCTCGCGACTGCGGGAAACTCTGGGGCAGCGCCGCCGATTCTGTTCTTGGCAATTAAGCCGTGGTCAACAGAAATCCGGACCGGAAGAATAGAAGCTGCGGGAGGAGGCACAAAATCTGAATTGTCCACCCTCGATAGAAGCTCCAGCTTGGTTACCTCCATATTCACGATGGTTCGGTCAGGAGTGCTGACGCTGAGATCTTCTGCAACGTAACGTCCACCAATCTGCACAATCCTGTTGTAGAGCGCAAAATATCTGCCCTCATTCACCGTTGCGCGAACAATCGGGCTGCCCCCCGTCAGGCAGACAGCAGGCAGACTATCGTAGGGAAAGTAGGAATTAGCATCAGGCTCAGAGGTAGGAGCTCTCAGACACTGGAGTGTCACCTCGCCCAACTTCCTCTCCATTATGCTGAACGCCAACTTTTCCACCGCGCCGACCGCCGGCACTGGAGATATCAAATAACGTTCCGCCATCTGCACTCGATAGGGAGTCCACGCCGGTGATCCGGTCCTCGTGATTGTTTTGCCATTCACGTAGGTTGTGAGGTTGAGGCCACCACTTGAACTTAAATAAACGGTCTTGTACTTCTCCTTGCCCGCCCACCACTCGCTGAATGTTCCTTTGTCCTCCGGTTTTCCATCTGCGTCGAGTGTCTGGTAGGTCGCCTCCAGGTGCCAGGGCACGATAAGCCCAGACAACCCGTTCAACCGGGCGGCCTGCACCATGAGCGCAGTCGGATCAGAGCGGCTGGCAGCCCCAGTGGGAGCCGAAATTGCGTCAGTCTGCGATGTGGCCGCAGCCGCGCTCTGTGCGCCTGCACACGCAGGCACAGCCAGCAACCCTGCCAGTAGAAGAGAAATTTTCGGGATCATTGTGGGAGAGTATAAACAAAATCACTCTCTCTTCAGAAGAGAGAGCTTTCGCTGTAGCGCCTCACTTGTACCACGGCACGCGCACCGGCTTCACGTGCGCTGCAAATCATCGGGCAGTCCCACCATGCTGTAGTAGACAAATCTTTCCCGAACGCAAAAAGCCCGCTCCGAAGAGCGGGCTTTTCTTTGAAATATAATGCCGGCGATCACCTAATCTCCCACACACTTGCGCGTGCAGTACCATCGGCCCAGCGAGGCTTAACTTCCGTGTTCGGGATGGGAACGGGTGGGACCCTCGCGGTATGGTCACCGGCAAACTTGAGGCGCTTACAAATTCGACTGCGCCAAAACCTTGGGGCGCTTGGCGGGCTTTTTCTCCCGCAGCCAAATCCTGTCAACGGATGGTTTATCCCGGACAAGAAACGGCAAACTAGCGCCATCCAGCCTAATATCTCACAACGAAATCGATTGGTACATTACATGGCCTGTTGAATGTCCTGCGGCATTACTGCGCAGAGTTAATTCTATGGACAAGCCGAACGGGCGATTAGTACTGGTAAGCTACACGCATTACTGCGCTTTCACCTCCAGCCTATCAACCAGGTGGTCTTCCTGGGCCCTTCAGGGAGATCTCATCTTGGGGCGTGCTTCCCGCTTATATGCATTCAGCGGTTATCACAACCGAACTTCGCTACCCAGCCGTGCCATTGGCATGACAACTGGAACACAAGAGGTTCGTCCATCCCGGTCCTCTCGTACTAAGGACAGCCCCCCGCAAATCTCCTACGCCCACAGCAGATAGGGACCGAACTGTCTCGCGACGTTCTGAACCCAGCTCACGTACCGCTTTAATAGGCGAACAGCCTAACCCTTGGAACCTTCTACAGCTCCAGGATGCGATGAGCCGACATCGAGGTGCCAAACCGAAGCGTCGATATGAACTCTTGGCTTCGATCAGCCTGTTATCCCCGGCGTACCTTTTATCCGTTGAGCGATGGCCCTTCCATACAGAACCACCGGATCACTAAGGCCTGCTTTCGCATCTGCTCGACTTGTAGGTCTCACAGTTAACCACTCTTATGCCTTTGCACTCGACGACTGATTTCCAAACAGTCTGAGAGTAGCTTCGCGCGCCTCCGTTACAATTTAGGAGGCGACCGCCCCAGTCAAACTACCCGCCTTACTATGTCCCTCTCCCGGATCACGGGAGCAGGTTAGATTCACAGCACTCGCAGGGTGGTATCTCACCGGTGGCTCCGCCAAATCCGAGAATCTGGCATCAAAGCCTCCCACCTATCCTGCGCAGCGAGAGCCATAAATCATAGTAAAGGTGTAGTAAAGGTGCACGGGGTCTTTCCGTCTAGCTGCGGGTAACCGGCATCTTCACCGGTACTACAAGTTCGCCGAGCAACTCGTTAAGACAGTCGTACGATCGTTACTCCATTCGTGCAGGTCGGAACTTACCCGACAAGGAATTTCGCTACCTTAGGACCGTTATAGTTACGGCCGCCGTTCACTGGGGCTTCAGTTCAAAGCTTCGAGCCTTGCGGCCCTAACCTCTCCCTTTAACCTTCCAGCACCGGGCAGGAGTCAGCCCCTATACGTCGTTTTCGACTTTGCAGAGACCTGTGTTTTTGTTAAACAGTCGCCGTACGCGCTTCACTGCGGCCCACCAGAGGTGGGCGACCCTTCTCCCGAAGTTACGGGTCTAATTTGCCGAGTTCCTTAACAAGCTTTCACTCGAGCGCCTTTGGATATTCTCCTCGTCTACCTGTGTCGGTTTGTGGTACGGTTCCCAACGCCTCTCCTTAGAGGATTTTCTCGGCAGTGTGGAATCAGCAGCTTTCAGTCATACGACTTACTGTTTTGCGCCTCACTGTTAAGCCCGTCCGGATTTGCCTGAACGAACCAGCTTACGCGCATCAAGCCCCATAGCCATAGGAGGCCCTGCTTATCCTACTGCGTCTCCCCATCGTCAAACGAAGGTTGGGAGGTCCGGAATATTAACCGGATGTCCATCAGCTACGCCTTTCGGCCTCACCTTAGGGACCGCCTAACCCTGAGCGGATTAACCTTCCTCAGGAAACCTTAGACTTTCGGCGTGGAGGGTTCTCACCTCCATTATCGCTACTTATGCCGGCAGGGTCTCTTCGCAACGCTCCACCAGTCTTCTCAGTCTGGCTTCACTGCTGTTGAGAATGCTCTCCTACCACGCACACCATAGGTGTGCATCCGCTGCTTCGGTGTACAGTTTTAGCCCCGTTGTATTGTCGGCACCGGACCGCTTGACCAGTGAGCTATTACGCTTTCTTTAAAGGATGGCTGCTTCTAAGCCAACCTCCTGGCTGTCTGGGCGTTCCGACTTCCTTTCCCACTTAACTGTAACTTGGGGACCTTAGCAGGCGGTCTGGGCTGTTTCCCTCTCGACTGTGAAGCTTAGCCCCCACAGTCTGACTCCCGGGCTGGTTGTCATTGGCATTCGAAGTTTGGTTGGATTCAGTAAGCCGGAAAGCCCCCTAGTCCATCCAGATCTCTACCACCAATGCAAATCACCCGAGGCTAGCCCTAAAGCTATTTCGGAGAGAACGAGCTATCACGGAATTTGATTAGCCTTTCACCCCTACCCTCAGCTCATCCGAGCTTTTTTCAACAAACACCGGTTCGGTCCTCCAGTGGGTGTTACCCCACCTTCAACCTGGCCAAGGGTAGATCATCCCGCTTCGCGTCTATTCCTGCCAACTTATCGCCCTATTAAGACTCGCTTTCGCTTCGGCTCGCTTACGCTTAACCTTGCTGACAAGAATAACTAGCCGGCTCATTATGCAATAGGCACGCGGTCAGGCATTTCCTTGCGGACATAGCCCTCCCACTGCTTGTAGGCACACGGTTTCAGGTACTTTGCACTCCCCTAACAGGGGTTCTTTTCGCCTTTCCCTCACGGTACTGGTTCACTATCGGTCAGAAACGAGTATTTAGCCTTGCGGAATGGTCTCCGCGGATTCAAGCAGGGTTTCACGTGCCCCGCCTTACTCAGGTGCCTGCTTCGAGTCCGGATAGCTTTCGTCTACGCGCCTGTCACGCTCTATGGATCCCCCTTCCAGAGGATTCGACTAACTACCGGATTGGTAACTCTACTGTTGCAGGTCCTACAACCCCCGAGACACCGAAATGCCACGGGTTTGGGCTGTTCCGATTTCGCTCGCCACTACTTTCGGAATCGAGGTTTCTTTCTTTTCCTTCAGGTACTGAGATGGTTCACTTCCCTGAGTTCGCTTGATCCCGCCTATGTATTCAGCGGGTCATACTTGAGGTTTGCTCAAGTGGGTTTCCCCATTCGGAAATCTCCGGATATAACGCCTGTGTGCGGCTCCCCGAAGCTTATCGCAGCTTGCCACGTCCTTCATCGCCTGTTTCTGCCAAGGCATCCACCGTGCGCCCTTAGTAGCTTGACCATAGAATTAACTCCACGCAGGAGCCAACTCATGATATTGCCGCCTTGTGCTCAACTTGCCGGCATAACCGGCCGTTCGAGCACGAGATTATTCTAAAGACACTCAACTAACCAACCTCCCGGCCTCTGCGTTACGAATGCAGGACCGAGGTGTTGCTCAGCCTTGTAATATATTTACCCAATCGATTTCGTTGTCAAACATCATCCACCGGCTTAAACCGGTGCTCGCCCTGGGGCGAATGGAAACAAGACTCGAATCAACTTGCGATTCAAATCCTGCCCAAAGTTCGAGGCCTAAGTGCAACTTAGACATCCAGCTTCGGGCAGCTCTTGCGAATCAGAACGATGGTGGAGCTGAGGAGGATCGAACTCCTGACCCCCTGCTTGCAAAGCAGGTGCTCTCCCAGCTGAGCTACAGCCCCATCCTGTTATCAGATCGTTTTGAAGCTGAATGGTGGGCCTGGGTAGATTCGAACTACCGACCTCACCCTTATCAGGGGTGCGCTCTAACCAACTGAGCTACAGGCCCGGCATCGCCCAAAACTGCTGCCCAGATCTCCTGCGCCTCAACCCTGACGGCGCCTGCTGAGCCCGACTGCTCGCGTTCTTATTCGTTCGAGAAGTTTCGAGGACCAGGTTGAACATGCAAAGCAGCTACGCCGCTTCGGACCATCGTGGAACTTGAAGACCCAGAGAAGGTCTGTATCAGAATTCTCCCACCACGAGTCAGGGACTCGCGGAAGGAGGTACATGGCAACATCTCTCATGCGCTGCTCTAAATTGCTTTAGGCAGTCCGCGATCGCGGAAGCACGAGAGTGCCATGACGTTCTCTCTTAGAAAGGAGGTGATCCAGCCGCAGGTTCTCCTACGGCTACCTTGTTACGACTTCACCCCAATCATGAATTACACCTTGGAAGGCTGCCCCCTTGCGGTTGGCGCACCTGCTTCTAGTACAACCCACTTTCGTGATGTGACGGGCGGTGTGTACAAGGCCCGGGAACGTATTCACCGCAGCGTTCTGATCTGCGATTACTAGCGATTCCAGCTTCATGGAGTCGAGTTGCAGACTCCAATCCGAACTGAGGCCGGCTTTTTCCGATTAGCTCCCCCTCACGGGTTTGCGACGGTTTGTACCGGCCATTGTAGCACGTGTGTAGCCCTGGACATAAAGGCCATGAGGACTTGACGTCATCCCCGCCTTCCTCCCCGTTATCCGAGGCAGTCTCACCAGAGTGCTCAACTAAATGGTAGCAACTGGTAATAAGGGTTGCGCTCGTTGCGGGACTTAACCCAACATCTCACGACACGAGCTGACGACAGCCATGCAGCACCTATATAGAGGCCTATTGCTAGGCGACGATGTTTCCACCGGATTCCTCTACATTTCGAGCCCAGGTAAGGTTCTTCGCGTTGCGTCGAATTAAACCACATGCTCCACCGCTTGTGCGGGCCCCCGTCAATTCCTTTGAGTTTCAGCCTTGCGACCGTACTCCCCAGGCGGATCGCTTAACGCGTTAGCTTCGGCACGACGGGATTGGGTACCCGCCACACCAAGCGATCATCGTTTAGGGCTAGGACTACCAGGGTATCTAATCCTGTTTGCTCCCCTAGCTTTCGTGCCTCAGCGTCAGTTGTGGTCCAGTGAGCCGCTTTCGCCACAGGTGTTCCTCCCGATATCTACGCATTTCACCGCTACACCGGGAATTCCACTCACCTCTCCCACACTCAAGCCCGGCAGTTTCTGGTGCAGACTTCGAGTTGAGCCCGAAGATTTCACACAAGACTTACCGAACCGCCTACGCACCCTTTACGCCCAATAATTCCGAACAACGCTTGCCCCCCTCGTATTACCGCGGCTGCTGGCACGAAGTTAGCCGGGGCTTCTTCTTCCGGTACCGTCATCATCGTCCCGGTCGAAAGGAGTTTACGTCCCAAGAGACTTCATCCTCCACGCGGCGTTGCTGCGTCAGGGTTTCCCCCATTGCGCAAAATTCCCCACTGCTGCCTCCCGTAGGAGTCTGGACCGTGTTTCAGTTCCAGTGTGTCCGTGCGCCCTCTCAGGCCGGATACAGATCACCGCCTTGGTGGGCCATTACCCCGCCAACTAGCTAATCTGCCGCGACCCCCTCCTTAAGCGAATTGCTCCTTTGACCCGTAGGTATTATGCGGTATTAGCCTAGATTTCTCCAGGTTATTCCCCACTCAAGGGTAGGTTAGTCACGTGTTACTCACCCGTGCGCCACTTTACTCATGGATTGCTCCACTTTCTCGTTCGACTTGCATGTGTTAGGCACGCCGCCAGCGTTGATTCTGAGCCAGGATCAAACTCTCGTTTGAAACCTGATGGCTACATCCAGGCGACGGAGGTCGCTGGAGTAACCGCCTCCGCAGCGCTCGAAAAGGCTGCGAAGGACTAACATTGTGAGAAGTGATTCAGACCGAGATCCTCTTCATTCTCACGACTGGCATGTTCAACCTGATTGTCAAAGATCCACGCCGGAAACCGCCTGAGCGGTCCGCTTGGATCGGGGAATCGCAGCGTCGCTGCGGCCCTCGAACTTGTTGCGCTGTGTTTTTGCGCGAACTTTTCGAGATTATCCAATCTCGATGACTCCTGTCAAGCGAAAACATATTCCATTTTTGCTTTCAGTCATTAGGCCACCCCAGGATTGATTTCGCCGGACAATTCACGGCAGTAACCCCTGAGGCTAGCTCGCTCACAACGCCAAACTTTAAAAGATCCTGCCTTGGGGTCATCTCCGCCAAGGCCCGGGCCTTATGCCCGCATAACAACGCGAGGAGCCAAGCTCCCCTTCTTTGCAATTGGATTGTTCGCTCTGTTTAAGACGTCAAACGCCTGTCGAACACCCGGTTCGCCTCAAATCCTGGCAGGCTCAAGAGCCCGCGTACGAACCAACTTGCAACTACCACTCAGTCTTACTAATTTAACACGTCCGAATCAGTCTTGCAAACCGGACAAAACCGCTTCTTTTCAGAGTCGCGCAGAACATTCCGATCCACGGGACAACAGGTTGAATCCTACCTGTTGCTGCCCCATACCGCAACTGTTGAAAACCATATGAATCTGGTGGAAATCTCTTTAAATAATAGATAAATAACGGACTAATAGCCTCGCCCAACGGCCAGCATGAGCAGGTTCTAAATGCAAACCTGGCCCGCCGGCGCCTCATTCACAGCGCAGAGCCGTCATCGGATCGATCTTCGCCGCCCGTCGCGCCGGGAGCCAGCTCGCCGCAGCGGCCACCGCCGCCAGCAATCCCAATGCAAGGATCAGCACGGCAGGGTCATATGGCTTCAGTCCGAACAGCATGGATCCCGCGCTGCGCCCGGCCACCAGCGCCAGTCCGGTGCCCAGTATCCCGCCGATCAGCACCATCCAGACCGCATCGCGCAACACCAGCGCAATCACCTGCCGCCGTCCCGCTCCCAGCGCCATCCGCACCCCGATCTCGCTCCGCCGCAGCAGCACAAAATACGAGATCACCCCATACAGGCCCACCATCACCAGCAGCGCAGCCAGGCCGCCGAAAAACCCCGAGAGAATTGCCATCAGCCGCTCGCGCAGCAGTTGATCATGGATCTCCGCCTCGAAGTCGAGCGTCTGCACAATGATGTTCTTGTGCGTGGCCCCGATCTTCTCCCTGACGTCCTTCATCACTGTAGATGGCGCACGATCCGAATAGACCATGACCGACGTCCACGGCCCTTGCGCTGTGAACGGAAATTGAGAAGCCGGTACGAACGCCATCGGGGGCGTATCGCCGCGAATATCGTTGTACTTTGTATCCGGAATGGTGCCCACGATCTCAAACACCGTCGAGGGATAATCCGGTTCAGACATTGTTCGGATCATCGTGCCGATAGGATCGCCGCTGGCAATGAACTTGCGGACGAACATCTGGTTCACGATCGCCACACGCGGCGAGGTTGCCGTATCAGTATCACTAAATGTTCTGCCGGTTAGCAGTGGTATCCCCATCGTCTGGAAGTACTCAGGACTGACCCAGGTGAACTGCGATGGGCCATCAGCCGACCCCACACGCACGTGGTGACCCCAGGTTGCTCCCAGAAGTGGATCGTTTGTGGTTGTCGCGGCGCTCTTGACACTTGGCACTGCGCGTACCTCTTCCAGCAGCTGCCGCTTGAACGCTTCATAGTGGTCCCGCTCGACATGCATGAGTGGAAAACCAATATGCGCGATGGTGATTCCGTGTTCGCGCATCCCTGGATTCAACGTCATCAGACTGCGGAAACTGCGAACAAACAGGAGCGCACAGACGAGCAGCACCATGGAAATTGATATCTGTGCCACCACCATGAAGCGCTGCACTGAGAACCGTTCCCGGTTCCCGGCCAGGCGGCCATCGCCGGTCTTCATCGCCGTCACAGGATCCGACTTCGACGCACGCAGTGCCGGCGCTGTCCCGAAGACCACACAGGTAAGCACCGCCACAGCCCCGGCAAAGAGCAGCACGCGCCAGTCCGTTACGACTCGCAGATCCACGAGCGATTCCTTGGTCGAGAGCAGCCAGACCAGCGACCGGCTGAAGAACTGCGCCAAGGCTACGCCCAACGCCGCGCCCATCAGCGCCAGCAGCCCGCTTTCAATCAGAAGCTGCCGCATCAACTTCGCACGCGACGCTCCCAGCGCCATGCGAACCGCCATCTCACGCTGCCGCGCGCTCGCCCGCGCCAGCATCAGGTTGGCCAGATTAGCGCACGCAATCAGCAGCACCAGGCCAGTGATGGCAAGCAGCAGTGTCAACGAGTCCTGATATTGATCGCGTAGTGCGCTTACCCCTCCAGAAGCCGGATAGACTCCCAGGCGAAATGCCTTGTAGCTCTTGATACGGTCCGCGCTGTACCCTGCCGGGACTGTCGCCTCGAAGATCGCGTGACTGAGCGCGCTGAAATATGCCGAGGCGCGATCGAGGGTCCATCCAGGTTTGAGCCGCCCCATAACAGCTCGATCGAAAAGCTCACGACGCGCCGGATTCGGTTCGCAGAGTGGAAAAGCAATATCGAAGCTTTCACCAACAGCCATTCCGTAGAATCCCGGCGGCGTTACACCGACGACTTCAGCGAGTTCGTTGTCGATCAGCAGAGTGCTGTTGGCCGTGAGATCGCGCCCCCCCATCTGCGCCTGCCAATATGGGTAGCTGACCACGACACGCGGAGTCTTACAGTCTGGTGTTTCATCTTCTGGCAGAAGTAATCGCCCGCGCCACGGACGAATGCCGAGCACGCGAAAGAATTCGCCACTGACTTCCAGTCCATAGATGCGGTGCGCATCGCTGAGCTCCCCTACCAGGTGAAGGTTGGTACGCCATGCAAAGACATCTGAGAATGGCTCGTGATGTTGCCGGATTTCCTGCCACACGGGCTGGGTCAACTGTGCGTATTGCCCATCGTTGATACCGAACCCGCCATTGCTGCCGACAATCTTCACCTCAGCCAGCTCCTGCGGACGGCTTACCGGCAGACTGCGCAACCGGACCGCGTCGAGCAGTTGAAAGATCGCTGTATTCGCGCCGATGCCCAGCGCCAGCGTAAGAATCGCAACTGTCGCGAAACCGGGGCTCTTTGCAAACCCGCGCAGCGCATATCGCACATCGCGCAGCAGCGAATCCAGCCCCAGCGCGGCGTCCTTTTCCGTCACCCGCTCCTTCATCACCACGGGATTACCGAATCGCAGCCGCGCATCGCGCACTGCCTCCTCCTGAGACATCCCCGACGCCATGTTGTCCTCGATGCGCATTTCGATATGCGACCGAAGCTCGGCATCGATCTCCCGCTCCACATTCGAGCGCGCAATCAGGTTCCAGATACGTCGAAGAATCCGCACTGCATCACCTCACGCCAAACGCATTCGCTCTAGGCGAATTTCATGACCGCCTGAACGCCCTTCACCACCTGCTCCCAGTTCTTCTCCGCAGCGGCCAATTGCTTCCTCCCCGGCGCAGTCAGCGTATAGAACTTTGCCTTCCGATTCGTCTCCGTCAGCGCCCACTCCGACCGAACCCAACCGCTCAGCTCCATGCGGTGCAGTGCCGGATACAGCGAGCCTTCCTCGACCCGCAGCAACTCATCGGAAACCCGGCCGATATGCAGCACAATCCCATACCCATGCGTCGGTCCAAGCTGCGCCAGGCTTTTAAGAATCAGCAAATCGAGCGTTCCCTGCAGGTCATTCTTTGCCAAATCTTTCCCAACCTCCCCGAGACATAGCTATCTAGGCATAGAAATCTAGGACTGATCCGCAGCCATTGTCAAGGCGCATGTGACAAACGGCAGCCGTCCCACCCATCTCACTGATTTCTCGTTGAATGTGGCCGCTGGCTCACCTATGATTCCGCCGTACCCCAGGGCCAGTCTCGTCTTCAGTCAGGAGCTCCCGATGAAGAAGCTTTTGCTCGCTGTTCTATTGAGCACTCTCTGCTGCCTCGCGCCGGCGCAAACACCGGCATCATCGGACACTGCATATCTCAAGCCCGGCGACAACCTGGTGATCGAGAACATCCCGCCGATCCCCGTCTCCATTGCCGAGAAAACCGCCCGCTACGGAGATTCCCGCTCCGCCTCGCTCTATAGCTGGAACCCGGTCAAGCGCGAGATGCTCATTGGCACCCGCTTTGCCGATACCAACCAGGTGCATCTGGTCAAAATGCCCGGCGGCGCGCGCGAGCAGCTTACCTTCTTCCCTGACCGCGTCTTCGGCGCCGATTTCGAGCCGGTCACGGGCGCGTCCTTCGTCTTCTCCAAAGACATCGGCGGCGGCGAATGGTACCAGCTCTACCGATACGACATGGCCACGGGCGACATCACTTTGCTTACCGACGGCAAATCGCGCAACAGCGGGCATCTTTTCGAACACAAAGGCTCGCGCATCGCCTACACCTCCACCCGCCGCACCGGTCACGACACCGACCTCTACACCATGGACATCCACCGGCCGAAGACCGACCGCATGCTCGTCCAGCTCAAAGGCGGCGGCTGGGGCCCCACCGACTGGTCTCCCGACGGCACCCATCTGCTTCTTCTTGAAGAGCTCTCCATCAACCAGAGCAATCTCTACCTTGTCGATACTGCCACCGGAGACAAGAAGCAGATCACGCCTGTCCAGCAATCCGGCTCGCAGGTCTACTACGGTCCCGCTGTCTTCAGCAAGGACGGCAAGGGCATCTACCTCACCACCGACCGCGACTCCGACTTCCAGCGGCTTGCTTACTTCGACCTCGCCACCATGACGCCGCATTACCTCACCACCAGCATCAACTGGGACGTCGAGGAATTCGCTCTCAGCGAAGACGGTAAACACATTGCCTTCATCACCAATGAGAATGGGCTGAGCAAGCTCTACCTTCTTGAAACCGGCAGCAACAAATATCGCCCGGTCGGCAACATCCCCACCGGCGTCATCGGTGGTCTCAACTTTCATCCCAATTCCGAAGACGTCGGCTTCTCGCTCACCTCGGCGAAGTCCCCGCTCGACGTCTACTCCCTCAACATCAAGTCCGGCAAAATCGATCGCTGGACCGAGAGCGAGACCGGCGGCCTCAACACCGCCAACTTCGTGGAGCCAAAGCTCATCAGCTGGAAATCCTTCGACGATCGCACCATCACGGGCTTCCTCTACGAGCCCGACCCGGCAAAATTCCCTGGCAAACGCCCCATCATCGTCGACATCCACGGAGGCCCTGAAGGCCAGTCGCGTCCTATCTTCATGGGCCGCAACAACTACATCCTCAACGAGCTCGGCGTCGCCATGATCTTCCCGAATGTTCGCGGATCGGTCGGCTACGGCAAGGCCTTCACCCTGCTCGACAACGGCTTCCACCGCGACGACACCTACAAAGACATCGGCGCTCTCCTCGACTGGATCGCCACCCAGCCTGACCTCGACGCAAGCCGCATCATGGCCTTCGGCGGCAGCTACGGCGGGCACATGACGTGGGCTACCGCTGCCTTCTACAACGACAAGATCCGCTGCGCCATGCCCATCGTCGGCATGTCCAACCTCGTCACCTTCCTCGAACACACCGAGGCCTACCGCCGCGACCTCCGCCGCGTCGAGTATGGAGACGAGCGCGACCCGGCCATGCGCGCCTATCTCGAAAAGATCGCGCCCATGAACCACCTCGATTCCATGCACAAGCCCATCTTCGCCGTCGTCGGCAAGAATGACCCGCGCGTGCCCTGGACCGAGTCGCGCCAAATTCTCGACAAGCTCAACCTACAGGGAACGCCAACATGGTTCCTTATGGCCAACGACGAAGGCCACGGATACGCCAAGAAGAAGAACCAGGATTTCCTCTTCGACGCCGAAGTCATGTTCATTCAGAAGTACCTGCTCGACCAGAGCCAGGAAGCAGCCAAATAGCTCACCGCCGGACGTGAAATTTCAGTGTCGGGTCTCGCCGAGGATGGAGTATCCTGTGGCCCCTATGCGGACCGTATGCGTCCACGCTCTCGGGATCGCAGCTATTCTGGCGATCCTCGCTGCCAGCGCACGGGCCGAAGACGTTCAGCTTCGCGCTCAGGCTGAGGCCCTGATGAACCGCGCACATGCTGTCAGCCAAATCCACGGAGGCCCGTGGAATGTGCGGACTGAGGTGACCTTCACGGCAACGGCGTCCGACGGGAACCTCAAGTCGGGAACCTACACTCGACTCCGGGCCAACGATGGCAGCCTACGTGAGGATCTGACCTTTGGCGACTACTCATCTTCAGACATTCACGCGGGCGCACAGCACGGCTGGACCCGAGGCTCGGGCGATCCACCTTTTGCCGTATTGCGTATCCGCGAGCTTGTTCCCTACTCGGCAGGCTCTTTCGATTCAACCGACGTCGTCCGCGAAATCCGCGCCAGTTCGTATGCCGGACATCAGGCTATTTGCATCGAGTTTGAAACCATTCAGGGTGAGGACCACCTTCCCGGCGAAGCTTGCCTCGACAAGTCCAACGGCACCCTCCTCGAACTGCGCACTGGCAGCAGTCTCTATGAATACTCCGACTACTTCACATTCGAGGGTGGATTGTTCCCGGCGCATATTGTCAATCGCGAGACAAACTTCAACCTGACCGCCGATATGAAGATGGAGCGCCTCGAGCAGAAGACTGAAGACTCCTTCGACATTCCTTCAAACTGGGCCCAGGGAACTGCCTGTAAACAGTTCCAGATGCCTATCCCCAAGTCGAATCCACAGCCTCGAGGCGAAGGCGCGCCCGACGCACCCGTTACCGACGTGGCGGTGTATCTTTACATCAGTCCTCGGGGAACCGTCATGCGCGCGTCGGTTGTGAAACCTGTGCGGCCTGATCTCGACGCCGAAGCCCTCAAGCTTGTCAGTGGATGGCTCTATGAGCCTGGCACCTGCAACGGAGTCGCACAGGTCTTCAGCATCAGCTCGGTCGTGCACTTCCAGGGCAGATAGCCGCTGCACCGCGCAGCAAGAACGCTAATCCCGCCTTGCGATCACGCCTAGATCGGTCAGCCCGTTCACGAAGAACTGCACCGCCAGTGCCATCAGAAGTAGGCCCATAATGCGCACCAGGATGCGAATGCCTGTTTCTCCCAGAACTCGCCGCAGCCGGTCTGCGCCGTTCAAAACGCCGTAGCTCGCAATTGCGGTGATCCCAATCGCCGACAGGATTGCCACCATCTGCCACGCAGTTGGAGACGAGCCGACCAGCACCATCACGCTTGAGATCGCGCCCGGACCGGCCAGCATGGGAATGCCGAGAGGTACGATACCCGCATCTTCCTTCGTGGCGCCCTCCTGAGTCTCCTCAGACGAATCCTGTGTGGGCGAGCGTTTGGCCTCGAGCATATCGATGCCGATCAGCAGCAGGATCAGCCCTCCGGCAATCTCAAATGCCGGAAGCGTGATGCCGAACATCCGGAAGATCAGCCGCCCGGCAATCGCAAAAGACGTCAGCACGATGAAGCACGTCAGCGATGCCTTGATCGCCATCCGCCTGCGCCGCTTTGGATCAGCGCCGGACGTAATGGCAATGAACGACGGAATCGCGGCGAACGGATCGACCAGGAAAAAAATCGAGCTGAGCGCCAGAACCGAAAATCGAACATAGGTCGACTGCAGCCCATGCGCCACCGCAGTCGCGGGTCCGAGAATAGCCATCCAGGCCGTTATGCCGCTCATTCAGCTAGAACCTTAACCCAGCCGGCGTCCGTCCCGAAGCAATTTCTCCGCGCCGCCCCCAGAGTTGCAAATCGCTGAAAACCTGGCATCTCGAGGAGCAAATGCGCTGCATTTCTCCCCCGGATGAAAGTCGCCGGCCATCTTTCGTGTCAAAAATTCCCGCTTCCATGTAGCGAAGGCCTTCCAAGAAAAGGTTGCTTTGTGCCCCCTTCTGGAACCCCCGCCATTTCAATCAATTCCAGTCAATTCACTTTGGCTCGCGGCGTGCCCCTCTACCAGGCGATCGCCATTTGGGGAACTCGCTCGAACGGCGTCGCCAGGAAAGGCAAGTGGGCATCATGCAATCAGATCATAAAAGAACCGAAATACCTCCGATCCTCCTCGCCAGCGATGAACCTCGGCTCGCGACTCAGTTGCATCTGGCCTTGCGAAAGCAAGGTCTCCTAGTCAAGCTCGCGCTGGGATATCCCGAGATCGAATCCCTGGCAGACGCGAACAGCGAGGCGATCGTGTTGCTGGAAGTGTCTCGCCATCAGTCTGTTGAAGCAGCAGTCGAACTCGCGCTGCGCATCAAGCGCACCAACGCGAACCGGTTTGTTGGATATCTCGCCGACCGCGTTCTTCACAATAGCGGACTGACCGGCGATGCTATTTTCCCCCGCACCGTGCAACACCTCCTGCTGGCTTTGCACAATCACTTTCGCAGGGTTGAGTGACTTGCTAAGCCTTCCAGGTACCAAAGTTCCAGAGACGGCACCGGAACCGAAACTGTAATCATCTGGCGCACCGTATAACCCTGTCGATTTATACTGGATAGGTCAATGTTCTTCTAGGAGCAAGCAAAAGCATGCCCATTCAGCCCACCGCGCGCATCTGGCACAACGGTAACCTCATACCCTGGGATAAAGCCCAGATTCACGTGATGAGCCACGTCGTTCACTACGGCTCGTCGGTGTTCGAGGGCATCCGCTGTTACGGACAGCCACAGGGCGCTGCGGTTTTCCGCCTGCCCGAGCACATGCAGCGCATGCTCGACTCGGCCAAGATTTACCGCATGCCCATGCCCTATTCCCTCGACCAGCTTTCGACTGCGGTCGTTGAGCTCATCGAGGCAAATGGCATCGCTCCCTGCTACGTTCGCCCCATCGCTTTCCGCGGATATGGCGAGATCGGCGTCAACCCCAAGCACTCGCCCGTTGAGGTCTACATCGCCAACTACGCCTGGGGCAAATACGTCGCCGGAGACGCCGCCGACGTTTGCGTTTCCTCCTGGCATCGCTCCGCGCCCAACACCACGCCTTCGCTCGCCAAAGCTGGTGGAAACTACCTCAACTCCCAGCTTATCCGCATGGAAGCCGACATCAACGGCTATGCCGAAGGCATCGCCCTCGATGTGAACGGGTATCTCTCTGAAGGCTCGGGCGAAAATCTCTTCGTTGTCCGCAGCGGAGTCCTGTACACAACGCCCCTCGCCAACTCCGTGCTTTCCGGTATCACTCGCGACTCGGTGCTCACACTCGCCCGCCACTTCGGAATGCCCGTCGTCGAGCAGGCTCTGCCGCGCGAGATGCTTTACATCGCCGACGAGGTCTTCTTTACAGGAACCGCTGCCGAGGTCACGCCGATCCGCTCCGTCGATCGCATCACGATCGCCGACGGCAACGCCGGCCCGATAACCCGCCAGCTCGCCGATGAGTTCTTCGGCATCGCCAACGGGCTCCGCCCCGACCGTTACGGCTGGCTCACTCCAGTCAACGTAAATGTCGAACAGACGGTAGCGGTGTAGCGTCTCACATTTCAAGCAAGAACAAGGGCAGCTACAAAGACTGCCCTTGGTCCATTTGGGCGCAAGTCATCCCTTGATCATCGGTTCGCTCCACCTCAGCCCGTGGAATCGCCGGAAATCATGATCAAACGAACAGAGCTGGGCGCCGTGTTCAATGGCCAGAGCTGCGAGGTGCGCATCGGTCGTCAAGTTGCCACCTGTCCCCGTCCGGAGAAGAAGAGTGCGCAGAATGTAAGCGTGCTGTGGGCCAGGATGAAGAATTGAGACGCTCGGATGGTCCAGCCACTCTGACAGCAAGTCTAGAGCTGTCTCGATTGAGAGCGGCTTGGCTGAAATGCCTGTCCTCGTGGTCAGACGCAGGAAAGCAAGTAGGACAACCGAAGCCAGGCCGACAACTTCCTTGCCCGAAAGAACACTCTCAAGCCAGGCCTTTGCCTCGCGGTGGCGAGACGAGTCCTCATCGATCGCATAGATCAGGATATTCGCATCCACGACGATCACTTTCGCAGCGCCATCTTGCGGATTAGCTCTTCATCCTCAATGGCAGACGCCATCTCAAGCGCCTTGTCCCAACTAAAGGTCTTTCCTGTCCCCAGGGCAAATGTTCGCTGACGAAACCGTGTGCGCTTGCCAGTCGAGCCTTTGAGGCCGGCACGAATAGCGTCGTTGACAACCTCCTTGAAAGTCACATCGCGTTCACGCAGAGCATTCTTCAGCATCTGCTCCACGTCTGGATCAAGGGTAATCGTCGTCCTCATATCGAGATTCTAGCATCAAAGCATCACAGTGATGATGCGTTGATGCTCACGCGTCTGGCATCAATTTCTTACTCTCTGGTCGTTCTCTGTCGATATACTAAAAAGAACCGTTCGACCGGTGAATTTTGCCTCAAGGTTGTGCTGCACCATGCCGTTTCGGAAGTCCATTCTCGCCGCCGCAGCTCTCTTGCTCTTCGCCAGCACCGGCCTGAGCGCCAGCGCCACGGACACGCCTACACCGTCCGCTCAGCCCTACCGGCTGCATCTCTATCATCTACACACCGGAGAGAGCATCGACATCGTCTACCGCGTTGGCGACCACTACATCCCCGAGGCCGTCGCGCAACTCGACCACTTTCTCCGCGACCACCGCACCGGAGACGTCAAGGACTATGACGTCCGTGAGTTCGATCTCCTGCACGATCTGATGGCCCGCCTCGGGCATCCCAACGGCGTCATCGATATCGTCTGCGGCTATCGCACTCCGTGGAGCAACAATTACCTCCGCGAGCACGGCCATGGAGTCGCCCTCCACAGCCAGCACATGGAAGCCAAAGCGATCGACATTCGCATCCCCGGTGTTCCTACCGCGGAGGTGCGAGACACCGCCCTCGCCATGCAGCGCGGAGGCGTAGGCTATTACGCCCAGTCGGACTTCGTCCACGTCGACGTCGGCCGCGTCCGGCACTGGTGACTTCCCGTCACGGGCAACCGCGCCTCCGGCGCTTGACTCCGCCTCGGCTCTTTAGCTGCTCCCGCTGCCCGCGCAGGAAGGCCCAACGGGCTTCAGCGATCTGGACACAATCCCTGAGCTCTGTGCCCTGATCCCTGATCCCTGATCCCTATGAAGCAGGGTATGGCGGCCCCTTAGCCAGCACTGCATTCAGGCTCTTATCGTGCCCGTAGATGTCGTCGAAGAAGTGAACTGAACCATCCTCCTCGACAACAGCCGTGAGGTAGAAAATCACCACCGGAACCGGTGTCTGCAAGTTCACCTGCTGATTGTCCGGACCCGATTGCATGGCCTGCTGAACCTTTTCCAGCGTCCACGGCGGCTGATTGCGCAGCAGATACGCAGCAAGCTCAGCCGGCTTCTCCACTCTCACGCACCCATGGCTGAAATCCCGCCTCGACCGTGAGAACAATTCCTGTGCTGGAGTGCTGTGCAGGTACACATTGTTCTCATTCGGAAAAATGAACTTAATGAGCCCGAGTGAGTTGTCCTTACCGGGCCGCTGGCGAACCTGTAGCCTTCCTGCGCGGAGCTGCGCCAGCACGTCATCGCTCACTGCCCCCGCGGTAATCACCTTCCCGCTCGAATCGGTGATCTCCATGTTCTTGCTGGCCAGGTAGCCTCTGTTCTTCGCAATATGCGGAACGATCTCCCCGCGCACGATGCCCGGCGGAATATTCCAGTAAGGCCGGAAGATGATGTACCTCATGTCCTTGGCGAACACGGGAGTCTGCGTGCGCATCGCCTTGCCTACAACCACGTTCGAAGTGAATGCGACCTTATGGTCGGCATCAAAAGCGCGCACCACAAATTCCGGTATATTCGCCACCACCGGAGGCTGCGGAAACTGTGGAGGCAGCCAGCGCCAGCGCTCCAGCGCATCGTTCAGCTGCACCACGCGCGTCGCCAGCGGGACATTCAGCTGCTGCACGGTATCCTTGCCCAGCTTTCCATCCGGAGTTAGCCCATGCCGCGCCTGGAAGCTCTTCACCCCGGCTGAGAGCGTCGCGTCATAGACATGCGCATCCGTGTTGACCGTGGCGTCGGCCGGAAGGTCGCCAAGCAACTTCAACCTGGCGGCGAGCTGTGCGGTCCCCGGATAGGAATCGCCTACTGCCAGCGACTTCGTCACGTCCGGTACCGGCGGCCCGTCTCCCTTGGCAGCAAGATCGAGATAATGCTGCAGCGCCGTCTCGGTTCGTTTGTAGCCGTCATACGGCGGCTCTACCTGCTCGAGTACCGCCTGCACATCCGCCGCATGCTGCACATCTTGGGTGACAAACTGCGGCATGTCGTACTTCTTGGTCTCGATATCGATCCCGAAATTGAAGTGCGTGGGATTCACCCGCCCGATATGCAGATCCGAGATATATCGCATCAACCCGACGGTCAGCGCCGCATCGAACTCCGCCAGCGCTGCGTCGTTCGCCGTCTTCAGCCCATCCAGCCGTCCCTGCCATCGGCTCCCGTCATAGTCGTCGGGATTCAGACCCTTGTGCAGGCTGTTTTGCAGCAGCCCGATAATCACCGTTGCCTGTTGCGTCGGCTGATTCCCGTTCAGCCACAGCGGCGCGTAGTTTGAAGTCTCGTAGGCGTGCTGAAAATGCAGCCGGTAATCGGAAAAATCCGGCCTTGCCATGGCCGCAAGATTTCCGGCTGCACCGATCTGCCTCAACTGGTCGGAAACGCCCGCCGATACCGGAGCCGGGGACGGCGCCGGAGCTTGTGCGTTGATCTGCGCCGCCGTCTTGGGGTGGTTCTGCGTATCTTGCGAGGTCGTCTGCGACTTGCAGCCTGACCCCATAGGTCCAAAAAGCAAAAGGAAGAAAAGCGGGTAGGCGCAGGGAGCGATCCGACGAACCGAAACGTGCATGCGCCCATTAGACTATGCGGTTCGCGAAACCGCGCAAGAAAAAATAGCCGCTGCAGCCGACGCTTTCCGCGCCCCATGATTGCTAATCCCGCTTGACCTATAGTACGTAGCGTACTAATATGCTGCGTATGCAACCACCCGAAGTCTCGGTGCTCGGATATGCGCTCCTGGGTCTCCTCCAGCAACAGGACCGTTCCGGATACGACCTGCGCAAAATCTTTTCCTCGACTCCGATGACTTCATTCAGCGACAGTCCCGGATCGATCTACCCCGCGCTCCGCCGGCTCGAGCAGCGAGGGCTCGTCCGAAGCCGCATCCAGGAGCGAGCTGGACTGCGCCGCCGGCGCCTCTTCCACCTCACGCCGGCAGGCCTCTCCGAACTGAAGCGCTGGCAGAAACAGCCCATCGGCCGGGAAGACATCATCCGCGGCACCGACGAGCTGCTGCTCAGATTCAGCTTCATGGACCAGTCGCTCGGCGAGCACGAATCCCTCCGCTTTCTCAATGCGCTCAAGGCTGAACTCACGTCGTACATACCCGACCTCCGGGCCTTCCTTGGGGAGCACGGCAAAGTCATGTCGATCTCAGGCCGCCTTGCTCTCGAAAGCGGGATCAACAGCTACGAGTGCTTGTTGCAATGGGCGCGCAATGCAGTCAGGAACTACGACAAGAACGAAAGGTCGCAATCATGAAGCTTCGGGTTGCGTTGTATTGCCTGCTGGGCGGCGTGACGTTCATGCTGCCCGCAATCGGCGCCGGACACGCCCCCTGGTGGTGGGCGTCTGGAGTTCTCATCTCCGCCGCATTCGTTCCCGTCGCGCTTTACGGACCGAAGACCGTGGCTGGCCAGTTCGGCGTCATCTTCCCCGTGCTCTTCCTGGTGTCCGTGCTCACCACCTGGTCCGAAGCGGTCATCTTCATCAAGTCACCGTTGATCCAGGACCACGCCGTCGCCAACCTGATCTACGACTCCATCGGCCATCTGATCACGGCCATCGCACTGGTCGTTCTCTGGAAGTTACTGAAGCTCATCCATGACTCAGCCGTGATACCGCTCCATCATCGGTGGATGAAGTCCATCGGCCTCATCGCGCTCTGCGCTCTCTTTTATGTCGCCTGCTATCTCGTCTTCGGTTCCATCACATACCAGTTCTTTACGAAGAAGTACTATCCGGGAGGAGCCGCCCTAGCCGAAGCCCTGGGTATCTGGTTCTGGCTCATCGAACTCGGGCGCGGATTTCTCATCGTCCTCGCCATCGTTCCCGCTATCTACACGCTGCGCCTGCCTCGATGGCAAACCGCAATCTGCGCGGGGCTGCTGCTCTGGATCGCTGGCGGCCTTGCTCTGCTGATCGTGCCGAACCCGATGCTGGGCGGCGCGCAGCGTTTCATCCACACTATCGAGATTCTGACGGAGAACTTTCCGCCGGGCGTCCTTGCCGGTCTGTTGCTCAGACCGAAACGCGCCGCTGAGGCGTAAGTCTCACCTTCGCATCCATCGCGGGCCCAACCACAATGCCAGTGCGGCAATTTCTCCCGTCACCAGAAACAGAAAGACAGGTCCGATCCAGGAATTCACCGGCGCAGGCCCCCTGAAGCAAACCATCAATAGCACCGTAACCACCGCCATGGCAGCGGCCAGACCCCAATGCCTCTGCGTGTGGATGATCGGCTGTTTCTGCCGACGCGGAGCCATCGCCGCAACCCGCGCCGCAAAATCCGCCGGAATCCTCACCTCAGGCTTCGCATCGAGCGCCAGACTGAGCCACACATCCATGCAGGCATCGCAGTCCTCGAGGTGTGCGGATTCGTCCTTCCTCGGCTCGCGCCCGTCGCGAAGCATTTTCTGCAGGTTCTCGCAATTCACGCCGTCATCGCGCATGCCGTCCGTCCTTCCCGAAGCCGCTCCTTGAGCTTCTTCCGTCCTCTGTGGAGATGCGTCCTCACCGTGTTCAGCGGCAGGCTCAGCACCTCAGCT
Organism: uncultured Acidobacteriaceae bacterium; assembly: GCA_963724375.1. Classification (GTDB taxonomy): domain Bacteria; phylum Acidobacteriota; class Terriglobia; order Terriglobales; family Acidobacteriaceae; genus Silvibacterium. The sequence goes on from CAVRUM010000014.1 coordinate 580,623, forward strand.
ATCTTCTCGTAGGTCAACTCTTCCTGGTGAAACATCACGATCACCTGCCGTTCCACCTCGCTCAACTCGCCCAGCGCCCGTTCCAGCCCCGCCATTCGCTGCCGGCTGCTCAGGATCTCTTCCGCGTCGCCGCCCGTGCCCGGCAGCCGGTCCTCCCAGCCTTCATCGGGATCGTCGAAGGAGGTGTGGCTCTGCTCCTTCTTCCGCCGCTTCCACTCATCCTGGGCCACATTCAGCGTGATGCGATAGAGATACGTCGTCATCTTCGCATCGCCACGAAAGGTTTCCAGGCCGCGGTACAGGCGCAGAAACACCTCCTGCGCCAGGTCTTCCACTTGCTCGCGGCTGCCGGTCAGGCGCACAAGCGTGCGAAAGACAAACCCCTGGTGCTCGCGAATCACGTCCTCGAATTGCAATTCCCCGTGCAAGGTGTCTCAGACTGTAGTTTCCTCCGAAAGTTTCACTCCGTCGCCTGAAACTTTTTTCCGCTATCCCGGTCTAAGGCTCCCGTAAATCAGGAGGACTCACATGGACCACTGGGCAAATAGCCCCTTCATCGTTCCCGTTGCCGTCTTCGCAATGGTACTCGGCATCGTCATCGTCAACACCATTTCCGGCATGAACACGCGCCGGCTGCAAAGCGAAGAGCGCCTCGCCGCCATCGCCAAGGGTGTGCCCATTCCTGAGCCCACGCCCGAGCCGATCCCGGTCGTCGACCAGCATCGTCGCGCTCGCGCAGTACGCCTCGGTGGTATTATCTGCGCCACGGGCGGAATAGGTATTTCGGTCTTCGGTCTCCTGCTTACCTGGATCGTCCAGGAACACGACGTGCTCGTCGTCGCCGCCGCCGGACTCATTCCCCTCTCCGTCGGCATCGGCCTGCTCGTCGATTACGCCTTCCAGAAACGCGACCTGGCGCAACAGATGCAGTAATGAGAGCTGTCATCCTGAGCGAAGCGTCTCGCGATCAATCGCGAGACGCAGAGTCTAAGGACCTGCTTCTCAGCACGGCAAAGCGACGCTACACCCTACGCCCTGTCCCCTGCCCCCTGCTTTCTTCCCACCACATACCATCCCAGCCCCGCCAGCAGGTAGACAAGATAGATATACGGCAGCCACGCATAAGGCCCGGTGGGCATCGGATAGACGCTTCCAGCCAATGCCAGCCCCATCGCGAGTGTGCCGGCGGCGGCCAGCACCAGCACTCCCGCCGACAACCTTTCCGTGCGCCGCAGATGCAGCGGAAGGGCGATGCACACCAGCGCGTAAACAGTGATGAATCCGTAGGTCGCCAGCGCGCCCATCCAGCCGTAGATATCCATGCTGCTCACGCCTCGCGCCGCAAGAGCGACCGTCGGAACCAGGCACGCAATCGACGTGACCACTACGGCAAAATGAGGCGTCTCGTTCTTTGCGTGCGTCGCGCGCAGGCTGCTGTGCGCCAGCCCGTGGTGCGACATCAGCATCAGAACCCGTGCTCCTGCCGTGATGCACGCCAGTGTGCAGGCAAACATGCTGACCATCGCGCCAATATCAATAACCGTGCCGAGCAGGCTCGCGCCCGTCCGTATTGCCATCGTGTGCAGCGGCGCCGCCGCCTGGTCCAGCCGTTCTGCCGCTCCGCGAAAACTCAATACCTCGGTGTAGGCGCACACCGTGAAGAAAACACCGCATCCCACGGCGCATTGCAGCACGGCTCTCGGGATCGTCTTCAGAGGCTCACGCGCTTCTTCGCCGAGCGTCGTTGCCGACTCGAATCCCACAAAGCTGAACAGCGCCAGCACCAGTCCCAGCCGTACCCCCGAACCCGAAACGCCCTTCAGCCGAAGCTGCGACCAGTCCGGATGCAGGCCATGCTCCCACAGCGTCAACCCGACGATGATCACGATGCACGTCACCGACAATGCTTCCATCCAAAGCATCGCTTCGGCAGATAGCTTGATATCGCGGTACGCCATTGCTCCGGACGCGATGATCCCCAGCGTGATCAGCAGAGAAGGCGATAGGCCCACACCGACGAACGCATGCATCAGAACATTCGCGTAGTTGAAGAACCCCGCCGCGACGCTAGCCGCCGTCGCCACATAGGCCAGCAGCAATGCCCATCCCGCCAGGCTTGCGGCCCATCCCGGCAGGGAGTGCGCCGCGTAACTGAACAGCGATCCCGGAGAAGCCGACCTGCGCCCGAAACACCCGATCACCAGCCCCACCAGCGTCACCGCCAGCGTGGCAAAGATGTACACCAGCCACGTGCCGTTGCCGGCGAGTGCAAAGACCAGCGGAATCGTCATCGCCGGCGTGGCCGTCGGCGCGATCGCCGAAACCGACTGCGCCAGCGTCTCCCACGGCCCCAGCACCTGCTTGCGCAGCCCGTATCCCTGCTTCGGCAGCGCACCTGCCTCTGCGCCCCGATCTACAAATACTGGTGCGGTCTCCGGCGGCAAATCCAGGGCTCCCGTGAGTGGATTCGTGAGTTATCGGTGGAAGCTCCAGTCTGCTTGGCTATCTACCTCAAGTCAAGGCTTTCGCGGCAACCCTCGTGATATAACGCGGCCATGCGGATGCCGTGTCTCACGATCACATGGCTGCTGTCCTTTGCGCTTCACATGCAGACCGTCACCGCTCAAACTGTAGCGGTCGTTCAGGAAGGCCCCGGCAAAGTCGTCGTTTTTCCAGTTCGCGATCCTTCGCACCAGACTGTGATCTCGGTAGGTGACCGGCCGCATGAAATCGAAGTGGCTCCCGACGGAACAACCGCATACGTCTCGAACTTTGGCCTGCTCGAAGGCAACCACAAAGTGGGAACGCCGGGAACCAGCATATCCGTCGTGGACTTGCGTCATGCCGCGGAGCACGCCCGCTTTCAGCTTCCCACGGGATTCACCGCTCCTCACGGGCTGAAGCTACGACCCCCGAAATATCGCGAGCTGTTTACGAACGCCGAAGAGGGCAGCGCCGGCATGGTTGTCTTCGATGCCGATTCGGGAGCCGTGCTGCGCACCTTCCCTCTGCCGCCCGGCGTGCACAATTTTCTCTTCAACGCTGACGGCTCGGCTCTCTTCGCCTTTACCCTCACTGGAAACGTCTGCCGCATTGATCCCCAATCCGGAAAAGTAACCGTATGCGTTGAAACAGGCTCGCCGCGCGGGCTCGCTTGGACAGCGGATGGGCGCTACCTCATCGCCTCGGGAAAAGGCGAACTCCTCGTCCTCGATCCCGTTCATCTTTCTGTAGTTCGCCGAATTACAAATCTCGGCGTGGGCCAGATCTTCTACACTGCCGCAACGGTCGATGGGCACTGGCTCCTGGCCCCGGCTGTCCTTGATGGCGTGGTCCTCGTGGTCGATGCGTCTACCGGAGTCGTCGCCCATCGCATCGAAACAGGCAGCCCGCTCATGATCGCCCTCGACCCCGACGGGAAACATGCCTGGATCTCGAATGTGCTTGTTCCCGCCGGCCTCTTCGGCCCGGATACCAAGGCTCGCGCTGGCGGAGTGGTGCTGCTGGATCTCGCAACCTTCACTACGACCGCAGTTTCCGGTATCCCGGACACGAACGGCCTCGCCATCACCTCCCGTTAGACCCCCTCAAGCGAAAAAAAATGAACACTGCCTCGTCCACTGCCGTCTTTGCGTTTGAATTGACTCTGGTGCATGGATAGCACATTAGCCGCAACGGGGGCCGCAAGGTTGGTCAGCAGCGAGGTCGCGGAATTCGAAGCACTCGTGGCTCGCCAGTCGCAGTTTGTCTTCCGCGTTGCCCACGCCATCCTGCGCAACAGCCATGACGCCGAAGATGCCGTCCAGGAGACGTTCTTGAAGCTCTATCGCAACAAGGCCTGGAAATCGATAACCGACGAGCGAGCCTTCCTTGCGCGTACCGCCTGGCGGGTCGCAGTCGATCGCCTTTCAAAGCCGCGTCCCGCAGACTCGGATCCAGTATCCGAGCTTGCGTCCGGCGCTCCGGACCCGGAGCAACGGGCGATTGCGGCCAATCAGCATGCGGCCATTCACCGCATGATCGACAGCCTTCCCGAAGAACTCCGGCAGCCGCTGGTCCTCGCAGCCATCGACGAGCTCAATTCACGCGAGATCGCCTTGATCCTCGGGATCCCCGAAGGAACTGTCCGCACCCGAACCATGCGCGCCCGCCAGATGCTCAAGCAGAAGCTTGCCACTTCTCTGGAGAAACTCTATGCCAGATAACGCAATAAAAGACCGGGACGATCTCGACCTGTTGCTCGACGCGGCCCTTGCGGCCTATGTCGATGCCGAAGCGCAGCCTGGATTAGCGCATCGCATCCTCGCCGCAGCCCGTCATCTTGAACCGCGCCGTTCGGCTTTGCGGTGGCTACCTCTAGCTATATCTGCTCTAGCTGCAGCCCTGCTTGCTTCGATCTTCCTTATACATCGCGCCGGCATTCCCTCGCATCCTGCGCCGCTCGTGGCTCAAGTACCTGCGCCCACATTTAGCGCCGGCCTCAAAAGTAATCCGACTCCCCCGGCCCACCGTGCGCGTGAGCATGCAGCACGGGCCGCATCCAGGCCGGCACCGGCACAGTTGCCGCGGCTCGAAGTTTTCCCCACGCCAACTCCTCTGAGCCCGGAAGAACGCGCTCTTCTGACTGCGCAGGGCAACCCGGACGGCGTGCCAACTCAGCCTGCCCAGTCGGCAGCTGTGCTCGACCGACAGTCTGTCGAGCCGCTCCATATCGCAGCAATCGAAATTCCACCTCTCAACCCGCCCCGCAATGGCGGGAATTAAAGGAGCCACCATGCGCAAGTTCACCCTGGTCAATTTCGTCCTCATTCTGCTTGGTCTCGCGCTTTTCACTGCGCCCGTTCGGGCGCAGGAAAGCAAAGCCTCCGAAAGCAAGCCCGCAGAGACGAAGCCCCAGCCCGAGGCCCACTACTATCGCCTCGAATTTGTCCTCAAGGAACTCGGCGATGACGGTCGCGTCCTCAACAGCCGCACCTACAACACCGATGTTGCCACCGGCGGCAGGTTCTCTCAGGTGCGTGCCGGGACCAAAATTCCCGTCCGCACTAACGACAAGAATGAGATCCAATACCTCGATTTAGGCGTAAATATCGATTGTGACTCTGCACGCGAAACGCCACAGGGACTTGGCCTGCACATCTCCGCCGAGATCAGCAGCATCGCCAGCCCGACCAGCGGAGAAATCGCGTCACCTGTCGTGCGCCAGAACCGTTGGTCGTCCGAGGCGCTCCTCTCTATCGGCAAACCCAGCGTCGTCTTTTCTTCCGACAACCTGGAAAACAAGGGCCGCATGCAGGTGGAGGTAACTGCCACTCCTCTTCGCTAAACCACCAGGACTTGGACGGTCGGCCTCAGGGCGATTGCGCCGAAGCGTTTTGCCGGGCTCTGGCGACCAGTGCATCGAATGCGGGGTCGCCGTGAAGAGACTCTAGGTCGGAGTCGGTATTCATCCATTGCGCGGCCGCCCATCCTTGATCGAGGGCATTGTTGAGGAAACCGAGTGCCTCTGAATGGTGCCCTGTCACAGCTGCTCCGCAGGCGTAGGCATACCAGGCAGTTGCGATTACGCTGGGTTCCGTGGTTTTACTCGCAATCTCGATCGCCTCACGAAAGAGTCCCTCGGCATTGCCATAGTGTCCTTCCAGGCTGACGAATATGGCCTCGCTTTCAAGAGCAGCCAGGATGCCTGGATTCTCCGGGCCTAGCACGCGGCGCACAGTATCAAGCGTAGTCCGCTCCAGGTTCTCCGCATCCGCCAATCTGCCCTCTCTCTCCAGGGTCCAGGCTAAGCTGCCCGTTGAGGACAGAGTTCGCAGATCCTCCGGACCAAACACCCGCCGTTGGACATCCAGCGCCTCGCGCTGCAATCTCTCTGCCTCCGCATAATGACCTTCATTGGTTAGAGCGTCAGCCAGCGTCTCCATCGAACTCAGCGTTGCTGGATGCTCCGATCCAAGAATCCGCCGCCGGACAGCAAGTGTTTCGCGCTCTACTTTCTCTTGCTCCGAAAAATGGCCCTCTTCCCCGAGGGTGGTCGCCAGGGCATTCATCGAACTCAAGGTCTCAGGATCTTCAGCGCCGAGAACCCGGCGTTCCGTCGCCAGGGTTTGACGAATGAGTTTCTCCGCGTCGTCGTAGTGTTGCCTGGATCGCAGAACCGAAGCCAGCAATCTCATGGAGGAGAGAGTATCCCGGTGTTCAGGCCCAAGAACGCGCCGCTGGATGTCGAGCGCTTGCTCCACCAGCGGTTGTGCGCGCGAATTGAGGCCCAAATCTGCGTAGCTTTGCCCAAGCACGTACATCATCTTCGCCTGCAATTCGGGGTCATTGTTGAGTCCGGTCCCGATCTCGTTCGACGCATTGTCCAGGATCTCGCGAGCCGTAATGCTGTTGCCGCGTCCTTCACCCGGACCCGGCACTTTGAACACGCCTGTCATGAATTGACTCACGCGGTCGGCGCGATCCCGTTCCTTCTCGGCGCGGTCGCGCTCTCGTGCGATGTGCCGCACCTCAACAGACTGAACCACGGCGAAACCCGCCAGCAGGATCACGCCGATTGCGGCCGCTGTCACTCCCAGGCGATGGCGGCGAATGTACTTTCGCGCGCGATAAGCGGTGCTGGGCGGATGCGCTACAACCGGCTCATCCTGCAGGAAGCACTTGATGTCGGCCGCGAGTCCCGTTGCTGATGCATAGCGACGCCCGCGATCTTTTTCCAGAGCTTTTAGCACGATCGCGTCCAGGTCACCTCGCATCTGGCGAATGAGCGTCGGCGGATCAGATCCATGTCGCTTGGCGATGACTGCAGATTCACTCGCCAGGGATCTGAGCCTGGTACTGGGGCGCGGAGCATCCTGCTCACGCAACTGGCGAAGCACTTCATCGTAGGGTAGTTTCGAAAGATTGAATGGAAGGGCGCCTGTAAGCAATTCGTAGAGCACGACGCCCAGGGAGTAGATATCGGCGCGGGTGTCGATATCCTCACCGATGGGATCGGCTTGCTCGGGACTCATGTAACCGAGTGTGCCGACCATCGTGCCAACCCGCGTAAACATGGTGCCTGCCGCAAGCTTTTGCGAAGTGGCCTTCGCGACACCGAAGTCAATGATCCGCGGCATGGGTTTGCCGTCGAACTCGGTGACTAGAATATTCGACGGCTTGATGTCGCGATGGATGATGGCTTTCTGATGCGCATGCTGCACCCCCTCGCAGACAAGAATGAACAGCTCCATCCGCTGACCCACGGTTAACTCATGCTTGTCACAATAGGTCGTAATCGGAATACCGGCGACGAATTCCATTACGAAATACGGCCGTCCCTCGGGAGTGGACCCGGCATCGAATACCTTGGCGATCGCCGGATGGTCCATGAGCGCCAGGGCCTGACGCTCGGATTCGAAACGCGCCACCACTTCCCGGGTGTCCATGCCCGCTTTGATAAGCTTGACGGCGACGCGGCGGCGCACGGGCAGCCTTTGCTCTGCAAGCCACACCTGGCCCATTCCACCTTCGCCGAGTAGCTCAATCAGACGATAGGGACCGATAACGGTATCGACTCTATCGACTTCGAAAGGTTCCGCTGTTTGAGTCTGAAGAAGCGGATACCGCAGAAAGCTGCCGGCATCTGCGTCCGCGTCCAGCAACATCTCTACTTCGCGCCTCAGTTCCCGGTCGCCCTTGCACTCTCTGTCCAGAAAGGCAGCGCGGTCCACCGGATCCAGATCCAGTGCCGCTCCGAACAGCTCCTTCACCAACTCTCGCTGACTCGCCATTATTCCTAGCCCAATCAGAGGTCACTCGGGGGAAAGCGACGGTCAAGGGACATCCGCTTCAGGGAATTTGGCTGGTATGGGCGGACTTAGTCAGGATACTACTGCGCTCATATCGGAGAGTAAATAGCAAAGCTCGGCTCATCTGGCTCGACCGGGAGGTTTGGGTGGAGGGAAGCATATGCAGAAGTCCTCTCCATCCGTCAACTTCACCGTATTGACCGCACCCTTCTGTTCGACCGCTGCGCCAGAGTTATAGATATTCACAACAATAGCCGCGCCGCCGACACCACTCAGATCGATAGAAAGCTTGCTCAAATCTACTGGTGTAACCTCTCCTGACTGCCCAAGTTTTTCTATCCTGGCTATCACGCCGGTTTCTGAGTTTACCGTTATAAGATATTTAACCTCGCCCATTGCCCTTCGCTCCTTGTTGATTGAATTTGCATCGTCTTAGCCTGTTGCTGCAGTCGTATCTCCTCCGATAACAAGGCCAGAGTTATTGCCTGTCTCCCAATCACGGCAATAACTCCGCGGTAGACCAGAGCTTCAAAGATCGCTTCGGTCTCTTCTATCGTTGACTCGCATGCTGTTGCCGCATTCTGGATCGCTCGATGAGTACCGATAGGCACATCGCACTGGAGCAACAGCTCGAGCTCAATCGGGGTCAGCGCCGCCTTTGATCCCTCGAAGTTGAATCGTCTGTCAACTAGAATGAAGTCCCCTTCGAGATCCGGCAGGGCGGCAAGCGTGCCATTTTCGCCCGCCGTATGCTTGTCTTGCCAGGCTTTCGCAAAATCTGCCAGGGGCTTTGCCAGCTGAAGAACCCGGTCGAATTCTCCATGTTCGTATGCAAAGTAATACGCGAATCGGCTCAATTCCGCCTCATCGTGAGGAAAGATGTGTTTGTAAGCCAGAAGAGGTCGAATCGCTGAGAATCCCAAGGATCGCCAATCCGTGAAATTGGGACTGAAGCGATCCAGTCTGATGTGCCCGCAGAACTCGGGTGGCCTCAGGTGCGTTATAAGCTTCATCACCGAGAGATTGAGGTCGTAATCCGTGAATGGTTCATTCGGGAAGCCCAGGAGCACATTCCAGTAAATATCTACATTCAGCTCGGCAGCCCATCGCAAAATCGCTACATTTTGAGCGCCGCTGACACCCTTCCGCATCAGGCGTAAAGTGTCATCGGCCAGGTTCTCAACTCCCGCCTGCATCGAGGTAACGCCGGCTCGCTTCAGCAGCTCAATCTGGTCGCGAGTTAGATTCGACTTTACTTCGAAGAACTTTCTTGTGGAATCACAATTATCCGCCCAGTACGGAATGAGGTTCTTGAAATAATCCAGAGAAAGAATGTTATCGGTAAAGTGCACGGGCGACCTGGGATATCTTTGCGTCAACTCTTCGACTTCTTCAACCACCCGGCGCCAATGCTTCCGCCGGAACTTCATCCCCTCACCGTTGAGACCACAAAATGTGCAGTGATTGTGCTCTCCCCACCAGCAACCGCGAGATGTTTCTATCACGAGGATGGGGTCCGCACTGCACTGCGGAAAGCACGACTTGAAGACCCGAAAGTAGTCATCGAACTCCGGCGTAGGAAGGCTGTCAAGCTCCGCAAAGTTGCCTTTGCTCGTCTGCGTTGATTGAACTTGATCTCCAGCTCGATACAGAATGCCGGGCGGTATATCCTCGAGGCCCTTGGACAGGTTTTCACAAAGTTGAGGGAAGCAATCGTCTCCTTCTCCAGTACATAAGTAGTCAATGAACGAGAAGTGTTCCACGTAGGCCGTACCCATGGAAGATTCGAAGTTCGCTCCGCCCACGGCGATCTTGACTCTAGGGTGGTGCTCCCGAATCATCCTCGCGAGACACAGGCTCGGCATTGTTTGCTCAAATGTGCTTGTGAATGCTACGAGGTCATACTGCTCCCAATCATTCGACTCGAAGACAACTCTCAGGAAGGATGGCGCAAGATTGAGCGCTGCTCTTATAGAGTCGCCCCATCTTTCGACGTCCAGGCCCCATACAGGGCATTGCAGAACTTCCTCTTTATACCTCGTCCAGTCTGAAAAAGATTGCCCATAGTAGAGCTGTGAAAAGACCCATTCGCCGGGCAGGACGGTCAATGGTGCGTCAATAATGTCTGAATAGGTACGGACGCCAAGCATCCTGGCAAAGGTAATGTTGAAGTATTTGCAGTCGCAGCTGATCCCTCGCTGCTCTACCTCGGCCTTGAGAAGCCCGGCAGCCAGGCTCGGACGGTCAACACCCAGGAAGGGCATCACGATGATTGCGATCTTCATCTGCGCCACCTGCTTCCTGCGAGCATGCGAGATCGGGTTGTGAAAAGGGGAGGTGGGCAGTGTAGCATGCTCACCTGGGTTCGTTGAAATCTACATGCTGCCCGTATATATCCGGGTAAGTCGACGCGTGCAACGTTGCCGGCCGCCGCGCTTTTCAACCATGCGATAACGCGAAATCCTCTGGCCGATCATCCCAAAAGGTCCAGCTCTCGAGCAGCGGAACCATCTTAGAGAGCGGCTTTGGGTGCGTCAACGAAAGATACAGTCGGGCAGCTCTGGTCGGAATGGTTCGCAGAAGCAGCAGCACCGGCCATCAGCATAGATCGGGAAGCAAACCCCACGCTTCCTGCAATGAAGAGTATCGAATCTCATGTGCAGGCACCCGGCAAACCAGCTCCAGAAAGTCTTCAAATTTGGTCCGCCCAAGGTTTTTCCCGAGCAGCATTCCCCCATTGTTTAGGAGTTCAAGTGCCCGCAGAGGGGGCAATCGTTGGATTTGTCCCACTGCCGACGGCTGATATTTCGGGAACAGAATGTGCTTGAGGCTGCGTTCCTGCTCGGCTCGACGATCCTCCGCAGGATGGGCCAGCAGAACCCGCGATCCATCGGAGCGAACGTGAACCGGAGCATCCGCCAGTTGCGGATACTCCAATTGCAGCAACGGCCAGCTTCCTTGCTTCAGGCTGACAGGTACGCGCAGAGCCGAGACCGCCGACCGGTCCAAATGCAGGAGCGCCGGCTCATCTGTCAGCAGATCGAAGCCGCGCGCGACAAGAAAGGCCGACAACGTGCTCTTCCCCGATTCGCGCGGCGCGGAAAGCAATACTGCGCAATCTCCTCGCGCCACCGCTGCCGCATGAAAGGCCACATCGTATTCAGCCTCGGCATAAAGTATCGTTCGCGCTGCATGCATCAGGCCCAGACCGAGCTGCTCCTCGCTCGCAAGAGACAAGAGCTTGCGGTCATTTACGTAGATGGCCCACCCATCTTCGCCACGTCCCGCATAGAGACGGCAACGGGCCGGCTTATCGCTAGCCCGACAGTACTTGAAGTAATCGCGGCATAGTTGCTCCAGCTGCCCGGAAGGGTATTCCAACAACAACGGAATGCCTCCGATTTCGATGATTTCGGTTTTTGAAGCTCCGCTCACGGGACCGCCGGGACCCGTCAAGCCAGGCGTGGGCAATTCATCCGGAGTCTCTTCTGCTGGAAAAACCCCATGAGTGAGCGCCTCGATTGCTTCCAGCCCATCATCCGGTGCTGAATCGCGGCTGACCTCGGTGTTGAGCCTTCTAAGGTCGCCGATACTGACGCCCCCCTCGAGGGCCAGGTACGCCGACACCCCGGCGGCATCCAGTCCGGCAAACCGATTTTGACCTTCAGAGTAAATCACGCCTTCCTCGGCATACAGGTATAGCCATTGGCCGGGGAATGCCGTAGGGAGGCGGCGAAAGCCGCGAATTGTGTCCAACACGTGATTCATAAAGCAGTCTGCAACTGCGTGAGACCTTTTCGAACTGGCTTAACGCCCAATTCCAGACAATTTATTTTGGCGCTTTTGCGTTTTCCTCTATATCTTGTTGCGCAGCGAATTTTTTTCCCGCCGAAGGCGGCCCGCAAAAGAAATTACCATTTCCAACGACTCAGAATCTGCCCGAAGGAAAGTTCCTGAATGCCGGAAACGCTCACCATGGACAATTTTGCCCCCCATCTCCATACACGATTTTGTGTGGCGGGGCTTGAAAACTACGAACTGGAACTAGCCGAGGTCACAGATCACTCCAACGCACAGTTGGAGCAGTTCGCCCTGCTCTTTACCGGAGTGTCTTCACCATGGCTTTCGCAGGCGTCTTACCGGCTCACTCATCCCCAAATGGGCGAATGTGAGCTCTTCCTGGTGCCCATCGGACCAGATACCACTGAGATGCGATATCAGGCAGTCTTTTCACGATTCATTGCCGGGCCGGAAGGCCAGTAGATCATGGCGGCGCTCCGTCCGCCGGGCAAGTACGGATCAATCTCCATCAACCACGGCGACCGTTTCGTTACTGCAAATGCTAGTATGCTTGCAACAAGCTTCTGCCCAGCAGCCGTTCAAGGAGACCACGGCATGAGTGAAGGACCGAACGAAAACCAATTACAGGGCGTACAGAACACCGCTCCGTCTCCGGACCGGGCAACGAATGAGCCGGAATCATCCACCCGCCGCGAACTCATCGGTCGATACGCAAAGTATGCGGTAATCGCAGCCCCGCTGCTTGTATTTGTCTCAAAGGCCCAGGCCATTCACAGCGCGCCGCCATAGAATTCGCGGAACAGCCCCCACGCGGCCCCCGCCTGTGGCATGGCAATCAACGCCGGTTGAGGGGAGTTCAGATGCGTGTGGGGAAGATCATTCGCCATGCCCTCGCCGGGCCGTACTTCTGCAGCAGGCGAAACGGCCGCAGGATGGGCATGAGCCTGCGATTGACCTTGTGGCGTTCCGCCCAGCGATAGTCTTCGGTTGTGGGCGCAAGAAAGCTCAATCGATAACGCCAGCGCTTGACTTCGCTATCCCCGCTTTCCAGGTAGAGCTTTCCATAAGTATTCGCTACTCCGCCCAGACCCTCTGCGAAGATCCTCGAGACTGTGATGCGCGCTCGCTCGACCGCTTCCGGCGATTCGGAGATCACCGCATCCATTGCTTCCGGCAGTTGTTCCGGGAACATGGCGCGCACCACCTCGCAACCGATCAACAGCCACGCCTCCAGTCCCTCCCGCTGTGCGCGCATCATCAATGCCCGGTAGCTGTTGGGTCCCATTGCTGCAAGTGCTCGTGCTACGTCGAGAATCCAGATAAGCCTCGAAAACCCGTGACTCAGATCGTGCGAACACAGGAAGAGCACCAGGTCGTCATCTGACATGACGTGCATAGGCTTTCCGCGAAAACTCTTCCGGCGGGAACGGTCCCAAATCTTTTCCAGATCGAACTGATAGACCTGCGGCGAGGTGATATCAAAATGCAGCTCAACCAGAACCCCGTCACGTGAAAACCTCCGCTCAGAATCGTTGATTTCGCCTGCGGTGAATCCCTGTTCCGATAACAATGCTTCCGCTCGGCTGAAATCCGCGCGGCGCACCAGCAGATCCAGATCTTTGCAGGTCCGTAGCGTCGCATCCCCATACAAAGCCGACGATAGCGCCGGGCCCTTCAACGGAAGAACGTCGATGTTTCGCTCGGCGAAGCAACCCAACAACCCTTCGAGCTCGGTCGCAAGTTTGTCCGCGCCGTTTCTGACTCTCTTGGCAGCGCTCGTAAAGACTTCGGGCAGTGCAGAGCCCATTTCAAGCAGCGACCGACAGACCAGCGCGAGTACGCCATTCTCCTCCGCCATGCATTGCAGCGTTTGCCAGTCAATCTCGCCCGGAACAACGAAAGGCAGACCACGCAGCGATGTAATAAGGAGCGCAGCCTCGTTTTCGCCTTGGAATGCCTGATGGTGCTGCGCGTCCTTGGTTACGCCGCTCATTCAAGCCCTCACTTCAACACCCTACGGCATTCCTCTGCGAGCTAGAGGTCCAGGTTTACTTCTGATTCCGGTATCGAGCAGCAGATCAAAGCGTAGCCGGCGGCGGGCTGATCCAGAGGCTCGGGAGCATAGCGCACGCTGCCGTTCAGGATTCCACACTCGCACGTGTGGCAAACACCCGTGCGGCAGGCCCACCGCACCGGAACGTCGCACGCCTCGGCGAGTTCCAGCAAGCTGCCGAAACGGTCGTCCCAGGGCACCGTTAGTCCGCTGCGGGTGAACGATACCAGTGGTCCCAACCCCGGGGTGCCAGCCGGAGGGTGCGGAGTCTTGTTGTCTGCTTTCGCGACACCCGGTGTGATGGAAGTCCCCGGCCCGAAGATTTCCTCATGCACCGCGTCTGGCGAGACGCCGAAAGAAGCCAGATCGCGGCGCATATCCACGAGAAATCCAGCTGGACCGCACATATAGAAGTCGGCCTCGACCGGAACGCCAAGCTTTCGTAAGTTCGCCAGATCCACATGTCCCTCGATGTCGAAATCCGCGCCGAGCTTTTCAGACGGACCCGGCTTGCTATACACGATCACCGAACGGCTTCCGGGAATCGCCTCCAACAGCTTGCGTGCCTCTATCTCAAAGACATGCTCGCTCGCGTTGCGCGCACTGTAGATCCACCAGACCTCTTGCGTGGCGTCCGCGCTTCGGGCTGCAAGAGCATGCAGCATCGAGAGCACCGGAGTCACGCCTATTCCAGCGCTCAGAAAAACGACTGGCCGCGTACCCGATCGCAGCACGAACTCTCCTCGCGGAGCGGCCACCTCGAATATGTCCCCGGCCTTTGGCGTGTCCACAAGATACCGACTGCCCGGACCCGTTCCCCGTTTCACACTGATCCGATAGGTGCCGGAATCCGGCGCTCCGGAAATCGAATAATTACGCAGCACAGGGTTCGAACCCCCATCCGGGAAAATGCGCAACACGAGATATTGACCCGGAAGCGCAGGTGGAAGGACCGAACCATCCACGCTCTCCATCAGGATGGACGTTACATCGCTGGTCTCGCGATGAACTGCCGTCACTCTCAACTTCCGAAAGCCGCTCCATGCAGGCGGCGAAGTCGAAGATGTGAGGCCCGCGTTTCCGTTGTGGACTCCGCGTTCAGCGGCTTTGAGCAGCGCCTGCAGCGAGCTCTTCCATCCCGCACTAAGCGCCGGGATACGCGCGGCAATCGCAATTCGCGCGGGATTGTGATTCGACAGGTACAGCAGGGAGTCTATTTCGGCGACCGTGATCTTTCCTGGCCCATCCACGATCTTCAGAATTTCGTCTCCGGCGCCAACTTCGCCCTCTTCAATTACGCGGAAATAGAACCCCGGCCTATGGTGTGAGACCACCAGAGCGGCCATTTGCGGATTGTTCATGCGAATGCCGAGCCGGTAGCAGGTTACGCGCGGCTGCGTGACTTCGAAAACGGCCCCGCCGATTCTGTAGCGGTCTCCAATACAGACCTCATCGTCCGCTAGACCATCGACGGTGAAGTTCTCTCCAAACTGTCCGTACTCGAAATCCTTCCGGCCGAGTTCGCCCTCCCAATAGTGATAGGCCTGTATCTGATAGACCATCACCGCGCGATGTTCGCCGCCGTGGCCATGAAGGTCCCCCTGACCATCGCCATCCAGGTTCAGACGCCTGGCAACGATCCGGCCCGGTACCGGCTGCTTCCAGACCGCGGTGCGAACCTGCTTTCCTTGCCACTCAACTTCTCGCGGAAGGCCAACATTGACGGACAGGAGTTTCGGCATCGTTCCTCTGCTCGAAGGGAACGCCCCATCCGTGCGCTCTACTTAAGACGCACTGGAAAACAGGGCGACCAATCCTTCTGGAATTGTAGGATGGGCGAGCACAGCCTCGCGCAGTGTTGTGTAGGGCAGCCCTCCGAGCATAGCGATCTGGACGCACCCCATAATTTCGCCCGCACCCACGCCGAACGCCGCGAACCCAAGAATCTTGTCCCCGTCGCGTTCTACCAGGCACTTCAGAAACCCGCGGGTTTCCATAAGACTGCGAGCCCGCAGTACGGCCGCCATCGGGATCTTGAAAAGACGATACGCGATCCCCTTCGCCTTCGCTTCCTTCTCGGTCATTCCGATGCGCGCGAATTCAGGATCCGTGAAGAGGCAGAAGGGAACCTGTCTGCCGGTAGTTACTCGGTTTCCGCCGAGCATGTTGTCGCGCACCACGCGGAAGTCATCCTCGCTGATGTGCGTGAACTGCGGGCTGCCCGCCACCTCGCCCACGGCCCAAACGCCCGGAGCCGTTGTCTCCAGTCTCTCGTTTACCTTGATATATCCCTTCTCTGTCAGCTCTACCCCGGTAAGCTCAAGCCCGATGTCCTTGGTGTTCGGCACGCGGCCCGCTGCAACCAGAATGTGCGTCCCCTCCAGCGACTTCTCGGCCCCATTCTGCTCGAGAATGACACGTACCGATTGTCCCGATACGCCCGAGACACTCCTGATCTTCGCGTTCAGAAGCAGCTCTATGCCCTCGTCCTGGAAAAGCTGCTGCAGGCCCTCGGTAATGTCATCGTCTTCGGCATGTATCACGCGGTGATTCCGGTCTATGAGCGTGACCCTGCTTCCGAACCTCCGCATCGCCTGTGCGAACTCCAGCCCGACATACCCGCCTCCAAGAATGATGAGGTGCTCCGGCACAACATCAAGTTCTAGGACCTCGACGTGGGTTAGTGGCTGTGCCGACGCCAGTCCCGGAATGTTCTCGACTACCGCGTGCGTTCCCGTACCGATCACGACATTCTTGCCCTGCAGCAGACGCTTCGTCCCGTCCGGGAGTGTCGCCTCAATCGTCTTCGGTCCGACAAACCGCCCCGATGCCATGATCAGCTCCGTCCCGCTTTGCCGGTAAAGTGCCAGATGCACATCCACGAGGCCCTGAACCATTCGGCGTTTCCGGTCCCTCACCACCGCCATATTGACGCGAAAGTTGTCGATGCCAACCCCGAACTCCTCACTGCGCCGAACATCATGCGCGAACTGTGCTGTGTGAATAACATTTTTGCTCGGCAGGCATGCGATGTTCGGGCAGGATCCGCCGACATACCTGCGTTCCACCACAGCAACCCGCTGACCCCGTCCCGCGAAGGTCCAGGCGAGTAGTTTCGAGCCGGCGCCGCTGCCGAGAATGAGCAGATCATAGATTTCGGGCTGTCCTTGAAAATGCATATGTCCGTTTCTCCTTCACAAGTTACTAAGGCCGATGTAGTTGCGCGGACGCGCCGCTGTGCGCCTTCAATTTGTGGGCCAGCAGCCTTTGCAACATCAGTCGAGCCCGGTGCAATCTGACTTTTACCAGAGACGTGCTGATATCCAGGACCTCTGCTGTTTCATTCACATTGAATTCTTCTATATCGCGAAGTAGAAACACCTGCCGATAAGTACTGGGAAGCTTCTCTACGGCCTGCCGAAGTAATCTGCTGATATCTTTTCGCTCCACCAGGTCGGAAGGCAGTTCTCGCCAATCGTGCAGAGGTGATGGAGACACGGGCACGTCCTCATATTGAAGCTCATCAAAAGACACGAATCGAAGGGTGGCCTGTCGCCGTAGCCGGTTTCTGGCTTCGTTGAGTGCAATGCCGATAAGCCACGTACTGAACCTCGACTCGCCACGGAAGGCCCCCAGCTTTCGAAAGGCCCTGATGAAGGTTTCCTGCGCGACGTCCTTGGCGTCTTCCTCGTTCTTCATCCAGGAAAAAGACATCATGTAGACACTCCGCTCGTACGGCCGAATCAGCTGATGATACAGATTGCTGTCTCCAGCCAGAATGGCGGCGATGAGCCTGGCTTCTTCGCTCGCTTCGACTCTGAAACTCATTCGTTTGACGTTATCTCCAGCACCTTCCGGCAGCAGTTGCGGTTAGCGCGCCAAAGGCCGCGGTGAACCCGCAAATCAGACGCCTTTGACTTCGCCGCCGTCCATCCGGACAGAAGCACCCGTCATCCACTTCGCCCCGGGCGACACGATAAAGGCCATAAGCTCCGCGATCTCTTCTGGCTTGCCGAAGCGGCTGATGCCAACTTCCTCCGGGAACTTCTTCGTCGCTTCTTCCACGGTCACGTTGTGGGCCGGCGCCCATTTTTCAAAGAACGACCGCCTGCGTCCCGTCATTACAGCGCCAGGCACCACGCTGTTGACCTGGACGCCGTCTTTGATGCCTTGCTCAGCGAATGCCTTGGCGAGCGCGATGATCGCGGCGTTCACCGCAGCCACGGCTGCGAACCCCGGTTTAGGATCGAGCGCAGCACTGCCGGAAATTAGAACGACGGATCCCTTCGACGCCTTCAGCGCGTCCCACGCTCGTACCGTCAGGCGGCGTGCCCCGTGAAGCTTGAGCGCCATTCCGTCATCCCACTGCGCATCCGTCATCTCAAACAAATCAACCTGCGGAACTGCCCCGGCGATATTGAGCAGCGCATCGATCCGGCCAAAACGCTTGAGCGTGCCTTTGACAACGACATCTGCCGCCTGGGGATCGCGCAGGTCGAGCGCACAGACAAGGGGCTCGGCGCCTGCCGCCTTTACGCCGGCTGAAGTCTCCTCGAGCTCGATCTCATTCCTGGCAGCAAGTACAACCGCGGAAAAATCGCGCGCCAGCCGCAATGCAGCAGCGCGGCCGATTCCCTGGCTCGCACCAGTGACGATAGCAACGGAACCGCTCTTCATGCGTTTCTCAGCTCACTTCTGAATTGCTTCTCGCGCACCTTCCAGAACAACGTCGACAACGAGATTCGGCGCCGTGTACATAGGTGCGTGATCGACGGCATGTGAGCGAATGGTGGCGCCCATCCGCTCCGCCATGAACTGCTGTGTCTCCGGAACAATCATCCGATCCTTTTCCGCGAGCAGATACCACGATGGCTTCGTCTTCCATGCGGGCGTGGGAGCCTTCTCCTGGATACATTTCACCGCGATTGGCCGCTGCACCGCCGCCATGATGGCGAGCTGGTCCGGCGAAGCCTCATGGGCCACCGCCCGGCCGAAACCTTCTTCCGGCATCCAAATAAACCCATGCGCGTCCGGCGCAAGCTGGGGAGCCTCCGGGTGAGGGGCCGCCCGATAAAAGACATCCGCCACGGTTTCACCTTCATCAGGCGCCAGCGCCGCGACGTACACGAGCGCCTTCACCCGGTCATCATGAGCTGCGGCAATCACAGCGCCGGCATACGCATGCCCAACCAGGATGACCGGGCCATCCACTCTCTCGATGACCCGTCGAAGAGCAGCGGCATCATCGGTGAGCGATGTAAGCGGGATGGGAGCCGATGTGACACTTAGCCCCTGGCGCCGCAGGGGCAGTATCACGTTGCTCCAGCACGACCCGTCAGCCCATGCGCCATGAACCAGCACGGCCGTGCTCGCCTGGGCAGAAGCACTCATCGTGCCGCCGCCTTGTCCCTCACACCTCTGATCCCGTTTGCCTCGAGGAACTCCTTCATCGTGGCGGCGATCTCCACCACGTGCGTCTCAATGGCAAAGTGCCCTGTATCCAGAAACTGGATTCGCGCATTCGGGAGGTCTTTTCGATACGCTTCGGCGCCAGGAGGGATAAAGAACGGGTCGTTCTTGCCCCAGATCGCCAGCAGCGGCGGCTTCGACTTTCGCAGATATTCCTGAAACTTCGGGTAGAGCTTTACGTTCGATGCATAATCCAGAAACAGATCGAGCTGAATCTCCTTGTTTCCCGGGCGCTCCAGCAGGGCCGTATCCAATGTGTACGACTCAGGAGCCACGCTATCTGGATTCGCAACCCCGTGCGTGTACTGCCAGCGCGTTCCTTCTAAATTCAAAATGGCCTGCCGGATGGCTTCTCGGTTTTCGGCCGTCGGCTCAGCCCAGTATTTTCTGATTGGCCCCCACGCATCCCCGAGCCCTTCTTCATAGGCATTGCCGTTCTGCGACACGATGGCGGTCACTCGCTCCGGGTGGCGCAGCGCCAGGCGGAAACCCGTCGGGGCTCCGTAGTCAAACACGTAGATCGCGTAGCGATTCAGACCGAGCGCCTCAGTGAAGGCCTCAATCGTGCCAGCCAACGCCTCGAAGGAGTATGTATATTTCCGCCCTTCGAGGACTTCCGTAAATCCGAATCCGGGCAGGTCGGGCGCGATCACGCGATACTGATCGGCGAGGCGTGGAATCAGATTACGGAACATGAACGACGAAGTCGGGAACCCATGGAGCAAGAGCACGACAGGTGCATTCGCGTCGCCTGCCTCCCGGTAGAAGATACGGATTCCGTCCGCTTCAACATAGTGAATAGAGGTTACCGGCACGGCGAACTCGGCATTGGCTGTCTCTCTTGAAAGCACCTGGCTCATAAAAAACTCCTTCTCATCCTTGCTGGTCTGGTTGGGCTGGTCATAGGTTGGGTTGGTTCGGTTGACTGTGAATGATTGTGTTACCCAATCGAAGCTCGAACGCCAGAGTGGTCCTGGCAGACGTGCGCACCGATGTGCGACGGATCTCTCGCTGCATTTCTGTCCGCAACTACTACAAGCAAATAGCGGGCCAAAACGAACCGCTCGAGCTCTCGCGATCTATACAGATGTAAGTGGTTCAGCTGCTGAACATAGGATTTAAAAGCGCAACCCGGCTTCGCGTGAGCGTGACGGATTTGTGACATATCTCCGTCACTGGCGGATTCTGGTCGCGGCAATCGTCGCGGATTCAGTCCTGTCGAGCGCCATCCTTGGCGGCACCGTTTCGCCCGAAGGACGCGGGACGGCTTATCCGAAGCTTTCGCATTCTGTAAACCAGCGAAGTCCGTTTCATTCCTAACCGGTCGGCAGCGCCATTCCGGCCGCCCACTATCCAATTGCTCGCTTCAAGCGCGCGGAGAATATGATCCCGCTCCACTTCCGCAAGACCCGTCATGGGCAAATTCGACCGCTTATGGCCATTGAATGGCTCCAATTCAGAAGTGGGAGCATGTAAGACCGTATGAGGAGAGAGAATCACCGCTCGTTCGATGAAGTTTTGTAACTCGCGAACGTTGCCGGGCCAGCGGTATCGCACCAGGGCATTCATCGTCTCCGGGGGAATCTCCTCGATCTTCTTGTTCATTCTCCGGGAATAAAGCTCCACGAAATGCCAGACCAGCTTCGGAATATCCTCGGCACGCTCTTGTAGTGGTGGCACGTGGATCGGGAATACCTTCAGGCGGTAATAAAGGTCCTCTCGAAACGTTCCCTGTTTGACCATGGCAGCCAGATCACGATGTGTGGCTGCGATGACGCGAACATCAACCTTATGGGTGTAATTGCTTCCCAGTCTCTCGAATTCCTGTTCCTGCAGCACGCGCAGCAACTTCGCCTGGAGCTCCAAAGGGATATCGCCAACCTCGTCGAGAAAGAGCGTTCCTTTATTCGCCAGCTCAAACCGGCCCGTCTTCTGCGCGATTGCTCCCGTAAACGCTCCTTTTTCATGGCCGAACAACTCGCTCTCGAGCAGTCCAAGCGGAATCGCGGCGCAGTTTAATTTCACAAAGGCGCGCTCCCGGCGGCCGCTCAGATTATGTATGGCGCGAGCGATAAGCTCCTTGCCGGTTCCCGTCTCGCCCTGGATCAGCACACTCGAATCCGTAGGTGCGACCACCGAAACCAGGTCCAGCGCAGCCTTCAGAGCCGCACTGTCGCCCACGATCGCAGTGAATTCAGCACGGATCTCCTCCTCGAGATAGAGCCTCTGTTTCGTCTCCTTGATCCTGTCTTCCGTCGCTTTTTCAAAATCCAGCGCGTTTTCTACGGCAATGGCTACCTGCCGGGCCACTTGTTCCAGAAAGGAGAACTCGTCCTCCGTAAAGCCTCGTTCCGAACGGCTGAAAGCACCCAGCACGCCGATTACGCCGCGCCGTCCGACAAGCGGTAGTTCGCACCCCGACTTGAGGCCTTCCGCCATGACGCGCTCGAAGAATGGCTGCCCTTCGCTGTTCCCAAAGCTCTCAGGATCATGCCTGAGCGCCTCGAGCCTATTTATCAGTTGATTCTTCCCCGAGAGGAACGCCTTGCCGCAGGTCGATCCTTTGATCGGAACCAGCGTGCCGTCAGAGATGACGCCTCGAGCTTCCGGGTTATACAGAATGGTCACGCGCAAGTGGCGACCATCCGCCTCTGGCAGGAGCAACGCGCAGAAGTCACATCGCGTTACGGCCAGCAGGTTTGTAGAAAGTGATCCGATCAGATGGCCCAGATCCAGCTTCGAGGTCATGCTGTTCGTGATTTCAAGAAGCAGGCGCAGCCGATCGTGTTCGTGCCGCAGTCTCTCTTCGTTTATATGGCGCTCAATCGCGATTCCCGCGATGTGGCTCGCGCTCTCGATTAGCTTCAGGTCGGCTGCGTCAGGACTGCGCGCATGACGATAATGAATGGCGAATGTCCCCAGCACCTTGCCATCGGTCCTGAATAAAGGCCGCGACCATACTGCGCGGATTCCGTAAGGCAGGAGCAGATGGCGATAGTGATCCCAGATCGGATCATTAAGGATATCCGTCACATATACCGGCTCTTTGCGGTAAACAGCCGTGCCGCAGGATCCGCCTTTCGGGCCAATCAGCATGGACCCTACGTGAGCGATAAATCCGGGAAGGCTGGGAGCCACAGCGCAGTAAAGTTGCCGTCCGTGATCATCCGGAAGCCAGATGGTGCACAATGTGCCGTCGCCCTGAGATTCAACCAGTTTGGCGATGATTGTCAGCACTTCAGCAAGCGGAGCCCCGGCGAGAATCAGCCGCAGTATGTTGAGCACCGATTCAGAGGAAAACAGACTCGACTCGTGCGGTGCGTCTGTTGCGCTCATTGCCGGGGATTTTGTCGCGGACTCCATCAGCTCCCCTTTCCAACTCACCACTCCGTAAAAGGAGAACATGCCACTCGTGCGGAGGGCCCTGATCGTAGTGTGGGATTGAAGGACAATGCTCGTCAAGGCGGGCTGCGGCCTCGAATCTCTTAGCCCAATCCCCGAACCAGTTCCCCGAGCTTCCGTAGCCCGGTCAATCACATCGCTAAAATCTCCGTAAAGCTGCGAGAGCGGAGAAAAGCTGCATGGTTCATGACGTCTTGATTGCGGGTAGTCCCGCCTGAATCGCCCCGCCGGAATTACTCTGGCCGCGCCGCCGGACTAACCATCAGGTCCACTAACGAGACTCCGCGCAGCACCAGCACTGGCTGCGCCTTGCCGACGCGCTCGGCCGTAAGCACTTTGTGCAGCTCGTTGATGGCCGAGATGGTTTCCCCGGCAAACCTGAGGATGATATCTCCATCGCGCATCCCCGCGCGTCCCGCTGGGCCGTCAGGATCGACGCTCGTCGCCATCACTCCCGAATCCGCGGCCAGCTTGTATTCGTAGACGATGCGCCGGAGCAGTGGCACATTCTGCACGGCAATGCCGATCCAGCTTCGCCGCACCCGTCCGTGCTGCAGTATCTGGCTGGCGATGTACTTCGCCGTATCGATGCCGATCGCGAAGCAAAGCCCCTGCGCTCCCATAATCGTCGCCGTGTTGACGCCGATCACACGTCCCGACGAATCGACCAGCGGACCGCCCGAGTTGCCGGGGTTCAACGCCGCGTCGGTCTGAATGATCTCCTCCATCATCCGCCCCGATGACCCCTGCATGCTGCGGCCGAGAGCGCTGACCACTCCCGCCGTCACCGTGAACTGGAACCCAAAGGGATTGCCGACCGCGATCGCCAACTGCCCCACGCGAAGGTCCTTCGACGACCCCAGCACCGCCGTGGGAGAGAGCAGGTGCTCGGTGCGTAATACAGCAATATCGGTGTCCGGATCGTCGCCGATCAACACTGCGCTCGCCGTGATTCCGTCGAGAAACGTCAGTCCGATCCGGCTGGCCCCGTGAACCACGTGACTGTTAGTCAGCACCAGGCCGTCCGGCGTGAACACGAACCCCGAGCCCGATCCGCCGCGTGACCGCCCGTCGCGCACGTCAATCTTGACCACCGCCGGACTTACCCGGTCCACCGCCCCCGTCACTGCGCGCGAGTACGCATCGAGCAACTCAATGTCGGGCGGATGGTACTCCGCCGCGCCGTGATCGGTGTTCTCGCTGGAATAGGCAACCGGGAGGAAGAAAGCTTCAGAAGATGATTCGTAGGTACGCATCGGGGGTGTTTACTAGTGATGCACTAGAGCCCCCGCCGGATTCGACCACAATGCCCTGCCTCGAAAATACCGGGAACTGGCCACAGCGCCGAGCCGTACCCGAAATATGGCACAAGATCTGCGGTTTGCGCTGCGCATGATCCTTTCCCATCGTCTGTTTTCCGCTGCGGTAGTAGCGACGCTGGCCTTGGGAATCGGTCTCAACACGATGGTGTTCACGCTGGTCAACGCCGCGCTGTTCAAGCCTGTGCCTGTTCCCGGCGGCTCGGAGCTGGTGTCCGTTATGGGCCGCAACTTTACGCAGCAAGGAAACGACACCATGCGCGTATCGTACCCGGACTTTCTCGACTACCGCGCGCAAACCAGGTCCCTGGCGGCTCTCGAAGCCGGGACCGATGACAATGCGGTGCTCAGCGAAACCGGGATCCCTCCGCAGACCTACCGGATGGAACAGGCAACATCGGGAATCTTCGACATGCTCAAGATCAGGCCGGTGCTTGGCCGCGGATTTCTTCCCGGCGACGACAAACCCGGCGCCACCCCCGTAGTCCTTCTCGGTTACGGCATCTGGAAGGACCGATATGCGAGTTCGCCTGCGGTCCTCGGCCGCCAGGTTCGCGTCAACGAAAAGCCCGCCACGATCATCGGAGTCATGCCGCGAGGCTTCAAATTCCCGACCACGGTAGACATGTGGATGCCGCTGATTCCTACCGCCGATCTTGAGAAGCACACCAACCGGCCGCTGTCGCTCTTCGGAATGCTCAGGCCCGGCGTCACCACCATGCAGGCCAACGTGGAGATGAGCGCGATCGGCCGCCGCCTCGCCGCGCAGTATCCCGAGGATAAGAACATCGGCATCTCGGTTGAGACATTTCACGAGCGGTATAACGGCGGCAACATTCGCCTCATCTTCCTTCTCATGCTGGCTGCGGTCGGCTTCGTGCTGCTGATTGCGTGCGCCAATGTCGCCAACATGATGCTGAGCCGTGCCATGTTGCGCCAGCGCGAAATGTCCATCCGCACAGCGCTCGGGGCTTCGCGGTGGCGCGTAGCCAGGCAGCTGCTGGTAGAAAGCGTGCTGCTCAGCACGCTGGGCGGAGTACTGGGACTGGCGCTGGCGTGGCTTGGCGTTCATTGGTTCGACCTTAACACCCAGAATGTGGGCAAGCCTTATTGGGTCGAATTCACCATGAACTATGCCGTCTTCGGCTACTTTGCCGCCCTCTGCATCGCCAGCGGACTTCTCTTCGGTACGGCGCCAGCGCTGCGCTTTTCGCGAGTGGACATCAACGAAGTTCTGAAAGACGGCGCGCGCAGCGCGGGAAAACTTCGCGGCGGCAAGCTATCCGGCCTGCTGGTGGTATTCCAGTTCGCGCTGACGCTGGTGCTGCTCACCGGCGCAGGAGTCCTCGTGCACAGCCTCACGAGGGCGATGGAGGCCAATCAGGAAGTGCCCGACGAGCAGATCGCCACCGCGCGCATCCAGTTTCCCGACGCGCATTACAAGGACGCCGATGCCCGCCAGCGCTTCTACGACCAACTTCTGCCGCGCGTCAAGGCACTCCCTGGCGTTACCCATGTAGCCCTCACCTCCAACCTTCCCGGCCTCGGAGCGGGCTCGAGAGAAATCGAGATCGAGCACGCCCCCGCCGTCGATCCGGCTCATCGCCCGTCGGCATCCTTTGTGGTGCAGAGCCCGGGATATCTGCAGGCAATCAACCTCCCTCTTCTCCTTGGCCGCGACTTCAACGAGACCGACGGGACGCCAAACCACAGGGCGGCGATCCTCACCCGCGAATGCGCCGAACACTTCTGGCCGGGCCAGTCTGCAATCGGCAAGCGCTTCCGCTTCTACGACAACAACAAGCCGGGCGACTGGATCACCGTCGTCGGAGTCTCCGCAAACATCGTGCAGGAGCTCAACGAAAAATCTCCGAATCCGCTCATGTTCGTTCCTCTCCGGCAGGAGGGCTGGAACGGCATGGCACTGCTGATACGGTCGGACGGCAACCCCATCCCGGCAGTACGCAGCGCGGTGCAGAATCTCGATCAGGACCTGCCGCTCCAGGATGTCTACACGCTGCCCGAGGCGATTCAGCACGATGAGTGGTTCCTGCATCTCTTCGGCAGAATCTTCTCCGGCTTTGCGCTGATCGCGCTGGTGATGGCGGCCGTAGGCATCTATGCCGTTCTTGCCCAGGCCACAAACAGCCGCACACAGGAGATCGGTGTCCGCATGGCCCTCGGAGCCAGCACACGCAATATCATGGCGCTGGTCATGCGGCGAGGCATATGGCAGATCGCCGCCGGCCTCGCAATTGGTCTGGCTGCGGCACTGCCCGCGGCGCGCGCCATGGCCAGCCTGCCCATCGGCGTCTCCTCGTCCGACCCGGTCGTATTCCTAATCGTCGCTGCGTTGCTGGCGATCGTCGGGCTTCTTGCCTGCTGGATTCCAGCACACAGAGCCGCGGCGCTCGATCCGGTGAAGGCGATTCGCTACGAGTAGTCGAATTCCCTAATCGGCCCGCAGAGCCTCGACCGCATTCACTCGCGCAGCCCTCGCCGCCGGCACTGCCGAAGCGAGCACCGCCGCGGCGAGTATGACGAACGCCGACACAGCAAAGGAAGGCAATCCCGGCGGATGCACCTCGGCGACAAACCTGCCGGCGATCCGGGTGAAGACAAATCCCAGCATCACCCCCGCTGTCACTCCGATCCCCGCAATGATCAGTCCGTCTTTCAGGACGTCGGTAAGGATATCGCGGGGCTGGGCTCCCAGCGCGATGCGGATTCCGAACTCACGCGTCCGCCCGCTCACCGAGAATGCCAGTACGCCGGCAACGCCGACCACGGAGATCAGCAGCGCGACAGCGGCGAATCCGCCAAAGACCACGGCATTCAACTTGTCCGGCGTCATCACCTCCGCGCGGATGTCCTCAAGTGTCGCCGCCCGTTCTACAGGCTGGTCGATGGCCATCTGGTGAATGGTGCGCGTGATTACCGGAACTAGCGCGTACGGATCGCCCTTTGTACGCACGAAAAGCCGTCCCTGCCAGCCCTCCTGCTCTACCGGCTGATAAACCGTCATCGACGGAGAAGGAATGATATTCTCGTCGTCGAAGTCCGGTACCACGCCGACGATGCGACGCGGTTCATAGTTGATGCCGATAAACTTCATCACGGGGTCGGTCCATTTCATCTCGCGGCCGATCGCTTCCTGGCCGGGAAACAGCGTATCGGCGACGCTCTTGCTGATGATGACCACGTGCTCGGAGTTCTCCTTGTCCGTGTCCCGGAAGTCGCGGCCTTCGATCACCGGCACGCCCACAGTCCCGAAGAACCCCGGCGAGATTGAGCGGTACTTCGCGCGTAAATCCTCCAGGCCGTTCTTGCGCACAGCACCCTCGACCGCAAACCCAAACTTGATATTCAGCCCCTGGCTATCCCGCCACGGCACGCTGAACCCCGTCGACACGCGTTCAACGCCCGGGATCTCGGCCACCCTCAGCCTCACGTCGCGATAGAACTGCTGCACCTGCTCCGGCGTCCGCCCATAGGAGATGACCGGCAGGTTCACCGCGAGCACGTGCGTCGTGTCGAATGGGGGCCGCGTATGCTCGAGCACATAGAGCGTCCGCATGAGCACGCCCGCACCGGCCAGCAGCAAAAACGACGCCGTGATCTGCGTCACGGCAAAGACCCGCAGCCGCCGGCTGCTGCCGGAAACGCCGCGTGTGCCTCCGCTCACTCCGCTCGTGCCTCGCGCGGCATCGAGCGCAGGCAGCCGCGGAATATACGCGAGAAAGACCGCTGCCACCAGTGCCAGCGCGATGCCGAACCACACCAGGCTGAAGTCCAGTTTTAGGCCGTCAGCGCGGACCGAGAAGCGCGCCGCATAGCGCCCCAGTATCGCCACCATGGGCGCCGCCAGCGCCAGCGCGGCCAGCACTCCGCTTCCGCAGAGCAGGATACTTTCCGCCAGCAGCGAACGCCGCAGGGCAGCGGCACTGGCTCCCAGGGCTGCGCGCACCGCCAGCTCCGACTCACGGCGCACCGTTCGCGCCAGCACCAGATTGGCAACATTCGAGCACGCAATCACAAACAGCAGCGCCGCAGCCGCGAACAGCACCCACAGGATTGTGTTCGCGCTCGAGTTGATCTGGTCGTGCATGCGCGTTACGTCGATCTGGTAGCGGTCGGCAGCTTTGTATACCTCAGGGTGCGCCGCCAGTATCGCCGCGTATCTCTCCCTTAGCTCCGCCCGCGCCGCCTCCAGAGTTGCCCCCGGAGCCAGCCGCGCAAAGACCTCTGTCATGCGGTGCTCGCGGCCCGTAACCATAGTCGCTGAAAGGTGATGCGGGCTGGTTACTACGTTGGCGATGATTTCAGTCGAGACGGGGTAGGGCACCGAAGGCTCAAGTACGCCGACAATCGTCGCGGTGCGGGACCCTTGGAAGCTCTCCAGCCGGACCTGTTTGCCGAGAACGTTCGGATCCGAGTGCAGCGAGGTGGTCCAAAATTTGTAAGTGAGAACAACCGCGCCCGGGGCGTTCGGGCCGTCATCGGAGGGGCCAAGTAAACGCCCAAGCACCGGCCGCAACCCCATCACTTCGAAGTAGTTGCCGTCAACCACGCCGGCGGGAATCGAGCGCGGGGTGCCCAGCCCAACCATGGCAAAGTCGATCTCGGAAAAGGTGCCGAGCTCGGTGATGGTCTTCAGATTCTTGCCCAGGTCCTGAATCTCCGGGACCGAGAACGTCGCATTCGGCTCACCAAGCCCCGGCGCGCTCTGCCGGATATAAAGCAGCCGGTCCTCGTCGCGGTTGGCCAGCGGCCGCAGTAGCACGGTGCGCACTACGCTGAAGATGGCGGCATTGGCGCCGATGCCCAGCGCCAGCGTCAGGGCAACGGTGATCCACAGGGCGGGAACGCGCGACAGCGAGCGCGCGGCAATTTTCAGATCGCGAAAGAACGACATATCCACTCTCCAGCCGGGCAGGGTTCGGGTGATTTTTCGGGTTCGGCGGTCTCCTCTCTCCCAGTTTTCTCCTGTCCGGGAGACTGCGCCGAAATCATGATTGCTCTTTTCCCTCTAACGGTCTTTGGGCGGCCCGGTTTGACCTGCCTTCACTATGTAAACGAATGGCCAGACCCGAATTCGACAAATTGTTTAGATTTTTTTCCGTTTCTAGGTAAGTCTTAACTAACGTTAGTCTGTACTTACTGATTTTACTTGTCAAGAGTAATTCATATAATTTACGTTGATATCAACGTGATGTCTGGCGTGTCAAGCCCGGAAACTGCGTCGAGGACTCAAATTGTCCCCTACGCCACCACCCTCAGGGTGCGCGATTGCTGTCTTTGCCTCCACGTGCAGCGCGCGGCGAGGGCTCTGGCGCGGCGCTTCGATGTGGCGCTCCGGCCATTTGGACTTACCAACGGCCAGTTTTCGCTGCTTATGTCGCTGAATCGCCCCGAGCCCCCTCCCATGGCTCCCGTGGCCTCGCTGCTGGCCATGGACCGAACCACGCTGACGGCTGCGCTCAAACCTCTCGCGCGGCGCGGGCTCGTCGAAATTCTCACAGACCCCGCCGACCGCCGCGGCCGCCTGCTCAACCTGACCGGCGCCGGCAGGGAACTGCTCGCCCAGGCTCTTCCTGTCTGGGAGGAAATTCATCGCGAGATAGAGTCGCAGCTCGCTGATGGCGGACCTTCGCGTCTCCGAAGCGATCTCAACACACTCGCTGCTGATTCCCGTGCCTAGCTTTTCCCGAATTTAACTCTTCTCGGAGCGCGTGTAGCGAATCGCCTCAACCTTCGAGCTCGCTATCAGCCCGCCATTGATCATCCGGTCGAGATGTGGAAGCAGTTCCTGGATCTGCTCTTCGGTATCGATCACCGTGACCATCACCGGCGCGTTTTTCGAGATAGACAGGCTGCGTGCATGATAGATCCGCGCGCTCGCGCCGAATCCCTCGATGCCGCGAAAGACCGTCGCGCCGGTGATCCCGAGCTCCATGCACTTCGCGACAATGGCCTTGTGCAGCGGCTCACCCTGCCACTTGTCCGCCTCGGTAAAGTGGATGCGCAACATACGTCCAGTAAATTGCTCTTTCATGTGCAATCTATTCTGGCGCGTTCTATTCGGACTCGTAGGCAGCCCGGTGCGAGTATTTGATCACGTCAACATCGGAGAGCACGACAAGGCCCTCCTCGACCATCTGGTCGACGAGGGGGAGAAAATCCCGGAGCTTCGCCTCCGTATCGATGACCGTGATCATCATCGAGCTGTCGCGCGAAAGGTGCAACGGCTTCTCCTTGTGAACGCGCCGATGCGCCCCGTAGCCGAGAACCCCTCGATACACCGTCGCCCCGGCCAGATCGTGTGCGCGCATGGCTCGCACCAGCGCTTCGTGCAGCGGCTGGTCCTGCCAGCGGTCGCTCTCACCGATGTAGATCCGCATCATCTGCGCCTTACCTTCGATTTTCACGTGCGGCTGCCCGGTCTTTGGCTGCGCCTTCGTCGCTTGGGGTGGCTTGGCGATCGTGGTTTCCTGCACCTCGATCATTCCTGAGCCAACCAGCTCTTGTAACTTGGGCATCAGCTCATCGACCTTCTCCGGTGTCTCGATGAACTCGATCTTCATCGGCAGGCGATCCGACATCTCGACCGTGCTCGCCGAGTGCATGTGGTGATCGGCCCCGAATCCAGCCACGCCTTTGAGCACCGTGGCTCCGCTGCATCCGCGAAAGAAGAGGAAGTCGAGGATGCTCGAATAGGTCGAGGCTCCTTTGTGGGTTGACCCTTCGCTCAGATAAATCGAAACCTTCAGCGCTTTTCCAGCCAGCATATCCTTGCCCACCTTATGAAATCGCTCGAGCGATCAGCACTCCGCCCCATACACCGGCCAGTCCCAGCACGAGGCTCAAAACCAGGTAAAGCGCGCCGCTGAGGAACGCGCCCGTCTGAAGATTGGCAAATATCTCCCACTCGAAGGTGGAAAAGGTACTGTAGGCGCCCACAAATCCAATCGGAATAAGAAATCGCCATGCCGGGCTCAACTCCGTGCGACTCCCGAGAAACGTGAGAATGAATCCGATAATCACACAGGCCGTGACATTGATGACAAGCGTACCGTAGGGGAATCTTGTGCCCATCCGGCCGCCAATTGCCGAGCCAACCCAGAAACGGGCCACCGAACCCAGGGCGCCTCCAAGCGCGACCAAAAGGTATTTTTGCAAGGATGCCTTCTCCTTACCTGCTGCTCAGTTTTGTCAGGGAATCGCGCCGGGAAGTGGCTCCGCGACAGGATTTCCCTGTCAGGAGTCATCATCTGCCAGCCTCTGGAGAACGACCGGCAGCGGTTAAGGGTGAACTCCTTCACCGCAAACAGCACCTCCATCACATAACGCAGAAGCAGGCAGTGTCAAGCCCCGCCGGTCAAGCCCATGTCCCGTGAACAGTACAACCCGGGTACCCGTGTTCTCCTCTAAGGTGGTACTGTCCTTAGCGCTTCCGGCATTGTGCGGAACCGTTTTGTCTCTCTGTGATCTAAACCGTTTCGGCCGCCAATTGTTCGACTATGACCCGACACGTCCCCACAGCCACCTACAGGCTGCAGCTGCACAAGGAATTCACCTTCGACGACGCGGCCGCGATCGCCGACTACCTGCACGCTCTCGGCATCTCGCACGTCTACAGCTCGCCCTATCTCCAGGCCGCGCCCGGCAGTATGCATGGATACGACGTCGTCGATCCCCAGCGTGTCAACCAGGAGCTTGGTGGAGCACCGGCCCACGAACGCTTCTGCGCCCGGCTTGGAGAAACCGGCCTGGGGCAGGTCCTCGACATCGTGCCCAACCACATGTCGCTGGGCCAGGAGAACCGCTATTGGTGGGACGTCCTCGAGAACGGCCCGCTGAGCCGTTACGCCTCCTACTTCGATATCGACTGGCAGCCTCAGGAGGAGCGCCTGCGCGATAAGGTCCTCGTCCCCGTCCTACCCGACCAGTACGGACGCGTCCTGCAGGCAGGCAGCATCAAGGTCACACGTCAGGGCGTCCGCTTCGAGGTCGAGGCCTCCGAACAAGCATTCCCAGTCGCCCCGGTGTCGCTGCCCGTCATTTTCACCCGTGCCGCCGAATATGCGAAGTCCGACACACTGTATTTTCTCGCCGCATCATTCGGCCGTCTGCCTTCGCCGGAGTACGTCGACCGCCGTACCATCCTCGCGCGCGATCGCGACAAGGTGGTCCTCTTCCGCCTGCTCGCCCGTCTCTGCGACGAAGAGCCTCGCGTCTGCGAAGCAATCGACCAATCGATCGACGAGCTGAACAAAAACCTCGATGCTCTGGATGACTTTCTTAACCAGCAGAATTACCGCCTCGCCTACTGGAAGACCGCTGATCAGCAGCTCGGCTACCGGCGCTTCTTCGATGTCAATACGCTGATCGGCGTGCGCATGGAGCGCGAGCACGTCTTTGAGGAGACCCATGCGCTCCTCCTCGAATGGCTGGATCGCGGCGTCCTCGATGGCATACGCATCGATCACCCCGACGGTTTGCGCGATCCGCTCGAATACTTCCTTCGCCTGCGCGATCACGCCCCAACAGCCTGGATCGTCGGCGAAAAGATCCTCGAGCCCGGCGAATTTCTGCGCGAACACTGGCCCATCGAAGGAACCACCGGCTACGACTTCCTCAACCAGGTCAATGGCGTGCTGGTAAGCCCGCAGGGAGTCGCCGAGCTCCGCGGCATCTACACCGAATTCACCGGCCAGCCCGGGGACTTTGAGCCCATCGCCTACGACAGGAAGATCGCCGTCGCACAGGAAGCGCTCGGCAGTGACGTCAATCGCCTCGCGTCGCTCTTCGTCGAGATCTGCGAAGCCAACCGCAACGAGCGCGACTACACCCGCGCCGAAATCCGCCGCGCCATTCGTGACCTCGCCGCCTGCTTTCGCATCTACCGCACCTATGTCATCCCGGCGCGCAACGAGATCACCGATGACGACCGCCTCGCCATCTCCGACGCCGCCGAGTGCGCCAAACAGCACCGGCAGGACATCGACGGCGGCCTCTTCGACTTCTTGCGCGATGTGCTCACCCTCGAGGTCCCCGGCAAAAAGGAATCTGAGTTCCTGCTGCTCTTCCAGCAGTTCACCGGCCCCGTCATGGCCAAGGGTGTCGAAGATACTGCCTTCTATTGCTTCAACCGCCTCATCGGACTCAACGAAGTGGGAAGCGACCCCGGCCGCGACGGCTTCTCCCCCGCCGAATTCCACGCTTACAACGAGAAAATGCAGGCGACGCGTCCGCTCACGATGACCACGCTTTCGACCCACGACACCAAGCGCAGCGACGACGTCCGCGCTCGCCTCGCCGTGCTCTCCGAATTGCCGGGGCGCTTCCGCTCCGCACTTCAGCGCTGGTCGAGGATCAACGAAGAGTTCCGCGCCAGGTCCTCATCCGGTGTCGAGTATCCCGACCGCAACACCGAATATTTCTACTACCAGACGCTCATCGGCGCATGGCCGCTGCCGCTCGAGCGGGCACAGTCCTACATGCTCAAGGCCGTGCGCGAAGCCAAGCAGCAGACCTCCTGGGTCGCCAACAACAATGACTTCGAGGGTGCGCTGCAGTCCTTCATCGAGAGGACGCTTGCGCACCAGCCCTTTATTGAAAAGCTTGAGGAATTCGTCGCCCGTATCCTCGACGCCGGCCGCATCAACTCCCTCGCGCAGACGCTGCTCAAGTCAATCGCACCCGGCGTGCCCGATCTCTATCAGGGAGGCGAGCTCTGGGACCTCAGCCTCGTCGATCCCGACAATCGCCGCCCTGTGGACTACGATATGCGCCGCAAGCTGCTTGAAGAATTGCAGCAGCTCTCCGGTAACGACATCGCCGTGCAGATCATGCGTCGCGCCGACGAGGGCCTGCCCAAGCTCTGGACCATCCATCAGGCGCTCTTGTTGCGCCGCGAGCACCCGGAATGGTTCGGCGCCGAAGCCGCGTATACACCGCTGCTGGCCGAGGGGTCCAAATCTGAGCACGTCCTCGCCTGCATGCGCTCCGACTCCGTCATCGCGATTGCTCCCCGCCTGCCGCTCACTCTCGGCGGCTCATGGCGGCGCACCCGGCTCACTCTCCCCGGTATCCGCTGGCATAATCGCCTTACGCGCGAAGATGTCCCCGGCGGCAGCATCGAAGTCGACAAGCTGCTGCGCCATTTCCCGGTCGCGCTGCTTGTTCCAGCGGCATCTCCGGAGACGAACACGAATGCATGAGTTCACCCTCTGGGCGCCAAAAGCGAAGCGGCTCTCAGTCAAGATCGGGGAAGCCACATACGCTATGACCGGCCCGGACAATCGTGGCTGGTGGCGCGTCCGCGTCGACCAGGCGGCTCCGGGCACCGACTACGCCTTCCTCATCGATGACGACACCGCGCCCTACCCCGATCCGCGCAGCCCATGGCAACCCGACGGTGTTCACGGCCCCTCACGCCTCTACGACCACGCGGCATTCCATTGGAGCGACTCCGCATGGCAACCCGTGCCCCTTGGCTCCGCAATCATTTATGAGCTGCACATCGGAACCTTCACCCGCGCAGGCACTCTGGACGCCGCCATCGCGCGCCTCGACTACCTCGCCGATCTCGGCATCACGCATGTCGAGCTGATGCCCGTCGCCGAGTTCCCCGGCAATCATGGCTGGGGATACGACGGTGTCGCCCTCTTCGCTGTAAGCCACGCCTATGGAGGCCCCGACGCCCTTAAGCGCTTCGTCGACGCCGCCCACTCCCGCGGCCTCGCTGTGCTGCTCGACGTGGTTTACAACCATTTCGGGCCCGTCGGCAACTACACCGGAAAATTCGGACCCTACCTCACCAGCAAGCACACCACGCCCTGGGGAGACGCCGTCAACTTCGAAGGCCCGGGCAGCGACCAGGTGCGCCGCTTCTTCGCCGACAACGCCCTCATGTGGATGCGCGACTACCACATCGACGGACTGCGCCTCGATGCGGTGACTGAATTCGTTGACCGCTCCGCCGTTCACTTCCTCGAGCAGCTCTCCGCCGAAACCGCCGTGCTCTCCGCCGAAGTCGGCCGCCCGCTCGTGCTCATCGCCGAGAGCGACCTCAACGATCCGCGCATCGTTCGACCGCGCGAAGACCGCGGCTACGGCATCGACGCGCAGTGGAGCGACGACTTCCACCACGCCCTCTTCACCGTTCTCGACGACAACGAGCGCCAGGGCTACTACATCGACTTCGGCTCCATCGCGCAGCTCGCGAAATCCCTCACCGACACCTACGTTTACGACGGAGCCTACTCCGTCTACCGCAGCCGCAATCACGGCCGGCCCATCGAAGGCCTCACGGCGCACCGCTTCCTCGGATACATCCAGAACCATGACCAGGTCGGCAATCGCGCCATCGGCGACCGCGTCGTGCAATCGGCCGGCTTCGATCGAGCAAAGATCGCCGCCGCCATTGTCTTTACCGCGCCTTTTGTGCCCATGATCTTTCAGGGCGAGGAGTTCGCGGCGTCCACGCCTTTCCAGTACTTCGCCGACCACGAAGATCCGGAGATGGCCAGGGCCGTCTCCCAAGGCCGTCGCCGCGAGTTCGGCGCCTTCGGATGGCCCCCGGAAAAGATCCCCGACCCGGAAAACCCGGAGACCTTCCTGCGCTCAAAGCTCGACTGGAAGGAAACCGGCGAAGGCAATCATGCGGAGATGCTCGACTGGTACCGCCGTCTCATCCACCTGCGCCGCGCTACGCCGTCGCTCAACGACGGCAACCTGGACAACGTGCAAGTCTCGTTCGATGAAGAAAAGCGCTGGCTTACGATGAACCGCGGCCCGGTCAGAGTTCTCTGCAATCTCGGCAACAGCGCCGTCGAGCTGCCCAACCCTGGCGGTTACCCCGTCGCGCTCGCTTCCCGCAAAGGAATCGAGGCTGCCGGGAGCAAAGTCACGCTTCCCCCCGACAGCCTCGCAATCCTTAGCCATTGCCGCGAAGATTAGGCAATCGGAGATGAGACCCTTCGTTTCTAGCCGCCTTGCGCTCTCTGCGCCATTTCGCGTTCGAGTTGAATCTGGGCGGCGCGCGTTGTGACTGCCATCCTTAGGAGCGCACCGAGCACAGACTCACTCCGGTAGTCGGGTGCGTACATTCCAACGACCCTTCTGGGGAGGAGGAACTCTTCGAGTGCTCGTTTCGTTTTTGAAGAGCTAGCAGGGTCAAACACCCCGAATCCCGTCCCCCCAAAATGCTGCACGAGCGAGAAGCACGGGATGTCCGTCAGCCCATCACCGACATAGATAATATTCGCGAATGGAATGCGCCTCCTTGTCGGGGGGATGTCCTTGTTGACGAGGAAAGGGTCGACCTCAGACTCGACTTGCGGTATCCCCTTGTTGATCTCAAAAAGATAACGCGTCTTCTCAGTGAAAGTGATGCTGCGTTTGATGTGGCTGACTAGCCCTGTTTCTTCATCCTCACCAAGTTGGCAACCGTACACCCCCGAGAAATACTTCTGGACAATTGAATTACCCTGCATTATCGCTTGTAATCCGCCCGAAATAATGTAGTACTCAATCCGAATATTCTTAAATTGGGATTCAACCTGTGCGCGCAGATCATGGAAGAATTCTGGCAATCCGTAGAAGAACTCGCCGTCCAGACCTGCTCCGAAATCCGCTAAGGCGCGATTTGTGAGTCGCCCAAGGGGCTTACTCTCCCCGACATCTTCCAAAAGAAGTTTGAGATAGGCGGTCGGCTGATCGTAGTCCTTGCTCAAGAGCCCATTTGAAGCTGCCCAAAATTCGTCCGAATTCACAGAGTGAGCCTTAAGCAGGCTAGTCGTGGAGTCTGGCATCAGCGTCTCATCGAAATCAAACACGACAGCGATGATGTCTGTGACTACGATTTCACTCATGGTGCCGCTTAAAGAGCGGTGCCAAGTCTAGGCGATCACGGCAGGCGAGTCAACCAGTTCCTTCGCGGCTTTGGCCCCTCTCCCATTTTCGAGGTTAGGAGAGGCAGCAACGACCTTAGCCATTTGCTGGCTCACCTCAACGATATGATCCGTGACTGATTTCCACTCGGCGGGAGTCAGGGTCTGCTTTTTTTCGGACATACATTACCTTTTCTATCGGGCGAACGAATTCTTTGTTTAGCACCGCGATCTGTTGCCGTCCACCGGGAGTTTTCCACCTAACGTGCAAATCGTGGCGTCGACTTTGTTTTTAGTTGCGCTTACGAGATTCACTTTTCTTACCGCTCTTAGGCCGCCGAAGCGGGATTCCGTGCCGCAGTAGCCGATCTTCGTTATTCCAAATCCAGTCCGTCACGATACGGGTAGCTATCTCAGCCTTCGTCTTTCCGAGGATTCCGATCTCGGCTAGTTCCTCAAGGATGACGTTGGTCGAATCGGACAGCGATAGCTGGGCCCTTTCTGTGCGAACTGGATTTTTCTTGCGCATCGCATCCTGCCTATAATTACACTTTAATTACAGGTAACACGCAATGAAAATCGGCATTATCGAACGCTAACAATAAAGATGCTCCCTTTGGAGGGGAGCATCATGTCGGGGCCTGGGGATGAAGTGAGGGCTCCTCCTTAGATCTGCTCGATCTTCACATTCCCGTCGCTGGTACGAATCGTCAGCGGAGTTCCGCCACCGTTCAGCTTCCCATGCAGATTGTGGCCGCCACCCTCTCTGCTGTCGTAGTGATCCATCGTCAGCGGCAGCACGCAGTCAAGATGCCCATCACTCGTATGGACATCCAGGTCGGCCGCAAATCCCTGCGGCACGCGCACCGTCACCGATCCGTCCGAAGCCTGAATACTAGACGGCTCCGACAGCTTCGTTCCTGCGCGCAGGCTCACATCGAGCTTGCCGTCACTGGTGTGCAGGTTTACCGCGGTGAATACTCCATCGACCGTGAGATTGCCGTCGCTCGTTCTCGCTTCAAGCGAACCCGTCGAATTGGTAATCGTCGCGTGCCCGTCACTCGACCTCACGCGCAACTTGCCAGACAGATGATCTGCCGTAAGGTCTCCATCTCCCGTCGTTAGGCCCAGGTCGCCGCTCAACCCCGTCACGCTCACCGGCCCGTCGCCCGTCCTTGCCTCGAGAGTCAGCTCCGACGGAGTCTCGACCGTCACCTTCGTCTGCGTCTTGTGCCACGTCACGTGAACGCCCATGTGCATCTTTTCTTTGAAAAGAAAATGCACCTGGTCGCCGCTCTGGCTCTCCTCCAGCCGGTAATCGCTGAGCTTCGACCCTTCCGTCTCTGCCTTGATCCGGATCTCTCGGCACGTTCCGCAAGACGAGATCTGCACGGCGGCATCGCCGATCTCCAGGTTCAGCGCCGGTTTTCCAGTGACTGGATAGTTCTTCGACCAGAGGTGATCGGCATCCTGGGCCACCGCCGGAATCACGGCAAGCGCAGCCGCGCCCGCCAGCAAAAGGGCAATCTTCGTCTTCATGCTAGGCCCATACGGAGCCGGGACCGGGAAAGTTCCGTTGCCGCCCTACCGCACCGGTTCGCGCCGGGAGCGCGCCGCGTGCGTCGTCACCAGCGCCAGCATCTCGCGCAGTCGGAATGCCCTGTCCAGTTGCTTCTCGATCAGCATCTCCTGCCGCCGGCGATGGTCCCGATTGGTCAGCGATCGCAGGACACGCTCGTCACTGGCGGCATTGCTCTCCAGCTGCAAAATCCTCGCCTCGACGGCGGTGCGAAACCGCGGCGTGATCTGCATGGGTTCATGGCTGGGTTCGAGCAGAGGGTCGCGGTTCATCGGTCTCAACCTCCATCGCGGATCGACGCATGATAGCTCGACGCCGGGCCTGAAGTTTTGCCTTACTCCGCCGATCATAATGACAAGCCGACTTTGGCGCGATCCCTCTTGAGTACCCTCAAAAGGAAACTT
Source organism: uncultured Acidobacteriaceae bacterium (assembly GCA_963724375.1). Classification (GTDB taxonomy): domain Bacteria; phylum Acidobacteriota; class Terriglobia; order Terriglobales; family Acidobacteriaceae; genus Silvibacterium. Next base: position 619,336 of record CAVRUM010000014.1, read on the forward strand.
TTAGCACTGTCTTGTCGCGTTTTGCGACAGCACAACAAAGACGTCGAGCTTCCAGCTAAAGTTGCATCGACTTTTCCGCCACCAGCGTCCCCGCCTTGGCAAGAAAATCCTTCAGCGGCACCGAGCCCTCATCCCCCTTGCCCCGCGTCCGCACGCTTACCGCCTCCGCCGCTGCTTCCTTGTCCCCCATTACAAGCACATAAGGAACCTTCTGCAACGTAAAATCACGAATCTTCGCGTTCATCTTCTCGTTGCGCGAATCCAACTCAACGCGGAGCCCGGCCTTTTGTAACTCTGACTGAACTTTTTGCGCGTACTCCTGGTGCCGCTCGCTGATTGGCACCAGCCCGACCTGCAGCGGAGCCAGCCACAGCGGAAACGCCCCGCCATAATGCTCGATCAGCACCCCGAAGAAGCGCTCTACGCTGCCGAAGAGGGCGCGGTGCACCATCACCGGCTGATGCCGCTCGCCGTCCTCGCCCACATACTCCAGCTCAAACCTCGCCGGCAGATTGAAGTCGAACTGCACCGTCGAGAGCTGCCACAACCGCCCCAGCACATCCACCAGCTTCACATCGATCTTCGGACCGTAAAACGCTCCTTCTCCGATAATCGTCTTGTATTCAATGCCCTTCCGGCCCAGCGCTTTTTCGAGCGACGACTGCGCCATTGCCCATTTCTCCTCGGACCCCTGGTAGCTCTTGGGGTCCTTCGGGTCCCACGTCGAAACCTCTACCTTGAACTCGTCGAAGCCGAAGGTCTTTAGCACCGCTTGCGCAAAATCGATGCATGCCACAACCTCATCTTCGATCTGCTCCGGTGTGCAGAAAATATGCGCATCGTCCTGTGTAAATCCGCGCACCCGCAGCAGCCCGTGCATCGTGCCGGACCGCTCGTAGCGATACACGTTACCAAGCTCGGCCAGCCGTACGGGCAGGTCGCGATAACTCTTCGGCGAATTTTTATAGATAAGGATGTGCCCCGGGCAATTCATCGGCTTCAGGCGGTAGTCCGCATCGTCCAGCTCCATCGGAGTGAACATGTTCTGCGCGTAGAAGCCTTCGTGGCCGCTCGTCTTCCAGAGCTCGGTGCGCATCGCGTGCGGGGTGTATACCATATCGTAACCGCGACGGATACACTCGTCCTTCATCCAGTCTTCCATCGTCTTGCGCACGATCGCGCCCTTGGGATGCCAGAAGATCAGCCCCGGCCCAGCCAACTCCTGGATCGAGAAGAGATCAAGCTGCTTGCCCAGCACGCGGTGATCGCGCTTCGCCGCCTCTTCGAGCCGCGCAAAGTGCTCATCCATCTCTTTCTTTGAAAAAAAGGCGGTCCCGTAAATGCGCTGCAGCTGCGGATTCTTCTCATCGCCCAGCCAGTACGCACCGGCGAGGCTCAACACTTTGAACGCCTTAACGCGCCCAGTCGAAGGCACATGCGGCCCGCGGCAGAAATCGACGAACGCGCCATTGCGATAGAGCGAGATATCCTCGCCCTCCCGCGTGAAGCGCTCGATGAAGTGCATCTTCATGAAGTCGTTCTCCGCCCGAAAGCGCGCCAGCCCCTGCTCGCGCGGCTCCCACTCGCGCATAAACTTCTCATCGCGCGCGACCACCTCGGCCATCTTTGCTTCGATCGCCTTCAGGTCCTCGGGAGTAAACGGCGTTGGCCGGTAAAAGTCATAAAAGAATCCGGACTCGGTCGGCGGCCCGTGCCCCAGCTTCGTCTCCGGAAACAGCTCCAGCACCGCCGCCGCGAGCACATGAGCGGCCGAGTGCCGCACTACGGGCAGCGCGTCCGGATCCTTCTCGGTCAACAGTTGCAGCGAAACATCTTCCTTGAGCGGCGTGGTCAAATCCACCAGCCGTTCGGCACTCGGATTCTCCGCCGCATACATGACGGCCTCTTCGCCCGCAGGCCCCGCCGCTGCGCCGTCACCTGACGCCGGCCTCACGCGCGCCACTACTGCCGCCGCGGCAAGCCTCGGAGAAATGCTCTCCGCCACTTCGCGGGGAGTCACACCCGCAGCAAATTCCTTCACCGTACCGTCGGGCAGCTTAACCCGAACCAGATCTCCTGAATCAGCCATACCGTCGAACCACAATTCCGCAATTGCTTGAAATGATTACTTCTATCCAGAATAGGGTCTTGGACCAATTGCGTCGAGCCGCGCATCTAATATGCGGGTTCGCAGAGATGCGGAGCGTTTCCGTTCGCCTGGCTTGTCAGAACGCAGGACCTGAAGCCACGCGCCCTCTGCCGTGAAAGAAAACAGAATGACCGTGACTGAAATTCAAACCCGGCCGCACACGCGCACCGCCCTCGTCGGCTGGTTGGCCCTATGCTTCGGCGTCGGGGCGGCCTCGTCCATCTTCGTGACCCGCTCCATCCTTACCTGGTATGCGGCGCTCGCCAAGCCTCCTTTCACGCCTCCGAACCACGTCTTCGGTCCGGTCTGGACCGTGCTCTATTCGCTGATGGCCGTCGCCGCCTGGATGGTCTGGAAGACGCGCTCCAGCACCTGCCGTCGGCGCGGGCTGCGTCTCTTTGCCGTACAGCTGGCTCTGAACTTTCTATGGACTTGGATCTTCTTCAGCACCCACCAGACCCTCACCGCCTTTGTCGATCTGCTCGCCCTGTGGGCCGCCATCCTGCTCACCATCCTCACCTTCCGCAAGATGAGCCACACCGCCGCCTGGCTCCTCGTGCCTTATCTGGCCTGGGTTACCTTCGCCGGATATCTCAACTTAGCCATCTGGAAGCTGAACTAGACCTGCCAGACAACCGGCATAAGCTTGGCGTTGGGAATCCCAGGCCGCCACACTACCGCTGAATTTGCTTAAACAGATCTGAAATTAGACGAAAATTTGACGGACCCTCTGGCCCCGGTTCGCTCGTATCTCCGCTTATCAGACTGAAGGCAGTTATCACAAGGGCCTTCCCCAAGGAGATACGTCATGAAGCGAATCACCGCATCCCCGCTCTTCACCATCGCAGCCCTGGTCACAGCGGCCGCCGTCACAGCGGCGGGCGCCATGGCGCAATCCCGCGCCGTTCAGGCGACTATGCCGTTCGATTTCACGGTCGGCAACAAGACTCTGCCCGCCGGCACCTACGAGATCTGGTCGCCCTCGACCGACGTCATCGAAATTCAGAACCGCGACTCGCATGTCGCCATGCTGGCTACCACTAGCTACGACAGCCGCGGATCCAGCAACGGCAGCAAGCTTGTCTTCGATAAGTATGGAGACCGCTACTTCCTCAGCGAGATCCTCTGCGCCCCGGCGTCAATCAACGCCAGCCTGCACCTGAGCAAGGCCGAAAAACAGGCCCGGATGTACCAGGCCACCCTCCAGGCCCCAACTCAAGTACTGGTAGCAGCAAAGTAACTAGGGATAACTCGCCTGCAAATAACTAGCCCGGAGACGAAAGTCTCCGGGTTAGTTGTCTCGCTACCCCAATCAGTGCACGCCGGGTCACTTCTGACTCTAATACGGCTTGCCTACGCCAATTACGCACTTGCTTGCATTGGAACAAGTGTAAGTCTGATCTGCCTGCCCCTGTACTGACAGTGTCGCAGTCTTTATGATGTCGCACGGGCCATCCGGGCTACCTGGGTTGACCGTATCGCAAGCATCACCACGAGCGCGGTAGTAATGATAGTAGAGGTCGCCTGGACCTGTAGCCATCCATTCCGACGCAGTCGGGTCAAATAGCTTGACGTAGATCCGCGATTGACCATCAGGAGCTTTGGTCGTATCGCAAGCCGAATTATTGCACAGTAATACACCTTTAACTATCCCACCTCGCCCGTCGTCAGTCGAAATGGTAATCGTCCATCCTTGGCCCGCTGGGGCGTTTGACATTGGGCTATCAAAATCGTCGGAACTCAATATGTTTGTCTCTCCAGAATGGAGCGTTGCGCAGTATTCATTTGCATTAGAAATGCCGCAGTCGGCCTTGCCCCAGTCCCAGGTTGAGGGTGGTACGGCGTGAACACTTCCACCTTTTACTTTGAGCGGTGAACTGACCGTCGCTATCGTGAGGTCTCCCCTCGCGGCGGCTGCTTTCGCGGCTCCCCCTTCATACACAGCTATGTTCTGATCTTTATCCTTTTCCTCGATCTTATTAACCTGTTTCTCAAACTCGTTAAGTTGATCCTGAAGTGCCTGGAGCGCTTTTTCGTATGCTTTCCGAGCCGCCTCGGCGTTCTTCGAAGACTGTCTTTTGTCGTCGGGTCTGCTCTCCTGCGGGCCTTTGAAACCTGCGGCAGTTACTGACAGTGCGCCGACTACACCCGCAAGGCATAGGCTACGGAACCAGATATGACTGCTCATGTTTAGATATCTCCATTAACTACTCGTGAATCTGGTCAACTCACGAATCGCAAGTTGAAAATCGGGCCGAGCGGCATATTGCCGATATATGGGGGGACTCCAAGTCTGCTCAAGAGATGCAAGTATGTCAAGTGCTTTTCTTGCGTTTATGAAAGAACTTTTACGGTCTCCCGAAGCTTCATAGGCAGTTGCCACATAGTAGAAGCTCAGCCATTCTGATTCTTTCTGTCCCTTGGAGACGAAGTACCGGTTGGCCGCATCAGCAGCCGTCCTTGCCTCATCCGGTAAATGGGACTGCAGGTCAACAAAGGCTTGAACCATATTCGCCATTGCAAGCAATCTTTCGTTCGATTGCTTGCGGGCAAGCGCAAGCAGGTTCTGAGCTTGCACCTGGGCCTGTTTTATCTGTCCTAATTCAGTTTCCGCCAGTATCTCAACACGATCCAATTCGGCGAGGTTGTCCGGTGCTATATTTGGAAACTTTGTCAGCGCTTGTCGAGATGTAGTTAATGCCTCGCGAAAGTGTTGCTGGCTCAGAAGAATGTCTGCACGAGCGATTCCTATTGCCGATGCCAGATCAGACCTGGAGGCCGCATCCGCTGAAATGGATCGGAGCATGTCCTCCGCTTCCTCGTAGCGCCCTAAGCGCCAGAGGGTGTCCGCGCAATGAAACTGCTGGTACGCCACGTACGAATTGATTGAACGACCGGCTTTAAGGGCTTCCTCAAAGTGAGTGAGAGCATCGGGAAAGCTTTCCAGATCGAGTAGGATATTGCCAACAGACTCCTCTCCGATCTCAATGGAACTGGGGTCGTCCCACTTTCGGGCAATCTGAACCAAATCAGTGGCGGACCGCAAAGCCTGATCGAAATCGCCCTTTCCCTTTTCCCCGCGGACGATGATCTGAGTTGCTAATGCGGCCATGCCGGTGTGGGCGAATTGTTCGTAGTAGTGAAGCGCTTGACTAGCGAGCGCAATCGACTCATCCCATTTCCCTTGTTGATCGCGGATACTGGCTAAACCAAACTCGGCATTAGCTGCGAGATTCGGATGCTGATTCTTTTCACTCTGCTTTAGCGCCTGAAGGTGAAATTGTTCTGCATCAGCGAAATCTTCTTTGAGAAAGTACGCTGTTCCGAGCCAATTCAGGCCATCGGTGGCCCAGTATTCGATCTCATTTTCCTGTGCCAACTGGATTTCCTGTTTCGCATAGGCGATCGCCCGATCCCCATCCTCCGCGTCGCTCAGCTGCCCTAGGGTACGCACTTCTAGCTGCACGCTCGGAATCTGTTTCGCAATGTCCAGCGAGGCATTCAGGTAGGACTTCGCCTTTTCCGAATCACCCCGCACATTCGCCGCATATCCTCGCTGGTAGGCGACCTCTGCGCGCCCTTCGAGGTTGCTTTCCGCCTCGTAAAGTACCTTTGCCTTCTGGAATGCCTCCTCTCCGCCCTTCATATCCATCTGCCGGCTTTTCAGGATGCCCAGATGGACAAATGGAGCAGGGTTCTCCGGACTCAGGCCAGCAGCGTGCTCGTAAACGTTAATCGCATCTTTGAGGTCGCCCGTCTTCTCGTATGCGCGCCCGAGATCGACATAGCCGTATGCCTTCTGATCGTCGGAGAGATTGTCCAAAATGTCCTTGTATCGGTTAACGGCTCCAGAGAAATCCTGTGTTAGCGTTGTGCGCACCGCCTCCACGTACTTGCGATCCAGCTCGGGCAGCACGCTCTCCTCTTCTGGAACCGACGCCGCAATCATTTCCGCCTGAGCGGGGCCCGTATAATCCAGCTCCTGCCAAGCCTCGGCCAGGCGCGCATGCGCGAGCAGATATTTCCGGTCATGCTGGACCGCCATCTTGAAAGCGTTGATTGCCTGGAGATACGTCCCTTCGCGCAAAGCAGCTAGTCCGCGGTCGTACCATCGTTTCGCCTCGGCCGAAGGCGGAGTGTAGCGCGTCGACCTGTAGACGACATATGCCGTGGCCGTTCCGATCACAACACAGAACAGCACTGCCATCGCGATAAGTCGCTTCCTCGGAATTACCGAAGCTTTTTCGCGGATACGCGAAGTCGAAACTGGCTGGCTTCGTAACGCCTCAGCCGCCTCTCGCGCCGACCCATATCTCTTCTCCGGATCGAACTCCAGGCACCTGCCGACAATCTCGTCGCAGCGGTGCGGCAATTTCTTATGGATCGACGACGGAGCCGGCGGTTTCCGCCCTCTCTGCACCGCGGCCTCGAGCATCGCGTGCGAGGGAAACGGCGGCTTACCCGTGGCCATCTCGTACATGATCACGCCCAGCGCAAAGATATCGGCCGCCGGTGTAAGAGACTTCCCTTCAAACTGCTCCGGCGCCATGTACTGCACCGTGCCCACAACCGCATGCTCTTCGGAAACGTCATCAGCCGTTTCCGACGTTCCGGTCGTCACTTCGTGCGCCAGGCCGAAGTCCATGATCACGGCCTTCACCGCGCCGTTCCGGCTGGCCAGCATCACATTCCGGCTCTTCAGGTCGCGGTGCAGAATCCCCGCCTCGTGCATCGCGCGCAGCCCCTCGCAAATTTCGAGCGCGATCGCCTTCACATCTTTCCACTGCAGCGGCCCTCGCTCGTGAATCCAGTCCGCGAGCGTCGCGCCCTCGAGAAACTCCATCGTCAGGAATGCCGGCCGGTCCTCCCGCAGATCCGGCGGCTCATAGTGATGAATGCGGCATACGTGCGGATTGTTGATCTTCTGCGCCAGCCCTACTTCTTTCTTGAACCGCGCCAGAATTTGCGAATGACCGGCGATCGCCGGCCGGATCGTCTTGAGCGCGATGCGGCCCATTTCCTGATCCACTGCCTCGTAGACCTCGCCCATGCCGCCGGTGCCGATCAGGCGCACGATGCGGAAGCGCCGCCGCACCAGCTGGCCCTCGGAAAATGCGGCTCTATGTTCCGGAAACAGCCGATGGAAATCGAAGATCTGTCGGTCTGCAGGAGCGGTCGAGTCACCGCTCGCGTTCACCAGCCGGCGCAGCGCGTCTCCCAACACGCGGTCATTGCGGGAAACTTCAGCGATGAATCGTTCTCGCTCAGATGCCGATTTTTCCATTGCTTCATCAAAGAGTCGCTTGAGCTGTTCAAACAGCTCCGGATCCTCCCATGGCTCGGCACTCATGATTCCTTCGACAATTCGAGCTTGAGCCACGCCCGCGCCATGGTCCAGTCGCGTTTCACCGTCCGCTCCGAGGCGTCGAGAACATACGCGATCTCTGCGAACGTGAGCCCCCCGAAGAAATGCATCTCCACCACGCGCGCCTGCCGCGCATCGAGCCGGGCAAGCCTTTCCAGCGCCTCGTGCAGTGCCAGCACTTCGACCGTCTTGTTCTCTTCAGCAACCAGACCCTCGCTGAGCGTCACCTGGTGCTGCTCTCCGCCCCGCTTGGCTGCCTTTCGCGCCCGCGCATGGTCCACCAGGATGTGCCGCATCAGCTGCGACGCCGCTGCAAAGAAATGCGCGCGGTCCTGCCACTCCGCATCTTCCTGCCCCATCAGGCGCAGGTAAGCCTCGTGCACCAGAACCGTCGCCTGAAAGGTGTGGTTCGCCCGCTCGGCCCGCATGTATCTGCGCGCAAGACGCCGCAGTTCGTCGTAAACCTGCGCCATCAGGACCGATTCCGCCTCCCGGTTGCCGCGGTTTACCTCGAATAGAAGCTTGCTGATCGAATGATCGGGGTGGGGGGCGGGCGATCTTTCCATGCCTTTAACCCTCGTGTGCCGAGGATTATAGCGCGGAGCCTGTCAATCAGTGCGAGTTTCCTGAAAACCAGAGCCAGATTTAGAAATCAAGCCGTTTCGAACCGCTCCTCAGCGCCCGTGCGGCCACTGGGGACCGTAAATCAACTCGCGGGTGTTCAGTTCGGCCTGCCGGATCCCCCGGCTCTCATGCCTGCTGCTCTGCGAGTCAATATGAATCCATTCATGGATAACAACCCGCGAGATCGCCCTCGCCATGGCCGTCCGGCGCTGGCCTTCGTTCATACCCAATGTCGCCGGCCCCAGATACTGCGCCAGCCGCACGCAGTCGACATAAATAAACGGCTGAATCCCTCCGGAGACGCGCACCACCCAGCCCAGCGGCCCGGGCGCCAGGGGACGATATGCCTGCTCGGCTACATCGCACCGCCCGATTAGCCGCACCTCGATAATGTCGGCATACTCCTCACCGGAGGCCAGGGAGCTCGCCCGCATCGGTTCGAACAGCGCAGGTAGCGGATATTCCCGGCTCTCCTCGGCAACCTCCGACCGGAAGGTATCAGCGAGTGAGGGCCAGATCGCTGCCTCCACCTTGGCGTCGGCGTAAAACACGACCGCCGTTTCGGCTTCATTCGAGCCCTGCGCTGCCACCACCCGGGGGAAAATGGAAACCGCGAGCAGAATCAGAACGAAGCCGAACCTGGTTGCGCATCCGATCCAGGACCAGTACGACTTCACGCGAAAGAGTCTGAGCGCAAACATGGCCGTCTGTCCAATAATTTCTTATTTGGACAATAAGAAATTTTGATGACAGCCTACATGCTATGGAAGCTCCGCGCGTCAAATTTTCGTCAAGCCACGGTCGCTGGAGGACAACTTCAGCCCTCAAGGATTTTTTCGCCCAAAATAGGAAAGGCGGGCAGATCGCTCCGCCCGCCCGACGGTGATGTCCACGTCCGGATTCCCAGACGTGAGAAGTCCCTTGCCGACTCAGCTACTTGAGCGCGTCGGGAAAGACTCCCGGCAGCGGCTGCGTTTGCTGCTGGCGCAGTTCCGGATGCGGCAGCGGCTTCCGCGGCAGCATCTGGTCGCGCATCGCTGCGTTGTATACGAAAATCGCCTCAACCACCGCCGCCTGCCTCAGATCGCCCGGCTGCAGCCGCTCGTACACGTCCTGGTTTGAGTGGTGCGTCCGGCTTTCGTAGTCCAGGTCATCCTGAATGAACTGGAATCCCGGAATCCCCACCGCGTCGAACGACAGGTGGTCGGTCCCGCCCGTGTTGCGCATCGTGATTGTCGTCACGCCCAGGTCCTTGAGCGGCGTCATCCACTGCTCGAAGATCGGCACAACTGCCGCGTTTTCCTGCGTATAGATGCCTCGAATCTTACCCGACCCGTTGTCCACGTTGAAGTACGCGGAGACCAGCTTCTGGTCCGGCTTCAATTCCAGCGCCCCGGTTTGCCGCAGAAACTCCGGCAGCGCCTGCTGCTCGGGAGTCGTCAGAGGCGCGGCATAGCCGAAGTGCTCCTTTACATAGCCGCGTGATCCGAAGAGCCCCTGCTCCTCGCCCGTCCACAGCGCAACCCGGATCGTCCGCCGCGGCTGCACATTCAGCGCCTTCAGAATACGCATCACTTCCATCGCCACGATCGTGCCTGCGCCGTTGTCGGTTGCGCCCGTGCCGGCGATCCAGCTGTCGAGATGCCCGCCGACCATCACCACCTGCTCCTTCAAATTAGGATCGGTGCCCGGAATCTCCGCGATCGTGTCATAGCCGTGCTCATGGTCTCCCGTGAACTTGGTCTCGACGTCCATTTCTATGGTCACCGGAACATGTGCCTTGAGCAGCCGGTAGACGCGGCCCCAGTTCTCGATCGCCATCACCACCACCGGAACCTTCACTGCCGACTCGCGCTTGTACGGAGTCCGCCCCAGCGCCGCGCCGTTGTCGTCGAAGAATGTACCGCCCGATCCGCCGCCGTTCTTGCCGTCGCGGCTCGGCCTCACCACTGCCGCCGCCTTTTCATCGGCCAGGAACTCCGCCACCTTGTCCGCCAGCTTGATCCGCTGCAGATACGCCTTGATCCGTGCCTGCATGTCCGCGCCTGCGCGATCCGTCACCGGATACTCGGCCAGATCCTCCAGCTCCTTCTCCGTGTAGCGCTCAAACAGCGGCTTGTCCACGGGAGGCACATCGCGCATCTCGCCCAGGAACACAATCTTCCCCGCCAGCTTGCCCTTGTACTGGTCAAAGTCCTTCTCGTCCTGGATATTCACCCACACGGCCTCGCCCGTCACCGGCCCATTTGTTCCCGGAGACCACGGCGTCGCCTGCGCAATGAACACCGCCGTATCCGGCGATGTCATCCGCACCCATGTATTGAGCTGTTGCCAGCCCATGCCGAACTCGCCCCAGTCGTCCAGATGGGCATTCACGCAGCCCATTGCCGTAAGCTGGTCGCGCGTCCACGCATTGGCCTTGGCCAGGTTGGGTGACCCCGTCAGCCGCGGCCCAATATCGTCCGCGAGCGCCGACGCGTACTCCATGATGTGTGAGTGCTGCAATCCCTCTTCGCGGATCCGCGCATACATTCCGTAGTCGATCGTCTCGACCGCAGGCTGCGGTTGCTCCCACGCCGGAACCCCGGCGTCGGCAGTCTTCTTGTCGGATGAGTCAGCTGCAAAGGCGGGAATGGCCGCCGCGAGCAGCACGCAGGTGAGTGAACGGACGAGTGCTTGTTGCATTTTCGTTGATGTTGCCTCCTGAAAATGTTGGGAAACCGGAAGCATATCACGGCAGCGCGGGCACCGCGTCATTGCCGACCATCAACAGGAGGTCTCTGCCAGCACGATAGCGGAGACCTCCGCCGCGGGCTGGCCACATCCCTCATTGCTCCTCTTATTTAGGCCGTTCGAATTTAGGCCGCTCGAACGCAAAAGAACGCCCAACGAAATTTACCGTGGTGCGCTACCATTCTCTGCACAGCCCGGCTGCTGAGTGAAATACGCCGAGCTCAAGACAGGGGACTTATGAGCAATACTCAATCTGATGCGCTGGTTTTCTTCGGGGCCACCGGCGACCTCGCCCATAAGAAGATCTTTCCAGCGCTCCAGCTGATGATCCAGCACGGTCGGCTTGATGTTCCGGTGATTGGCGTGGCTAAGGCTGGCTGGAACCTTGACCAGTTCAAAGCACGCGCCAAGGATAGCCTTGAGCAGCACGGCGGCCTTGATCCGGACGCATGGCCCAGGCTGAGCGCCTTGCTCCGTTATGTAGACGGTGACTACACCGACCTAGCCACCTTCCAGGCTCTCCGGGCTGCGCTGGGCGCGGCTGAGCGGCCCGCGCACTATCTCGCCATACCGCCCTTCCTCTTCGAAACGGTGATAGAGCAGCTGGTGAAGTCGGGCTCTGCCAAAGGAGCCCGCATTATCGTTGAGAAGCCTTTTGGCCACGACCTGGCGTCGGCCCAGGAACTCAACCGCATCCTGCATTCGGCCTTCGATGAGTCCGACATCTTTCGCATCGACCACTATCTGGCCAAAAACCCGGTCAACAACATGGTCTCTTTCCGCTTCGCGAACTACATCATGGAGAAAATGTGGAACCGCGACCACGTGGAGAGCGTGCAGATCACCATGGCCGAAGACTTCGGGGTTCAGGGGCGCGGAGTCTTCTACGACAACACAGGCGCCATTCGCGACGTCGTGCAGAACCACATCTTCCAGGTGCTCTGCAATCTGGCCATGGAGCCGCCGGCGCACAACAACAGCGAATGCCTTCGCGACGAAAAGGTCAAGGTGCTCAAGAGCATTCCTCCGATCGACCCGAAAAGTCTCGTTCGCGGCCAGTTCCGGGGTTATCTTCAGGAACAGGGAGTAGCACCGGACTCCAAAGTCGAGACCTTCGCCGCCCTCCGAGTCGAGCTGAACTCATGGCGTTGGCAGGGTGTGCCTTTCTTTATCCGTGCCGGAAAGAACCTGCCCCTGACCTGCCTGGAGATTGTCGCCCGCTTCCACCGGCAGCCCGCGACCGCCTTCAATCCCGAGCGGCCGCAAAACTTCCTGCGCTTCCGCCTGAGTCCGGAGATAACGGCGGCCTTCGCCGTTTCCGTAGCGCCGTTTGTCGAAGGAGGAAAACGTGTGGACGTTGAGCTCATCGCAAGCCGCTATCCGCGCCCCGGCGAGATGGCCGCCTATGAGCGCGTCCTCAGCGATGCCATGGCCGGCGATGCGACGCTCTTCGCGCGCCAGGACTACGTCGAAGAAGCGTGGAGGATCGTCGATCCGGTCCTGAAACAGCCTACGCCTCTCTATCAGTACGAGCCGCATACCTGGGGCCCGGACGAAGTGAATGAGTGCTGCGTCGTCCCGCCCGGCGGTTGGTACACGCCCCATCCCGAGACCCCGGAGGGCTTCCGGACCGTAACCCCGGCCTAGTTCATTCGAGAATTCCTCGCCTTCGAGGTCCGCCTCGCTCGTACCAGCCCGTCTGTTCCCGGAGACCACGGCGTCGCCTGCTCAATGAAACACTGCCGGATCCGGGGAATGGTGTTGCCTCGCCGAAAACCCGCAGCCAGAACCCACCCACCTTTCATGAACTACATGGCATCGGGTGTAAGACCCTGGGTTACCAATAGTCTTCCGTCACAACAGGCGCGGCACTGCCCGATCCAGATTGTGCTCAACATCCTTCTCGGAGAAATTGAGCGACGGGCACGTATCCGACGGTGTCAGCGTGATGCGCAGAGACTTGAAAACAGGTTGATTGCTCTTCGCGGCTACATAGCGGAGCGGCACCAACACATTGGTCTCCGGGTAATACGTTGCAGCACTCCGCCGCGCAATCGGATAAGGCACGATCGCGAAACGTGGCGCCATGCGGACCTCTCCCTCAAAGTGGCTGTAGATGTCCACAATCTGGCCCGCGCGCAGTTTCCTTTCCTCCATATCGACCGGATTGAGAAAGATCACCCGGCGGCCATCGAACACTCCGCGATACCGGTCATTCAAACCATAGATCGTCGAGTTGTACTGGTCGTGGCTGCGTACCGTAGTCAGGAGAAATTCCTCCGGCTTCAGATCATGCTTCGGAATCGGGCAGACTGTCATCTTCGCCTTGCCCGAGCTGGTCTTGAAGATGCGTTGCTTCGCCGCATTCGGCAGGTAGAAGAACCCCTCCTTTTCAAGCCGCTCATTGAAGTTCTCAAATCCCGGGATCACACGCGAAATCGAATCCCGAATCAGGTTGTAGTCGGCCGCAAGTCCCAGCCAGTTCGTGCTCGTTCGCGACCCCAGCGTCACATGCGCCAGGTTGCAGAGAATCGCCACATCGCTCATCAGATCAGGAGAAGCAGGCGGAAAGAATCCCTTCGACGGATTGATAATCCCCATCGAGTCTTCCACTGTCAGGAACTGTTTGCCTGTCAACTGCACATCTTCTTCCGTCCGCCCCAGGCATGGCAGAATCAGCGCCCGGTCGCCCGTAATCAGGTGCGCGCGGTTCAGCTTCGTCGACACATGCGCGGTGAGCTTGCACTTCTGCATCGCATGAGCGGTGTACACCGTGTCCGGCGTGTTCGAGAGGAAGTTGCCGCTGATCGCAAAAAATACCTTGACGTCCCCATGGAACATCGCATGCAGGGTCTCAACCGTGTCATACCCCCACTTCTTCGGAGGATCAAAGTTGAACTCCTTCCCCAGCGCATCCAGAAAACCCTGCGGCGGACGCTCCCAGACGCCCATCGTCCGGTCGCCCTGAACATTTGAGTGCCCGCGGATACACACCGTCCCCGCGCCCGGCCGCCCGATGTTACCGCCCACCAGCAGCAGATTCACGATCATCGACACGTTATCCACGCCGTTGCGATGTTGCGTAATGCCCAGGCACCATCCGCAGATCGTCTTTTTCGAATTGGCATACATCTCGGCAGCCGCGTTGATCTCCGCTCGCGACAACCCGCTTTCTTCGATGATCTCGTCCCAGCTCGCCGCTTCCACGTCCGCCCGTAGCGCGTCAAAACCGTCGGTGTAGTTCTGAATGAATTCGTGGTCAATCGCCGACGGCCGCCCATCCCGCTCCCGCTCAAACAACTCCTTCAGGATGCCTTTGACCGCCGCCACATCTCCATTTACGCGTACCGGCAGATACAGATCCGCCAGCTTCTGCCCATGCCCCAGCAGAGCGAACGGCAGTTCCAGCGGATTGGGATAATCCTGCGGGTTCGGATTTGTCACGTGCATCAGGCTTACTTCGGGCAGGGGATTGACCGCAATGATCTTCGCTCCCTGATCCTTCGCCTTCTGCAGCGACGTCAGCATCCGCGGATGGTTGGTGCCCGGGTTGTTTCCGAAAATGAAAATCAGCTCCGAGCTCTCCATGTCCTCGAGCGTCGCCGCGCCCTTGCCCACGCCGAGCGTCTCCACCAGAGCCACCCCGGAGGATTCATGACACATATTCGAGCAATCGGGAAGATTGTTCGTCCCCAGCTGGCGCGCAAACAGCTGCAGAAGAAACGCCGGCTCATTCGTCGTCTTGCCCGAGGTATAAAAGCTGGCCTGGTCCGGAGATTCGAGACAGTTCAGCTCCTCCGCGATCATGGCAAAGGCGTCGGCCCACGAAATCGGCTGGTAGTGGGTCGCGCCTTTTTGCCGCACCATCGGGGTCGTCAGCCGGCCCTGCTGGTTCAGCCAGTAATCGGACTTCGCCGCCAGCTCCTCAATCGAATACTTCGCGAAAAACTCGGGCGTGACCCGCTTCCTCGTCGACTCGTCCGATACCGCCTTCGCGCCGTTCTCGCAAAACTCGAAGACTTTCCGGTGCTTGTCAGGACTCGGCCACGCGCAGCTCTGGCAATCGAATCCCGTGACGTGATTGATCTTCAAAAAGGCCTCTGGAGCCCGCATCACCCCCATATCGCCAATGCCATAGAGCATCGTGTTGTAGATCGCAGGAATTCCCGCTGCCTCCTCCGACGCCGACCCCACTCTCACATCGCCGAGGCCCGTTGGATTCTGCGCCTGCTGCGAAATCGCGTCATTCGGATCAAGGCACTTGTCCGAGCCATCCGGACACAGCGGCTCGAATACGCTTTCCTTGGCGCGGTAATGCCCGTCTCGGCATCCATCATCTCCCTGAATTACGCTGGTCCGGTCGAATATCCCCACGGTCTGGCCTCCGATGCGATATAGATCGCAGGCCGGCCGACTCGGACTCGTCTTTTTTCAATGCGATATACTCCCGACTGCAATCACGGGCTGCGCCCGGCGGTGCGGAGATCTGCGCTTCACCCCTGCTACGGCCACCTTCACGTCAAATCCTTTGCTCCGCGTGGCGATAAAACGTAAATTGTCTCTGTCTGAATTGCCCCGGTTTCCTCACACTTCAGATAGCATCCGGAGGACTCATGCTCAGAAAGCCACAAAGGCTCGTTCGTTCCCTGTGGTTCATCTTGCTTGCCGCGCTCATCATCGAGTTGCCGCTCTTTGCCGCTTCTGACGACTTCCACGTGCCCGTGGAGTACTACAAGCTCCCCAACGGCCTGCGCGTTGTGCTCTCGCCCGACCACACTGCTCCGACCGTCTGCGTCGGCGTCTATTACCAGATCGGCTTCCGCGTCGAGCCGCGCGACCGCACCGGCTTCGCCCACCTCTTCGAGCACATGATGTTTCAGGGCTCCGCCAATCTCGGCAAGATGGAGTTCATCAAGCTGATCCAGAGCAACGGAGGCGTGCTCAACGGATCGACCCGCTTCGACTTCACCAACTATTTCGAAGTCGTGCCCTCGAACAAGCTCGAAACCATCCTCTGGGCCGAATCCGATCGCATGAGCGGCCTCGCCGTCACCGAAGCAAACCTCAAGAACCAGCAAGGAGTGGTCGGCAACGAGGTCAAGGTCAACGTGCTCAACGCTCCCTACGGCGGCTTCCCCTGGATCGACATGCCCATGGCCGCCAACTCCAACTGGTATAACGCCCACAACTTCTACGGCGACCTCACCGATATCGAAGCCGCCAAGCTCGACGAGGTGCAGAAATTCTTCAACACCTACTACGCGCCCAACAACGCGGCGCTCACCATCGTCGGCGACTTCGACCCCGCCGACGCGAAAAAGTTCGTCGAGAAATACTTCGGCCCTATCAAGTCTTCCCAGCTGCCTCCGCAGCCCGACCTCACCGAGCCCCGGCAGACCGCCGAGAAGCGCATCACCAAAACCGACCCTCTCGCCCCGCGCCCCGCTTTGGCCATCGGATACCACATGCCCGAGCGCAACACGCCCGAGTATTACGCCATGGGCCTCATCGAGCAGATGCTCATCGAGGGCAACGACAGCCTTCTCTACCAGGAGCTGGTCCAGAAGCGCGGCCTCACCGACAGCGTTGAGGGAGGCATCAACCTGCTCGGCAACATGTTCGACTACAAGGGCCCGATGCTAATGATCGCCGACGTGCGCTACGACCCCAACGTCTCCGCCGACACCGTGCTCTCGGCCATGGACGCAGCCATCAATCCGCTCCTCGTCAAACCCGTAGACAAGCAGCTCCTCGACCGCTCTCGCGTCAAGCTCCGCTCCAGCCTCTACGACACCATGGGTGAGTTCGGCGGCTTCGGAGTCATGGACATACTCTCCAGCTTCGCCCTCTTCGACAACGATCCCGGCCGCATCAATTCCCTTATCCCCGAGTTCGATAAGGTCACGCCCGAGCTCATCCAGAAGACCGCGCAGGAGTATCTCCGCCCCACCAACCGCACCGTCATCGTCCTCGAGCCCGCTCCCAAAAAGGACGCCGCCGCCGCGCCGCCCAAAAACCAGTAGCTGCCAAATTCAGTAGCCGAGGAGAATAGCCATGAGAAAGACGACCCGCACCGCAATCCTCATCCCGGCCGCTGCACTGCTTCTCGCAACGGCTGCGCCTGACTCCGCCGTGGCACAGAAGCAGACACCGCCCGAAGGCGGCCCTGCCAAGGCCTTCACCGTCCCCGCGCACCAGACCTACACCCTGAACAACGGCCTCCAGGTCACGATCGTGCCCTACGGAAACATCCCCAAGGTCACCGTTAGCCTCGCCGTCAACGCCGGAACCATCAACGAGGGCGCCAATCACGGCGGAGTCTCTGGCATCACCGGGGAGCTGCTCAAGGAAGGCACCGCTACCCTCAATCAGAAGCAGCTCGCCGACGCAGCCGCCGCCATGGGCAGCACCTTCGACGTATCCGTGACCGACGACCAGACCTTCGCCGGTCTCGACGTCCTCTCCGAGTTCGGCCCTGACGCCGTCAAGCTCCTTTCCGACCTCATCCAGCACCCCAGCCTGCCCGAGTCCGAGCTCGTCCGCCTCAAGAACAACATGCTTCGCCAGAACGCCGTGGCCGCATCACGCCCGCGGACCATCGCCAACATCCAGTTCCGAAAGATCCTCTACGGCGATCATCCCTATTCCATCGTCCTGCCCCCCGACGATCAGGTGAAGGCCATCGCCATCGGCGACGTAAAGACCTACTTCACCACGAACTTCAATCCCCAGCGGTCCCACCTCTACGTCGCCGGAAAATTCGATTCCCGCGCCGTCAAAAAGGCCATCGAAGAGAGCTTCGGCAAATGGCCGAAGACCGGATCGCCCTGGACGCCCGACGTTCCCACCGTCAAGCCTCAGCGGGTTCTGAGCGTCACCGACCGCCCCGGCGCACCCCAATCCACGCTCATCGTCGGCCTGCCCGCGCCGCCGCCAAACAGTCCTGACGCCATTCCCCTGCAGGTCACCAACGCCCTGCTCGGCGGATCCTTCAATTCCCGCATCACCGCCAACATCCGCGAGCAGAAGGGATACACCTACTCGCCCTTCAGCCAGATCTCTGACCGCTATCACGACGCCTACTGGGCCGAGAGCGCCGACGTGACCACGCAGTTCACCGGCCCCTCGCTCAAGGAAATCATCGGCGAGATCGACCGCCTCAAGTCCGCCGCGCCCTCGAGCGCCGAGCTCAAGGGTATTCAGAACTATCTCTCCGGAATCTTCATCATCCGCAACTCCAGCCGTGGAGCCCTCATCAGCCAGCTCCAGAACGTCGACTTCCAGGGCCTCGGAGAGGACTACCTGACCCACTACATCGCTAATGTCAACGCCGTCTCCCCCGACGACGTACAAAAGATGACGGGCGAATACATCAAGCCCAACCAGATGACGATTGTGGTGGTGGGAGACAAGTCAAAGATCGCCGACCAGCTCACCCCCTACGAGTCGGACAAGCCTCTCTAGGCAAACCACTCTGGATGTCGGGTTCGGGTCTGCTGCAAAACTCGCCGCGGCTCCCGCACGATAAGTAGCGACAAGCCGACTTTTCATTTCCTATCTGCGTCGATGAGCGCTTTGGGCTTCACCTGTCGGCTAAAGCTTCGAAAACCGTCGCGCTCTGGCCTACGGCAGATGAGGTACGGTCCTTCGGGCCCGATCTTTCGCAGGGAAAGTTCTGAATGGCCCCACTCAAGTCAACAGCTGGCGTTGATTGCGACCCAACTATTGATCAGGACACGGGCACCGGTTTCGGCTTCTGCCACGTACCGTCGATGATTTCCTTCGATGGGCCGTAGCAGCGAAGAACCACCCAGAAGGGGCCGCTCGGTGCCGGTAGCCAGTTGCTCTCCCTTTCCTTGCCGGGTGATTTTGGCGAGAAGTAGATGGTCACCGAGCCGTCGTTGTACTTCAGCCCGGGCGTAGCACTTCCGATTGAGTAGCGGTCGATCGGGTTTGCCACGAGCAGGCGCTGGGGAAGGTTGTACATGGTCATCGACCAGAAGTACTTCACAGCGGGGGCCTGGCCCTTGGGAAAGGTGATGGTATAGCTGCTCTTGCTGCCGTCAAGAGGCTGTCCATTCGAGTCCTGGAGTACGGAGTAGTAGACCGAGATATCCGTTACGTTGCCGAAGATGCCCATGTATACGCCCATGGCGCGATTCAAATAGTCCGCCCCCAGACGCTCACGGTTGCCGAAGAGCTTACCTGCGTCGGCGATGATTTCACTTTGCTTCTTCATCTCCGCACGAGCGTCTTCGGATCCTTTATCGACTGCGGAGCGAATTGCCGGGTCAAGGTCTTCCAGCTTAAAGTCGGGCTTGATGCCGATGGAGGCCATCTTGTCGTAGATCGCACTGTCCGCAGGATTCGGCGTGGTGTAGGGGAGTAGGAACGAGACGTAGGACCAGTATTTGGAGTTTGTCTCATCTCCTTCGGTCCACTTTGGCCAATCAATCGTTGGCGCTGGCGGGGGCGCATTAGTCTTGAGGTATTGGCTAAGAGGCTGAAGCTTGTAGCCGGCTTGAATCTCTTTGACGCGTGGAAGGTCCGCTTTTCCACCGATCAGTTGTGTCCGCGTGAGCGAGCCGAGAAAATCGCTCTCCCCGCGTATGACGCGATTGACGCCCTTAGGCAGATCGCCCTTCCAGTTTGGTGAGGCCAGCAAAACGGTAGTTCCGTTGTTGCCATCGAGGATGGATCCCGGGTTGTCGAGGACGTATCCCCACATGTCGTCCCACTGGCTGGTGTAGAAGCGCTTTGGTTCGATCTTTGGCAGCGTGAGGACCCAGGGTTCAGCACGAAGATCCAGCCATGCATAGGAGTAGGGTGTGTCGTTGTTTGGAGTGACGATGTCAGTGTCTGACGGCGAAGAAATGCCAAGGTTGAGCCATTTGCCGAAGGCATGGTCGCCCTCAATCGCCTGCTTATACATGGTGCGATAGTTCATCACCAGCGGATAGGTGAAGATGTAAGCGTTTTTGGCGATGGCCTGTGCTTGAGCGGGATCGATTTTGCCGGGAGTTGGCGTATTCGTTGCCTGTTTGCAACCTGCGGAGAGAACGAGAAGCAGACAACTTCCTGCGAGAAGTGTGGGCTTCATATTTTCTCCGGAAGTTATTCTACAATCTCAAAATCAGGTAGCTTAAACGACTTGTCGAAAAATGGCTGGAGTGGCGCGTAAAGACGGAAGTATACAAACCACCCGTCACTACCCACTGTCTTCATGTAGTTCGTCTCGAATCCAGCGGGTGCCTTCGCGCCGACATAAAGATCGACTGAGCCATCGGGATTTCTTTTCAGGTCTTGCAGACGGCTGTCCAGATTTGCGGAGCGAAGTGTGCCTTCACCATTCTCATAAGCCCGCCGCGTGTTCTCACTATAGAGAGTAAGCGCCCAGAACTGGCCCACGGGAACGTTGGCAGGCACGTGAAGACGATACGTCTTATCCGCACGCAGGAGATCCCCTTTGCTGTCGCGCTTGGTGGTCATATAGACCTGCCCGCCACCGACCACTGGATTGACCATGCCCTTGGTGCTGGTAACAGCCTCATAGAACCACGTCGCACGCTGGTCGAGCTCTACTATCGTATTTGTCTCCTGGGGGATGGAGAAATCAAAGCTCTTGTACCACTGTGTACCTGCCCAATATGGCTCGGTATAGCGCGGATTAATCTGCAGATTACGCGTCATCAGTTCGCCTAGAGCACCACCTTCTTTGAGGATGTTGGTCTGCCTTTCATCCGGCGAGAACGGCTTGCCCTTGACGATGCCGAGCGGTTCGAGCATGGCCATCCACGCCTTATCCTGCTCGCGCACTGGCTCGTCATTGACGATTTCCGCTAAAGTCTTCCAATAGTCGATGCCGCGTGGCGCTGTCGCCGACCATGGCTTGTTCTCGCCCTCGATAAACTTGATGGCGACAGGGCTTCCACCGACTGCCGAGATCTTTAACTCTGATTTGAATTTGTCCTTGAACCCTGGATCAGCTTCAAGGAGTCGAAGTCCCAGAAAGACATTGTTCGTGGCTGACTGAAAAACATAGATGCCAGGTTTCTTGTACTTTGCCGGATCGTCCTCTGGCCCGACGATAATGTACTTCCCGCCTTTGCCCTGATCGGGGCCGGTCAGGCCCAAGTCCGTTATCGGGCGCTGCCAGAAATCGAGAAATCCGCCGGCGGTTTTGCCCGCCGGATAGTCAACATAGATTGGCCCCTTTGAAAGGCTGTCAAATCCAATAATGTACGGCGTTGTCAGGTTCCCCGTAACAATTCCAAGCTTTTCGTTGTAACTTACGAACACAGCGAAAGTGCCGCGCGCGTTTGGACCATAAAGCAGATTCTGTTGATCTCTCCACGTCGTAAAGCTCACCAGCGGTGTGGACCAGATATAAGCCTGGGCAGCGCGCTGTGTATCCATCGCGTCGAACAGCTTCTTTGAACTGTCGTCAGTAATGTAATTGTCCTCGAGTCTCACCTCTCCATACGGAGTGGCAATCTTTTCATTGCCTTTCAATGTGGCGTCTGCCAATGAAACCGTGTCCTGGCACCAGGCTGTCTGCGCCACGAATCCCATTGTCACGATCATCTGTACTGCGAAGAGTGTCTTCCGCCGCCCACATTTCATCTCAGGGTTCCTCCATTCAACCGATCAAAAGTTATCGCACCGCACAGATAGGCCACTATCCGAATTGCGACAGGCTGCATAAAAGGGAGAAAATTGCTGTCACTTGGAGCGACACGGATGCCTCAACCTCAAGGGCCGCCGATGGATTGGGAACCTCGCATTTCAACAGAATTTGTTGGATTGACTGAGTTTGCTCCCCAGGCTCTAGCACACGTTGTCAGTGGCGCTGAGTTTGAGCATCGGCGACTGCCGGGCGGCGGGTCGAACATTGATTTGCTGCAATGTTGCTTACCGCACTCCATTATCAACCGGGGAATTTATTCACCTGCTGTCCTGGTAAATGGAATTTTCGCACCCAACGCGATCACGATCGGTACGATGCTTCATCAGAACGAGCCGACCATCCTGAATGGTTCCAATGTAAGGATGGGGACGGTCCAGTTTTACGCGGAAAAATCAGAGATGTGTTATCGCGCGTGGCCCAACGCAACCTGGCTCGCATTTGTTATCCCGCGCGAACGACTGCTTGAGTTTTGTGTTGACCATCTGGACCAGATACCACAGCTTCCGAGTTCCGGAATTGTGACTCTCGAACCAAAAGTGCAGGAAAGTGGCCATCAGTTGCTGAACCGCCTGCGCGATCTCGATCGTTCGTTGCGGCCTCTTGGTTCACTCCAGAACGCTGCACGTCTGGGGGAATCCGTTGAGAACGACCTTTTGGCGAGAGTGGCCAATATGATCAGTGCAAAGCCGCTTGTGCGACGATCCGGTGATCCTCGCCGTCTTCGCCTGTGTCGTGAAATCCTGCGTAACACGGTGAAGCTGGTAGAGCGCGATCCTGTCGAGGTGCTGGACCTGCGGTCGATGTCGAAAGCAACTGGCTTGAGCCCGCGGACGCTTCAACGCACCTTCCAGGTGGAGTACGGTCTGTGTCCACAGGAATGGTTACGGGTGGAACGGCTCAATCAAGTGCGGGAAGAGCTGCTTAGCCCTCGGCACACCGAGTCTGTAACGCATGCGGCAACAAGATGGGGCTTCTTTCATCTCGGCCGTTTCTCGCAATACTATCGTGAACTTTTTGGCGAGAGACCGAGCGAAACGCTGGCTCGCCGTAATTTGCCCCAGAAGACTTACCAAGTCGCACCATGACCGGACGCAACTGCCCCAAGATCTGTTGATTAGTAACGATAAGCCGACTTAGCAGCACTGATGCTTGGTTCAAGAAGTGACATCGGCGATTTAGCGCCAATGCAGAATCACCAAGTTTCGTCCTGAGAACTGACGTACTTTTAAATCTGCTGAGTGGGCAAGGCTGCTCGCTGCGGTATACAAAGCCCAAGTAGACAATCTACCTCCATTGGGAGTAGAGTGTCTACATCTATGAGCGAAAAAGACCAGTATAGGAACCGGATTGAGCTGTTGCAGGGAACACTCGACATGCTTATTCTTCAGACCCTGCAATGGGGACCGCAGCATGGATATGGCATTGTCCAGGCTTTACGTTTGCGATCCGGAGATGTCCTTCAGGTGGAGACCGGATCACTGTATCCGGCTCTGCATCGATTGGAGCGCCAGGGTTGGGTGCAGTCGGAATGGAAGCAGTCAGAGAGCAAGCAAAGAGCCCGATACTACCGAATCACGGTCAAGGGGAAAAAGCAGTTGGCCTCGGATCTGGGCCGATGGGAGCGGATTGTCGAAGCGATTGGGTCGGTAATGTACGTCAAGCCGGAGGAGAGTGAGTCATGAAGTGGCTCCCGAGCTTCGGTTTTCAACGGCGCAAGCGCGAATTGCAGGAAGAGATTGATGCGCACCTGCAGATGGCGATTGCAGATCGAGTGGCGCGAGGCGAGACGGCAGAGTCGGCGCGACAAGCGGCAGCGCGGGAATTTGGAAATATTCCTCTAGTGCAAGATGTGACGCGCGAGATGTGGGGCCAAGGCTGGCTTGAACAATTGGGCCGGGATGTCCGTTACGCCTTACGGCAACTGCGCAAGAGCCCGGGCTTTTACGATCACCGCGACTGCGATGCTTGCAGTAGCTATCTGCGCCAACAGCACCGTATTCAGTTGGATCGACGGCACAATGTTGCGTCCCATTCCTGGCGCGCGGGACACGGGCAATCTTGTGAGCCTGCAGCGGGGGGAACGGAGCTTCTCTCCGACTCCGCCCTTCTCGTATCTCGACTATCGCGATCTGCGCGAGCAGAACCACACCTTCGCCGGAATCCTCGCCTATCATCACGATTGGATCACTCTGACCGGCGGCGCACAGCCGGAGCGTGTCTATATTGCGAACGTATCGGCGAATTATTTCGATGTGCTCGGCATCAAGCCGATGCTGGGGCGCTTCTTTCTGGCTGAAGAAGAGACGCGTCCAGCCGTTCCCAGCGTGGTTCTGGGCTATTCGCTCTGGAAGACGCGCTTTGCCAAAGACCCGGCAATTGTGGGCAAATCGATCGAGATCGCCCGGCATCCCGTGACGGTGATCGGTGTGGCGCCGGAGGGGGTTGTCGGAGCAATGCCCGGGATCCGTGAAGATCTGTGGGTAACGCTCGATCCCCTCGGGACAGATGAGTGGCGGATGACGCATCGCAGTGGTGGTGCGGTCTGGCTGAACGTAATCGGAAGATTGCGGCCCGGCGTGAGCCTTGGCCAGGCAGCCCAGGATCTCGATACCGAGATGCGTCATATTGTGGCGGCGTATCCGGACCAGCATCTCGGCGATAACCGGATCACGCTGGATCCCATGTGGCGCTCGCCCTTTGGCGCCAATGGATACATGGCGGCGACGCTGCCCATTCTGCTGGCCTTCGCCGCTGTGGTGCTGTTGCTGACCTGCGCGAACGTGGCTACGCTCACGCTGGTGCGGTTTGTATCCCGGCGGCGCGAACTTGCCATCCGCCAGTCGCTCGGGGCGAATCGTATTCAACTGGTGCGGCAGATGGTGCTGGAGGGCGTGGTGCTTTCCGTCGTCGCAGGAGCCGTGGCCCTTGTGTTGACATCGTGGACTTCGAAGACATTCGCATGGTTCTTTCCGGCGAACTCGAATCCCCTCATACTCAACGGGAGCATGGACCATAAGGTGGTCATCGGGATTGCGGTGTCGTCCCTGTTGGTCGGCATGCTGTGCGGCGCGCTCCCCGCGTGGCGTTCGGCCCACGCGCCGGCCATTGAGGTACTGAAGGCAGAGTCTGCAAGTATCTCCGGCGGCTCTCGCAACCGGAAATTGCTCAGCGGGCTGGTGGTGGCGCAAATCGCGCTTTCACTTCCGCTGCTGTTGTGCTGCGCGCTATTTCTGCGAACACTGCGGAATCTCGCCGGCGCGAATCCCGGATTTGAGCAGGACCACGTTCTCACTGCGGCCGTGGGGCTGAATATTGCCGGCTACAGCCACGACGAGGAACAGTTGATCCGTCACAAGATACTTGACCGCGTGTCGGCATTGCCCGGTGTGAAGGTTGCGTCTCTTACGGACTGGATTCCGATGACCCTGAGCCACAAGGGCGAGGATGCGTACCCGGAAGGGTATGTGCCGCACCCCCATGAATCTTTGCAGGTGTACCACGCCGAGGTGGCCCCGCGGTATTTCGAATCCCTTCATATACCCATTCTGGAAGGACGCGAGTTTACACCGGATGACGATGAAAAGGCCCCGAGGGTACTCATCGTGGATCAGACCGCGGCGAGGCGCTACTGGCCAGGGCAGGATCCGCTGGGAAAGAGGCTCAGGGTGTGGGGCAGACTTTTCACGGTTGTCGGCGTTGCCAGGAATTCAACACATATTTTCGTGAATGAGTCACCGGAGCCTATGGTCTATATGAGCTTTTTCCAGGCCGGGTACGAGACGATCGTGCAGGTGGAGACCGAGGGAAATCCGGCCGACCTTGCGCCAGCGGTGGAAAATACCATCCACGAAATCGATCCACGGCTGCCGGTTTTCGATGTGCGTTCCCTGCGGGAGAGCACCCAGATGGCGAGCAGTTTCGCGGTCATACAGAGCACCCTGGCGGGAATGTTCGCGCTGATTGGGCTGGTGCTTGCGATAACCGGAATCTACGGAGTCGTGGCTTATCGAACCCAATTGCGAACCCACGAGATCGGAGTACGAATGGCTCTAGGTGCTTCCCGTGTGGACGTGCTGCGGCTCGTGCTCTCGCAGGGATTGTGGCTCACAGGCATCGGGCTGGCGCTGGGGCTGGCGTTTGCGTTGGGACTGACACGCATTATCGTCCGGCTGTTGTACGGAATCGGCGCCAACGATCCGGTCACCGTCGTTTCCGTCGTCATGCTCCTGGGAACAATGTCTTTGGCAGCATGCTACCTTCCGGCGCATCGAGCGATGCACCGAAACCCTGTGACTGCGATTCGCGAACTGTAAACCGCAGCTCGGACTCGACGCAAATTTGGCACGCCTCGATGAGACCCCTGGAAGGGGCCGAGGCAACGCTTTGGGGGCGGCGGCCCCACTTAAGCACGTCATAGCTTGAGTGAGCCCTGTGCCCTACACCCTGTTCCCTGTGCTGGGTGTCCCACTCAAGCCTGCTGTTGGCTTGAGTGGGGTAGTGCTGCAACCTACACCTGAATTGTCATCCCAGGCGCAATGAAGAGTCTGCCTGGTGGATTGCAACGCGTACTAGAATGAGTCACCACATCGATCAGTTGCCCACGCCTCCACCAAAGTTCGGACGCATTCAGTCAGGAGTACCCATCATGAATCGAGCTTTGCGCATCGCACTTCTCGCTCTTTGTTCGCTGGCATTCTTGCGACCCTCCTTCGGGCAGGTTGCCATCATCGTCGGATTCGCGCCGCCTCCGTTGCCCGTCTACGCACTGCCTGTGTGTCCCGGAGATGGTTATCTGTGGACACCCGGATACTGGGCCTGGGATCCCGACTTCGGCTACTACTGGGTCCCCGGAACATGGATCCTTGCGCCTCAGCCCGGATTCCTTTGGACTCCGCCCTGGTGGGGTTGGGGCGCCGGCGGCTACTTTTTCCACGCCGGCTACTGGGCCCCGCAGGTCGGATTCTACGGAGGCATCAATTATGGCTTCGGCTACTTCGGCGTAGGCTTCGTCGGCGGCCGCTGGGATGACGGCATCTTCCGCTATAACACCGCCGTCCTGAATGTGAACACAACCATCATCCACAACACCTACATCGACCGCAGCGTGATCGTGAACAATGTCAACCACGTCAGCTACAACGGCGGCGAGGGCGGTATTCGGGCGCGTCCGACACCCGAGGAGGATCGGGTCGACCGTATGCAACGCATCCCGCCGGTTCGAGCACAGGAGCAGCACATCAACGAGGCCCGGTCCAATCCTCAGTTGCGCGCTTCAGAGAACCAGGGCAAGCCACCCATCGCTGCAACTGCTCGGCCCGGCGAGTTCCGCGGCGCTGGAGCGGTCCCTGCCAGGGAGGCGGGAGGGGCTTATCACCCGCCGTCCAACCCGCATGCCTACAACATTCAGCCGCACCAGGTCACGCGTCCGAACACCGGCAATCCCCAACTGGATGAAACTTACCGGAATCAGCAGCAGGAACTGGTCAACAAGCAGAACCAGGAGCACCAGCAACTCCTGCAAAGGCAGGAATCCGAGCGTCAGCAGGCGCAACAGCAGCATTACAACCAGCAGCAGCAGTTCCAGATGTCGCAACGGCACTCCCAGGAAATGCAGCAGATGGAGACCCAGCACTCGCAGCAGATGCATGAAATGCAAATGAGGCAGGCTCCGGCGCCCAGGCCCGGCGCACCCAGGCCCAAATAGGCTTGTCAAAGCTGAGACGAGATGTGCCCCATTCAAGCCCGCAGTCGGCTTGAGTGGGGTACATCTACACCCTAAGTTGTCATCCCGAGCGAAGCCGGGTGCCCACCTTCGCGAAACTAAGCTCTATCCCGGATACCACACCTTGCGCGGATCAGTTTCGCTGCGCTGATACGACCAGGCATCGTCAATCAGCCGTCGCAGGTCATAGCGGGGACGCCACCCGAGCAAAAACTTCGCCTTACTGTTGTCGAGCCAGGTCGACCAGTACGGCGTCGAAATCTCGACCGAAGGCATTCCTCGCGTCTCTCGCAGATAATCTGCGACCTGACGATAGTCCACCGGCTCATCCATGCAGATATTGAAAGTCTGCTGTCGCGCCTTGGGATGATCCAGAGCCAGAATCATGCTCTCGACCAGATCGCTCACGTGCACAAAGTTGCGTTTCACCGGCGCTCCCTCCGGATCGAGCATCAGTGGCACCGTGCCGCTCTCCAGATATTTGTCCGCCGCCTCAGCGCCGACCAGGTCCCTCCACCGCGGCCCGCCGAAGACGTCTTCCCCGAACGAGAGCGTGTATTTGAAATCGTCCTTCTCCATGATCCACGGAGCCCTCAGGCAGCACCCCGAAAGATCGTATTGAACGAAATACTGCTCCAGCATCACCTCTTCCAGAACCTTCGAGAGCGCATAGCAGCCCGGATACGCGCTGTGCTTCTGCTGCTCCGTCACCGGAATCGGGTGTGGATAAAAGAAATGCCCCAGAGCCGCATCTCCGCCGATCAGGATGATCTGTCGGAACGAATCGCTGAGCCGGCACTCCTCCAACAGCCAGAAGAGGCCTTTGACCGTGACATCGATCACCTCATCTGCGGTTTCCTTGCAGGTCGCGCAATGGATCACATGGGTGATCCCGCGCATCGCAGCCCGCACAGCTTCCCGGTCGGAGATGTCTCCGGTCACGATCTCCAGCCGTTCCCTCGGCTCAGGACTGCGGTTGTGGCACAGCGCCCGTATCGTAATCTCCTGGCAGTCGTCGAGCACACGCCCGATGAAATGACTGCCTACTTTGCCTGTTGCGCCGGTCACCAGAATTCGCTTCATCCGTTCCGCCATTCTATCGGGCCGTTGCAGGGCATACCCTGCTCCCTACACCCAAGGATGTCATCCTGAGCGAAGTCCGCCGTGGCGGACGCAGTCGAAGGACCTGCTTTTATCCATCGGAGCACGAACCGAGGGTGCCCCATCCTTTCGGACTGGTTCTGGCCGAAAGGGTGAGAGAGAGCGATCCTCTTTTCCAGAGTCACGAGCGCGCCTCAATGCCGCTAAAGCGAACTCACGTCTCACAAGATTTCACGTTGTAAATTCGATCACAGCTTTCTATATTGGAATCGCGATGCCGAGCGACAGCGACTCTCCGCGCGTTTATCCGGGCGTAATGATCTCCAATACCCCAGACGTAAAAGCTTACCGCGCAGTTCTGATTAAAGCTCTCAAAGATCAGGGACTCATAGACATTGCGACGAAAAATGACACGGCGAAGGATGTCGATATCATTGAGTCGTCATTTCAGATGGTGCGGAATGCGTCCGCTTATGTTGCAATCATTACTCACAAATACGGCCCGACACCTGTGAGCCCGGGCCGCAATCCTCAACACCTTTCCATTACTGAACTCGAGCTCAATGAAGCGGTGCGGCTCAAACGCCCGATTCTGATATTCATCATGGCGGCCGACCTTAGCGACCTGAATGATGAAGCCGTATTGGCTGCATACAAAGCTGAACATCTGAAGGCATTTCCCGAACGGCTGTGGTTGTTCCGTTCGCTCGAAGACTTCAGCGCAAGAGCGATGGAAGCCGCCGCGGCGCTCCGCCGTTTCCTCGATGATCGCCCCATCCCAAATAATTTCGAAATTACGTTTTCGCCGGACCTAACTGCTGAGCAGGTAAAGGGCTGCCTAAAGACCTTGGCCGAGTATTATCGGGCGTGCGGCGGAGCAGGTCTTGAATCAGATTTCGAACTCGCTGAAGTTCTTGTGGGAGAACCCGCCGGTGTCCTGGTCTAGCCCGATAAGCACGCGCATCGTCGCGCGCATACGGGCTCTCCTACCGGGCGACTGGGGGAGCAAAGCCGGAGAGCGGTTCCGCAATACGACCCACGCTATTTCAGATTTCGCAGAAGAACATCACATTACTCCGGCCGAACTGCTGAGCGATGGTGTCGATTTGGGACGCCGAAAGCTCGAAGGCCTCGCAAGCCATGAATACGCTGAGGCGTTAAAAAACTTTGCTGAAGAAGAAAGGATCCGAACAGAAGCAGAGTTGCAGCGCAGATCGATGGAAACGCAAATAAAAAAGAGTGCCGCGGATGCAAAAAAAACTGAAGCAGAAGCTAGGCTTGCTGAAATCTCCACAATCAACGCTGAGATAGAACTTCTGCAGAAGCTAAAGGATCTCGGTATTGCGCTCCATAGAGACAGTAATGGCAATCTGACGGCACTGCCCGCTCCGCCGGAGCTTGACCTTCTGCAGGTTCTCGAGCAAAAGCAAATCGCCAAACCCTTCATACCAGAAGGCGTAAATGTGGAATCGGATGGCGTTCACCTGCGAGGCGCAGTCAGAGGCCACATAAGCTTCCCCACCAAAACAATGATTGTTGAGCCCGAAGCAGAAGTACACGGCCAATTACACGCAGACGTTATCATCATTGCCTCGAGTGCCGCTGTTTACGGCAACATTTTTGGGAGTTCGCACGTTCAGATAAGGGCACGCGGAAAACTGGTGGGCGATATCAGAACCGCGAGAGTTTCCATCGAAGAAGAGGCCGAGTTCAACGGCAAGGTAGAACTGCTCCAGTGAGGAGAAGCTCTATTTCTGGGCAATTCACCCGTTTCGTCACAATCCGTGTCAACCCACCCTCCCATCCGCTATCCTTCTCCCGCCATGCCAAATCCCATCGTTCACTTTGAAATCCCCGCAGACGACGTCCAGCGCGCCATCAAGTTTTTACGAAAAAGCCCTCGGCTGGAAGATCTGAGCCCTGTTCCTGAGACACTTGTCTCGGCATGTCTGTGCGCGTTCGATTGGTCGGCTGGATTGTTTGCGCGTTGACGGTCCTTGTCGCGTCACCGGCCGGTTTCGCATCGGCGCCCACAGGGCCATATGGCTTCGAGGTCCGAATCTCCCTGTCAGCCAGGGCCGCCGCAGAACTGCGCAGGTTGTCCGAAGGCATCGTCGTCTCCGCCCAATATTATGGATACCCGCTTCCGGCCAGGAAACAATATGGAGATCAGGTAGGCCAGATTCAGCTCGGCACAGAACGAATAACCATCCCCGGCAAAGACGCCTCCGTCGTAATCCATGGAGACAAAGTCAATCAGAAGCGGATCCCGTGGCTTGATGGACCTGCATCAGTCAACGTGAACGTCTTCTCCGCGCGGCGCAGCGGACCGGACAACATCCTTGCTTGTGACTTCTTCGATGGAAACCTCGCGGACGCGCAGAAACATCCCATCGAGGTGCACTGTTCCCTGATCATCGAGAACGCGCCGACTTCCCAAAAGCAATAGCCTGAGTACCAGCACCTTTAGCCGTCTAGGTCCGAAGCCCGCGTCATCAACTTTTGCCACCAGGTCTTCGTCCGGAAGGTCGCTGACTTCGCCCCGTTTCCCTGAGCTCTGCGCTCTGTGCTCTGCGCTCTGTGCTCTGCGCCCGTGGCCGAGAATTACGGCCCAATCCGCTGCAATAGAAATTAGGAATCAAAGTAGGCCCGGCACCGCAGCCGGGCCTTTCTGTTTGTCGGCGCTGTTCCAAAATGGAACCATCCCGCATGGGAATCCCAGCCGTAACTCCTTTATTTCTAATGAGGTAACCGTAAGTCCCATGCTGTATATCACGTAGCCCCGAGGCGCCGGTTAAACCCAATCAAATCAATCAGCAATGGATTTTAAGGGGGAGGGGGTGGGGTGGTTAGTACAGCCCGATTATTCCCGAAATGGGATGATCGTTCCCTGCAGCTTTAGGCTTTAATCGTCAGATGCACGTCGCAGGAACGCAACCGCCACCATCACATACCATCCTCCGCAACTGCGGACGCCTCTTCATCGGCTTCCTGCTCTTGGTCCTGATTTTATGGAACGCCGCGACGCTCTACTTCGATGTCCGGATCGCCTGGCTGCGAATCCCCTGCATCGTCCTCTATCTGCTTGCCCTCGTCGCGGTCCTTGTCTGGGTTAAGAGGTTCTGGCGGCGCGTCCTCGGCTGCATCGCCTGCTCGGCCATTGTGATGTTCTGGTGGTTCTCGCTCAAGCCCTCGAACCACGAGGACTGGCAGGCCGACGTCTCGCACACCGCCTGGGCCGAGGTGAACGGGAACATCGTCACTATCCACAACCTGCGCAACTGCGACTATCGCGCCGAGCTTGACTACACCTGCCAGTGGGAGACAAAGCAGGTCAACCTCGACGACATCCGCGGCCTCGACCTCTTCCTCGACTACTGGGGGTCCCCCTGGATCGCCCACACCATCCTCAGCTTCGATTTCGGAAACGGCAACTACGTTCCCTTTTCCATCGAAGCCCGCAAGCAGGTCGGCCAGAGCTACTCCGCCATCCGCGGATTCTTCCGCCAGTTCACGCTCATCTCCGTCATCAGCACCGAGCGCGACGTCGTCCGCCTGCGCACCAACTACCGCAAAGACGAGGACCTCTACCTTTACCACACCACCGCGACTGTCCCCTTTGCGCGCTCGCTCTTCCTCGACTACATCTCCCTCGCCAACGACCTCCACGACCACCCGCGCTGGTACAACGCCCTCACCGACAACTGCACCACGCAGATCTTCGCCCTCAAGTCCATGCAGACCCAGCCCTTCAGGCTGGCAGTCCTGTTGAACGGCAAGGGAGACGAGATGGAATACAGGATGGGCAACCTCGCGACCGGTGGCCTGCCCTTCGACCAGCTCAAGCAGCGCGCCTACATTAACCCCGCCGCCAAAGCCGCCGACAGCGACCCCGACTTCTCCGCCCGCATCCGCGAAGGCCGTCCCGGATTCACGACGCCCTAGACCAGCGCCGTTCCTGCAATCCCCTCCAGCACCTTCAGCGGAGAAGTCTCGGGCGTCACCAAAGCATCGGGCTCAACCAGCAGAGTCTGCTCCAGTGCATACTGGCCGGCCAGTACGGCATGGGGGACGGTGTCGGTGTAAACCATCCAGCTCGACCCAGGGGGGAATTGGTACGCATATTTCGCGCATTTCGACTGAAATTCTGCATTCTCTTTAAGGAAATTGTGGAACCGCATCATGAACTCGTCATAAGGCGAGCGCTTGACCGACGGGATCGCCGCACCCAGCCCAATAGCCCGTCCCAGTCCCTTTGCGGCCCGGCTCAGCCCATTGTCCGCTTCAGGACGAATGTCCTGCGGCGCGTACTCCTTCACCACTGTCGCAAACGGATCGCCCACGACCCAGTCCCGTGTCCGCGTTGGATGAATATTGTTGAAGAATCGTAGGATCCTCGCCCCATAGGTTGGGCGTGTGGGGAAGGCATCGGTATGCAGCAGGTCATTGCGCTTCCGCAGCGCGAGATCGCGTCCCTCCTCTTCCTGCGGACGAAAGCTCGCATAATCGAGCCGCCACTTTGCGCGATAGGGCGAAAGAAACCCGGTCAGGAACTCGACCACCTGCTGCGAATACGCCCGCATGATGCCCTGCAGCCGAGCCACAGCCGCCGCATCGGCGGTCTTTGGGTCGACGCCGCTGAGCCTGTCGATGTTGGGTTTGTAGGCGATGTTTTTGTGCAGCGAACTGTCAGTCTGCTGCTGGCCGAGCAGAAACGCCAGGTCCTCGGGCAGGATGGGAACTGGCGTCTGAGGAAAATATAGGATGTCACCCGCTTCGAGCAGCGCGCACCACGCTCTCGCCTGAGCGTCCGATGTTGTTCGGCTCAACTCGTCGCTGGTTATCGTCACCAGGCCCATTGACGCTATCTCCCGGTGATTTTGCGCCGCACCCACAGCCCCAGCAGCAGCGCCAGCGCGAGGGCAAGCGCCACCAGGCCGGCAGGGAATGCGAAATAGCGGTAGCTGTCTGCCATGTCTATCGCATGATGGCCGGCTGCGTTGTAAAAAAGCAGGCTCATGATGGCGACAAAACAGGTCGCAAAGAATACAAGGAAGCCGAAGGCGAACGCCATCAGCAGGCTAGAAAACAGGCCCAGCCCAACCAGCGGAATGCCGAAGATTCGCGTTGAAGCCTGGTTCCGGCCGCCGCTTATTTCACGCACTGCCATAAATCATCCCTGCTACAGCCGGACACACCGGCCACCTCAGCTAGAATACAAGTTTATGGTTGATGCCGCCCAGATACCGCTGCTCACCGCCGCACAGGTGGCGCAGGAGGCACATGTCCAGCAGGCGCCCAATGGCATTTTCTACGCGAGCTTCGGGGAGACAAACCTCTCCTCTGAAGACCTCGAGCGTATCGTGCAGGCTGTACCGGCTGCCGTTGCCCAAGCGCTTACGCGCCGCGCCTGGTATTTCGTTCCGCTGGCCATCGGAGAAGATGACGAGACCTCGATCGCCCCCGCTTACAACATTGATCTCGGCGATCGAGCCATCTGTCACCGCAACGTCAGCTTCGGCTCATCGGAGGTTACCTTCATCTCGGCGCGTCTCATGCAGGACCGCTTTGCCCTGGCTTTCGAGTACTTCATCAACGTTGCGCATCAGTTCGTCGAAGGCGTGGGCGTGCCGGAAAGTTTCTCCGATTTAGCCTGGTCACAGGTCAAGGCTGACATCCGCGGAGAAACCAGCCAGGACGCCTGGGAGAGTCGCCGACGCGCCCGCGAACGGGGCCGGACTCACGAGGCGCCCGGGCCCGAACTGGTGGTCGAAGGCCGCGAACATGTAGACGAAAAGGCCAAGACTGCGTATTTCGAAGCGGCATTCTCTGACGCGCTTGCCGTTTACATGCTCGCCCTCACCGTTGACTTCGACTACACCGACTTGCGCGAGCGCGAGTACCCGCTGCTGGCTGCGCCGGCCCTGGCGGAGCGTCTACGCCACGTCGCCGGTCTGTTCCCGGCGAATCCCGGGTATGAATTTGAGATAAGGTATCGGCGAAGGGGATAATACCCATCAGTTCGTTGGTCGCCGCCGGTCTCCGTTTAAAATGATGAAAACGCCGGAATACTCGACAAACTTGCATCGACTCGAGCCGTCCTCCATTTTTTAGACCCAATCGACTGCGGACTGACAACTGCCGACTGTTTCTCGGTCCGTATACCCTGAACCGATGATCGCTCATCTCCGTGGACGTCTCTTTTCGAAACAGCCAGGCCAGGCCATCGTTGAAGCGGGAGGCGTCGGCTACGACGTCGCCATCAGCATCCCCACTTTCACGGCACTCCCCGCCGAAGGCTCCGAGGTCTCCCTCCACATCCATACCCAGGTCCGCGAAGACCTGCTCGCCCTCTACGGCTTCCTCGATCTGAACGAGAAGCGACTGTTCGAGCGCCTCATCACCGTCACCGGGGTCGGCCCCAAGCTGGCCGTTACTATCCTCAGCGGACTCAACCCCGAGCGCACTGTCGCCGCGATCCGCGGACAGGATCACGCCACCCTCACCCACATCCCCGGAGTCGGCAAGAAACTCGCCGAGCGCTTAGTTGTCGAATTAAAAGATAAGCTCGAAGACATGGCCGCAGCCGCACCTGCCGTCGTTTCCGCTGGTCCCGCCGCTGAAGACGTCCTTTCCGCGCTTACCAATCTTGGCTACCAACGCCCCGCCGCCCAGAAGGCAATCGAGACCGTAGTAGGCAGGGACAAGTCTCTCGGCCACGACTTCGACTCCCTGTTCCGGGCTGCGTTGAAGGTGATCCGCTGAAGGGTTGACATTCTGTAAGAGTCAATCGGGGGTTGGGAGGCTGCAACCTATCAGGTATTTCCTGATAACTTGCTCGGCCTTGCCACTTCACTTACCTCGGCAGTATGATCCTCTCCCCAAGAGGTTCCAATGAGCGAACTGGCAACCACTATTCGTGACGTGTTGACGGGCAAATCCCGCGAAGTCTGGTCTACGCGACCGGACGCCACCGTTTACCAGGCGATTGAACTGATGGCCGAAAAACAGGTGGGGGCGCTTCCGGTGATGGAGGATGGCCGACTCACAGGTATCATCTCCGAGCGCGACTACGCCCGCAAGATCATCCTTAAAGGAAAGTCGTCGAAGGATACGGCCGTTTCTGAAATCATGAGCAGCCCGGTGATCTCCGTGTCGCCCCGACACACGGTCGGAGAATGCATGCGCATCGTTACGGAGAACCGAGTCCGACATCTCCCCGTGCTTGAAGACGACCGAATGATCGGCATGATCTCGATCGGCGACTTAGTGAACTGGATCATCGGCGAGCAGCAGGAAACCATCCGACATCTTGAAGCCTATATCGCGGGCAGTTAGTTGCAACGCCTCGCAGCGACGGACAACTGTGACACTGAGCCGCGCACTTAGCTCTATTTTCCGATGCAGAATGACGAGAAGATCCGGTTGAGGATGTCTTCCGCTGTCGTCTCTCCTGTAAGGCTGTCCAATTGTCGCAGTGACGCATACAAATCGATCAGCAACATTTCGTGCGGCACTTTCACAGCAACAGCATTTCGTGCAGCAGTGAGCGATGAAAGTGCGTCGGTAACGGCTTCGTGATGGCGTAGGCTGGTGAGCATGGGGCCGTCGCTTTCAGCCGACGTTCTGCCAATTATCTCCAGCAGTATATTGCGCAGATCAGCGATGCCTTCGCCGGTGAGGGCAGATGTGAGGACAGCCGTCCGTATACCATGATCGATACTGTTTTCAGGATCGGCAAGTCCAAGATCGCTCTTGTTGCGTATCACGAGGGCTCGGCGCCCTTCCAGGGACCGGATGAGCGCGACTTCGTCGTCATGTAACGGAATGCCGGCCTCAAGGACAACGAGCACCAGATCCGCATCGGCCAACGCCTCGCGCGACTTCTGAATGCCGATGGATTCGGCTTCCTCCGTTGCCTCACGCAGACCCGCTGTATCAACAAGCTCGATCGGTATGCCTCCGAGTGAGACTCGTTCAGTGACGAGATCGCGCGTCGTGCCGGGCGCGGCGGTCACGATTGCACGATCGCGCTCGACGAGCCGGTTAAAAAGCGAAGATTTGCCAACGTTGGGGCGACCGACGATAGCGAGTGTCAAGCCGGAGCGAACGAGGCGGCCATGCTCGAAGGACCGTGCGAGCCCTTCGAGTTCGCTAACAATTCTCTCGATGCGAGATACGATCTCCGTGTCTGGCGTGACTTCAACATCATCCTCAGCGAAGTCGATCCCGGCTTCGAGCAGGGCAATCATCTCGACAAGAGCCTGCTTGGAGGACCGGATGCACATTGATAGCGCCCCGCCCATCTGCTCGGCAGCAACGCGTGCCTGGTAAAGAGTCTGCGAATCGATGAGGTCGCGGACAGCTTCCGCCTGGGTGAGGTCGATGCGGCCAGAGAGAAAGGCCCGCTCTGTAAACTCGCCAGGACGCGCAAGGCGTGCGCCACGCCGGATAGCGAGGCGAAGGAGGAGTTCGAGAACCACGGGCGAGCCGTGAGCAGCAATCTCGACGAGATCTTCGCCAGTGTAGGAGTTCGGCTGGGCGAACCAGGTAGCGATAGCTTCGTCGAGCTTGTGCTGCGTTTCGGGATCGCGGATCTCGGCGAAGAGCGCCCGCGCATGGGTCAGAGGGTTACGTAAGGTCAGCAGCGCGTTGGCGATGTCGAGGGCATGCGGTCCGGAGAGACGGACAATGCCTATGCCGCCGCGTCCGGGGGGAGTGGAGATGGCAGCTATCGTCTCGTTAGCGACCGATTCTCGCTCCGCGAGTTGTGGGTGGGGCGGCATTCCAAAGGTCGAGCGATCGCGGCCCGTTCGGGATTTATTTTACGATTTACTTAGCGTCGGCCGCGTCCACCCGAGAATTGCTGTCGTGAGGCAGCCAGCTTGCTGGTGTCGTACCCCTTAGGATGGGCGACCACAAATCGCTGGAGACCCTCACCGGTGGAGGATGTGGCCAGATCGTCGTAGGCGCGAAAGGCAAGATGCAGCATGCGGCGTTCGCGCGAACTCATAGGTGCGAAGCTGAAAGGCTGGCCGGTTCGGCGGACCCTCTCCGCTGCGGTCTCCGCGGCCAGTTTGAGTTCCCGGGCACGCATTGCCTTGAAGTTGTTGGCGTCAAAGGAGACCTTGTCGTGCTCTTCGTTTTCGAGCCGAATTATTTTCGCGGCAATATGCTCGAGGGCGCGCAGCAGCTCCCCACCCCGCTGCGTCAGTAGGCTGGCATCGGGTCCGGCGAGTTCTACGTAAATTTCGCGTGCCTCAAGTCCGTCGGGATCGGCTGCGCCCTCGCCGGCTGTAATCCGGTACTTGAGGCGAAGCCTGCCGTTTGTGGTGAGAGTCTTCAGAAGTGCCGCAACTTTCTGCGCTGCGGCAGAGTAATCCTCGATCGGCATTGCTTTTAGTATCTCATCACCGGAGTTTATCCGTCTCAGGGAGCTCCTTATCGCGCGGATCGGCAAATGCGCCTGCCTCGCCCGCGCAGGTATTGGGCCTGGGTGGGCTCAGCCCTATCTTCGCACGTTGATTACCTTACCGCCGGTTCGCTTGGCCGCGCGCTTCAGAGCGATTTCGCGCATTTCACGCCCCATTTTGCTGCGGTTGATGACCATCTGGGTCGCGACTCCGAAGAAGTTGCTGCATGCCCAATACAGCGAAAGCCCTGAACCGTAGTTCCACATCATGAATCCGAAAACGGCCGGCATCGTGAACGCCATCATCTTCTGCTGCGCCGGATCCATGCCAGGCGATGGAGTGAAGTATTGCGTCAAAAACATGGAGATAACGACGGAGATCGGAAGGATATGCCACGGATCCGGCGCCGAGAGGTCGGGCAGCCACAACCAGTGCGCCTGGCGTAGCTCGATCACGTTCCCCAGCATGCGATAGAACCCGAAGAGCAGCGGCCACTGAATAAGCATCGGCAGGCAGCCGCCAAACATGTTCACGCCCTCGCGCTTCTGTAGATCGAGGATCTCGCGCTGCATCTCCTGCTTGCGTGGATCGGTGGCCTTGTACTTCGCGTATTTGGCCTTAATGCTTTCCATCTGCGGCTGGATGCGCTGCATTTTCAGCGACGACTTCATCATCTGGAAGCGCGTGGGCAGCATGGCCACGTTGAGGATCAACGTCAACAGCAGGATCGCCCAACCCCAGTTGGGAACGATGTGGTCGTAGATGAAGCGAAGAATGACAAAAAGAGGCTTGGCGATAACCCCCCACCAGCCGAAGCTGACAACTTTCTCGAGACTCGGGCCAGTAAGAGCGTGGACTGATCCGAGCACGTCAAGCGACTTCGGCCCGGCAAAGATGCGCAGACTCGCAGGGCCATTTGCGTCGCCCAGCGCCGCACCGAGAACAGATGCCTGGTCGGTCTGATTGGGATCCGGCTTTTTCAGATTGCGTGGAATGGCAATAGTGTTGTGCAGACTGACCAGCAGCGCGTCCGAAGGATCGTCAGGCAGAAAGATTGCGGCGAAGTAAAGATCGCTCACGCCGGCCCAGTCGAAGGGGCCACGCAGCGTCCCGCCACCCACCACTTTTTTATAGGCGATCTGATCCTCTTTACCGTTTTGCGAGCTATCAATGGTGCCGCCTGCGTATTGGGGAAGGGTGGTCTGGTCTCCAAAGCCGGAGGGCCACGCGAGCAGCGCGGTAACGGGCGCTCCGTTCTGCTTCACTGAGATCTCGGCATGAACTACATAGGTGGAATCGAAGCGAAATGTCTTATGGACCTCAAGGCTGCCCGACGAGTAGTCGAAGCTAAGGAATCCCGGCGCGGCCACTGTGCCGGTGATCGAAGGCACGTAAAGGGCGGTCGCAAGACGGTTTTTGAGACTCTGGTCATAAGTGAATAGAGAAAGCGGATATCCAAATTTCGCGGCCGTCGCCCGGTTAACTAAGTCGAGCGGCTTGCCGTCGTCATCCTTGTACTTTTTCAGAATCCACGATTTGACCTGTGCCCCGCGATTCGTGAATGTGATGCGGTAGAGTTCGTTCTCGACGACGGTTGTAGCCTCGGACAACGCGGCAATGCTGCTGCTGGCGGGAACCGCGTCCGTCTGTGTTGGCTGTACCGCCGCCGGCTGCTCTGGAGCCTGTGGGGTCTTTGCGGCACTCGCGTTTGCACGCGATGGAGGAGGTTCCGGTTCCTTCTTCGGTTTCAGATACTGCAAGC
Source organism: uncultured Acidobacteriaceae bacterium (assembly GCA_963724375.1). Classification (GTDB taxonomy): domain Bacteria; phylum Acidobacteriota; class Terriglobia; order Terriglobales; family Acidobacteriaceae; genus Silvibacterium. The sequence continues at coordinate 658,892 of CAVRUM010000014.1, forward strand.
CAAAAAACATGAGAAGGAAGATGGCGGTAAAGATGAGCATCGTGCGCGAGTCCTGCCCGCCTCCGCCGCCTTGCTGATTCGGATTCTTTATTTCTGCCAAACTACGTTCCTATTTTCTGACCGCCCGATGATGAGGCTCTTTTTATGGTAACCGTGTGTGGGCGTGCGAGTGGTGAGCCCCTTGGCTCGACGAGAAGTTGCGGCGTGACAGATTGGCGGGCACGGGATCGAATCCCCCCCGGCAGAACGGATGGCACCGCAACAGCCTATGAAGCGCCATCCATCCGCCACGCGCAATGCCGTATTCGCTCACAGCGAGCGCTGCATACTCGGAGCAGGTCGGCTGAAAGCGGCATGCACCTGCAGCTCCGGATACAGCATGAAGAAAGGGTGAGATGGCGTATTTATACGCACCAAGCAGCGCCGAAACTATGCGCTCGTGCAACCTCACTGCGGCTCTCCTTCGGCTTTCGTTCCATGGCGTTTGTCGATCTGCATGGTCACCGTAGAGAAAATACGCGCGACTTCGCTCTGTAGCTTTGCAAATTCCATATCGGCAACGGATTTTCGCGGATGGAGCACAACGTCGACGGTCCGTGGCAGGCGACCGAGATTCAGCCGGACCGCTTCGCGCATACGTCTCTTGATGCGATTACGCTCGACAGCTTTTCCAAGCACACGTCCGGCGGTAAGGCCCACACGTGGAACCTCAGGAACCGTCTCCGCGACCGTTCTCAACCGAAAGAAGTAGCTCATCGATGGGGAGGACCGTTTACGGCTTTCCCTGTAAACGCGCTGATAGTCAGCGTGCTTGCGCAAACGCATGCTGCGAAGATCGACAGGGGCATCGGCCATGATTCTCGTTGTCCTCGAAACCGCAATGGGAGACCCGCTTTGTCAGGCGATACTGCTCCTGCAGGCATCATCCCCGAACTTGGCGAATTCGCCTCGGTAGACTGAAAACAAATCTGTAGTTGCGGATTCTATTAGGAGGAATAACTAATCGCGATAGCCTGCACTCACCGATACGCGTTGGCGGCCCTTGGCCCTACGACGGGACAAGACAGCGGCACCGCTCTTGGTCTTCATACGAGTGCGAAAGCCGTGAACCTTGGAGCGATGACGGCGGTTGGGTTGAAATGTGCGCTTTGGCATGGAACTGCGCTCCTGAACTTTTTGTGGAAATTGAAAGTCGGACGGACACTTAAAAATGCCACTTCCGAACAAAGGTTAATTATATCCCATGGGTCCGAACCGACCAAGGAGAACGCGCCCGCGCAGCTTTTTCACAATGTCTGGTGCAACTCGTTACCTTCGGCAAAATTCCTTCATAAACCTTGTCGTCGAGGCCAGCTGATTGTGCTAGTATCGGCATCGATTAGAAGAGATTTTCCTGACGCTTCGCGGGCGTCAGCCGATCGACCGAAGCATCGGAGACACATCGTTCCGGTGCTCTTCCCGGCCAACGAGAAATGCTCCCGCGCTTTCCCTTCCTCAGGCAAGCGTAATTTGGGCATTTCACTTTTGCGCAGACTCGACGGCACCGCAAGCGCTCAAGCAAGGAAGCGAAATGTCTTTCGTCACAACACCCACAACCGTGCTGAACCCATGGGTGCGGATACTCGGCGCTCTCGAAAAGAAAATCAACCGGCAATCATTTGACACGTGGTTCAAGCCCACGCGCTTCAGCCACGCAAAGGAGCGCATGCTCTTCGTGCGCATTCCCACGCCGGAGTTTCAACACATTACTGAGCGCTATACCGATCTGATCCAGGAGGCGATCGATGCGCTGCAACTGGAGTTTGATGATGTGACTTTCATCACGGCGGAGGAAGACCCGACGCTGACACGGGTTCGCGAAGACGGCGGCTTTGCTCCCGCCTCAACCCATGCACCGAATGCGCCGCCGAATGCGTCGCGTAACCCGAATGCGCGGCCTGGCTCTCCAATGCCGCAGCAGGCACGGTTTGACTGGTCGACCGCGGCGCAACTCAATCCGCGGTACACCTTCGATGCCTTCGTAATCGGCGCCGGGAACCAATTTGCGCGAGCTGCTGCGGAAGCTGTCGCCGAACGGCCATCGAAGGCCTATAACCCGCTCTTTCTCTACGGCGGCGTGGGAATGGGCAAGACGCACCTAATGCACGCGATCGGCCATGAAGTGAAGCTTCGGCAGCCGTCGGCGTCGATCAGCTACATCTCCGCGGAGAAATTCACCAACGAGATGATCAACTCGGTGCGTTATGACAAAATGACTGGTTTCCGCGACAAATTTCGCACCGTCGACCTGCTACTGATCGACGACATTCAATTCCTTTCTCAAAAGGAGCGGACTCAGGAAGAGTTCTTCCATACATTCAACGCTCTGCACGAGAACATGAAGCAGATCGTAATCGCATCCGACAGACCTCCGAAAGAATTGCCGGAAATTGAGGACCGTTTGCGCTCCCGTTTCGAGTGGGGACTCATTGCCGATATCCAGCCGCCCGACCTCGAAACAAAAGTCGCCATCCTACAGAAGAAGGCGGAGAGCGAGCATGTCGTGCTCCCCACCGACGTGGCTCTGTTCATTGCCTCGAATGTGCGCACCAACGTGCGCGAGCTCGAGGGCGCGCTGACCCGTCTGTTCGCCTGGTCCAGCCTGAACGGTGTCGAGATTACGCTACCGACCGCGCAGCAGTGCCTGAAGCAATTCATCGACACACAGGTGCGCAAAATTACGATCGAGGCGATTCAGCGCGCTGTGGCTGAACAATTCGGAATGCGCGTGACCGAGTTAAAACAAAAAGATAATTCCCGCGCCGTCGTGGTACCGAGACAGATTGCGATGTATCTGGCCAAGCAAATGACAGAGGCTTCGCTGCCAGAAATAGGCCGTCAGTTCGGCGGCAAGCATCATACAACCGTAATGCACTCGATCGGGAAGATCGATGAGCAGCGTCGCACTGACAAGAGCCTGAACAACACCCTCAATAAGCTGCAGGAGATTTTGAACGGGTGAGCGCTGGCCGGACTGGAAGGCGCGCCTTCGGCGCCAAACCCAAGGCGTGCACGTAATGCAATTCGACTACTGAGCAGAGACTTCTATAACCCTGGCAAGCCTGCCGCCTGGTAGATCTGCGACAGCAGTTCGGTATCGCGCAGCCCTTCTTCCCCCGGTGTCTTCGGCGTCTTGTTGTTCCAGATGCAATCGGCGAAGTGATCGGCCTGGCGGGTGAATTCCATTGGCTCCCGTATGGGCGAAACTTCATCGATTTTCTGCTCGCGGCCGATCTGCGCTGTCAGATGCATGCCGTCGTAGTTGAATGCATTCTGCATTTCGATTGCGCCTTTCGCGCCGTGCACGCGAAAGTATCCGTTCATGTTTGCTCCGTAGGTAGTGTTGCAGGCGGCGACGATGCCCGAGGGGAACTCCATTGTCCAGGAGACGTTCTCCTCGACGGTGTTGAAGCGACCGTCATGATCAATGACAGAAGAAAAAGCCTTGATGTTGTTTGGCTCCTCGCCCGTGAGATATCGCGAAGCGTTGAGGCAATAAATCCCGACGTCCATCAGCGGTCCACCTCCTGACAGCTTGCGGTCGAGACGCCACTCACCCGGACTAATGTTGAAGCCGAAGGCGCTCTCGATGGCCTGCACCTGTCCCAACTGTCCGCTGCGGATCATTTCGATCGCCTTGATGTGCTCGGGATCGTACTGGCACCGATAGGCAATCATCAGCTTCCTGTCGGCAGCCTTGCAGGCGTCGATCATCGACTTCGCATCCGCCACGCTCGTTGCCATCGGCTTCTCGCAGAGCACGTGCTTGCCTGCCTTTGCCGATCGGATGGTGTACTCGGCGTGCATGCTGTTGGGCAGCGCGACGTAGACTGCGTCGATCTCTTTGTTGTCGCGGATCGCGTCCATGTTCTCATAGCTGTAGATCGCGTTCGACGAGACACCATAGATCGCCGCCTGCTTTTCCGCCTTGTCCCGATGTCCGCTCACTAGTGCGACGATCTTGCCTGTCTGCGAGATCTTCACGCCGGGCATGAAATGGTCCATGGAGATGCGGCCAAGAGCGATGACGCACCATCCAATCGGCCGTTTTCCGGTCTGGCCGTGTGCAGAGGGAAGAAAGGGCGAGGCAGCCGCCATTCCAGCAAGGCGGTGGAAGTCGCGGCGGGTTAGTGTCATCGGCATCTCCCATAAATCGATTTAGTCTGGTGGGCTGCCCAACCAGCTTACTCCGATGCCCCGGTTTTGTGCGCTGCGCTCACCTGCCAATGCAGTGAAGATCCAGTAACTGACAATGCAACCGATTTTCAAGACCGCCAACGTTTCGCGATATTCTTCCTGCAGTGATTTCGCATCGGCGAACCGGTTGGCTCATCGTTGCCCTTCTCTTGCTCGCAGCGGTTCCACGTGTCCGCGCTTTCGCGCACCACCCCGACACCGGTTTCCTCAACCGACGGGTTACCGTCAACGGGATCGCCTACAAATATCAGGTCTACCTGCCGGAGAACTGGAACGAGCACACCCAATGGCCAGTCATTCTCTTCCTGCATGGTTCGGGCGAGCGGGGCTCAGAGGGTATGGACGAAACGCAAATCGGCTTGCCGCAGGCGATCCGGCTGCATCCAGATCGTTGGCCATTCGTTGTCGTAATGCCGCAGGTGCCCTTTGGCCATCACCACTGGACCGACCCCGACATGAAACGGATGGCGATGGCAGCGCTAGAACAGGACACTAAGGAGTTTCGCGGAGACCGAGACCGCACTTACCTGACGGGGCTATCGCTGGGCGGCTATGGTGTGTATGAATTGGCGCGCGACTATCCCAATCGCTTTGCGGCCATCGTGCCGGTCAGCGGCGGCGTCTTCTGGTCCTACAAGCCGGACCGCTGGCGGGAGAGCGGGACGCTTCCCGCTGAATATGCCCACGCCATCGGTCACACTCCGGTCTGGATATTCCACGGAGCCGACGATAATGTCGTGAGCGCCAAGCAGGCTGCGCTGATGTACGACGCGCTTAAGGCCGCCGGGGGGAACGTCCGTTACTGGGAGTATGCCGGATGGCGGCACAACGCGTGGGACAAGGCCTATGCCAACCCCGAGCTGCCCAAATGGCTGCTTGCGCACCGCCTTAGCACAAACTCCAAGCTGACCCCCATTGTGGAAGAGGTGGTAGTGCCCCTTCATTCTCCTCCGGCAAGGATCGACTTCGAGGTCTACAACGATTATCTGGGGGAATACGAGGATCAGGGGACGGTTGTGGCGACCATCTCGCGCCAGGGAGACCGGCTCTTCACGAAAAACCGCGTCGGTGACACGATCGAATTGCTGCCTGAGAGCACGACAACTTTTTTCTACCCAACCGGCAGCCCAACCCGCCTGACCTTCGAAAGAGACGCCGAAGGAGAGGTAAAAGGAATCCTTTACCGGGACGACCGGCATGAGGAGTTCTGGGAGAGAAGGCGATAATAGTGTCCGTTCCTGAACACTGCTTGCGCTCGATTGGACACTTTTGAATCGTAAAAATTTGTGAAGTGCCTGACGGGCTGCTAGTTGCAGCGAGAACAGTCTGGTCCATGGCGTGCTGTTTCCGTTCGAGAAGTTTTCGAGGAACTTCCATGACACAGCCTCCGTATCATCCGCCAGAGGGTCATCCCATGCGCCGCTTCGCAGTCTTCTCCGCCGCGTTGCTCATCCTGGTCGTCATCGGTTCCCTGCCGTGGAAGAGTCACGCATTGAACAGGTCAATGTGCGTCTGTCTTCCCACCCGGGCCAGTTTGATCCTGAGGTCGATGACCAATGTGTCCGTAATCAAAGTCAAACAGGTAGCCTCGAAGCACTAATCGCCGAAAGGCTCTCGCTTCGGCTGTCCGTTCCCGAACAGCGTCGGTCCCTACCGGACACCTTAGGCTTTGTAAATATTTGTTAAATCGATGATACCAAACGCTTTAATAGCCGCTCCGGTTGGCCTCGCACGTGCTTCTTCACATCGTTGAAGTTTCGAGGAACTCCATGACACAGCGCTCTCAGGCACAACCGATGCGCAGATTCGCGATCTTCGCCGCTGTTTTGTTCGTAATTATCGGAGCAGGTTCTCTGCCCTGGAACGGGAGCGGGGGCTGGCACGGATTTCTGAACAGCTTTCGCGCCCACGCCAAGCACGCTGACCAGCGCGACGGCAAGGCCCTTGCGACAACCGAAGGCTGGACCATCCGTGACTGCTCCGGCGCAGACGAGGATCATACGAATTGGGGCTGGGGTAACGGAGAGCATGCGTGCGAGCTGCGTATCATCACTATCGCGACTCCCGACAAGCTGAAGGTCTCCAGCATGAATGGCGGCATTCATGTCATCGGCGAGGACCGCAAGGACGTTCGCATTGAGGCAAGAGTCGAAGCATGGGCCGGCAGTGCGTCTGAAGCGGCCGACATTCTTCGGGAGATCCAGATCGAAACCGAGAATGGCGCCATTCGCGACAAGGGCCCCAATTTCCACCTCGGGCATCAGGGCTATGGAATCCGTTACGTGATCCATGCTCCACGGCAGAGTTCAGCGGAGCTCAAAACTCTGAACGGAGGGATTGGCCTTGAGCATCTAAATGGCGACCTCAAGTTCGACACCACCAACGGCGGCGTCGATCTAGTGGATCTCGCCGGAGACGTCCGCGGCAGCACCGTCAACGGCGGAATCGACATCTCGCTCACCGGCGACCGGTGGAAGGGCAAAGGCCTTCAGGCAGAAACAACGAACGGCGGAATCGCACTGAATGTCCCCGATCATTATTCTGCGCATCTCGAGACTGGCACTGTGAACGGCGGCGTCGAGGTCAACTTCCCGATTACCATCCAGGGAGACATCAAGCACCATCTCGCCACCGACATCGGCAGCGGAGGCCCGACAATTCATGCCGAAACGACCAACGGGGGCGTGACGCTCAACCACACTTCGCCTTCCAGCGGCGACGGCGACATCAACGGCGGAGACGGCGAAGCATAGTCAGACTAAACGTCAAGCCGGTTCGCGGCAGCCACTCGTCCGTACCACAGGCCTGAATCTTTGATCGTGCGTTGCTGATCGCGGTAATCCACGTAGATGAGGCCATAGCGCTCCGTAAAGCCATTGGCCCACTCAAAGTTATCCATCAGGCTCCAGGCATGGAAGGAGCGCACTCTTGCTCCGTCGGCTATGGCTCGAGCAAGTTCGGCAAGTTCTTCGCGGAAGAACTGGACCCGTCGCGCATCGGGTACGCGGCCATCCTCTTTGTCGTACGGTGCGTCGAGATAGCCGCATCCACTCTCAGTGATTTCGATAATCGGATGGTCGTACTCCCGCGAGATCCGGGTCACGAGGTCATAGATCCCGCGAGGCCATATTTCCAGTCCTGATTCCGTCAGCGGTCCCTCGGTTGGCATTACGGCGCGGAAGCGCGTGTAAGGATCGCGTCCGGTCGCCGGGTCAGCCTCAATCTCGGTGCCGCTGAAACCTCCGCCTGCGAAATTCTGCACGTGGCTCGCGTCGGAGACGATGCGCCGCGTGTAGTAGTGAAAGCCAACCCAATCGAGCGGCGCATGCATGATCTTTTCGTCGCCCGGCTTGACTCCCATCTGCTCATAGGGCGGCCCTCCAACAAAGGCTTTCGGGTATCGGCCCTTCATGGCCGCTTCCAGAAAGAAGACATTGTTCATCGCATGGTAGCGCTCGGCAGCAGCGCGGTCGGCCTCCGAATCGGTCTTCGGATACGCCGGGCACATTCCATAAGCGCTGCCTACAGTGGCCTTCGACGAAGCCGCCTTGATCGAACGAAGCGCTTCGCCCTGGGCAAGAGCGACCGTGTGCGCCGCTTTTAAGAAGTCATTGAAGTTGGCGCGGCATGGCGGGAAGGCTCCGACACCGTAGCCCATGTACGTGAACGACCACGGCATGTTGAAGGGTGCCCAAACAGTGATGCGATCTCCTAAATATTTGCCAAGAATTCCTGCGTAGTCGGCGTAATAGCCGGCCAAGTCACGGTTGGGCCAGCCACCACGATCCTCGAGCACCTGCGGAAGGTCCCAGTGATAGATTGTGCAGAAAGGGCGTAGGCCATTCTCGAGCATGGCGTCGACAAATCGGCTGTAATGATCGATGCCCTTCATGTTCGGAGCGCCTGTACCTGTTGGCTGAATGCGCGGCCAGGAGATCGAAAAGCGGTAGCTCTTCTGGTTAAGACGTTTGGCCAGCGCCATGTCCTGCCCGTAGAGATGGTACTGGTCGCAGGCGACGTCGCCTGTTGCTCCGCCTTTCACCTTGCCAACCGTGTGCGTGAATGTGTCCCAGATGGACGCTCCTTTGCCGTCTTCCTGCCATGCCCCCTCGACCTGGTATGCTGCGGTGGCTGTCCCCCACAGGAATTTATCGGGAAAGCGGGCCGCCAAGATCTCCGAATCAGCGATGGCTCCAAGAATCTCTTGACCGGTTCTCTGTGTTCCAAGCGCACCCCCCCGGGTGCTGAACATAGTGCTGGCCGCAGTCGCAAGCGAACTGCGAAAAAAATCGCGACGATTCATTGGCCTTTCCCGTCCACGCCGGAAAATTACACCACAAGGATATTCTGGTCAAACGTTTGAGTTCAATAACAACGCGTTTTTGTGGAATCCGGCACCACGGCGCGCGCAAGTCCAGATGGGTCGGGACTGTGCTTTCCACTTCTGGTCCTCTCGTTCCACATAGGCCGTTGAAACGAATGTGAAAAATGAGGAGGACCAGTGCCGAAAATCGGAAGCGCTGGCAGGTCTTCCGGATTTTGAAATTTCTCGGGACTGGTTTTCTAAAATTAGGTCGCAGTGCTCAGCTGCAGTTGAAGCTGTTTTGCCGTAACTTTCCACTTTTCCAGTACAAACGACTACTACTACTACTGGATTAGGTTAAATAAAAAGTTTTCCAGGTTTAAAAAGCACCGTCATACCAGGGTTCATCCCTTCACTCCCAGCAAGAAATAAATTCCCTGATAAAAGCAAAGTTTTCCAGAGGGGCGTTTGTCACTAGAATGATGCCAACTGTATATTCACGGCTTCGCGGTCGGCAGCACCTGATGTACAGTTGGCCCAGGATTGTAGTTGAAACTCGGGGGTTAGCATGGCAAGCGTTAGCGTGGAACAGGAGAAATCAGGGGCGGGCGCAACTACCCCATCCGTTGCCCAAGGATCGGTCATGGAAATCAGCATTAGCCGTCAGGAGTTGCTCCGGGAGCTAACTGCAACGCAGGGCGTCGTCGAACGCAAGACCACGATCCCCATTCTTTCTAATTTTCTGATTGAGGCTGAAGGAGATAAGGTTGTTATCACGGCGACTGACCTCGACCAGAGCATCAAAACCTCCTGTGCCGCGAAGGTCAAAAAATCCGGGTCGTGCACGATTCCTGCGCGCAAGCTCTACGACTACATTAAGCTGCTCGGCGATGGTGACATCTCCATTAAACAAATGGAGAATCACTGGATCCAAATCCGCTCCGGTCGCTCGAATACCAGGATGGTCGGAATGGCGCGGGCGAACTTCCCGAATGTGCCGGAATTTCCCCACTCGAGCGTAACCAGCATTCCCGCGGCGTCGCTGAGGAACTGCATTGCCAAAACGATTTTTGCCATCTCGAATGAGGAGTCCCGCTATACCCTTAACGGAGCCTTGATGATTCTCAAGGCTGAATCGCTGGCCATGGTTGCCACGGACGGACATCGGCTGGCGCATATCGAGAAGAGCGGTGAGACCCTGTCGAATGTGAGTGGAGAGCGTAAGACGCTGATTCCGCGTAAGGCCTTGGCTGAGCTGCAGTCGCTTCTCGCGAATACCGAAGCCGAGACTATCGAATTTGCCGACGACGATAGCACACTCTTCTTCCGCATCGGACATCGCGTGCTTACCAGTCGCAAGCTGACCGGGCAGTTTCCGAATTATGAGGCTGTCATGCCGCGCGACAACAACAAGTTCGCGGTGGTGCGCAGCCAGGATCTGATGGGATCAATTCAGCGCGTTGCTCAATTCGCCGACGAGCGCTCAGGCGCCGTGAAACTCCGCCTCGAGCAAAACGAACTAAAAATCTCATCTTCGTCAACGGACTCGGGAGAATCGGAAGACACGATCGAGACACCGTACAACTTCGACCCGCTGGTAGTCGGTTTCAACTCCGCCTATCTGATCGATTTCCTGAAGGCTATTGGCAACGAAGGCGAAGTGCGTCTCGAGTTCAAGGACGCGCAGTCGGCCGGCCAGGTCCGGCCTGAGGACGCTGAAGTGGAGTATCGCTACCGCTACATCATCATGCCCATGCGCATATGAGCGCTATGCGCCCGAAGATGCGTGCTTCGCCCGTCTTCCGTCGACTGATTCGTGAATTGCGCCCCATGCGTTAGTCTCAAAGTAGCAATTTTGCGGCCGCCTCATGCTGCGGGGGCCAGGCATGAACGAGCGAATCGCGTGTGAGACTTCTTCATGTGATCCCAACTCTGTCACCTTCGGCGGGAGGGCCACCGGAGGCACTGCGTCATCTCACACAAGCCTATGGCGACGCGGGAGTCGAGGTTGAGATTGCCACTCAGGACGACCCAGGCGCGCCGTATCTTTCCAGCTTCCACGTGCCGGTGTACGCCACGGGCGCTCCATCAGGTGCGTACGGCTACTCTCCTGCACTTCGGCGCTGGCTTCGCGAACGGGTAGCGGGCTACGACGGCGTCATCATCAACGGCTTATGGATGTACCACAACCTTGCGGCCAGTATCGCCGCGCGCGGCCGGGTCCCGTACGTGGTATTCACCCATGGAATGCTTGATCCATGGTTCAAGCGTCAGTACCCGGCGAAGCACCTGAAGAAGTGCCTATATTGGCCCGCTCAATACTGGGTCTTACGAAACGCTCAGAGCGTTCTCTTTACCAGCACACGGGAACGCGACCTGGCCCCGCAAAGCTTCTGGCCGAACCGGTGGAAGAGCGTAGTCGTGCCATACGGGACGGGCGAGGCTCCGGGCGACGCCGAGGTGCAGGAGCAAGCCTGGCACCGTCTGGTACCCGCGCTGCGCGGTCGCCGCTATCTGCTTTTCCTCTCGCGCATCCACGAGAAGAAGGGCTGTGATCTGCTTCTAGAGGCGTTCGCAGGGGTTGCGGCGCAGCATCCCAATCTGGACCTGGTCATTGCAGGCCCCGATCAGGTCGGTCTGCAAGCGAAGCTCCGGAAAAAGGCTGATGACCTGGGCGTCGCCGGACGCGTGCACTGGCCCGGTCTTCTGACCGGCGATCCAAAGTGGGGAGCGCTGCGTCACTGCGAAGCGTTCGTCCTGCCGTCTCACCAAGAGAACTTCGGAGTTGTCGTCGCCGAGGCGCTGGCCTGCGGTCGTCCCGTTCTTATCTCCAACCAAGTAAATATCTGGCCAGATATCACCCAAGAAGGCGTTGGGCTTGTTGCCCCCGATACGCTGGAGGGCACCGCATCGCTGCTCTCGCGTTGGCTCACGATGAGCGAAGTGGAACGCGCGGCGATGTCGTCTCGCACCTGCGAGGTCTTTCGCAGTCGCTACTCGATGCGAAGCTGCGCATTCGCAATCAAGCAGATCTTCGCGAGCCTACCCCTTAAAAAATAGAAGAGCCCAGCTGGTACGCTGGGCTCAGGCTAAGGCCGGAAGCGAGCAGTTACTGCTGGCCGGGATGTGTCTTCTCGTTGTTCGGGTGGGGCGTGCCCTCATGCTGCGGAGCAGGGTGGTTTGCGACTGACGGCCGTGGTTCTGGAGCCGGTTTGGACTCGGGCGCAGGTCGGGATTCCGTTTGGGATGGGCGGCTCTCAGGTTGTGGCCGCGACTCTGGGCGTGGCTGCTGTGATTGTTGAGCATGCTGTACAGGAGCTGGCCTGCTCTCGGGCCGCGCTTCACGCTGGGGCTTCGGAGCCGGGGTGGCCGGGTGGTTGGCCTCCCGTGTCTCAGGAGCTGACTTTGGCGCCGGTTGCGGACGCGGAGCCGAGTGGGACTCAGCGGTCCGGCTGGTGGTCGGCCGGGTCTCAGGATGCGTTACGGGAGCGGACCGTGATTCGGTTGCGGGACGGCTGGTTGTAGCCGGCCGGGACGGCATAGGGTGAGATTCGTTGGTTGGGTGCGTGGTCGTGTGTCTTGACTCCGGCCGTGCTTCAGTTACTGGCCGCGTTGACGTGGGTTTCGCGGCTGGATGGCTTTCGGCCGCCGGTCGATTGGTTGTTGGACGAGACTCAGGTCGGGTTGCAGGTCGAGCCTCGCTCGTCGGGTGCGTCGCTTCGGGGCGTGCTTCGGGCCGAGTGGTTGGGCGGGGTGCTGTGGCGCTTACCGGATGGGCCGTCGCACCTCTGGCAGGGACTGCGCGCTTGAAGTCGGCTGCGGATGTCGCGGGACGGGCCAGCGCGGCGTGCGGCGGATCGCCGTGGTTGACAGAGTGGAAGTTGGCGCGGTCCTCGCGAGCGTAGTTCACCTGCCGCTCCTGGGCCTGCACCGGGCCGAAGCGCCGCTCGTGCTGTGCAGTGATCTGGGCGGGAGTGGGACGGGCCTCGATGCCGCCGCGTCCGCCGTTATAGCTCACGCGGTTCACAGTCACATTGCGAACGACAGTGTTGTCAATGTAAGTGTTGTGAATCACCGTTCTATTGACCTGCCACACGGCGGTGTTGTAGCTGAAGTATCCGCCGTTCCATCGGCCGCCGTAGAAGCCGGTTCCGAAGTAGCCAAAGCCGTAGTTGATACCGCCATAAAAACCTACTGTCGGCCCCCAGTACCCGGCGTTCCAGACGTAGGCGCCGTTACCCCAGCCCCAGTAGCCTGGCGTCCAGAGCAGGCCGACCGCCGGAGCAGGCACCCAGGTTCCTGGCACCCAGTAGTAGTCGCCGTAGCTCGGATCCCAGGCCCAATAGCCTGGCGTCCAGATGTAGTTCGCAGCCGGGCACACCGGCTGCTGATAGACGGGCAGCGGCGGCGGGGCGACGTTGATTGCGACTCCAACTGCTACCTGCGAGAAGGCCACGCAGGGCAGAAGACATAACAGCGCAATCAGGGGAAGGGAGCGCATCCGTAAAGAGCGGATGGGGTGCGGGATCTGCATATATCCACCTTTGGCCGTCGTCTGATCTGCCGGTCAGCAAATGGACAAGGACGGCGAGGAAGCGACTGGCACGTAATCGTTTTGCGGAGGCTTTGAACTCTCTCGCGGGAGCGAGGACCTTTGGGCGGTCCGTCGCGCCTGAGTATTCGAGGAGAGCGCCGAAATTCTGGTTGCCTCGGAAGGCGGAGAGAGGGAGGGACCCCCTCCCACCTTAACCTGTTGCTAATTCATTTCATGAGGTTTATGGGACACGTCCATCGCAACTAATAGATTCGGAATGACATCCAGTTATCTGATAGAAAATAATATGTTTAGACTTAAAACCAGTTTCCCATAATGGGAAGTTCCGTCTCCAAAAAACAACAAAGCCCGGCCACATCGCAGCCGGGCTTTTTCTTGTCCCTATTCTTATTGTAACTGGTTTGGAGAAATGGTCGGCCACGGAAAGAGGGCTCAGAGCACAGCGCGCCGGGGCAGTCGAAAGCCGTTGCCGAAGTGTTGAAAGGCCGCTCGATGTCCGTTACAGAGTAGTAATCTCCGCGTGTGTCTAAAAGTGAGTTGACTTGGGCTGGTGGCGGTGGCACACTTTGCGGCAGTCTGCAGGCCCCAGCCGGCGGTGACTTCAGGTTTCCACTCTGGACTGCCCGAAGGCCTTGCCTCGCCTCACCCCTCAACTGAAGCTGCTCGGAGGGTTTATGAAGATTCGAGTTTTCCTCAGCCTGCCCTTCCTCGCATTTCTGCTTGCTCCAGCCATCCAATCCACTGCAGGCGCGCAGATCTCAAGCACCGTCGCCATCCCATCGCAATCCAGTGCCGAGGCCTCCCTCGCCAGGAATTTCGGCAAGCTTCCACTCAGCTTTGAAGTGAATCAGGGCCAGAGCGATCCCCGCGTGAAATTCCTTTCGCATGGCAACGGTTACTCGCTCTTTCTCACTGATTCGGCTGCTGTGCTGGTCCTGTCGAAACAGCAGATCCATTCGAAACTGGCAGGGCACAGCTCAGCGGCTGGAGATGTAATTCGCATGGAACTGGCGGGAGCCAGGTCAAAGGTTGATGTACACGGCGTTGATGAGCTTCCGGGTAAGGCGAACTACTTTATCGGTAATGATCCGGCTAAGTGGCATCCAGATATTCCTACTTATGGCAAGGTCAGATATGAAAACGTCTATACCGGCGTGGACCTGGTGTACTACGGCAACCAGCGGCAGCTGGAGTATGACTTTGTGGTCTCTGCGAACGCTGACCCGAGGGTGCTGCAGCTGCGCTTCGCGGGAGCGCGCCATCTGAGCATCACGTCCGCCGGAGATCTGAGGATCCAGGGCAGGCATGGCGAGATCGCACTCGAGAAGCCGGTTGTCTATCAGGTGAAGGACGGGGTGCGCGAGCCGGTGGAGGGGCGCTTCCGGCTGATGGCTGCGAATACCGTCGGCTTTGCGCTGGGAACATACGATCACGATCGCGCGCTCGTGATCGATCCTGCGCTTGCTTACTCGACTTATCTTGGCGGGAGTGGCCCATGCCTGAACGAGAATTTAATGCCTGCAGGATCTTGTGATTCGGGCAATGCCATCGCAGTCGATGCCGCCGGAGACTTCTACGTCGTTGGAGGCACACTAACCTCCGATTTCCCGGTTACGGCGGCCGCCTTTCAGAAGGTCAATAATGGGATCCTCTCCTCCTACGGCTTCTCTCTGAATAATGCCTTCGTTACGAAGTTCAACCCAAGAGGCTCCGCGCTGATCTATTCCACTTATCTTGGGGGGACCACCGAGTACCCATGTGACGCTTGCATAGTTCCGGATGGCGATGTTGCTACTGGCGTGGCTATTGACGCCAGTGGGAACGCCTATGTGACCGGACGTGCCTCCTCGTACAACTTTCCCGTTACGAATAACGCCTATCAGAAGGTAAACCACGCCGCGGGAGCTGTCGGTCCAAATGCGTTCGTGACCAAACTCAACCCAACGGGTTCCGCACTTGTTTATTCGACTTATGCTGGCGGAAGCGGTGGTTTCGATGATGGCGATCATTACATGTTCGGTGACGGCGCGGTGGGAATTGCCGTCGACCCAGCCGGAGATGCCTATATCGCCGGATCTGCCATATCCGGCGATTATCCTGTCACGGCCAATGCCTTCCAAAAGGGCAACAACACGGGCGCAGTCGGCCCCAACCTGTTTGTTACGAAGCTCAATCCAGCGGGCTCCGCGCTGGTTTATTCCACTTATCTCGGCGGCAGCGGATGGGGCATTGGTCCCCTGTACTTCGGAGATAGTGCCGGGGGCATTGCGATCGACTCGGCAGGTGACGCTTATGTGACCGGAACAGCCTACTCGGGAGATTTTCCAGTGACCGCGAACGCCTATCAGAAGGTCAATAAGGCTTTTGATAACCCCTGTTGTGGAAGCACCAACGCAATCATCACCGAGCTCAACCCGACAGGATCCGCGCTCGTCTACTCCACCTATCTGGGCGGCAGTAATCAAGTTTTTGGAGATTCTGGAGGCGCTATTGCGCTCAACGCAGCCGGCAATGCTTACGTTACGGGATGGGCCTCGTCGACAGATTTCCCTGTAACCCCTCACGCCTTCCGGCAGGTAAACACGAACGGCGATGGCTTCGTAACCGAGCTGAACTCCGCTGGCTCGGCTCTGGTCTACTCCACATTCCTTGGCGGCGGCGGCGCAGGCAGCATCGCGCTGGACGCCTTTGGCAGTGCTTACCTCACCGGCAGTACCTATTCCACAAGTTTTCCAGTGACCGCCGACGCCTTTCGCAAGGCCAACCACGGCAACGGCGATGCTTTTGTCAGCAAGCTCGACGCGACGGGATCGACCATGCTGTACTCCAGCTATCTGGGTGGAAGCGGCAGCGACAGCGGCGACGGAATCGCTGTGGATTGGTTCGGCGACGCCTACATCGCCGGCAGGACCTGTTCGACTGACTTTCCGCTTGCAGGAAATCCTTTCCAAACGACGAACAAGAACACCGGCGGGTGCACAGCGTTCGTGAGCAAGTTCATCGTCAACACGGTGACGACGACTAAGGTGACCGCGAACAGCAATCCGGGGAAGGTGGGCGCCACGGCGACGTTTACGGCCAGTGTGACGCCTAACACGGGGACGGCAGTTCCGACGGGTTCGGTGGTGTTCAGCGTTGCCGGGAAGTCGGAAGTTACAGTTCCGCTGAACGGAAGCGGTCAGGCCGCTTACTCGAACTCGTCGCTGGCGGCGGGGAGATATACCATCACGGCGACTTATCTGGGGAATTCGACTACCTCGGGAAGTATTGGCAGTCTTGGCCAGCTGATTGTCGGCAATCCGGTGCGGATCGCGGTACAGGCCGGGCAGAATCAGACAGGTGTTGTGGGAACGCCATTCGCGATGCCGCTGGTCGCGCAGGTGCAGGATGAGCGAGGCATGCCGGTTCCGGGAGCGACGGTCGATTTCAGCGGAGCGGGGGTGAGTTTTATGGGGAATCCTGCCACGACGGATGCGAACGGTAGAGCTTCGGTGATGGCGACGCCCACGTCTGCGGGATCGCTCACTGCCTCAGCGAGTGTTGCGGGGGTAGCGACTGCGGCTATGTTCAAGCTGAGTGCAACATCGCCGTAGGCAATTCGAGGAAACTGGCCTCAGGGCTGATCTTCGATGGTGCGTAGTAGGTCGATGAGCTTCGGCGCGGCGAAGTGCTGGTAGTCGGGAGAGAGCAGGCCGTAGGTTTCAACGGTGTCGTATTTGCGCCCCTCGCCGCTGGATTGGGTTCCGTTGAGGGCCCAGTAGCTCCACGCGACACGGTTTTCCTTGAGATAGCGAATGTACATGATGAACCAGTCGGAGTTGGCTCCGCAGTCGAGGGTCTGGCAGGCTCCGAACTCGCCGACCCAGAGGGGTACGGCAGGTTCGGAGTGAAGGAGGAAGCCGGCGCGTGCGTCGTAGGCCTGCTTCATCTCGTCGTAGTTGGCGAACGCGTGTTCGGCCTGGTAGTAAGCGTGCGGCGAGTAGACGACGCGCTGCTTTACTTTTAGGACGACTGGCAGCTTGTCAAAACCGGTGAAGTTGGTTGAGTACTCGGGGCTCTCAACCATGACGAGGAGCCGGGGATTGGCGGCGAGGACAGCGTTGCCTCCACGCTCGGAGGCGGCGTGCCAGTCGAGTTTGGGATCGGGGCCACCCCATGCGGCTCCACTGCGCAGCTCGTTGCGGAGGTCAGCACCGATGACCCAAGGCTGGTGCTTGTAACGCCGCACGATGGTCTCCCAGTCGGCGAGCCACTTTGACTCGGGGTATTCGGCGTTGTACCAGAGTCCGTTGCCGTCGGTTTCACTGCAGCACCAGTCGGCGCGGCTCACATGGTTGTCGAGAATCACCATGATGCGGGCCTGCGCGAGTGCGTCGATGACGGCATCCATGACGTCGAGGGCGTGTTTGCCGCGGAACTGCGGGTTGGCCTTAACGGCGTAGTCGGGGACGAGCGGGTTCCGCTCCAGCGTCTCGTTGGCCCATGGGAGGCGGACGGAGTTGACGCCGAGTTCCTGGATCTCGCGCACGATCATGGCGAGGGGCGCGTGATCGAGTCCTCCGGCGACGAATTCTTTTTGATCGAAGCCGTACCAGTTGACCGAGGTGAGGCGGACGGGGTGTCCCGCGGCATCGACGATCTGGTGACCTTCGGTGTGGAGCGGCGGCTTGATGCCGACCTCTTTTGGCTGGGCGACAAGAGGCAGGACGGGCAGAGCGGCGGCGAGCAGGATTGCAGCGGCACGAATCATGCGAGCAAGGATACAGGAGCGCTTGAAGATTTTTACTCTGATGAAGTTACAAGAAAGAGATCGTTCGAGGATAGACGCGTAAATAAACCATAAAGCTATGGGTTCTTTACGAAACCTTTGGGCGGGCTATATGCCTTGAGCGGTTTGCTGAATAGTAACGGAGATGTTTCATGGTTACTACTCAGAAAGCACACAATATCAGCTCTCCTATTACTGCGCACAGGGTTTTTCTGCTTGATTTTGAAAGCATGCGGCTGCTCGGCGAAGAGAGCCGGTGCATTGGCCAGTCACAAAAGAAATGCGAAACGAATGAGTCGCGGCCGCAGCGCTCGGGCGAACGGCGGCTGGGATGGACGGCGCTTCTTCTCGCCCTCCTTGTTGCGGCCAGCGCGGTGTGCGCTCGGGCGCAATCGACGATGGGAAGCATTCTGGGCACGGTGCAGGATGCTTCGGGCGCGGTGATTCCAGGGGCGACGGTCACAGTGAAGTCGCTGGACCAGGATCTGACGCGAACTGCCACGACAAGCGATTCCGGCGAGTTTCTGGTTGAGAACCTGAAGGCCGGGCACTATTCAATCAGCGTGGAACACACCGGGTTCGCAAAATCGGTTGTGACGGACGCGCAGCTGGATGCGCGGCAGGCGTTGCGGATTCCGGTGACGATGGCAATCGCGGAGCAGTCGACGGAAGTTGTCGTCCAGGCGTCGGGATATGAGATCAACACGGAAGACGCGACACTCAGCGATTCGAAGGATAACGTGCAGATGACGCAGCTTCCGCTGAACGATCGCGCAACGACCACGAGCCCGCTGGGCGCGCTCGAGGTGTCGTCGAATGTGCAGCAAGACAGCTCGGGCAACATCGCGCTGGGCGGAGCCACGGCGTCGATGGTGAACTTTTCGGTCGATGGGATCTCGACGAGCAATGTGCGGCAGAACGGCGCGCTTCAGGATGCGTATCCGTCGCTGGAAGGAATAGCAGCGATGAAGGTAACGTCATTCAACAACAGCGCGGAGTTTTCGCAGGTGGGCGACGTGACGTTCACGACCAAGGGCGGCACCGACCAGTTTCACGGCAGCCTGTTTGAGTATTTCCAGAACGATGCGCTCGATGCCGATCCCTATGGATTTTCAGGCAAGGCTCCGAAGCACTTCAACACATTCGGTGGGTCGCTCGGTGGTCCCGTGGTGATTCCGCACCTGATCGACCGGCGCGGCAAGACGTTCTTCTTCCTTGACTATGAGGGCAACCGGCGGTCGACGGCTACGGCAGAGCAGTTTCTTGTACCGACACAGGCGGAGCGCAACGGCGACCTGACGGCGCTTGGCGGGCCGGTGATCGCGCCGGGCAGCATCAATCCTACGGCGACGGCGCTGCTGAGCTACTATCCACTGCCGAATGTGGCGGGACAGTCGAACTATAACTATGAGTTGTTTCAGCCCACACCGGCCAGCACGAACGGCGCGGATATCCGCATCGACGAGACGATATCGCAGAAGCAGTCGGCGTATGCGAGGTTCAGCGGCAAGAACATTACGGCGGACTATGCTAATCCGTTGCTGCCGAACGACGCGGACAATATACGCAACCGCAGCCTGCTGGTGTCGCATATCTACACGTTTAGCCCGCGATTGCTGAATGAGGTCCGCTTCGGATTCACGAATGTGACGACTAGCGTGGGCTTTCCGATTGAGGGCGCTGCTGCACTGCAGCAGCTTGATTTACAGGGCGTGAATATCAGCCAGCATCCGACGACGCATGCATTTCCCACTTTCAACTTCAGCGCGGGCACGGGATTTACGTCAATAGGTCGGGATAAGACCGGCGTGACGCAATCGAAGACGCTGGAGGTTACGGACAACGTAAGCTACAGCGTGGGCAAGCATGCCTTCAAGACCGGCATCGATATGCGGCGCTTGCAGTATGCGGATATCGAGACGTTTCTGCCGTCGGACGACTTCGGGCAGTTTACCTTTCAGCCGACGTTCACCGGCAATGCATTCGGCGACTTTTTGATTGGCGCGCCGACGACGCTTTTCTTCGCGGTGTCGAGCCCGGACGTCGCCGGGACGGCGTGGCAGTATGCCCTGTTTGCTCAAGATACGTACCAGGTAACGAGCCGGCTGACGCTAAGCTACGGGCTGCGCTGGCAGGTTATGCCGGGCTTTCATGAGATGGGCGGCAACCTTGCGAATTTCGACCAGAAAAACAATGCGATTGTGGTTCCGAACGAGCTGGCAGGTTATTTGCAGCAGAACAATCTCGAGGCGTCGAACCTCGCGTTTCGGCAGTCTTTCAACTCGTGCGATCTGAACTACACCGCGCTGCCATGCACGCAATATCTGACGGCGAGTCAGGATCATCTGCCGCAGGCGCTGCGAAATACCTACTGGGGCAACCTACAACCGCGGTTCTCGCTGGCGTGGAGGCCGTTCAACGACACGAAGACGGTGGTGCGGGCAGGATTTGGTATCTTCACGATTACAAATTTAGGGCCTCTGTCGTTCAATAACAGCGGCAACCCAACATCGGCCCTGCATACGTATACGAACACGACGACGGCTGCGGGTACTCCGCTGATCCAGTTTCCGAATACCGCGCCGCCGAGCACGACGGTGCAGTACGGCGGGGGCGGGCTCGACCAGGGTGTGGATCCGAACTATCGCGATCCGCAGGCGAACCAGTGGAATCTGACAGTCGAGCGGCAGGTGGGTAACAACGATAGCGTGCGGGCGAGCTACGTGGGCATGCATACCTATCGGCTGAGCATCACGGAGGATCTGAACCAGATTCCAGCGAGCACGACTCCGTTCCAAACAACGGCGGCGAGCCCGTATGTGGATCCGCGGGCGCCATATCACAACTGGTTCACGCTATGGAGCACGTTCAACGCGGGCAAAGCGAACTACGATGCGATGGAGCTTGAGTGGAACCACAAGAACTCGCATGGGCTGTATTTCGACGCGAGCTACACGCTGGCCAAAAACCTGGCCGATAACCAAGGGGACGTGCCGACGGGGTTTGCGGGCGAGGTGAATTACGGCATTCCCATTGCTGATCGCTTCAATGTGAACAGCGATTATGGAAACGTAGAGGGTACGCGGCGGCAGCGCCTCCTGTTCACCGGGGTGTATCAGTTGCCGGTGGGCCAGGGGCAACGGTTCCTGAACGATGGCGGCTGGAAAAATGCGTTGTTGGGCGGATGGCAGCTGACCAATGTCACGCTGTTGCAGTCCGGGCCATGGCTCACGCCGAGCATCAGCCCGTCGTCCGACCAGTCGAACACGAACGTGGTGAACCGCAGTGCGTTTCTGCGGCCGGACCAGGTATCGAACAGGCTCTATGCCGGGCAGACGCGGGCGCAATACTTCAATCCTGCGGCGTTTGCGGCGACTCCGGCTGGCGCGGGCCGATTTGGCAGCGCCGGTGTGGGGATACTCGAAGGGCCGGGGACAGAGGCAGTGAGCATGGGTCTGGCCAAGGTCTTTCCGGTGACGGAGCGTGTGCATGTGCGGTTTGAGTCGACGTTCACGAATGTGTTGAACCACACAAACTTCGCTCCTCCGGCGACGCAGATCGATAACACGGCGACGTTCGGGGTGCTCAGCGCTCCGCAGACTGCGGAGAATGCCGGGAACAGAACGGGACAATTGGCGCTGCGTGTGGACTTTTGAAATCGGCGCGCAGGTCGTAGGGAAGAGGGACCAGGCAAAGGCCTGGTCCCTTTTTTCTTGCGAATTATTGCAATTTGTCTTTTCTCCGCCGCGGCGGTACATTGCTTCGAGATTAGACGAGGTGCAGGAATGAAGATCAGCGCGCGAAATGTGCTAGCCGGGACGGTCAGGAGTGTGACCAAGGGTGCGGTGAATGCCGAGGTGGCGATCGCCCTTGTCGGAGGCGAGACTGTTGTTGCCATCATCACGAACCACAGCGTTGATTCTCTTGGCCTGCGTGAGGGCAGCCCGGCTTATGGCGTCATCAAGGCGTCGGAAGTGATGATCGGCAAGGGCGTGGAGAATGCAAAGCTGAGCGCCCGCAATATTCTCGCCGGAGAAGTAGCACGGTTAGAGCCCGGGGCGGTGAACAGCGAAGTGGAGATCCGGCTGTCGGGCGGAACTCCGGTGGTGGCTTCGATCACCAGGGCGAGCGTGCAGGCTCTCGACCTGAAGCCGGGAGACAAGGTGAGCGCCATTATCAAGGCATCCAATGTTCTGGTGGGTGTCTAACGGGCATTGTCCAGTGGCGTTCCAACCCGGCTCGTAGGCAGATTCAGCCGCCGCGCATTTCTGTATGGCGCAGTGAGGAGCTCGGTCGGACTGGCGCTGGGATCTTCGATTCGAGGCTGGTCTGAAGGCGCGGATCGGGGAGTTGCCGAAATCACCGATTCGGCGATCACACCGAAATTGAGCGGAGCCGCGCCAGTTCAATTGCCGCGCGACTTCATCGGACTGGGATACGAGATGTCCTCGGTGGCGACGGCGGGACTGCTCAGCCCAGAAAATCACCGCTATGTGGAGCTGATCCGGAATCTGGGCCGGAAAGGTGTGCTGCGCGTAGGGGGCATTGTCGCGGATTACACGCGCTATGAGCCTCGCGGAACCGCAAAGGCAGAGCGGCAGAACACCGTTATCACGAGTGTTGAGCTCGAGCAGTTCAACGCGTTTCTCGAGGCAATCGGCTGGAGGGCGATCTGGAGCGTTAACTTCGCACAGGGCAGCCTGGAGGATGCTGTCGCTGAGGCGCGTGCTGTTGCCAAGGTTCTGGGGCCACGACTGTTGGCTCTGGAGCTAGGAAACGAAGTGGAGAACTACTCCCACGGAGACAAGCCCTTCCGCGCGCATCCATACCCGTACGAGGCGTACCGGAAGCAGTACAGCGAGTGGCACGCGGCCATTGTGAAAGCGGTCCCCGGGATTCGCTTTGCCGCTCCGGACACGGCCAGCTCAATCACGTGGGTCGAAGATATGGCCAGAGATGCAAAGGGCGATGTGCAGCTGCTGACGACTCACTACTATCGCGAATATCAGCAACGCGGCACCGCGGAACAGCTTGTCTATCCGGACCCGCGGCTCAAGGATGCGCTGGTGCGCCTGCGCACGGCTTCCGAGCAGAGCGGCATTCCCTGGCGCATGTGCGAGGCGAATTCATTTTCCGGCGGTGGGCGTCCCGGCATCAGCGATACGTTTCTAGGGGCGCTCTGGACATTGGATTTCATGTTGCTGCTGGCTACCTATGGATGCTCCGGAGTAAACATGGAAACGGGAGTTAATCAGCTCGGTTTTATCAGCTCTTATTCTCCGATCGGCGTCGACGACAAAGGCAGGACCATTGCGGGGCCTTCTTACTACGGCATGCTTGCGTTCGCCGTAGCTGCAGCGGGCTGTCCGGAAGTGCTGCCGGTCGAGTTTGACGCCCAAGGCGCGAACGTGACGGTTTATGTTCTCGGGGCTGGTGGCAAGGCGCGCAGCGCGGTTGTGGTGAACAGGGACCAGATGCGGGATGTGCGTCTCTCGCTGAAAGAGCTTGGGGTGAAGAAGGGATTTGGACTTCGGCTCGCGGCCACGGCGGCCGACAGCAAGACAGGGATTACTTTTGGAGGTTCCGCAGTCGACGAAGGTGGACGCTGGGAGGCTTTGTCGAGAGAGCCTGTTGCCGGTGAAGCGACCACGGTGACGCGCATGAGCGCGGTTGTGCTTCGTTGGGATAGATAGGCGCAAAGGCGCACAGAGATTGCGTCTCGTGCCTGAAGCAAGCGGACTGCGCGGGAGTCCGCCGTGAGATCAAGCTAAGGTAAAGCTCGGGTCGCCTCTATTCTTTCTTGCCGCCAGACTTCTCAAGAGTTTTGGCGTCGTCGAGATGCTTTTCCAAGGTGGGCAGGGCTGCCTGGGCGTAGCTCTTAAGGGCCGCGTTCTCGGCATCGGCAGCCTCCTTCTTATAAATAGCCACCGCCTTGGTGTGTCCGGAGACCATGTCGGTGATGAAATGCCGGTCGAAGGCCTCGCCCTTCAGCTTCTCCATCGGGTCGATCATGGCTTTGTTATGTTCCGCGTCGATGGCGGTGGGGACGTTGAGGCTGGCCTGCTGTGCAGCGGAGTAAAGCTGGTGATAGTCGCTGGTGTGGTCGGTGACCAGCATCTGCCCGTAATCCTTTACGGACTGCGAGGATGCGACGTTCTGCGCCAATTGTCCAAGATTGGCTTCGACCATGTCGGTTTGCGCGGCGAAGTCGACGAATTGCTGGTCGGTCATGCCCGCGGCGCCTTTCTTTTGTGCCAAGGCGGAGATTGAGCAGAGAGCGACGCAGCAAACTATTGAAAGAACACGTTTCATTTGGATTTCCTCCCGTTCGAAGCGTTTTCTTTCAGCTTGGATGCAAATCGTCGATGCAGGTGTGGTGAGGCGTTCCAATGCTCGTGGAGAGTTCATCCCGGTTTCGCATAGACTGATCGGCAGCATGAATCGAGAACTGGCCTTGAAAAGACGTGTTTTGATGCTTGCACTGATGCTGCTGCCCTTTGCCGCAGGCCTTTATGGACAGGAGACCGCCCAGCCTAAGACGAAGACAATGAACGGCTACACGCCGATGTGGTGGAAGGAGGCCGTGGTCTACCAGGTGTATCCGCGGTCGTTCAAGGATTCGAACGGCGACGGCATCGGGGATCTGCCCGGAATCACGTCGAAGCTCGATTATCTGCAGCAGCTTGGCGTTGACGTTATCTGGCTTAGCCCGCACTATGACTCGCCGAATGCCGATAATGGCTACGACATCCGCGACTACCGGAAGGTGATGAAGGAGTTCGGCACGATGGCCGACTTCGATGCTCTGCTCGCCGGGATCAAGAAGCGGCACATGCGGCTGATCGTCGACCTCGTTGTAAATCACACCTCGGACGAGAATATGTGGTTTGTCGAGTCGAAGAAGTCGAAGGACAATCCATATCGCAATTACTACATCTGGCGCGACGGCAAAGGATCGGGCGGGACGGAACCTCCCAATAACTATCCCTCTTTCTTTTCCGGGTCGGCGTGGCAGTACGATGCGGTCACCGAGCAGTACTACCTGCACTACTTTGCGGTGAAGCAGCCGGACCTGAACTGGGACAATCCCAAGGTGCGCGCCGAGGTCTACTCACTGATGAAGTTCTGGCTGGACAAGGGCGTGGACGGCTTCCGGATGGATGTGATTCCGCTGATCTCGAAGCCGGCGGGGCTGCCGGACCTGACTCCGGAGCAGCTGAAGAATGTGCCGGCAGCTTATGCCAACGGGCCGCACATGCACGAGTATCTGCAAGAGATGAACCGCGAGGTGATGTCGCACTACGACGTGATGACAGTGGGCGAAGCGCTGGGGATCTCGCTTGAGCAGACGCCGCTGATGGTCGGGGACGACCGGCACGAGCTGAACATGATCTTCAACTTCGACGCGGTGAGGGTCAATCGCGACGGGAAGCAATGGAAGAGCTGGACGCTGCCGCAGCTCAAGGAAATCTATGCGCGGCACGCAGAGGAGCTCGACGCGCATAGCTGGGATACGGTGTTTCTGTCGAACCACGACAATCCGCGGCTGGTTTCGAGCTTTGGAGACGACTCGCCGGAGTATCGGGTGGCATCGGCGAAGCTGCTGGAGACGATGCTGTTGACGCTGCGCGGCACCCCGTTTATCTACCAGGGCGATGAGCTGGCAATGACGAATTATCCTTTCAAGGGAATTGGCGACTACAACGACATCGAGGCCAAGAATGGCTACAAGGCAGACGTGCAGACGGGCAAAGTGAGCGAAGCGGATTATCTTGCGAATCTTCGGCACATGAGCCGGGACAACTCGCGGACTCCAATGCAGTGGGACGGGTCGGCGAATGGAGGGTTCACGACGGGAACGCCGTGGCTGGCGGTGAATCCCAACTATAAGGAGATCAATGCTGCGGAGGAAGTCAAAGATCCGCAGTCGGTTTATCGCTACACGCAGGAGATGATCGCGCTGCGGCATAAGACGCCGGCGCTGGTCTACGGGACATATGAGGATCTCGATCCGGCGAACCCGGTTATCTTTGTGTACACACGCACGCTGGGGCCGGAGCGATACCTGGTTGTTCTGAATTTCTCGGACAAGCCACTGGACTATGCGATTCCGAGCGGCATCACGCCCAGGCAGTTGTTGATGACCAACCTGGGCAGCACGGAAGTGAACGCCTCGACGCTGCACCTGAAGGGGTGGGAGGCGCGGGTGTACCGGTACTGAGCCAGCGTCCGGTCACTCGATAACTGCCAGCACATCTCCTGCGGAGACTGTGTCGCCCGCCGCCACGCGGAGCTCGGACACAGTGCCGCCCTTGGGGGACTTGAGCTCGTTCTGCATCTTCATGGCCTCAATCACTACGATCCCCTGGTCTGCCTCGACCGCTTCGCCCCGCGCGACCAGGAGGCGGACGACTCGTCCAGGCATCGAGGCCTTGATCGTGCGCGGTCCGTCGGCGCCGCCAGCGAGCGCTCGACGCCCCTTGAGCGAGCGCGGGTCTTCCACGTGATATGAGAAACGTCGACCAGAAAAAGCCAGCGCCGATCCGCCGCCGTTGCCAGCCAATGCATCGTCTTCGCGGACGACACGATAGGACCGCCCGTTAACGACGAGCGACAATACGCCAGGCCGCAACAGCCGCGCCTGAACTTCGAGCTGCTTGCCATCGAGCGTCACGCGATAGCCTCCGCCGTCGTCGGGCTCGAGCTCAATAGTTTGTATCCGGCCATCGATTTCGAGCTCGAGCTTCATCCGCGCAAACCCTCGCCTCGCGCGGCCGATTTCCATGCGCTCGGCCGCGCGGTTGGAGCGGCCGGAGCCGGCGCGCTTCGCATCACTTCGAAGAGGGCGGCCGCGACTGCGGCGATATTTTCGTCTGGCGATTCTGTGGGGGGATCTGGAACGAGCGCCGGGGTTGGCGAGGCAAGCAGGCGGTCAAGATAGCCGGTGTCGATGCGCGCGGCGCGGAAGTCGGCATCGCTCAGGATGCGGCGAAAGAGGCCCAGGTTGGTGCGGATGCCTCCGATGACGTACTCATCGAGAGCACGGAGCATTCGCGCGATGGCCAGTTCGCGCGTCGAGGCGTAGGCGACGAGCTTGGAAAGCATGGGGTCGTAATCCATCGGCACCACCCAACCCTCGTAAATGCCGCAGTCCTCGCGGATGCCGGGTCCACCCGGTTGCAACAGGCGTGTAATCCGTCCGGGTGAGGGAAAGAAGCCGTTGTCGGGGTCTTCGGCATAGACGCGGCACTCGATTGCATGGCCGCGCAGCTCTACGCCCTTCTGCTGAAAAGGCAGCGGCTCGCCCTGGGCGATCCGGATCTGCAGGTGCACGAGGTCGAGACCGGTTACGAGCTCCGTGACGGGGTGCTCGACCTGGAGACGGGTGTTCATTTCGAGGAAGTAGAAGTTCTGCTCCGAGTCGACCAAAAACTCCACCGTGCCTGCATTGGTGTAGCCCTGCGACTGCGCGAGGCGCACGGCGGCTTCTCCCATGCGCCGGCGGAGGTCGGCACCGACGACAGGCGATGGAGCCTCCTCTATCACCTTTTGATGGCGGCGCTGGACGGAGCACTCGCGCTCTCCGAGGTAAAGGCAATGGCCGTGTTCGTCTGCGAGCACCTGGATCTCGATGTGACGGGGCCGTTCGATGAGCTTTTCGAGGTAGACTTCGTCGGATCCGAAGGCCCGCAACGCCTCGCTCTGGGCGGCTTCGAAGGCCGCTTTCAGGTCTTCGCGCCGAGAAACGGCCCGCATTCCTTTGCCGCCGCCTCCGGCAGCGGCTTTGAGCATGACCGGATAACGGATTTCTCCGGCTACGGCGTAGGCTTCATCGAGTGAGATGAGTCCGCTTGTGGATCCGGGTGTGCGCGGCATGCCTGCAGCGTCGGCTGCCTGCCGTGCCCGCGTTTTCGATCCCAGCGCGCGCATGGCAGAGGAGGGCGGCCCGATGAACTTGATACCCGCACGTTCGCAGGCCTCCGCGAAATCGGCATTCTCAGAAAGAAAGCCGTATCCGGGATGGATTGCATCGGCGCCGGCGCGGTTCGCGATACCCAGAATCAGATCGCCGCGGAGATAGGACTCAGCCGCGGGGGCTGGGCCGAGCAGATATGCCTCGTCCGCCTCGAGGACGTGCAGGGCGGCGCGGTCCGCTTCCGAGTAGACGGCGACGGTCCGGATTGCCAGTTCGCGGCAGGCACGTTCGATGCGAAGCGCGATCTCGCCGCGATTGGCTATGAGGATTTTTTTGAACGACGGCAATTGATCAACCTGCTGGAAGTGTCCCGCGAACCGGTAAATAGCGAAAAGCCCCCGAATGGACGGGGGCTTTCGGTAACAAGCTGGCCGGGATCACATCGTGATGCCGTTAGCCTTTTCGTTCTTCTTTTCTTCGTTAGCCTTGCGGGTAGCCATCGCCTTTTCGCGCCATAGGTCCACCTGGGCCATGTCAGCCTTGCGGGCTTCCTCGTTTCCGCAATCGAGATCGGCCTTGCGGCGATACATCAGCTGGAGGTAGGCCATGGCGTCGTCGTAGGTAGGACGGATTTCCACTGCTTTGTGGAGGTACTCCAGCCCTTCGGTCACGAGCGGAGTGTTCTTCTCGACCAGCTCCTGGCAGGTTTTCTTAGGCATCTTAACGTTGCCCTGCCCGTCGTCCTGCATGTTTACGTCTTTGAGAGCCTGTACGGCGTTGCGATAGGCAAGACGCCAGTCGATGCTGCCGATGGTGTATGCGGCTTCGGCATCCTGCGGATCTACAGCGAGCACCTTCATCTGCCACTGCTTCGCCTCGTCGTACTTGTCGATGTTGAAGTAGAGGCTCGCCATATTCTTCAGGCTGTTGATGTCCTTCGGATCCTTGGCCAGCACGGCTTCGAATCCTTCCATGGCCAGCTGGGCGTTCTTCAGATTTTCCGGAGTCGTCAGATCGGGGACAACCTGTTGCGCGTAAGCGGTAGCCAGATAGAGGTGAGCCATGGGCAGCGAAGGATCGAGACTCACGGCCTGCTGGAAGTGATTGATGGCTTCCTCATACTTCGCGCTCTTGTATGCCTGCACACCCTTATTCAGCTGATCGCGGGCCTTAAGGCGCTGGCATCCGGTCATAAGAAGAAGCAACGAGAGCGTTGCGGCGGCCATCACCGGAAAACGTACAATGCGATTCATTCTTTTTCTCGTCTCCTTCAACTCGCCGGCCTCCGCCAGCGATTGGGATGCTTCCAGAACACAGGGGCGCAAAAACCCTTGCGCAGTGATTGTACTTCCTTTACGCCATTAGGCAAGAGTTCCAAGGAAAATCTATGGTGCCGGTAGGAATGGTGGGGATCCACTTCTTCAGAGGGGCTCTGACCTGGCTGGCGAAAAATTGAAGCGGGCCGCTATTGACCCGCTTCGATCTTGGGAGTGATCAGTCCAATGTGGTCCACCCCGACGGCATGACCGATATCAATGATCTCGGCGACACTGGAGAAGTTGAGGTTGGGATCACCTTTGACGAACATGACCTTCTCAGCGCGCGTCGCGAAAATTTCATCGAGGCGCTGACGGAGCTGATTTTTGGCGACGTCGTCCTGATTGATCTTGTAAGTCGGGATGCCGTTCGCTTGTCCCAGGATCTGGATGACAATGGTGCGGTCGTTGGGCTGCTCCTGATTGGGGTTCTTTGGCGGCTGCGGCACCAGGGCGTCGAGGCCTTTCGGGGTTACCGGCACGATCACCATGAAGATGATCAGCAGCACGAGCAACACGTCGATGAGAGGCGTAACGTTGATGTCGGAGTTCAGTCCGCCCGGTCCACCGGATGCCATTCCCATAAGTCAATTCCCCTTTTCCCGGGCCAAATTTCCCGAGTAGTAAATCTCAAGATCGGCGCGACGGGTTGCTCTGTATTGTCTTTCGACAAGCAGTCCCACGCGCTGTCTACTCGCCACCCGTCGGCGGCTTGTTTGGCGCACGATTTTCGGTCAAAAGACCGACCTCGTCAACTCCGGTGGTGCGCACCGCATCGATCGCGTCCATCACCGTTCCGTAGTGCGCGCGCTCATCGGCGCGGAAGAAAACCATCTTGCTGGTTTTGTTCTGGAGCAGATCGGCCACCTTCGGCCCGAGGTCGGCGATGGTGACCTGATCCTGGCCGAGAAAGACCTTACTGTCGCGGGTAATTGCGATGGTGACGGCGTCTTCCTTGCTTGCGTCCTCCATGGCTACCGCGTTTTCGGTCTGGGCCAGCGTCACGTTGACCTTGTTTTCGAGCATGGGTGTGATGACCATGAAGATGATCAGCAGCACCAGCATGACGTCCACCATCGGCGTGACATTGATGTTGGAGTTAACCTTGGCGCCTTCGTTTCTGACTACTATTGACATTCCTGTGCTCCGTCAATCGGGCTTCTGTGGTGCACCGCGCGAAATTCTGCGGCGGCCGAAACCGGATGGATTCAGATCCGGTTCCGGCCCGCCGGATGATTCTCGCTGGTCGGGCATTACACCGTTTCGGAATTGCCGCAACCCGGGGAAGACTTGCGGCGCTCCCTGACGGGTCGCGACAGCCGTTGGTTCCGGGATGGGCGGATTCCGCAACGCATTAGCGCTTGCTCTGCTTGATGAAGTAGTCGATGAGCTCGCTCGAGGAGTTGTCCATCTCGACGTCAAAGGCCTCAACTTTGTTGGTGAAGTAGTTGAAGGTCATAACGGCGGGGATGGCTACAAGAAGTCCGAAGGCGGTGGTCACCAGGGCTTCCGAGATACCGCTGGCGACAGCTCCGATACCGGGGGTCTTCTGCGTAGCGATTTCCTGGAAGGCCTTGAGGATACCGGCGACCGTTCCGAATAGTCCCACGAACGGAGCCGTCGAACCGATGGTCGCCAGACCACCGAGGCCGCGCTTCAGTTTGGCATGCACGATAGCTTCGGAGCGCTCAAGCGCGCGCTTGGACGATTCGATCTGCTCGGCTGTGATCGCGCCGCCGCTGCCGAAATTCCGGAACTCCTGCAGCCCAGCGGTAACGACCTCTGCCAGATGCGACTTCTTGTTCCGGTCGGCGACCTTGATGGCCTCGTCGAGCTTGCCCTCTTTGAGAGCGCCGGCGACGCGGGGAGCAAATTCGCGCGACTGCTTGCGGGCTGCGTTGAAGTAGAGATAGCGATCGATGATGACCGCCAGCGACCAGATCGACATGATAAAGAGCACGAACACCACGCCGCGGGCCAGCCAACCCATGTTGTTCCACAGATCGACAGGGCTGAATCCGACCGACTGTTGATCCTGGAACATGCCCAGGGTTGCTGGGTGGAAAACCACTTGGTTGAGATGAGCGAGAATCACTGAGTCTTTCCTCCTAGGGAGTAAATGCTACGAAATCGATTAGGCCATGAACAGCTGCAAGAGAAACCGCCCGTGCTGCCGGGCAGGTTTTCGCCTTGAGTATCAGCCGCCAAGGGTAAAGATGACATTGACCTGGGTCTCAACCTCAACCGGCTCGCCATTGAGCAGGTATGGCCTGTAACGCCAGCTCCTGACAGCGTCCATAGCAGCCTGCTGCAGCATCGGCGGACCGCTCACGACATGAAGGTTTTCGATCGTACCCGCCTTGGAGATGGTTGCCTGAAGGACAACTGTTCCCTGGATACGGGCGGCTTTGGCGATGGGCGGATACTGCGGTATAGCGCCTGACAGTTTGTTTCCGGCAATCACGCCAGCGGAGACCGCGATCTTCTTCGGTGCGGCTGCCTTGACTACAGGTGCAGGCCCGGTTCCGATTCCACCGAGAATGCTGCCGATGCCGCCGGCAGCGCCACCGGCCATACCGTCCATACCAGCTACGCCAGCGCCCGCAGGTTGAGGCGGCGCCTCATCCTTCACCATCTTGATTTCCTTAGGAATTTTTGTCGGGGCGGTGAGCTGGTTGTTCAGCATCTCGGAAACCACCTTCTGCACGTGAACAGGTGCCGGCGGCGGCGGTGGCGGTGGAGGCGGGGGTGGGGGTGGCGCGACCAACAGAGTCGACATAGCTGCCTTGGGCAGCGCCTCAGGATATATGAGGGGGATCAGAATCAGGGCCGCGATGATTGACCCATTGAGCACAATTCCTACGAACGTAAAGTATTTGCTCTTGGTTTTGATTTTACCGCCTGACTCCATCAGAGCGTCTTCAAACATGGCCAACCTCGCTAGTACGAAACGTCATTACCACCTATAGACACCGGAAGGGCCCCATTTTGTTCCCACTCTGGCTCGCTTCAACCCGATTTCTTTTCCGCCACAGCCAATCCGGCGAAAGGTGGAGTGCTTCGTTCTATCACAAACCCCAGCTATTGTGAAAGGCCAAGTTGCGTTCCGACTTTGGCCAGCAAAACTCAGTCAGCAGTCAGTTCGCGAACGGCTAAGCCAACATCAGGCACGTGCGCGTTTCGCAGCGGGGAGAGCCGCGGCCTTGCCCCGTTTGGCGCGCCAGTCCTGGTAAGCAACGAGCATCGGCGCGGCAACCGCGATCGATGAGTAAGTGCCGATCAGAATTCCGATCACCAGCGCGAAGGAGAAGCCGCGGAGCACCTCACCTCCAAAGATATAGAGCGAGAGCACGGTCAGAAAAGTCAGGCCCGAGGTCAGCACTGTCCGGCTCAGCGTCTGGTTGATGCTGCGGTTTACGACCGCCGCGAGAGGCTCGCGCCGCGTGAGGCGCAGGTTTTCCCGGATGCGGTCGAAGACCACAATGGTGTCGTTCATGGAGTAGCCGACCAGGGTAAGGATGGCTGCAATGACAGTGAGCGAAATCTCTTTGTTGAACAGTGAGAAGGCGCCGACCGTGATCAGCGTGTCGTGGAAGACAGCGACGACAGCCGCAACGCCATAGATCAGCTCGAACCGGAACCAGAGATAGACCAGCATGCCGGCCAGCGAATAGAGGGTCGCGAGCAGCGCCTGTTTGCGAAGCTGCGCGCCGACCTGCGGTCCGACGATCTCCACGTTACGCACGGCGAAGCCGGAGAGGTATGTATCCTGCTTCAACTCATCGAGGACCGCGGGAGTCACCACGCCAGAGAGGCTATCGATGGAATCGATGAGGCCGCTGTGGCTGTCCCGGAAGCCAAGGATAGCGTTGGCCTGCTGCGTATAGTGCTGTGCAGCCGCATCGCTCTGGCCGAGGTGTTCGGGGTCTTTTTCCGCCAGCCACGAAGCCAATGCAGCGCGTCCGACGTTATCGAGGTCAAGCTTGCCCTGACTGGCCGGACCGGTTGCGGAGTAGTTCGCCGTAAGCGTGCTGACAATGGCGGCGCGTCCATGGTCGAGCGCGGCTTCGCTGGTCTCGCTCTGCGCAAGCGTCACGATTACTTCGTGATTCGCGGCCTGGCCATAGGTCTGGATGCGGGCATCCTTCAAGCCGGCCTTGTCGGCGGCCGAGCGGATGCGGTCGATATTGGGCTGCTGATCGAATTTCACCCGCACCACAGTGCCGCCGCGGAAGTCGACGTCGAGAGGAATGTGATGCCAGAACAGCATGGAGAGCACGCCCGCCACGCTGAAGATCAGCGAGAATCCGAGGAAGTACCACTTTTTCCCCAGCCAATCGATATTTACTTCACGAAACAGTTCCACGAAAAATCAGCTCCTAGCAGCTATATCGACAGCGCTTCGCCCCGCTGCTTGCGGTTCAGGTTCGAGTCGAAGATGACCCGCGAGACGAACACCGCGGTAAACAGGTTCGCCAGAAGTCCGAAGGTCAGGGTGACGGCGAATCCACGTACCGGGCCGGTGCCGAAGATGAACAGAATCGCCGCCGAAACGATGGTGGTCACGTGGGTATCGATAATCGTCGTCCACGCATGGGCAAATCCCTGGTCAACGGCGACGGCGGGAGTCTTTCCGGCGCGCAACTCCTCGCGGATGCGCTCGAAGATGAGCACGTTCGAATCGACGCCCATACCAATGGTCAGGATCACGCCGGCAATACCTGGCAGGGTCAGCGTGGAGCCGGTGAAACCCATGAACCCAAGCAGGATGACCAGGTTAAGGAAGAGGGCCAGATCAGCGTTGATGCCTGCTCCGCGGTAGTAGAACAGCATGAAGCTCATCACCGCTACCATACCCACGATTGACGCCATGACGCCCTGATGGATCGAGTCCGCGCCGAGCGATGGCCCTACCGTGCTCTCCTGCAGATAATGCAGCGATGCAGGCAGCGAGCCAGTATTGAGCAGCATGGCCAGATCGTTTGCCTGCTCGGAAGTCATGCCACCGCTGATGTTGCCCTGGTCGCGAATCTGGTCGCGGATGACTGCGACCTCGCGAATCTTGTTGTCGAGGACGACGGCTAAACTCTTGCCCTTGTTCGCGCCGGTAAAGTCAGCGAAGTGGTCGCCGGCAGCGGTGGTGAGAAAGAAGTTGACCTGCGGCTCATTGGTGTTCGGGTCCTGCCCGACGCGCGCGCTGCGCAGGTCGGTACCGCCGATCTCAGCCGCGCGCTTGATCTGGTAGTACTGCACCCCGCCGCTCCGGGAGACGCCGGGACCGGTGGGTACAATCACTGAGTCAAGCGGCACGGAGCCGCCGAGCTGCTGGAGTGCGTCCTGCTCGCTCGTGTACGGGCCGCCAAGCACAGCGTGAATTTCAAGCCGCGCGGTGGACTGAATCACGTCCTTTACGCGGCCCAGATCGTCGACTCCGGGCAGTTCCACGAGGATCTGGTTGCTGCCGAGGTTGTACTCCTGAATGATCGGCTCGGTTGTGCCCAGCTCGTTGACTCGCTGCGTGATGACGGCAATCGATTGATCGACTGCGCGCTTCTTAATCTCGGCAACGGCGCTCGGCTTCATGGTCAGCGTCCAGGTGTTATTCGCACCGGAGCTGATGTCGTACTGGTTGCCGTACTTGGACTCAAGCACACTGCGGATGTCGCCGCTGCGGTCGGCCGGGGCGCCCGAAATCTGGATGGTCTCGGGATGATTCGGATCCGGCTTGGCCACGGACCCGACGGTAATGCCGTTCTGCTGCAGGTCCTGCTGGATGTGAGCCGCGTCGCTGTCGGTGGTGATGCCAACGGCTTCATCGACCATCACCTGCAAGATCAGGTGGGTGCCGCCCTTGAGGTCCAGGCCCAGGTGGATGCGGTCGAGGATCGAATTCTTGAGAGCCGTCCCGCTGAATCCATGGGGGATGCCGATGATGCCGAAGACAAAGAAGGTCAGGATGGCAAAGATGGCAATGGTTTTTGTGGTGAGATTCTTACGCATGAGGTTCTATAGATTCAGGAGCTACTTGGCTTCCTCTTCGGTTGTTACCGAAGCGATCGCGCTTTTGACCACTTCAAGTTTTATGTTGTCGGGCGGAATGCGCAGCTGAAAGGCGTCGTCCTTGATGGAAATGATCGTTCCGCGGATTCCGCCAGTTGTGGTCACCTTGTCGCCGGTCTTGAGATTGGCCAGCATCTGCTGCCACTGTTGCTGCTTCTTCTGGTTGGGCCGGATCAGAAGCAGATAGAAGACCGCGATGATAAGGACAAAGGGAAGAAACGAAACCAGGTTGGCCGGAATCGCTGCGACGAGAAAAGTCATGAAGGTCAACGCACAATCCTTTTAGGCGCGAGCAGAAAACGGCCGCCCGGCGCCACCTGCATCTCACAATTTCAGGAAAGGCCCCCGGCCAAGAGGAAAGTCTTTGGCCGAAAAGGCTTCGAACAGCTCCTGCTGCTTCCTTGCTACTAACAAATCTCGCCGGCTCCCAGCCGGACCAGTTTGCGCCACCCCCGTTCCCGACGGGTGCGCACACGTTGCCGGATGCCCGAGGAGTGACTTTATCAAGCATCGCGTACCGGGGAAACGGGTGTCAAGGCGGGAAGCAGGCCGGCGGACCTCATCAGGTGGCGGACGCGGCCTCGATTTCTTCCCGAACCTTGCGCATCGTCTCCAGATAAAAGGCCAGGTTGTGCAGCGTATTCAGCACTGCGGACAGCGGCTCCTGCGCGGCCATCAGGTGGCGCAGATAGGCGCGGCTGTACCGGCGGCAGACCAGGCATGCGCACTGCGGATCGGCCGGGCCCTCGTCCTCGGCGAACTTCTTATTCTTGATATTGAGCCGCCCCTCGGAGGTGAACAGCAGTCCGTGGCGAGCCGCTCGCGTTGGCAGCACGCAATCCATCATGTCGACGCCCATGGCGGCATACTCGACGATCTCATCGGGATAGCCCACTCCCATGACATAGCGAGGCTTGCCGGCGGGGAGCAGGGGAAGCGTCTCGGCAATAACTTCCCGAGTGAGCTCGCGCGGCTCGCCCACGCTCAGGCCGCCGATGGCGTAACCGGGGAAATCCATCTCCACGAGCCGCTCGGCGGACTCGCGGCGGAGATCCTTGTACATGCCGCCCTGCACGATTCCGAAGAGATTCGGCGTCTTGCCGGCCAAGGATTCATCTTCCGCGCTCTCGGGCCACGGCCGCTCATGCTTGTGGCGGTCGAAGTGCTCCTTGCTGCGAGAGGCCCACTTTAAGGTGAGGTCGAGAGAGCGGCGGGCACGGGCGTAATCGGCGGGATATTCGGTGCACTCGTCGAAGGCCATGGCGATGTCGGAGCCAAGCGCAATCTGTACGTCCATGGAATGTTCAGGAGAAAAGAAGTGCGTCGAGCCATCCAGATGAGAGCGGAACTCAACGCCGTTTTCGGAAACCTTCCGCAGTTCGTTGAGGCTAAAGACCTGAAAGCCGCCGGAATCGGTCAGGATGGAGCGCGGCCAGCTCATAAACCGGTGCAGGCCGCCCATGCGCCGGATCAGCTCGTGTCCGGGCCTTAGATAAAGGTGGTAGGTGTTGCCAAGAATGATCCGCGCATCCAGCTCTTCGAGCAGATGCTGAGGAACTGCCTTGACGGACCCGGCGGTTCCCACCGGCATGAATACCGGCGTTTCGACGACGGCGTGCGGCAGGATCATGATCGCGCGGCGAGCCGCGCCGTTGGTTTTCAGGATTCGAAAATCGAGGGACACCAGTAAGTGATTCCTGGCGTGATTGTAGCGGGTGTCCCTCGTCGGGTGGTTTGCTCAGTCTGGACTGACGGCTATAGCGCCGTTGTGACCGCCTTCACCTCGGTGTAGCTGTTGAAGACATCCCCGCCCATCTCTCGGCCCCAGCCGGACTGCTTGTATCCGCCAAAGGGGAGTGCGGCGTCGAAGACGTTGTGGCAATTGATCCAGACGGTTCCGGACTTGATCCGCTTGGCCAGCTTGTTGGCGACGGAGATGTTCTGGGTCCAGATGCTCGCCGCGAGGCCATAGATCGTTTCGTTGGCCTCATTCGCGATGCGGTCGATATCGGCGTCGCTGAACGGCATGGCGCACACCACGGGACCGAAGATCTCCTCGCGGATCACCTTCATCTCGGGATTGGTATCGGTCAGCACGGTGGGGCGAACGAAGTATCCTTTCTCTGCGCCGGGTCTGCCTCCTGCCGTCGCTTTCGCGCCCTCGTTCAAGCCGGAGTCGATAAAGCTCGACACACGCTGATACTGCTCCTCTGAAACGAGGGGGCCCATCTGCGTCTCGGGATCGAGGCCAGGACCGACCCGGATCTGCGATGCGATCTCCGATACGCCTTCGACCACCCTGTCGTAGATGTCCTGGTGCGCGAAGAGGCGGGATCCGGCGCAGCAGCACTGGCCGTGGTTGAAGAAGATGGCCGATGCTGTGCCCTTGATGGCCCTGTCCAGATTAGCGTCAGGGAAGATGATGGCCGGGGATTTGCCGCCCAGTTCGAGGGTGACCTTTTTCAGATTTCCCCGCGCCGCGCCAACGATCAGCTTGCCCACCTCGGTCGATCCGGTGAAGGCAATCTTGTCGACAAGGTGGTGGGCCGCCAAAGGAGCACCGGCTCCCTCGCCGTAGCCGGTGAGGACGTTGACCACGCCGTCAGGAAAGCCGGCCTCCTGAATCAGCTCAGCGAGACGCAGCCCGGAAAGGGGAGTCTGCTCGGCCAACTTGAGCACGACGGTATTGCCTGCCGCGAGCGCCGGGCCCAGTTTCCATGCCGCCATGAGCAGCGGGAAATTCCACGGGATAATCTGTCCCACCACGCCGATGGGCTCGCGCAGAGTGTAGGTAAGGTATTCGCCGCCAGCGGAGATGGGGAATGTCTGGCCCATGATCTTTGTCGCCCATCCGCCCATGTAGCGGAAGAGATCGACGGCGAGAGGGACGTCGGCGACGCGGGCGACGGCCAGCGGCTTGCCGTTGTCCATCGATTCGAGCTCAGCGAATTCTTCAAGATGCGACTCGAGCAGGTCGGCAAGCTTCCACAACATGCGTCCGCGCTCGGATGGCGTAATTTTTCTTTGCCACGGACCCTCGTCAAAGGCGTGGCGCGCAGCCCGAACCGCGCGATCAACATCAATGGTTTCGGCCTCGGGCACGTGAGCCATCACATCGCCAGTGGCGGGGTTGTAGACGGGAAAGGTCTTGCCGGATGCGGCTTTGACCAGCTTGCCGTCAATGAGCATGCGGTGTTCAGAGGCTATGAAGTTCGAGGTTTTTTTGTCGAGGCGGGGATCAAGAGCGATGGTTGCCATAAATACCTCCCTGGCAGGAAACAGATTTGGGCGCGACCAAGGTACTCCTCAGAATTGACGGTTGGCAAAGGCGGCCCGCTCGTCCCGGCACAGCAACCTTCTGCACGGCCCCGGTTCACTGAGCGTTGATCGCTGTTTCACCCGCCACCCCAGGTGAAATGCATGCCGGCGCGCCCGATGCGCGGCGTTCCCAGCGTGAGCACCGGAGTTTTGCCGACCTCGATGGCGCGGTCGAAAAGGTTTTCGCCGGACGCGTATACCTCGAAATGCCTGCCGAAGGTTCGTGAGCCGTATACGTCGAGGCGGAAATAGCTAGCCAGCAAATACTGGTTGGCGTCGTCGTCGTACTGGCGTCCGCTGCCGCGCGCCTGCAGGCTGAGGACGCCCCACTTTGGGTCGGAAAGCCGGAGCTGCGCGGTGGCCATGTTGCGCGCAACCTGCGGAATCCATTTGCCGACCAATTGCGGCTCGGGCGCGTTTTTTGTAACTGTGGCGTTGGCGTATTGATATCCGCCGACAAAACTAATCCAGCGCGCAGGCTGAGTGGCGAAGTCGATGGAGACTCCGCGACTCTCGATCTGACCCAGGTTTTCGCGCTTGAGCAAAGTCTGCGTTGGCGTGGTCAGCAACGTCAGCGCTGTTATGGGGCGATTGACCTGCGTCCAAAAGTAACTGGCGCGTAACGTCGATGCGAGTTTCGGTATCTCGGTCTGAAGGCCTGTTTCCCAGCCGGTGGCTCGCTCGGAGCGCAGCTCATCGTTGGGCAGCGTGGTCTGCTGACCGACCTGGCCGGTGCGATAAAGCTCGTTCTGCGTAGGAGCGCGAAAGGCGCGGAAGGCGAGACCGTTGAGCGAAAGCGTGGAATTGATTCGTCGAGTGATTCCGATTCGCGGGTCAAAGGGAGTCTCGTTGAATGAAGGGAGCGCAGCGGGCTGGGTTGCACTCGTGTACTGGATGGCGTCGAAGTTGGAGAAGTGATCCACACGGGCCGAACCGCTCAACGTCCACTTGTTCGGGGTGTAGAGAACTTCGCCATAGACTCCTGTCTGCCGCTGGCGCGCCGAGGTATCGAGGATGCCGGCGGGGGTGGTGAAGAGCGTCTCGTAATCCGCGGCGCGAACGTCATTCGTGTCAGCGCCCGCGATGGCGAGAAAGTGATCGCCGAAGGCATGACGCCAACTCGCGGACGCTCCAAGCTGAGTGGCGGGGTCAAACGCATATCGCGTCTCCTTCTCGGATGCGCGGCCCGGGGCAATGGTCGAGAAGGTTTGGCGGTAGTGCTCATCAACACCGAAGAAACGAAAAACGAAGGAAGAGACATCCGCTCCTGCGATGTATCTCCACAGACGGGTGTCGTTTACCTGGATGGGTGTACCGTTGTGGCGTTGCTCGTTCAGAAGTCCGCCGCGGAAGAAGGCGTGGTCGGAACCGTGGAAGTCGCGGTCGACTTCTGAGACGCCGGTCTGAGCATGCACGTTTGAAGGCTGATCAATAGGTCCGCGAACGCCAGGAGCGACCAGAATGTAGCCATCGGTCGCAACGATGCCCCCGGTGGCCAGCCCCGACCATGGGCCGTGCCTAAAAGTGCCCAGACCGCCTCCAGTGGCGGTGGCTTCACTTCCATAACTTGTGGTCAGCTGAAGGCTCGTATTGTCTGCCTTGACGGGAACAATGCTGACCACTCCACCGATGGCGCTGGATCCATACAAATCCGATGCGCCGCCGCGCACCACTTCGATGGAATGGATCGACAGAGGCGGCAGTTCTTCCCAGTGGATCCAGCCGCCGTAAGGGTCGTTCAGAGGGACACCATCGAGCAGCACAAGGGAGCGGCTCGCAGCGGTCGAGCCCAGCCCGCGCAGCGAAACTCCTTCGGTCGTAGGATTCGCGACGAGGGAGCTGGATCGCCGAAACAGCTCAAATCCGGGGACCTGTCGCAGTTTGCCGTCAAGCGCGGGCGAGGCCGACTCTCTCAGTTGCTGCTGATCGAGAAGGCGAGTACTCGCGGGGCTGTCCGCTGAAGCCAGAGGCGAGCGATACGCGGAAACGACCACCGTCTCAAGCGGCCGCTCCAGGACTACGGTGAGCGGGCCGCTGCCGGATATCGGAACTATCGAAGTTACATAATGCGCGTTGCGAACTTCGATCTCCGCGGTTCCGGCAGGAACCGTGAAAGAGCCATCAGCGGCCGATGTCGCGAGCAGCTTTCCCGAGGGGTCCAATATTGTGGATCCGCCCAGCGGCTCCCGGCGCGCGTCTACGACCTTGCCCTGAATCTGTCCTGGCGCTTGTGTCTTCTGCGCCCGGCCGTTACCGGCGGGCAGCAGGGATGCAAATACAGCGAGAAGCAGGATTCGCGAAAGACAGGCGCGCATTGGGGATGCCTTCATCTTATCTTTGGCTACTCTTCAAAAATGCAGTGATGTTACGGAGGCAACACCTGCACGGCGCTCCTCCTGTTGGGTCCCCGATCCGGGAGTTCGGATAACAACTCGCGTATCGTTCGCTTCAGGAGCGGGTGGATTACCTCCGGTGCGATCTCGGCCAGAGGAGCGAGCACGAAGCGACGGCGGGGCAGCCCAGGATGCGGCACGGTTAGTGCCGGGGATTCGTAAATAAGGTCATCAAACATCAGCAGATCCAGATCGAGGGTCCGCGGGCCCTTCTTGAGGGCGGCGGCACGATCGCGCCCGAACGATCGTTCGATGGTCAGCAGGGACTGCAGCAACTGCTCGGGTTCCTGGTCTGCGCGCAACGCCACCACCGCGTTCACGAACGCAGGCTGTTCCTCGTATTCGAGGGGCGCGGTCCGGTAGAGGGACGATCGGGCCACGATCGTTCCGACGGCCGCGAGCGATTCAACAGCCGCGGTGACAGTCTCTGCGGGCGTGCCAGCCGGAGAATCGAGATTCGAGCCCAGCCCGACATAGGCGATCTTATTGGCGATCAGGGGCATTCTCATTCAGCATAGATGCGGGCCGGCTATTTCTCTTTCGTTTAGCATCAGCGCAGTGAGAATCGCGCTATTTGGCGGCAGCTTTGACCCACCCCATCGCGGACACGTTGCCCTTGTCCGGATGGCCCTCGATCGGGTTCACCTGGATCGAATACTGGTGGCTCCAGTAGGATTGCAGCCTCTCAAAGACCATACGGCCAGCGCCAGCTTTGAGGACCGCGTGGCGATGGCCCGCCTCGCCTTCGAGTGTGATCCCCGGATTGAGATTTCCCGCATTGACGCTCCCCTCCCCGGGCACCGTCCGAACTACACCGTCGAGACCGTGCTTCGTCTGAGGAGCACACTGGCGCTGAACGATGAGCTGTTCTGTCTGCTGGGGGCCGATTCATGGCTCACCATCGGGGCATGGTATCGCGCTTCCGATCTGCTGACGGCCTGCGGTTTCATCGTCGGTGCGCGCCCCGGCTTCGAGCTCACTCGCGCTACTGCAGCTCTTCCTCAGGGCTTCTCAGTACGTGAAGGGACGAGCGATTCCCCCGACGCCACGCTGCTCTGGCTTGGCGATTCGACAGGAAAGCGGTCGCCGGTCTATCTGTTGACCGATCTAGCCGAAGACGTCTCCGCTACGGAGGTCCGCGCCGCGCTTGGCAGGCAGCCGAATGCCAACTCCAATGAGGTACTCGACCCGGCAGTGGCCAGGTATATCCACGAACATGTCCTTTACTCCTCCGATGTGTAGAGAAGTGGCGTTTTGTGATTGGATATTAGTGGCGCGCGAACGCCTGTGGCGATACCATTAAACGCGCAGGAGACTAGATATCCCCCAGATGGCATCCAATGAAACCCGCAAGATGGTGTTAGCCGCTGCAAATGTCTGCGAAGACAAAAAAGGGGAGGATACAGCCATACTGGAGCTCGACCCGCTGGACTCTGGCTTTACCGACTTTTTTCTGATTACCAGCGGGATTAACGAAAAACAGACACAGGCGATTGCCGACGGGATCGAATTTGAACTGAAGCAGAAGTTCGGAACCTATCCGAATTCCGTCGAAGGCCGGAAACACGGCGAGTGGATTCTTATGGATTACGTGGACTTCGTCGTCCATGTCTTCCTCACAGAACGGCGCGCCTATTACGGTATTGAAAGACTGAGAAAGACCGCCCGGCGCCTGGCCATGCAGGACCTGGTGGCAGCGCTTACTGAAAGGACCCTGGAAGCCCGCAAGAAGGCGGCGTCCGCAACCAAAACCTCAGCAGCAAAGAAGGCTTCTGCCAAAACTTCCGTCCGCAAAAGAGCCTTGTCCCCGAAGGTTGCGTCCGCGAAGGAGAAAAGATCAACGACGAAGAAGCGAACCAGATCGGTCCCGGATCGGGCCGAATAACGCAACCCTGAATCAACTCATCCTGAGTCTTTGTTACGGTGCGCGAGTCTAATGGCACAAAAGGCTCAGACCGATGAAGAACTTGCCCCGCGGGGATGTATGAATTGTTGCCTCGCCCGAGCGTTCAGTAGTCGATTGAAGTATTAGTTGGCCAACTGGCCGTGCAGTCATTTCCCTTTGGGTTGTGCGAGTTGCGAAGAACGTGAACGGCATGAACAACACCCCCTCATCAGGCCGCCCCAACGGCTGGATCGGCGAATCGCGGCCAAGCGAGCCGTGGCCGCCGGAGATGTGCCGCCGCGCGATCGAGTTCGCGCCGTGGCCGATGTTTGTCCTGGATTGCGAGTCCAAGCAGGTCATCGAGGCGAATGAGGCGGCGATCGTCCGGTACCAGATGAGCCGCGATGAGATGCAATCGGGCGGCGTCCAACAGGTGCTGCCCCCGGACCGCCGCCGGGAACTTGAAAAGCTGCTCGATGCAAAGCTTGACGGCCCTCCGCTCGATACCTACTCCGAGCACATTCTTCCCGATCGCACGCTGCTGCCTGTGGAGGTTCGCTCCTTTCCTCTGATCTGGAACGACAGGCCTTCCAGATTCTTCATGGTGCGCGATTTGCTGGCGCGTCCGCCTCGTCTGCGCGACCCGCTGCTGGCGGAAAAGCTCGATCTTACCGGCCGCGTGTCGGGGTCCGTCGCCCATGACTTCAATAATCTGCTGACCGTGATTCTTGCGGTCGCGGAACAATTGCAGGAGGGCGAAGGGGATCCGGAACAGAAGATTAATCTGATAGCCAAGACAGTGCGCAACGCCCAACAGCTTGCGCAGCAGCGGCTTAGCCTCGGAGGCAGCCATGAGGCACGGCGGGAAAGAGTCAATTTGAATGACGCACTGCACGAACAGAGCGACACGCTGCGCGTGTTGCTTGGCAAACACATCGACGTGAGGCTGAACTTCGAACCCGGGCTTTGGCCCGTACTGGTCGATGCCGAGCAATGGCGGGAGGTGGTTCTCAACCTTGCCGTGAACGCCCGGGATGCCATGCTTCACGGAGGGAGTTTTTCGGTTTCGACGCACAACGAACTGCTCGATGGAGATGATCCCGGCCTTGCATTTGCGCGGGGACGCTACGTTCACCTCAGGGTTGAAGACACTGGCCACGGCATGACAGAGGAGACGCGCCGCCATGCCTTCGAGCCTTATTTCACGACGAAATCCAGAAGCAGAAATAGCGGCCTCGGGCTGGCATCGGTGTACTCGGTAGTCGAA
Source organism: uncultured Acidobacteriaceae bacterium (assembly GCA_963724375.1). Classification (GTDB taxonomy): domain Bacteria; phylum Acidobacteriota; class Terriglobia; order Terriglobales; family Acidobacteriaceae; genus Silvibacterium. The sequence continues at coordinate 702,909 of CAVRUM010000014.1, forward strand.
CAAAGCGGCGGGGCCGTTTGCCTCACCAGTGCCCCCGGCGAGGGTGCACGCTTCGACATATTTATCCCCGCACTCGCCGAGGATGCGGCGACGCCCAATGGCCTGATCCTTCTGATTGAAGATGCCGAGGAACTGCGCAGGATGATCCAGGACTTCCTTACGACGCGTGGATACGAGGTGATCGCCTGCGCAACCGCCGAAGTCGCGCTCAAATGGGCGCGGACCGATGATCGCAGTCTCGACCTCGTGATATGCGACTTGACCCTGCCAGACCTGCCGGGCGACATGCTGGTCGAACAGCTTCGGGAGGAGCGGCCAGAAACCCGGGCTATCTTCATGTCCGGACAGGTCGGCATCGGGGATTCGCTCCTGTCCGGAGACGAAGCCCCCATCTGCCTCGAGAAGCCCTTCAGCTTGAACCAGCTTGCAGCGGCTGTTGCCGACACCCTACGCCAGGAGGGCGACGCGGCGAAGGTTGACAGCATCCAAACGACAGGTTAGTTTTTCCCTTAATGGAGATTCGCGTCCACCATCGTCATCACCACCATGATCGCGTGACGAGCGTGCCGGCGGATCTACGTGGCCTGAGCTGACAGCCACAGAACAAAGAATCCTGAAGTAGCCCGCCGGCAAAAGAACCGGCGGGCTTTTTGCATTTCAGAGAAAAGGTTTAAAAAGCATGGCAGAGATCGCGATTGACTTCGAAAAGATGGATGGACTGGTGCCGGGGGTAGTGCAGGACGCCCGCACAGGAGAGGTGCTCATGGTCGGCTTCCTAAACCCGGAGAGTTATCGGGCGACCATGAACACCGGGTTCGTGACCTTCTGGAGCCGTACCCGCCAGAAGCTGTGGATGAAAGGCGAGACGAGCGGCAACCGGCTCCGTGTGGTTGAGGCCGCGACTGATTGCGACCAGGACACGCTGCTGTTTCGGGTGGAGGTCGAGGGCGATGGCCTGGTCTGCCACGAGGGAACGGTGAGCTGCTTTACCCGGCCCGTGGCCCTGGCTGCGAGTGAAGAGAAGGAGGCAAGCTAATGGCGAAACTCCGTCTCGGTATTCCCAAGGGCAGCCTACAGGACGCGACGATCGCGCTCTTTGAAAGGGCAGGGTGGCGCATCTTCGCCAACGGCCGCTCTTACTTCCCCTCCATCGACGATGCGGAAATCGAATGCATGCTCATCCGTGCGCAGGAGATGGCGCGCTATGTCGATCACGGTGTCCTCGACGCCGGGCTTACCGGTATGGACTGGGTGGTCGAAAGCGGCCTGGATGTAAAGAGCGTCACGAGCCTCGTCTACGCCAAGCAGAGCCGCACCAAGGTGCGCTGGGTGCTCGCCGTGCCGGAAGACTCGTCGTTCCAAAAGGCTGAAGATCTCGCCGGAAAAATCATTGCGACTGAGCTTGTCGAAGTCACGAAGCGCTATTTCACGTCGAAGAATGTTTCTGTAAAAGTCGAGTTCAGCTGGGGAGCGACCGAGGTCAAGCCTCCGATGCTTGCCGACGCGATTGTCGAGGTCACAGAAACAGGCAGCTCTCTTCGCGCGAATCGCCTGCGTATCATCGATACGATTATGGAGAGCGAGACCCACCTCATCGCGAATCCCTCTGCCTACGATGACGCGTGGAAGCGGGAGAAGATCGACACGCTCGCACTGATGCTCAACGCGGCAATTTCTGCGCAAGGCCGGGTCGGCCTTATGCTCAATGTGCAAAAGCAGGACCTTCCGGCCGTGCTGGCCGTGCTTCCCGCGCTGAATTCGCCAACCGTATCTGAACTCTCCGATCCCGCATGGGTAGCTGTGAACACGATTCTCGAAGAGAGCGTGGTTCGTGATGTGATTCCGCGCCTCAAAGCGGCGAGCGCAACGGGCATTGTGGAATATCCGCTGAACAAGGTGGTGCTCTAGACGATGAAGCTCATCCGTACATCGAGCCGCGGCGCCCCGGCGAAGCTGGACGCGTTGTTTGCACGCCGCAATGAATCGTACGAGCGCGCTATTCCCGTAGCGCGGCGCATCCTTTCGGCTGTCCGCAGGGGTGGCGATGCGTCCCTCAGGCGCTATGCAGCGCGCCTCGATGGCATATCGCCACAGTTACCGTTATGTATTGACCGCGAGGAACTCTCCGCAGCCTGGGCTGGGGCGCCGGCGGAGCTGAAAGATGCGCTCAAGACCGCGGCAGGCAATATCCGCGCTTTTGCCAAGCGCCAAGTTCCGAAGGAATGGATGTTTGCACCCACCCACGGCCTTTCCGTGGGCCAGATGATCCGGCCTCTCGAAGCCGTAGGTTGTTACGTCCCCGGTGGACGGTATCCGCTGCCGTCGACGGTGCTCATGACGGTCATTCCAGCGCAGGTAGCCGGTGTTCCGCGCATCGTGGTTACGTCGCCGCGGCCGGCGCCTGAGATACTTGCCGCAGCCGAAATGCTGGGCGTAACCGAGTTCTATCGAACGGGCGGGGCGCACGCCATCGCCGCGCTCGCCTACGGTACGGACACTATCAAACGCGTCGATAAGATCGTCGGCCCAGGGAATGCCTATGTAACTGCGGCGAAAAAACTCGTTGCCTTCGACGCCGCCATCGACATCCTCGCTGGCCCGACCGAAATCGTTGTTGCGAGTGAACATGGCAACGCACAGTGGATCGCCGCGGACCTCGTGGCGCAAGCGGAGCACGACCCCGACACTCTGGCGATATTCGTGACAACGTCGGCTACATTAGCAGGGGCTGTCATGGCCGAAGTGAAAGAGCAGGCGCGAGGCGATCCGATCGCACGCGAGTCGATCCGCCGTAATGGCTGCACGGTAATTGCTCAGAGCGCGGATGAGGTTCACGACATCGTCAATCGGCTTGCCCCCGAGCACCTGACTGTTGATAGCGAGGAGGATCTCTCCTGGGTGAGAAACGCCGGATCGGTCTTCATTGGTCCCTGGTCGGCGCAGCCGCTGGGGGACTACATCTCGGGCCCGAACCATACTCTTCCTACAAGCGGCCTGGCGCGGGTTCGCGGCGGCCTGAGTGTTACCGATTTTCTCAAGGTCATCACTGTGCAGCAATACAAGCCGGAGGCGGTAGAAAGGTTGGGCCCCGCTGCCGTTGCACTTGCCGAGGCTGAAGGACTGCGTGGCCACGCGGCGGCTATTCGCGCCCGCATGGGAGATCTCCATGCCTGATCTGAAGATTGGAGGGCCGCAGCCGCGCGAGCTTATCCGGCGCATGAAGGAGTATCATCCGCCTCTCGGCGACCGCAGCGGTTTGCGCCTTGACTTCAACGAAAACACGGTCGCGTGTTCGCCGCGAGTTGTTGAGGTCCTTGCACAAATTTCGCGTTCGGAACTGACGATGTACCCGGAGCGAGAGCGCGTGGAAGAGATGGCGGCAGGCCATTTCAACCTGAAACCGTCACAGGTGTTGTTAACAAACGGCGTCGATGAGGCGGTTCACGTTATCTGCCAGACCTATCTCGGTGCAGGCGACGAAGTGCTTCTGCCGGTGCCGACCTATTCGATGTACGCCGTTTACGCCTCGGCAACGGAGGCAAAGCTTGTCGAAGTGCCAGCTGGCGCAGATTTCCGGTTTCCTCTCGAGGTTCTGCTTGAAGCGATCTCGCCAGCGACGAAGCTGATAGCTATCGCGAATCCTAACAGCCCAACCGGTCAGGTGGTGAGCCGCGGCGCGCTCCTCAAGCTGATCGAGTCGGCTCCGCACGCGATCGTGTTGATTGATGAAGCTTATTTCCACTTTTACGGAGAGACCTTTTTCGACCTAGTTGGCCGGGCGCCAAATGTAATCGTGGCACGCACATTCTCGAAGGCTTATGGATTGGCCGGCCTGAGGCTGGGTCTTCTGGCTGCGGATGACGATGCGACGCAGTGGCTCCGGCGGGTGATATCTCCATACAGTGTCAACTCGCTCGCCCTGGCCTGCCTGCCCGCCGCGCTGGACGATGGTCATTATGTCGAAAACTATGTAAAGGAGATTCTGACGGCACGGGCGGAATTTGCAGCCGCGCTCGAGGGAATGGGCGTGCCCTTCTGGCCATCAGAGGCGAACTTTGTTCTCGTCGATATCGGGATGCGCCACGCGGAGTTTTGTCGTGCCATGCGAAACCGAAGCGTGCTGGTGCGCGATCGCTCTGCCGATTCCGGCTGCGACGGCTGCGTGCGCATCACCATCGGCACGCCGGAACAGATGCAGCGTGCTGCCGCGATGATGGTAGAAGTGCTGCGGGAGATCGAGTGGACAGGAGAAGAACGATGAGCCGCCCAAGCACTGTGCGGAAGCGGATTGGCAGCATTGACCGTAGGACGGCCGAGACGGACATTCACCTGCGCCTGACCATTGAGGGCTCCGGCCGATACAAGGTGTCTACCGGCATACGCTTTTTCGACCATATGCTGGAACTGTTCACACGGCACGGTGCCTTCGACCTTGAACTGACGTGCAAGGGCGATCTTGACGTGGATCAGCATCACACCGTCGAAGATGTGGGTATTGCGCTGGGTGAGGCTGTCGATAGGGCGCTCGGAGACAAGCGCGGCATTCTCCGCGCCGGCTACTTTCTCATGACAATGGATGAAACCCTCGGTCTCGCCGTGATCGATCTCAGTGGAAGGACTTCTTCCGTCGTCGATACGAAGGTGAGAGCTCGGCTTGTCGGCGACTTGCAGGCAGAACTCGTCGAGGACTTCTTTGAGGGCTTCGCGCGTGGGGCACGTGCCAACATCCACCTCAAGACAATGTACGGCCGCTCGAGCCATCACAAGATCGAAGCGCTGTTCAAGGCCTTTGCGCGAGCTCTTCGCGTGGCCTGTTCGCGGGACAAACAGCTTGGCGAGATGCTGCCCAGCACGAAGGGGCTGCTGTGATCGTAGTGGTCGATTACAAGGCTGGAAACCTTGCCTCTGTCATGAAGGCGCTGGCCGCGGTTGGTGCTGATGCTGTCTCCACGAGCGATCCTGAGATGGTGAAGGGCGCGGAGAGAATCATTCTCCCCGGCGTCGGACATTTCCAGGCCACGGACTTCCTCTGTCGGCATGGACTGAGAGAGGCCATCGGAGAGCGCGCGGCGGCGGGAGTGCCGTTTCTCGGTATCTGTGTGGGGCTGCAGTGGCTCTTTCAGGGCAGCACCGAGGCGCCCGGGGTTGCCGGACTCGGCATCTTCGATGGACTCTGCGACCGCTTCGAGCCGGGGCAGAAGGTACCTCACGTCGGGTGGAATTCACTCGCCGTAAAGAAGAATTCGCGGCTGCTTGCCAGGCTAGCGGACGGAACCTTCGTTTATTTCACTCACTCCTATCGGGCACCGGTAAGTCAAGCCACCGTGGCAGTTACAGAATACGGCGGTCCGTTTGCGGCGGCCGTCGAAGACGGCAATGTTATGGGAGTTCAGTTTCATCCAGAGAAGTCAGGCGCGGCGGGATTGAGGATTCTGCGCAATTTTGTGGAGCTGCCGTGCTGACCCGTCGCATCATCGCGTGCCTCGATGTAACTGGCGGCCGCGTAGTCAAAGGCGTGCAATTCGTGGACCTCATCGACGCAGGGGATCCGGCGGAGCTAGCCGCCCGCCATGCTGAATCTGGTGCGGACGAGATTGTGTTGCTTGATATCACGGCGACGCACGAGGGGCGGGGCACACTCATCGACGCCGTCCAGCGGGCCGCGTCGCAGATCTTTATCCCTTTCACCGTCGGCGGCGGGGTTCGGACGCTCGAGGATGCTGCTTCGCTGTTCGACGCGGGCGCCGACAAAATCAGCGTCAATTCGGCGGCGCTCACGCGACCGGCGTTAATCGACGAAATCGGTGCGCGCTTTGGAGCGCAGGCGGTCATCGTTGCGATTGATGCGCGGCGAGCCGATGGGGGCGCGGACGTATATGTTAATGGCGGCCGTACACTCGCGGGCCGCAAGGCGCTCGATTGGGCGCGGGAGGCCGAGCAACGTGGTGCGGGGGAGATTCTCCTCACCTCTATGGATGCCGATGGCACGCGGGCCGGCTTTGACTGCGAACTCACCGCAGAAGTCAGCGCTGCGGTGCAGATTCCCGTGATTGCTTCGGGCGGCGCAGGGTCCGCGGCACACTTCACCGAGGTGTTTAATCGCGGGAAGGCCGACGCCGCCCTGGCTGCAAGCATCTTCCACTTTGGGATCGCCAATGTTCGTGCTCTGAAGCACGAGCTGGCTGGCGACGGCATTCCGGTGAGGCTGCCATGCTGATTCCTTCGATCGATCTCATGGGCGGCCGCATCGTGCAACTGGTGAAAGGTGAGGAGCTGAAGCTCGCATTTGATGACTTTGAATATTGGATCGACCGCTTTTCCGACTACCCGATTGTCCAGTTGATCGATCTCGACGCGGCGATGGGCAACGGAGACAACGCTGCGCTTATCGAGATGTTCGTGAAGCGGCTGCCCTGCCAGGTTGGGGGCGGCATCCGCACTTCTGAGCAGGCCAGGCGAATCCTCGACGCAGGCGCGCGCCGAGTGATCTTTGGCTCGGTGCTTTTCAACGCGGAAGGCGTGAACACCGATGCGGCGAATTCGATCGCGCAGGCTATCGGCGCGGATCAATTTGTAGCCGGGATAGATACAAAGGCGGGCAGAGTTGCTATCCGGGGCTGGAAGGAAACCGTTTCGCTCACACCCGAGGAAGCGATCGCCGGTCTCGAGCCATATTGCTCGGCTTTTCTTTACACTCACGTTGATACGGAAGGGACACTGGAGGGCTTCCCTTTTGAGCGTGCACGCGTGCTTCGGTTACTGACGTCGCGGCAGTTGATTGTGGCAGGCGGTATCCGGGAGCGGGCTGAGATCGAGGCACTCGATGCGATCGGCGTCGATGCCGTGGCCGGCATGGCCGTATACACAGGAATGGTGAGCGCATAGTTGCACCGCGGAGCGGCGCAAATCGCGCTCAAATGTTCGAATAGTCTAAGCTAATGAGTCCGGCGCAGAGCGACGCCGGTTGAGTGAGGATATGACCAGAAAAACAGAAATCCATCTGGCCAAGCGCCTGGATGAAGTCGGCTTCTCGGACATCGTGCAGATCCGCAACAAAGTGCTGGAGCTGCGCTCGAGCGGGCAGACAGTGCATACCTTTCATGGGGGCGAGCCCTACTTCGATACGCCCGAACCCATCAAGTACGCCATGATGAAGGCGCTAGTCGAGAACAAGACGCGGTATGCGCCTTCCTCCGGCATTGAGCCGCTGCGGGTGGCCCTTGCGAAAAAGCTTCGCGAAAAGAATCAGATCGAGGCGGATCCCGAGGAGGTGATCGTGACCGCGGGGGGCGCCCATGCGCTGCATGTAGCGTTTCAGGCCGTTCTCAATCCCGGGGACGATGTGCTGATCTTTTCGCCGTTCTGGACGCCGATTCGCGACATGGTCACGGAAACCGAAGCCCGCGCCCTGCTCGTTCCCACGGCGACGGCACGGCGCATCGGCCTTACTGCGACACTGGAGCAGTTTTCGACGTCCCACACACGTGCCATTTACTACAACACTCCGCAGAACCCCGCGGGCACTGTCTTCACGCGCGCCGAAGCCGAAGAAGTTGCCGCTTTTGCAAAGAAGCACAACCTCATCGTGATCGCCGACGAAGCCTATGAGGATCTCGTCTACGAAGGAGAGCATGTGTCGATCGCATCATTGCCAGGCATGTTCGAGCGGACGATCTCTACCTTCACTTTTTCGAAGTCCTACGCCATGACAGGATGGCGTATTGGCTACGCCGTGGCGCGGGAACCCTTCATGACCGGGCTGCGCAAGCTGGTACTGTACTCGATCAACGGAGTCTCCACGCCGACCCAATGGGCGGCGCTCGAGGCGCTGAACACAACACAGAGTGCGATCGATGCGCGCCGTGAGCAGTATCGTGCCAAGCGCGATCTGCTCGTCGCGGGCCTTTGCGAGTGCGGCCTGCAATGTGATGTGCCGGAAGGCGCATTCTACGCATTTCCAGACGTGACGAAGATCCACAAGGATAGCCGCAAGGTTGCCACGATACTGCTCGATAAAGCCCACGTCGCGACTGTTCCAGGCGTGGTGTTCGGCGCGCAGGGTGAGGGACACGTGCGCTTCGGATATTCCATGTCAACGGAGGCTATCAGCGCAGGGCTGGCGGCCTTGAAGAGCTATTTCGCCAACTCGACTGCGAAGCGCTGACAGAGGATTTCGATTGCGTGAAGATTGCTTCACGAAGATGATAGAAGCTGAGTCGATTCGAGGGTGAACCCCGTCTAACCTTCAAGCATGAGCGGCTTTTCTCGGCACCAATCCAGGGCCCGCATAAATCATTTTTCGGAATGAATTCACTTTGATCTCCCTCTCAAGAAGCTGCATTGCTCTCTTTGTGCTCGGCCTGCTTGCTTCGGCCGGGTCGATCTGCGCCCAACAATTGGTGTCATCCCCGGATGCGCTGCCCGACGCTCCCCAGGCAGCATCATCGCCTGCCAGTCCGCCGGCGAGCAACGCCAACAGCGGAGACACACTCGAAGGCAAACAAACGAAGCGCATCCTGTGGATCATCCCCAACTTTCGCGCTGTGTCCGTCGATGCAAAGCTTCCGCCGGAAACGGTGAAGGAAAAATTCATTGGCGCCACGCAGGACAGCTTCGATTATTCTGCATTTATTTGGGTGGGCATGCTGGCGGGTATATCGCAAGCAGAGGATTCGATTCCGGAGTTTCACCAGGGGGCGGCCGGATATGGGCGCTACTACTGGCATGCGTTTGTCGACAATGCAGATGAGAATTACTGGGTAGAGTTCATTCTGCCGGTTGCGTTTCACCAGGACCCGCGTTATTACACGCTGGGGCGTGGCGGCATTGTCAAGCGTACTGGTTATTCTATTTCCCGTGTGTTTATCACGCGGACGGATGCGGGGAATAACACATTCAATGCATCAGAGATTATCGGCGCGGGCGCGGCCGCGGGCATTTCGACGCTTTATTACCCGTCGCATTACGACACGTGGACCAAGACTGGACAGCGCTGGCTGGTAAGCATGGGGCTGGATGGCGCGACCTTCCTCTTCAAGGAATTCTGGCCGGACGTTAACGCCAAGATCTTCCACCAGAAGCCTGAGTCGACCCCCGCACAGTAGCCGAGTTCCTCGGTCAGTTTAGTATCGAAACAGTTTCGAAGAAGCTTCGAAAGGATCCGCACGAATGCTCAAAGTCGGTGTGCCCTGGTGGTTGGACCCGATCTGGTTCAGCCGTCTGCCCTCCGGCATAGAAATCGAGCGCGTCGAGGCCAGCCCGGAGCGGACGATCGAGGTCGAGTTCTGGATACCGCCGGTGACACCCAGAGAAGCAACTCAGGCTTTGCCGCACCTTCGCGGTGTCCGCATTGTGCAATCGCTTTACGCCGGGGTCGACTGGCTCATTCCCTTGCTGCCGCCCGGACTCGTTCTCTGCGACGCGCAGGGGTTGCATAACATCCCCACTGCCGAGTGGACTGTGTCGGCAATTCTTGCGGCTCTCAAGTACTTCCCGTTCTATTTCGAAGTACAGCAATCCGCCGACTGGCGCCGGCGCAGGGAAGCCGATGACCGCTACCGTGCGATGTTTCCCGATACCCCAACATCGATTCCGCTGTCCCTCCAGGAGGAGCTTTACGGCAAACGCGTATTGATCGTCGGTTACGGATCGATCGGGCAGGCGATCGAGCAACGTCTCCTTCCATTCGAGGTGGAGATCGTGCGAGTGGCACGTCGCGACCGCGAGGGCGTGGAAAGCGTGGATCGGCTGCTCGATCTGCTTCCCACCGCAGATGTCCTTGTGCTCATCGTGCCTCTTACCCCGGAGACGGTGGGCCTGATCGGCGAGGGTGAGTTCGCGGCGATGAAGCAGGGCGCTCTACTCGTCAATGCGGCGCGCGGTCCGGTGGTTAAGACCGATGCTCTGCTTGCGGCGCTCAACAGCGGCCGGATCCGGGCCGTTCTTGACGTCACCGACCCCGAGCCGCTGCCGCCCGAGCATCCCTTATGGAAGGCTCCCAATGTCTTTATCACGCCGCACGTGGCGGCGACGACACCGGCATTTGTGCCGCGGGCGCTCGATTTTATTTCGGCGCAGCTCAATCGCTATATGAAGGGCGAGCCGCTGGTGAATATAGTTACGGGGCATTACTAGTTATTGGACTCCTCCGCAGTTTCAGCCGCAGGCGTGTTGCTGGCCAACTCGGGATTGTCGGCGGGCGCGGGAACCACCGGCGCCCTCTTTTCTACAGGCAAGAGGAATTGCAGCGGCGAGCGCAGGATTTCCCTGAAAGATGTCCTGAGGATCAGAGTCTGTTCCCGCCAGCCTACGTCATAGGCACGCAAGGCAACGATGGAGGCGATCGAGAAGCTTACGCCGAGATTCAGCACGAACATTACCGCGATGCCGCCCACTGCCGAGTAGAGCCACCACTGCCGGAACGCGGTCAGACCAAAGCTGGCCGCGGAAAAGACAAACATTCCCGTGTTCAGAGTTACGTGGCGCACGTCGAGCGGGATGCCGAAGAAATGCGCGAACTCGGGCGTGAAACCCATGAGGTAACCAAGCGCGATGCTGTTGCTCCAGGGAGCCACGCTTCTGTCCACCCAGTTCGCTACTCCCTTCATCCGTTCGGTCCCGATGCGCTGGCCCAGCGGATGCTGCGCAATCGCCTCGGGGATACGGTTATAGATGGCAAAGTTTTCGCACCATCCGCCGATGAGCGCTGCCAGCCAAAGCAGGACCCCCGTAATCGCCGCAAAATATGCGGTGCCGGACGCGATGGGGCGCAGAGACAGGTAGACATGTTCGGCCTGCTTCGTCGCCAGATAGGCGCTCCCGTGGGTTGCGCGCCAGAATTGGTCGAATACCACGGCTCCGGCTGAGACTGCGAGGACGTTGCCCAACGCGGCCGCAAGCTGAGTCCTGCTGATCGATGCGGCGAACTCTGCAATTTTCGTGCGCCGTTCATCGCCCCGGTTCCGGCGAATGATGTCTGCCAGCGTTGCCGCTGTCATGGAAGGCTGTTTGGTTGCCAGCGCGAGTCCGAATATCTGCAGGATTACAAAGCTGATTGCATAATTCGTGCCCACAAGGAAGCCTTCGACAAACGGCGGCCAGCTGTGGGCGACGATATGGAGCTTGATGGCAGCCGTGAAGACTGTCACCAGGCCGCCGCCGATCGCGGCTCCCCACATTTGCCAGTATTCCTTCCGGCTCTGCGCGATGTAATGCTCACCGCTGTGGCCTGTCCGCTCGACCGTTTTGCGCGCCACCAGGTTCAGGTTCTGCTTTACCAGCGCGGAGACACGTGTATCGGCCAGCAGTCCGGCGAAGAGCGTGTCCAGCAGTTGCCGCGTTGCCGCCAGCTTTTCAGTCGCTCTTGTCAGCAACGCTGCCAGCAACTCCATGCGGTCGAGAGCGGCATCCATCACACTGAGATCGAAGACCAGGCCAGTGCTCACGCCAGCGTCTTCCATGTGCAGGCGCACCAGGGCCAGTTCTCCGCGGCAGGCGTAGACAGATTCCAACCATCGCTCCCTCTTGGCGCCGACAGGGGTACCGGGAGCGGGCAGCTCGATAAACTTCTCCGTCGCAAAGATCAGGCGGTAGAAGGGAGACTCCTCCACGTCCGTTGTGGTGCTGCGGCGCCTGACGCCCGGACTGCTGCCCCGGCCGGCCACGCGGGCCGCAAGCAGGCGCATGGCCTCGTGGATGCCGGTGCGGATGCTCGGGAATGCATCCAGGCCGCGTTCGTCCCAGAAGATCGCCGCCAGCCGCGCGAACAGCGCCCTATCCAGGCCCAGGAACCGCTTTACCGCCCGATGGGAGGCGAAGACGGGTGTAAATATCCGGGCGGCATCGGTTTCGTCGCGCGCAGACGGCAGCAGCCTCTCGAAGAACCTTCGCGTCATCTCGGGAATCAGCGTATTCTGCGAAGGCAACCCCGCTTCGCCGAAAAACGAAACCGAGTTAAGGTCGCGGAGCATCGTCTCCCACGACGCTCGGAAACGCGACTGCAGTTCGGCATGCTGCTCGATGAAGCTTACCCACGACTCGAGGCCAGCCGCAAATTTGCGATCTGAGGAGCGGTCCCAGAGCAAGGAGAACATCTTCGTGATGCGCCGGGTCTGCGGACCAAGTGGGCCGCCGCCGCTAAAGGCCACTGTCAGGTCGATAAGCTCCTCAGGAGGCCTGCTCACACCGCTGCTTCCACCGCCTGTGCTGTCTCCGCCGGGGGGCGGAATCAGAGGCAAATCCTGACTTGTGATCTGCGAATCCATCGTTTCATCCTGCATTTTCCGACAACGTTCGCTTCAGCGCAGATTTATTTTCGCTGGATAGACAGGTTTCCACCAGTGCCAAGGCTGTGGAGCGCATTGCCGGCACCCTGTGCAGCCAGTGGTAAACTTGAAAATCCGGGGCCTTCGCCGCCTGAAATTGCACGCCGAGAAATCCCTTTGCCCGAATCCCAAAAGAAGTCCGAGCCCACTAAAAGGCCTTCCGTCACGTACGCCGATGCCGGAGTCGATATCTCCAGCGGCGACCGCACCAAGCAGCGTATCAAGTACCTTGCCCAGCGCACCTTCACCCGCAACGTGCTGAGCGAGATCGGCGGCTTTGGAGGGCTGTTCAAACTCGACATTGCGAAATTCGATCAGCCGGTCCTTGTCTCCAGCGCAGATGGGGTAGGCACCAAGCTGAAGATCGCTTTCGAACTCGGCGTTCATCACACCGTGGGAGCCGATCTCGTAAATCATTGCGTGAACGATATCGCCGTACAGGGAGCAACGCCCCTTTTTTTTCTCGACTATCTGGCCACTGGGGCCCTCGATGGTGAAGTAGCGGAAAGGATCGTCAGCGGCCTCGCCGATGCCTGCCGTGCTAACGGTTGCGCGCTGATCGGCGGGGAAACCGCTCAGATGCCAGGCTTCTACGCCGACGGCGAGTACGACCTCGCCGGATTTATTGTGGGTGTGGTCGACCGCGAGAAGCTGATCACGGGCACGAAAATCAAGGCAGGGGACGTCCTCATCGGACTGCCTTCCACCGGTCTCCACACCAACGGATATTCGCTCGCCCGCAAGCTCTTCTTCGAGACCGCCGGGTACCGGGCCGAGCAATATGTCAACGCGCTCAAGGAAAAAGCCGGAGCGGCGCTGATGAAGACCCACCGCAGCTACCTGCACGCCATCCAGAAGCTGACCACCGCCGATGTGGTCGTGGGCATGGCACACATCACGGGGGGCGGCATCACCGAGAACCTGCCCCGCATCCTGCCCAAGGGTGTCGCCGCCTGCATCGATCTGGGCTCCTGGCCGGTGCTGCCCATCTTTGAGCATCTGCGCGAGCTCGGCAATGTCGAACAGGACGAGATGCTCCGGACCTTCAACATGGGCATCGGCCTCATCGCCGCCGTTCCGGCGGAGAAATTCAACCGAGCTAAGGGAATTCTGGAGCGGGCAGGTGAGAAGTGCTACCTGATTGGCAAGATCCAGAAGGGCGAACGTAAGGTGATTTACGCCTGATGGCTGAACCCACTTCCCGCCTCGGCATTCTTCTCTCCGGACGCGGTTCGAACTTCCTCGCTATCGCGGAAAACATCAAGTCGGGAAAGCTCGATGCCTGCGAGATCTCCGTAGTCATCTCCAACAAAGCCGGAGCGCCCGGTCTCGACGCTGCGCGTGCCCGTGGCCTCAATGCCGTCGCCATCGAAGCTCGCGGACGCAACCGCGCCGAGCACGATGCCGAGATCATCGCCTGCCTGCGCGAACACAAGGTCGACCTCGTCTGCCTAGCTGGATATATGCGCCTGCTCTCGCCGGAGTTTATCCAGGCCTTCCCGAACCGGATCCTGAACATCCATCCCTCGCTGCTGCCCGCCTTCCCCGGCCTTGACGCTCAAGAGCAGGCCTTCGCCTACGGAGTCCAGGTCGCCGGATGCACGGTGCACTTCGTCGATGAGCAGCTCGACCACGGCGTAATCGTGCTTCAGAAAACCGTCCCGGTTCTCCCCGGCGACGATGCGCACACGCTGAGCGAACGAATTCTGGAACAGGAACACATCGCCTACAGCGAAGCGATCGCGCGCGCAATCTCCGGTAAATACCGCATCGTCGGACGGCGCTATTTAAAGATGGAGAGCTAAGCCGTCACTGCACGCGGCTCTCTTCGCATTTCCGCACTCGTTCCATCAGCAATTTCCGCTCCCGCGCGTTGCGCGTGAGCGACGCCGCTCGCTCAAGCTCAGTCCTTGCCTCGTCAAAGCGACCCAGTTTGAAGAGAAAGTCCCCGCGCACGCTGGGCAGCAGATGATATCCCTTGAGGGTTGGCTCGGAAACCAGACCATCTACAACCTCCAGCCCCGCCGCCGGACCGAGGGCCATTCCTACAGCCACGGCGCGATTCAACTCAACGACTGGTGATGACGTGATTTGCATTAGCTCCGCATACAGGGCTGCTATGTGAACCCAGTCCGTCTCCTTTGCCCTCACCGCCCGCGCATGACACGCGGCGATCGCTGCCTGCAGCACATACGGACCGCGTGCTCGGCTCAGCTTCTCCGCCCGGTCCAGGGCTGCCAGCCCGCGCCGGATGAGCAACTGATCCCATCGCGTGCGGTCCTGATCAGGCAGCAGCACCGGCTCACCCGCTGGTCCCACACGGGCCCGCGAGCGGGAGGCCTGGATCTCCATCAGAGCCACCAGGCCATGCACTTCCGGCTCCTGCGGCATCAGCTCAGCGACAATCCGTCCCAGTCGCAGCGCGTCTTCGCAGAGCCCGGGACGCATCCAGTCATCGCCCGCCGTTGCCGCATATCCTTCATTGAAGATGAGGTAGATCACCTGCAGCACAGCCGACACCCGCGCCTCCAGCTCCGCTCCGCGCGGAACCTCATACGGCACATGCGCCTCGGCCAGCGTTCGCTTGGCGCGCACAATTCGCTGCGCCACCGTCGCCTCCGGCACCAGGAATGCTCGCGCAATTTCGTCCGTCGTCAGTCCGCCCAGCAGCCGAAGGGTGAGCGCCAGCCTTGCTTCGGTCGAGAGCACCGGATGGCATGCGGTAAAGATCAGCCGCAGCAGGTCGTCACCGATCTCATCGTCTAGGGCAGAATCAAAATCCGGCACCGTTTGCTCGCGAATTTCGAATTCGCGCCCCAGCTCCTCATGTTTACGGTCGAGCATCTGGTTGCGGCGGAAGTGATCGATCGCCCGCCGCTTGGCGGTCGCCATCAGCCACGCGCCCGGCTTCTCCGGAATCCCCGACTCCGGCCATTGCTCAAGCGCCGCGACCAGCGCCTCCTGCGCCAGATCTTCGGCCAGGCCCACATCGCGCACCATGCGCGCCAGTCCGGCAATCAGTTTCGCCGACTCAATTCTCCAAACCGCATCGATGGCGCGGTGTGCATCGGTAGCCGTCACAGCTACCGATCACACCACCTTCGTCTTCGTCGTGCAAGCCGATCAGGAAATAGCCCGCCGCGCCTTTATCTCCGTGAACAAGTCGGCCGCCTCCATCTTCACGTTTTCAGAGAAGTCTTTCATCTCTATCACCTTGCGAAGCTCGATCACCTCGTTCGGACTGCCCGGGCAGCGCTTCGCCCACTCAACGGCCTCTTCCTTCGACTTCACCTGGATGATCCAGTAGCCGCCAATTGTTTCTTTCGCTTCCGAAAAAGGCCCATCCGTGACGACTGGCTTGCCGCTGGCAAACGACACCCTGACCCCCGTCGACGGAGGATGCAGCCCCTCCAGCGCCAGCAGTACTCCGGCCTTCTGCAACTCCTCGTTGTACTTCATCATCGTCTCGATCGCCTTGGGCTCGGGCATCGTACCCGGCGCGGCCTTCTCGTAGCCGCCGGGAATCATCAGCATCATGAATCGCATCTCTGTCTCTCCATCCTGTATGAAAAGCGGATGGCCACCACCCGCTTCGACGACGAAATCCTTACCGCGCCCCGACAGTTTCAGCGACCGGCGCCACACGTGCCGCCGCGCACGCTGGAACCTCGTAGAGTTGCCGTACTTCGACCTCGCCGTCCCCGGCTACAGTCATGAAACTGCGGGTGATCTCGATGGCGTGTTCTTTGGAACTCGCATTGATGATTGCAAGGCCGCCGACGATTTCCTTGGCCTCGGAGAATGGCCCGTCGACCACGGTGAACTTTCCATCGCTCCGCCGCACCTTAGCCCCGAGCGCGCTCGGCAGACAGCCTTCGCTCGCGACCAGCACACCCGCCTTGATGTTTTCTTCAATGTAGGCACCCATCCTGGCCATGTCCTCAGGTGTGGGAAGTCCGCCCTCGGCCTTCGCGGGCTTGTAAATGCACAGAAATTTCATCTCAGGGCTCCTTTGAATGTTCGGTCGGGCTTTTTGTTTCCCGTCTCTATACACACGTCGAACGGCAGACGCCGCAATCGACATACCCGTGATTTTTTGCAAAATATTTCGAAGCGGATGATAGCAAACACGAAAAAGCCCGGCATGAAGCCGGGCTTTAGGTCTTGCTGCGGAACGTGTCCCCTTGGACGCGGTCCTAGTCGCCCATCACAGGCTCCGCGGTCTCTGCTGCGGGTGCAGCCTTGGGGGCCGGAGCGATCGAGTTGATCGAGACAATCCCCTGGACTGGCTTCTCGCCGAGCACGTGCTCGCGATACAGCTTGGCCATCTGGGCATTCTCGGCTTCCTGCTTGAGCTTCGCGTCGCGCGCACGAATCTTCTCCTCGCGCGAGTTCTTTGCGATGCCCAGCTTGTCGAGGGTGTCGTTAGCAGCCGCGTCCACGTGCTCCTGATGCAGGATCAGCGTGTGCTCTGCGCCGCCCATGCCTACCTTCTTGCCGCCGGCGAAAATCTCATGCCGACCGTGCTCGTCGTACCACTTGGTGAGCGTGGCGGTCATGTGCATCTTCTCGATGATGTTCCGCCAGCCCACGCCCGTGTTGTAAGCGCAGAAGCTGATCTCGCCTTCCTGGGTTGCGTAGGGAATGATGCACTGCTCGGTGCGGCGGAAGTCGTAGTTGAAGAGATCCTGGAACCACATGCCGGCGATGAAGAGGAAGTTCCAGCGGTCGGCGCGGCGCTTCTCAATGTCGGCCATGGTGCGGTCGCCGGTGACTTTGCCGTAGTTGCGTCCGGTCGCGCCGAAGCATTTGTCGAACTTCTGTAGCAGGTCGAGGATGCGGAAATGCGTCGGCGACTTGGTCGGATCATAGTTCCGCAGCAGCGCCAGCGTCACGCCAACAATCGACAGGAACTTGCCTCGCGCCGCGTCGTTGATTTTCGCGACGTCCTTCGCGAGGCGATCGGCGTTCAGAAACGCGGTTACCGGAACTGCTTCCTTCGTCTCCTTGTCGATCATCAGCGCCATGCCGATGCCGCAGTTCGGATGGCATCCGCAGGAGAGCTGTCCCCAATCGTGGTTCGGCCCATGCACTAGGTCGGCCCAGTCGGAGAAGGTGCTCATAAAGCTGATGGGGAACCAGTCACGGACGGGCTCGCCCAGGCCCATCTGGTCCTTGATATCGTGCGCCATGTGGCTCAGCGTGTAGCGCTGCGCCTCGCGCCGCTCATCGCTCACCGCCTCATCGCGGCCGGTGAATGACACCGGCTGGAAGCTGAGGAAGTTGATCTTCTTGGGATTATCGAGCGCGAACTGGATGATGCGTCCGACCTGCTCGTTGTTGATGCCGTTCACGATGGTGGTCACCGGAACGAGGTCCACGCCTGCCTCATGCAGGTTGTGGATTGCCTGCAGCTTCACATCGAACAGATTGCCAACCTTGCGGTGCGAGTTGGCCGCGTTACCGATGCCGTCAAATTGCAGGTAGGCATAGCGCAGACCGGCTTCGGCTGCCGCGCGGCAAAGCTCCTTCGACTTGGCAAACTCGATGCCGTTGGTCGCCGCCTGCACCGAGTTGTATCCGACCTTGCGGGCATAAGCCACGGCGTCGAGGAAGTAAGGTGACAGCGTCGGCTCGCCACCCGAGAACTGCACCGACATTTGCCGGCGCGGTTTGATGGTGATGGCGTTGTCCAGCATCGTCTTGATTTCTTCCCATGTCAGCTCATGGACAAAGCCCACCTGGTTCGCATCCATGAAGCACGGGTCGCACATCATGTTGCAGCGGTTGGTGAGATCAATGGTCAGGACCGATCCACGTCCGTGCGTCACCGTCGACGTCCCGTGGTTGTGCAGTTTCTCGTCGTTGTGCGCCTTGATGTCGCGACCAGGGAAGACCTCTTCGAGATGCTTGAAGAACGCCGTGTCGATCGACATCACGTCCTCGAAGTGCCCGTGCTTGGGGCAATCCTTCACCATAAGGATCTTGCCGTCGCGCTCGATGATTTGCGCCTTGATCTCGCCGACCTTCTCGTTGAGAAGAATCTCGTGCGGCAGCTTGCCGTCGATAATCTGCTGGCGGATCTCAGGCACGCACTTCGGGCAGAGCGAGTCGGTCGTACGCGGCCAGCCCAGAGGAGGCTTTTCCTTCTGGTACGACTTGAGTAGCGGCTTGTCCGACCATTTGGGAGTAAAGGAAGCGTTGGGCCGGATGCTGTTCAGCTTTTGAAATACGGTCCATGCGCCCTGCGCTGCAACCGTTAGCGTCCTCTCGGCGTACTTGACTGCCTTTGACATGTATCAGTCTCCTAATTGACTGGCTTCTCGCCCGGGTGGTGGGCGGCTTTTAAATCTGTGGTGAAGCCAGCGGCTGGGGGTCTGCCAGACTGCCGGCACGTCTTCGGGCGGTGAGCCGACCCGAAAGACTTTACCAGTCATTAAGATAGATGTAGATTAGCGCTGATTAAAACATTCACAACCGAACGGCGAAAATCGGCACTTAGACGGGCAATCCGCCCGGCGAACGGGGCAAGTTTAATCGAGCCCGTCTCTTCCGTGGCGGCGAAATACCTTGTCCCGCACATCGGGCCAAAACTCCTGGAACAGGTTGACTCCGGCGAGGCCCGCCAGCGAGACTCCCCAAGTCCTTGCCACGACCCTGCCGTTGGTGCTCGGCGCCGGGTAGTAGGCCAGGGTCAGGACAGACGCTGCGGCTCTGCCGAGAGTGTCGGAATAGTTGAATCCGTGTGATCCGTCGTCGCGCTGGCTGACAAAAACCCGCTCCGCGGCATACACTCCGCGCTCCTTGATCGGTCCGTAAGCCTTCCGGTAGTAGCGGGGATCCTCATGTGTGATTGCAGGCAGCAAGCTGTCGGAGAAAAGCCGCATGCTGGCTTCGCGTACCACGGCTGCGCCCAGCCGCTGGCCAAACGCGCCCGAGTCCGAGCCGTACTTCGGATCGGTATTCATTAGCTGCTCCCATCCCGACGACGTGAATGCCGGAAACAGGCTCATGGGCTCGATCTCTTCGTGCAGCCAGAACATCATCTTGTCGCGTGTGTACAGCGGCGGGACCTTCTCACCCGGGTCGACCACCCCAAACCATTTCGACTCAGCATATCCGCTCTTCTCGGTGACATGCACTGCCGAGGCCGCATGGATGGCCGGTGCTTCCGGAAGCGCCTCATTCTGGGCGCAGAGACTCCGGGCCACTAACAGGGGGACAGAAACGAGAAGCAGAAATCCATACCGCCGCAGAGGGCTTGTTTTTCGCATACAACAGCGCTGGCCTTTCTGGTGGGTGTTTTCGTGGAAGGTGCAGCAAACGGGCGGGGCACCTTGTCGCGATAACGATCTATTGCTTAGAAAGCCTCTTGCTGCCTGGGGATGTACGCGGCAATCAGATGAAATTGCGGCCCGAAGCGCCAGTTACTCGCTCGGCACCATCAGCTATCGACTCATTGATTTCGCCCTGATGGCGCGCCGATACTGTGCTTGAAGGGCTCAGTGAGGACGAATGGCCAACCAGTCCAGCGGTGGATTCGAGAATTTCGGCCGCAAAGTTGACGAAACCGTTAGCAAGGCCGTTCCCCGCGTCGAGGAGGAGCTGAAGAAGATCATTGCCTACCTCAACGACGAGGTGGTGCCCCGGGTCCGCGAGGACTCCTCGAAGGGTTTGCGTGTGGCGGCAGATCAGCTCACCAAGCTTGCCGAACACCTTGATCGCGCTTCCAAATCGCGACAAAATCCGCCCGACACGGGTCAGAGCTAATAACATGATCCGGCCCGCAATGTTCACGGCGAAATCCCTGCGGCCGAACTTCTTTATGCTTGCCTGCAGCGCCGCCATGCTCTGCGTCGCGGGATGCAGTCATCGGTCGCGGGTCGCCTACGCGCCCCCCCCTCCTCCGCCAGTTGCCCCTGCACAGCCCGCGCCCGAACCGCCGGCTCCGGCGAAGACCGAAACGGCGCCCCCGACGCCGGCCGAGCCCGCGCTCAGTGGCGACGAGGCTATCGTTGCATCACGACAGCCCATCTACAGCGAAGAGGGCATGGCCAGCTGGTACGGTCCCAACTACCACGCGCACCGCGGAGCCAACGGACAGATCTACGACCAGAACGGCATCTCTGCCGCACATCGCACCCTGCCGATGGGCTCGCTGATCAAGGTCACCAATCTTCAGACGGGGCAGACCGCAATCATGCGCATCACCGATCGGGGACCGTTCGTTCCCGACCGCATCATCGACCTTTCCATCGGAGCCGCGAAGGAGGTCGGCGTCTGGCGGCCGGGAACAGCGCGGGTCCGTGTTGATGTCTACGACACGCCCCGTCCGATCGCCGAGGGTGGCCGTTGGTGCGTCCAGATTGGAGCCTTCTCCAGCGAACACGAAGCCATCAAGCTCGAAGAGCATCTCTCGCGCAAATACGAAACTGCCAACGTCATCGAATTCACCGGACCGACAGGTCACTGGGTCCGCATCCGTCCGCAGGCAGATGACAAGCAGCGTGCTGTCGGGATTGCAAAGAGCATCAATCCCAAAGAGGGCGAGGCCTACCTCGTCCGCCTTGACTGATCACTGACTGCCTTAGCTGTCCCATTCGCGGTCGTGACGAAACTCTGGACTGGAATCATCAAGGCGGGGGACCCCTCGCAATCACCAGTCGTCCTGGGACGATAACTGCGTGCTCCTATGATCGTTTGCCAGAAATGAAGCGGATGCGGTACTCCGTCGGAGCGATGCCGTACTGCTGCACAAACGCGCGCCGGAAACTGTCTGGATTGCGAAAGCCCACGGAGTCGGCGATGTTCTCAACGGTGTAGTCGGCAGCGGCAAGCCTCTTGCGCGCCTCATCGAGCCGTAGCCGTTGTACGAACGCCGCCGGGGTGCTGTTGAATTCCTCCGTGAAGCGGCGGGTAAACTGACGAGGGCAGAGATTGATCCTCCCTGCCAGCGCTTCGACCGAAAGATCCGCATCGAGGTGTCCCACTATCCATGCCGAGAGTTCGGCGAAACGGCTGCTGCACTCGACCTGAAATTTCAGGGGTTCGGAATACTGCTCCTGCCCTCCTGGGCGTTTCACATACATCACCAGTTCGCGTGCAACCGATAGGGCAACCTGTGCACCGAAATCCTCTTCGATGAGCGCCAGCGAGAGATCGATTCCCGCCGTGACCCCCGCTGAGGTGTAGAACTTCCCGTCGCGAATATAGAGCGGCTTGTCATCGACCTTCAATTCGGGATAGCGCTCAGCCAGGTCAGCAGCGTATTTCCAGTGCGTCGTGACCTTGCGCCCGTTCAGCAGTCCGGTGGGCGCCACCCCATAAACGCCGGTGCAGACCGACGCAATACGGCGTATGCGATGCTCGTGCCGGCTGATCCAGTTCGCCAGGTTCTGGCCGGCAGCCGAGTTCCGCATGCCGCTGCCTCCGGGGATGATCAGCGTGTCCAGCTGACGCAGCGTGTCCAGGTGACACGCCGCCGTCATGCACAATCCCGACACAGAACGGAATGTCCTTGCACCCAGAGCGGCGATCGTTACCTTGTAGCAAGCCCGACGATTTCCCTTCGAATCTTCAATGCACGCACTGCTGAATGCCTCCAGGGGGCCAGACAGGTCGAGCGATGTGAGGTTGTCGTACCCGACGATGGCGATGTGCTTCGGTGTCATAGCCTGTGACGGTCCGGAATAGCGGTAACGTGATTGTCGGATATTACATTTACCCGGCGGATCATCACCTGGTGACAATCCAGAATGTCTCAGATTGCCGGATTAATGTCCTTTGAGACATTCCATTTTTGCACGTACTCTGCTTCTGTGAGCAAGTCGAAGTTGAAAAGGGGGACCGTCATGACCAGCACAAAGAAACTTTTCTGGATTGCTGTAGCCGTGACCACGGTGGTGGGTTGCGCTGTCTTTGTGAGCCGGGCCGCCAAGGCGCAGGAAGCTGTTTCCTTAACCATACAGACCACGCCTCTGAAGCCCCCAGCGAACGGGCCGATCAATGTCGCCTTTGTTATCTCGGAGGGCGCCGATGTCATGGACATCGCGGGTGCGTGGGAAGTGTTCAGCGACACCATGCTCACGTCCAAAGGGAAGCCATGGCATGAAACAGATGGGATGGACGACATGCTGATGCCGTTCAGCACCTACACGGTGTCGGATTCGCTAAAGCCCGTGAAAGCCGCCAACGGGCTTATGATCGTTCCCAACTATAGCTTTGAGACTGCGCCCAAGCCGCAGGTCATTGTCATCCCAGCGCAAGATGGCCGCAGCGATGCGCAGAAAGCATGGTTGCTGTCGAATTCGGCGACGGCCGACGTCACCATGTCGGTCTGCACCGGCGCCTCGATGCTCGCCAAGTATGGCCTGCTCGACGGCTCGACCGCCACCACGCATCACATGTTCGCGGTGGGCATGCAAAAACAATACCCTGCCGTTCACTTCGTGAGCGGAACCCGATTCGTCGACCACGGAAAGGTTGCCACTGCCGGCGGCCTGACCTCGGGCATTGACCTCGCCTTGCACGTCGTGGAACGGTATTACGGGCAAGATGTCGCGCAGGTCACAGCCAATATCCTGGAGTATCGCGGAGAACTTTGGAAGAATCCGAATTTCGATGAAGTCAAGCCGGTTGTCGCCGCCAAGTAGAGCAGCGTGCCGGAGGTGCGTCGCGGGTGCGATAGACTTCGCCCTATCCCTTCGTCCATCGGCGCTACGAACTCATCAGAATCGAGCCACCCCGCAACCAGAGAGCGCCTATTCCCTGAGCCCTGATCCCTATTCCGTGGCCCTGGGAACATCCTTCCTTCATCCTTCGTACTTCGTCCCCAGAGGCCCACATGCAGACTCTGCGCCAGGACATTGCTTACGCCTTCCGCCAGATGCGCCAGTCCCCCGTCTTCACGCTGACAGCCATGATCACTCTGGCGCTCGGCATCGGGGCCACCACTGCCATCTTCTCCCTGATTCATACCGTGATGCTCAAGTCGCTGCCAGTGGTCGATCCCTCACGCCTCTATCGCATCGGCGACGGGAATGACTGCTGCGTCGAAGGCAGCCCGCAGGACAACTGGGGAATGTTCTCCTACCCCTTCTATCAACTCATGAAGAAGAACACGCCTGAGTTCGAAGAGCTGGCCGCGTTTCAGGCGGGAGGCGGATCGATCAGCACCCGCCGCAGCGAGTCGGATCGCATTGCCCGGCCGTTGCGCGGTGAATTCGTCAGTGGCAACTACTTCGATACCTTCGGTCTCGGCGCCTTTGCCGGACGCACCATCCTGCCCTCTGACGACCAGCCGTCCGCATCTCCGGTTGCCATGCTCAGCTATCGCGCCTGGCAGCAGCAATACGGCTCCGATCCTAAAGTCGTCGGCTCGAACTTCATCCTCAACGGTCATCCCTTCACCATCATCGGCATCACTCCGCCTGGCTTTTTCGGGGAGACCCTGCGCAGTGACCCTCCCGACCTCTGGATTCCAATCAACCAGGAAACAATCTTCAGTGGAGCCAATTCCTTCCTTCATCACTTCCAAGCATGGTTGCGAGTCATCGGACGTCTTCGCCCGGGTGCCACTCCCAACGCCGTCCCTGGCCGCATGACGGCCCTCATCCGCCAATGGCTGGTCAATGACAGCGGTATGCCGCCGGAGTGGATGGCGGGAATCAAAGCGGGTCTTCCCAAGCAGGTCATCAAGGTGGTTCCTGCCGGAACGGGTGTCGGCGCAATGAAAGCGGACTACGGTGACAATCTCCGTATTCTTCTAGGGGTTTGCTGCCTGGTCCTCCTCATCGCCTGCGCCAACATCGCCAATCTCCTACTGGCTCGCGGAGCTTCCCGCCGCGCGCAGACTTCTATTCGTCTCGCCCTGGGCGCATCGCGCAGCAGGCTCATTCGTCAGTCTCTGACCGAGAGCATTGTCCTTTCGGTCCTCGGAGGCGTGGCAGGCCTCGTTGTCGCTTACCTCGGCGTGAAGCTGATGGTCGCGCTTACTTTCCATGGCGCGAAGTTCGTTCCCATTGATGCGACTCCGTCCCTGCCTGTGCTGGGCTTTGCCTTCGCCGTGTCACTCGTTACCGGCGCGCTCTTCGGAACAGCCCCAGCGTGGTTCGCCTGGCACTCCGACCCCGTCGAAGCGCTGCGCGGCGCCAACCGGAGCACCCATGATCGCTCGACTCTGCCGCAGAAGATTCTTGTCATCTTTCAGGCGACTCTCTCCGTCGTGCTGCTTGCCGGCGCTGGCCTGCTCACCCGCAGTCTGATGAAAATGCAGAACCAAGACTTCGGCTATGAGCTCGATCGCCGCGTCACTATTACCTTGTCCGCGCCTTTCAACTCCTACTCGAAGCCCAAGCTCGACGCCATGTACCGCGAGCTGCAGGACCGGCTCTCCCATATGCCCGGCGTCGAGCGTGCCGCGCTCGCGCAATACACCCCGCTCCAGGACAACTGGGGCGAAATCGTCATTCGCGAAGGCCACCCGATGCCCAGCATGAACGATCAACACATCGGCTCATCGTGGGACCACGTCGCTGCCGGCTATCTTGAAACGATGGGCGAGAAAATCATTCGCGGCCGCTCCATTACTGACGAGGACACCGCCTCAACCCAAAACGTCGCCGTGGTCAACGAAGCCTTCGTGCATACCTTCTTCAAGCGCGGCGAAGACCCCATCGGCCAGCGCTTCGGCCTCGACCTGCCCCGCTACAGCTCTACTTTTCAAATCATTGGCGTCGTCCGCAACGCAAATTACGACTGGGACTTTTCCCACCGCGAGCCTCCGCGGCCACTCTTCTTCGTGCCCCTGGCGCAGCGCACCCATTACGACGACGCAATCATGCAGAGCATCGATGACGACACCCACTTCATTGAGGGAGCCGTCCTCCAGCTCCGCACCAACAGCATGGAAGGTCTCGAGCCGCAGATTCGCAGCATCCTTGCCGACATCGATCCAAACATCACCCTGCTCAGCGTCCAGACACTGCAGGAGCAGGTCGACTCCCATCTCGATCAGCAGCGCGCCATCGCGCAAATGACCGGCCTGTTCGGTCTGCTTGCGCTTGTTCTGGCCGCCGTTGGGCTCTATGGAGTCACCGCTTATGCTGTCGAGCGCCGCACCAGTGAGATCGGCGTGCGCATGGCGCTGGGCGCAAACCGCGGCAACGTAATCGGTCTCGTCCTGCGCGGGGCGTTCCTCCAGGTCCTTATCGGACTCGCCATCGGTATCCCCATTTCCATCGGCTGCTCGCACTTCATCGCCAACCAGCTCTACCAGGTCAAGGGATGGGACCCGCTCGTCCTCTCCGTCTCGATCGTCGCTCTCGGACTCTGCGCTTTGCTCGCCAGTATCATCCCCGCGCAGCGTGCCGCGTCCATCAATCCGGTTACTGCTTTGCGGACGGATTAGCTTGGATCAGCAGGCGGCAGAGCCTGAGGTCACCAGCTTCGCCGCAGGTCCGCTCTGGCCAGTTCACTCCCGCGCCGGATTCGTGAGACCATTCCAGACGAACCGGAGGGTGTCATGCGCATCTTCACCAGCTGGTCGGGAGACCGCAGCAAAGCCGCTGCTCTCGCTCTCAAGTCTCTCCTGCAGGACTTGTTCGAGGAGACTGTTCAGGTTTTCGTCTCCGACCACATCTCGCCTGGCGAGGCCTGGGCGCAGCGACTGGGCACCGAACTCGAGCAGTCTGAGTTCGGCATCCTGTGCCTTACCCGCGACAACTGGCAGTCGCCGTGGCTGCTCTTCGAGGCCGGAGCCATCGCGAAGAAGTTTGCCTCCTCGCGGGTTGTTCCCTACCTCATCGATGAGCTACCGGAAGCATCCGAGCGCTCCCCCCTTGCACAGTTCCAGCACGTGCGCGCCGACCGCGAGGGGACTTATCGGCTCGTCGAAACCATCAACAGCAGCCGCGATAATCCCAAGCCCGAGGACCGGCTGCGCCGCTCTTTCGAGAAGTGGTGGCCGGACCTCGAACAGACCCTTGTAACAACGCAGGCGCCGGGTCCCGCCCAGCCGCCGGTGCGCTCCGACCGCGAGCTACTCGAGACCATCCTGCAACGGCTGGAGACCTGGTCGCAGACGCGCCGCGATCCGCACCCCGAACTGCCGCCGGTGGAACTGACCCACCTGAGCAACCTCCGTGACTACCCCGAGCTGGCCTACAGGCGTGACAGCACGCTACAGAAGGAGCTTCGCCACCTGCGCGACCTCGGACTCATCCGGAACCGGAAGCCCATCGCCGACCTGCCGGCGAGCTTCCAGTTAGGCCAGCACTTCGACATCACCGACAAGGGCCGCGACTATCTCGAGAAGAACCTCGCCGAGTAAACCCCAAGCGGTCTGATCGCAACCGGGGATGTTTGCCCCCTGTCAACCTTGCCAGTAGGAAGTCATCTGTCGAATCCCCTAGAATGCACCCAGTTCGACTCCGTGCCTCAAGGCCGGCCTCGCGACAACTCGGGAGATATTCCCGAAGATCCTCAGGAACACCAAGGAATAGTCACATGAAGAAGTCATTTCTTGCAGTCCTGGCATTCAGCGGAGCGATGCTGTGCTGCCAGCCGCCGACCTTTGCGCAGAACGATGCCTCTCAGGCCGCGCCCAACCAGAGCTCGATCGATCAGGACATCCTGCTTCTGCGGCACGACATCCGCTCGCAGAAGAAGAAGCTAATCGCCGCCAACGTTCCGCTCACCGCTGACGAGGCAACGAAGTTCTGGCCTGTCTACGAAGAGTTCTCCGAGCAGCTGGTCATGATCAACAATGAAAAGGCCGCTATCATCAAGGAGTACGCTCAGAGCTACACCACTATGACGGACGCGCAGGCTGACGACTTGACGCAGCGTATGCTCGCCGTCGACGTAAACAGCGCCGCCCTGCGCCAGAAGTACTGGTCGAAGTTCAGCCACGTACTGCCGGCCAAAAAGACGGCTCTCTACGAACAGGTGGAGCGCCGCGCGCAACTGATCATCGACCTGCAGCTCGCCTCGCAGATTCCTCTCGTGCAGCCGTAAGTCCGGAACGAACCAGCAGGCTGTTCACGACCGGGAGGCTCAGTTCCGCTGAGCCTCTACGGGATTATGCCGCATTCGAACAGCTTGTTGGCGACCGGTCCGGCAATCTTGTTGATGAAGTATGTGCGTAGTGTCGGATCGGTTTTCAGAAACTGAACGACTTTCACGTCTTCAGGCGACGGGGGCTGCTGCTTCTGCTGTGCGATCTGCTGACAGCTCGAAGTTTGATATTTCTGAATAACCTTGGCAGCCAGCTTGTCCAGCAGCGGGTGCTGGTCGGGTGCCTGGGCGGCGCCGGTGGTGACGTTCGTTCCACCGACGGCGATCAGAAAGAGGGACACGATAGCGAACCGGGCAATCATGGCGGCGTGAGTCAGCTTCATAAGATCGTTCTCCTGCTGAGACAAATGATGACGCGCGGCAAGTATAGCCAGAAATCCCGATCGGCGTGCACTGGCACTTATTACAGTTTTTGTAATCTTGCCCGTGTCCCAATCACACCGGCAGCGGACCGAGAATATCGATTCCGTATTTTTCGCAGAGGCGGGTCAGTTTTTCCATGTCCGGGGCTTTGGGTGGAGGCAGCACCCGGGCTGTGGCGGGATCGGCGTAATCCTGCATCATGCCGACGAAGCCGGTGCCGGGCATGGCGAGGATGAGCATGGTTGCCGGACAGTCGCCCTCGACGCGGATTCCGTGCGGGATGCCGCGGGGCAGGAAGATGTATCCACCGGCTCCGAGAGGGGTCTTCTTTCCGTCGCAGATGAATGTGAACTGGCCGTCGAGCACCCAGAAGGCCTCGTCCTCGCGATGATGCATGTGGTACGGCGTGGCGTGTCCGGGCGGCATGATCTCGTGTGTCAGGGAGTAGGCTCCCCCGGTCGAGTCCGTTGTGGCCTTCACGGTGCAGAGTCCGCCGAGAAACCAATACGAGGGTCCTTCGTCGGCGGTCAGGCTGCTCGGCACGGGTTGAGTGGTCAAGAATCGCTCCTCTCGGAATTCCGCGGCCATTGTATCGCCGTTGCCGATTCGTGCTGCCGGTCGGCGATGAGCTTGCGGAAGTGGTCGGCCCAGTATTGGTTGGATTGTTGCTGCATCTGCTGATCTTCTTCGTGTTCGGGGGTGCCGGGAGCGATGAGTCCGGTGGCGAAGGGCTCGTAAGGCGGAGGCTCGATGCCGGCGGCGCGGGCCGCGGCGGCGCGGGCGGCGTATTGGGCTTCGTGGCGCCGGATGGCGTCTCCGAAGGTGTATTCGGCGACCGACCAGGGGCGGTTGAGCGGGTCTCGGCTGGATGATCCGGCAAGGAGTGCGGCGGCGCGGGCGATGCGGGGACGGCGAGTCGTTTCAGAGCTCAGAGCACAGGGCTCAGAGCTCAGGGCGGGCTCATCGGGTGCGTTGCTTCCCACCCTTGGCTGCGCTAAGGATGGGGCACCTGTGATCTTTCAAGAGGTTGTCCATTCGATCAGGACCGGAGAAGCTGTTTGTGACGAGCAAGCAGTAACTCAGGAGACCGAATGGACTATCACAAGAATGCCCCATGGACGGCGGTGAGTCGAGAGCGGCTGGCCCGCATGGTGATTGAAGATGGCATAAGGCTGGGGTCGGCAGCGTCCCGGTTCAGTGTCAGCGTCAAGACAGCAGCCAAATGGGCGGGCCGTTATCGGCAGTCTGGCCCAGCTGGCCTTGTCGATCGCAGCTCGCGTCCGCGCCGCAGCCCGCGGCAGATCAGTTCCTTATTAGTGGAAAAGGTACTTGCACTTCGTCGCCGGCACATGCCCGGCTACCAGATTGCTCGCCGCACCGGCCTGAGTCCGGCTTCGGTCAGCCGCATCCTGCGCCGGGCAAAACTGAGCCGGTGGCGCGATCTGAATCCCCCGCCTCCGGTGCAACGCTACGAGCATCCACGGCCCGGCGACCTGCTGCACCTGGACATCAAGGGCATGACACGCTTCGGCGAGGTCTCGCTGCGCGGCGATGGCAGGCTGCGCGGCAAAAAGGAACATCCAGGCTTCCTGGCTCTGCACGTGGCCGTCGACGACCACTCACGTATGGCCTTCACCCAAATGCTGCCCGATCAGAAGGCTGAAACCACCATCGCCTTCCTGAACTCGGCCGTCGAGTTCTTCGCCCGCCAGGGCATCGCCGTGCGCGCGCTGCTGACCGACAACGGCTCTAGCTATCGCTCCACTCGGTTCCGTCACGCTTGCCAGCAGATGGCAATCAAACACAGCCGCACCAGACCTTACACACCCAGAACCAACGGAAAGGCCGAGCGATTCATACAGACCGCGTTACGCGAATGGGCTTATGCCAAACACTGGTCCGACTCCCAGCAAAGAGATGCTCACTTGCTGCCTTGGACCGACTACTACAACCGAGAAAGACCCCATGGTAGCCTCAACTACAAGCCGCCCATCAGCCGCTCCGAAATCGGAACAACCTCTTGATCATCTACAGGCACCCTTGTCCGTGCCGGTATTGGGGTGGTTCTCACTCAAGACATAAGAGGGCTTGAATATGGCACCCTGGGGAACCGGGCTCAGGGCGGGCTCTGTGCCCTCGTCTTCTTCGCAGAGGCCGCATTGGCAGTCGGGGTGGTGTTGTTCGGGGGGCTGGCTGCGGTACTTCTCGGCGCAGGTGAGGCAGGGGCATCCCTTATGGTGGACGGGCTCGGCTTCGTTGTCTTCGAGGAGCTCGACGGGCGGGGCGATCTCATCTCCGTCAGGGGTGAGGATGACGCGGTGAACGGGGCGGGAACCGTCGGAACGTCCCGGGCACCCGGGATCGGTGGAGGCGGTTTCGGAGTCAGCATCTTCGGAATGGGAACGGGAATGGGCCGGAGCGGGTGTTGCGGGCTCAAAGAGCGGCTTGCCGTTGAGGGCGGAGAGGCAGACCTGCATGCCGTAGGTGACGGAGTTGGCGGTGGGCCGGTCGACGTATCCGTGGAGGAGCAGGGTGGTGACGCGGTAGATGTTGGTGAGGATGGCGGCTGGGCTTTCCGGGAACTCGAGTTCGACGGGGACGGGAAGGTGAGCTTCCCACGTCCCGGAATCGGAACCCTTCGACAGGCTCAGGGCAGGCCGTGAGGCCCCCGCATCGGGTACGAGGCCCGGATCGGGCACGAGGATGGTGCCGTGCTCGTAAGTCTGGCTTGGGACGGTGATCTGGCTGCGGAGGCCGGAGCGGCGCTTCCAGTCCTTTACATCGCGATGGTGGCGGCAGAAGAGCGCGCCGTTAACGGCGGGTTGGCTGCACTGATGGTTGTTGCGCAGGATGCGTCGGCAGAGCTGGATCATGGGTGTGTGTACCCCCTCCCCCTGGTGAATTGGTATGTCGCAGAAGAAACAGCGGTTAAGGCCCACCTCGGCGTTAGTTCGTAGAAAACATGGGAGTTAGCGTAAGTCATGGAAAAGAAAGGGCTCAGGGCACAGCGCACAGCGCACAAGGGCACAGGGTTCAGGACTCATCCACTCGCACGCTTCCTTGCTAACCGAAATAGCGAAAGGCGCGGCTGGTTGGCCGCGCCCTTCGAGGTGGATCAGTACTAACTCCAGTTTATCAAGCGGGGAGAATTGACCGGCCAACGGGGGTGGCATGCTAACCTGCTTATTTTGTTTCAATTAGAGGCGGGATTACTTTGAGAAGGGGTTGACAGGGGACAGGGGACAGAGCACAGAGCACAGAGCTCAGAGCGCAGAGCACAGGGCTTAGGGCGCAGGCCGCCGAGCGCAGGGCTTAGGAGAAAGGATCAGGAGGCAAGCTTTGAGCGGAGGGTAATCGCTCGAAAGTGTTACTAACGAGAACCAATAGGGTTACGGACAAACCGGGGTTATCCGCAGAGAATAGCCGAAAGTAACAGTCGGCGGGAGTTACTGCCTGCCGGGATAGATTCTTCGAGCGGCAAGAACACTCCCCCCGGAGTTTTTGCGCTTGTCACGAGGCAAAGACACGGATGGGCAAGCTGCAGCATTCTCAGGGATACTCCAGCCCAAATTTGAAGAGTGCGGCTCCGTCGGATTCGGATCTGTCGGCTCTATCGGGTCCAACGGCTACATGGCATCCATGGGCTTCATCCGAATCGCCGCGAAGTGAGGCTCGCCTCGCGGGACGCGCCATCGCTGAACGTGCATTGGCACATCTGAGAAGAATACAGAAGGAAGAGAGCGGCCAAGCCCTGGTGCTGGCCGGCGTGGGGCTGGTGGTGATTGTTGCCTTTCTCGCGCTCGCCATCGACGTCGGGACGCTGCGATACGAGCAGACGAAGCTGCAATCGGCCGCCGATGCAGCGGCGATGGCGGCGGCGCTCGAAATCAGCTATTGCGGAAGCACGCATGCCTGCACCGCGATGCAGACCGCCGCGAAGCAAGCCCTGGTGGAGAACGGGTTCACGGGGAGCACGGCCTATACGCAGTGCGCCACGCCGGGCAGCGGGCTGACCATCACGATAAACAACGGTCCCTGCTCGCTGGGCTCGACGACGAACGATCCGAATTATGGGAACACCCAGGATGTGGAGGTAGTCGTCTCCTACCCGCAGCCGACGTATTTTGCCAGGACGATCGGTGTGAACTCGGTGACGATCAAAGTGCGGGCGGAGGCCGGCCTGGGGAACTCGAATGATTGCCTCTACCTTTCCACGGGGAACACCAGCACCAGCGCAAACGATGCGCTGCTTGTGAATGGCAGCGCCACGCTGGCCGCATCATGCGGCATTATCGACGATGCAGGAGGTACCTCTGCCGCGATTTTCAACGGCAACGACACCATCACTTCCACAGGGCTGTACATCCACGGCGGGGATATCAATAACGGGAGTAACACGCTCAACCCCTCGCCCACGCTTCATGCCACGGCTGTATCCGATCCCTTTAGCTACCTGACCCCGCCGACGGCCGGGAACTGCACCAGCATCGGCCCCTACAACAGCGGTCCGGTGACTCTCAATCCGGGGACCTACTGCGGTCTCACAATCAATGGCAGTGTCAACGTCACCTTCAATCCCGGAACTTACGTGTTTGAGGGCAACGTCATCGTCAACGGCGGCGACACCATCAGCGGAACGGGAATCACCTGGTATTTTTCTTCCGGCAGCCTAACGATGAACGGATCGAGCTCCGCGGATCTTGTAGCTCCGACAACGGGGACATATGCGGGCATCCTCATTTATCAGAATCCGAGCGACACCTCCGGGATCATTCTGAACGGCCAATCGAATTCCATCTGGCAGGGTAGCGTCTACGCACCCGGAGCCAGCCTGACTATCAACGGTGGCGGGAACGCGGCAGCTTATACGATCGTCGACACGGCGAGCATGACTATCAACGGCGGCGTGGATTTCAACATGGGAGCCGATTATTCCTCCCTTCCCGGGGGGTCGCCCGCGAAGGGCGGCGGCGCTCCAACTCTGGTGGAGTAGGGATGAGCATACGGCAGATATTGTGTGGTCTTCGTTCGGAGGAGCGTGACGTTCGGGACGAGATTTCAGGTTTCGGCAGGCTCGGTGCAGTTCATAGAGCCACCGGCGTGGGCCCTGGTTGCTCAAACGACTCGGACCTACGCCGGTATTCTTTTTTTCCAAGCCCATCGAACGCCGGCACTGCGCAGATTAACGGGAGGGTCGCCCCGCGAAGGGCGGCGCGACAGTTCCATTTGGAGTAAGGCATGAAAATACGACAGCTAATCCGTAGTCTTCGATCGGAACAGGGCGCGAGCCTGGTGGAAGTAGGTCTGGTGCTGCCGATGCTTCTTTTTATCGTGCTGGCCACGGTGGACTTTGCGCGGGGATTTTACTTTGCAAATGAGGTAGCCGGCGGGGCGCACGCAGGAGCGGTCTACGGATCGAGCAACGTGAGCGACACGACGGGCATTACCAACGCTGTGAAGGACGATGCTCCGGATGTCTCGGACATCAGCGTTTCGTCCTCCTGGGGATGCGAATGCTCGGACGGGACCAGTGCGTCGGTCAGCTGCGGGACTGCTCCGAGCTGCACGGGGTCCAGCATTGTGAACTACGTCAAGGTGACGGCTACGGCAACCTACAGCACGCTGTTGCCCTGGACGGGTATTCCCTCGACGCTCACGTTGTCGAGCACGAGCGAGATGCGCAATTGAGAGCCGCTATGAGAAGCGCGATACGAAGGCTCGGGAGAATAATCCGCCAGGATGGCGGCGCAGCGCAGATCGAGTTTGCGCTCTCGGCGATGACTATGCTGATTGCTATTTTCGGCACAATGGATATTGCCCGGGCGGCGTATATGTTTCACTTTGTTTCTTACGCGGCGCAGGAGGGGACACGGTATGCCATGGTCCGCGGGTCGAGCTGGGGCAGCGCCAGCTGCACTTCGACATCGACGATGGCGTGCAACGCGACAAGCACCAATGTGCAGAGCTATGTCCGCAGCCTTGCAAGCGTTGGGATGACCAGCAGCAACCTTACGGTGACGACTACCTGGCCGGGCACCACCATCAGCGGAGGGACCTGCAGCACGACCAACGCGGCGGGCTGCCTGGTGAAGGTGAAGGTCAGCTATCCGTTCACCTCGTTTCTACCCAGAACCAGTCTCACGTTCGCGGGGACCTCGGAAACCGTCATTCAGAAGTAAGGGCTCAGGAAGCAGGGCTCAGGGCGCGCAGTTGGCTAATCGCTAAACTAAAGAGCGATGCTTGCCACGATCGTTGCGTCCGGAACTACGATCCTCACATTTGCCGGAATCTTCTACTACATCGCTGTGTTGTGGAGTGCGCGGTCGTTTATCCGGACACGGGGCTCAGGAAACAGGGCTCAGGACCTTGTCTTCGCGCCGGGTGTGAGCATTCTGAAGCCGGTCAAGGGGCTCGATCCGGGAATGTACGAGGCCTTCGCCAGCCACTGCCGGCAGGAATATGCGGGCGAGTACGAGATTCTATTCGGGGTGTCGTCGCTGGGGGATCCGGTTGAGGAGCCCGTTGTTGCAGCTATAGAGCGGCTGCAGGCGGAGTTTCCCCAAAGAGAGATAAGGCTGATCGAGACTCCCGAGCAGCTGGGGCCGAATGGCAAGATGGGCAACGTGGTCCAACTGTTCCGGCATGCAAGGTACGACTACCTGATCGTCAATGACAGCGATATAAGGGTGTCGCGCCACTATCTAACGCGCATTATGAGCGCGTTTGGGGGAAGTGTAGAGCCCAGAGCACAGAGCTCAGAGCACAGTTCCCCACTCAAGCCAACAGAAGGCTCGAGCGGGGAATCCTCAGGGAAGACCAAACAGGTGGGGCTGGTGACGGCGCCGTATCGGGGACAAAGTCACGGAACACTGGGGTCGAGGCTGGAGGCGCTGGGGATATCGACGGACTTCTTTCCGGGCGTGCTGGTGGCGCTGAAGATGGATGGAGAGATCCGGTTCGGGCTGGGGTCGACGCTGGCGGTGTCCAAAGCGGCTCTGGCTGCGATCGGAGGGTTTGAGCCGCTGGTCGATGCGCTGGCCGATGACTATGAGCTGGGGCGGCGAGTGGCGGAAGCCGGTTACGGGGTCGTGCTCAGCCGGGAGATTGTCGATACGTCGGTTCCGGCGTACACGCTGGAAGGGTACTTCGCGCACCAGCTCAGGTGGGCGCGGGGGATCAGGGACTCGCGGCGGGCCGGGTACGTGGGGCTGATGTTCACATACGGGTTGCCATGGGCGGTGCTGAACTGCGTGGCGTCGGGGTTCGCGGTGGAGAGCTGGGCGCTGCTGAGCCTGGCGTGCCTGGCGCGGGTGACGGTGGCGCTGGGTGTGGGGGTCGGGATCCTCGGCGACAGGCAGGTGATGCGGGATCTGTGGCTGCTTCCGGTGAGAGACATGACAGCAATGGCAGTGTGGGTGTGGAGCTTCGCCGGGAACACGGTGACGTGGCGGGGGGAGCGGTTCCGGCTGGAGAAGGGCATGCTGAAGAGCAGGGAGTAGAGCACAGAGCTCAGAGCACAGGGCACAGGGCAGAGAAAGGCAGATCCTTCGCTTGACCGCGAGGCAGAGAATCGGCTGTACTGCCGGTCATGTGGATGATCGTGGCTGTCGCGTTCGTTGCAATGCTGGCTGTCGCGGTAGCGCAGGAGCCCACGTCGACGGAGAGCGGTCCCGAACCGGCCAAGCCGGGCCAGCCGGTGATGGTCTTCAAGCAAAAAGAGATGTGGGCACCGGCAACGGGAGCGTTTCCCAACGGGCTCGATGTGCTTGAGGTGTACGCCGATGTTCCGGGGCGGCATCCGCTGGTGGTTCTCACGCATGGCACTTCGAACGATGAGCAGCAGCGAGAGCATTTGACTCCGTGGTCGCAGCTTGGGCAGGCGATGTGGTTTGCGCGGCGCGGATATGTGGCGATCGTGGTGGTGCGGAAGGGTTATGGCCGCTCGGGCGGGCAGCGTGACGGGACGCACGGCGGGTGCGGCTCGAGAGGCAGCTTCGAGGAGGCGGGAGAGGCGAGCGCGGAAGACCTGAAGGCGGTGATCAAGTTTGCGCAGAAGCTTCCGGAAGTAGATGGCGATACGGTGGTCAGCGCGGGCGTCTCAACGGGTGGATTTGCCCAGGCGGCGCTGGTTGCGGATCCGCCGAAGGAGCTGAAGGCGGCGATCAGCTTCGCGGGTGGGCGAGGCGGCGACGGCCACGAGCACAACTGCAATGCCGATGGAGTAATTGCGGCCTTTGGAGCGTTCGGCCGGGGAGCGCGCAAGCATGGAGACGTGCCCATGCTGTGGGTCTACTCGGAGAACGATCACTGGTTTCCTCCGCCGATGGCGCGGCAGTTCGAGGCGGCGTACGTGAAGGGCGGAGGCATGGAGCAGTTTGTGCTGGCTCCACCTGATGGAGAGGATGGGCACCATCTTTATGGGCATCCGGCAGTGTGGTCGCCAATTGTTGAGGAGTTTCTGAAAGCGCACAGTCTGCTGCCGCTGGGCGATGTGGTGCTGCCGGGACCGGAGCCGCCGGCGACTCCGGCTCCGGTCGGACTGCCGGAGAAGGGACAGGAGGCGTGGAGACGGTATCTGCTGGGTGGTCCATTCAAGGCATTTGCGGTGAGTGGACAGGGGCAGTGGGGCTACGCGCAAGCGGCGTTCGACCAGAGTATCGCCGACCGCGATGCGATGGATAGGTGCAAACAGTCCGCGGCCGGAGCGGGGAGCTGCGCGATTGTGGCGAGGACGCCGGGGGCGAAGTAGGGCGAGGGCTCAGAGCTCAGGGCTCAGAACTCAGGGCTCAGAACAAACAGATTCTTCGCTACGTTCAGGATGACAAAACCAAGGAAATGTTTGCTGATCAGAAGGAAGCGCCGCCGTTGTTGGGCTGGTTGCTAACAACCTGCCTTCCGCCGTCGCGGGCAATCACATAGGACGGCTCGGGGAGGGTGGGGACGCTACCCACGGGTGTCCAGAGGAAGACGCGGGTGCTGCTGGTCCAAAGAGAGGCGAGCGCGGCGTTGTCGAGGAAGATGGGCGGTGCGTCGGGTGAGTAGGACCAGGGGGCGAGCACATCGGGGCGGCGGTTGAGGAGCTGGACCTGCCGCTCGAGATAGAAGGGCAGGGCGGAGGCGTCCTCGTAGGGGCCATTGATGACGATGACGTCTCCAGGGTCGACCTCGGGCTTGATGGCCTCGGCGAGGATCGCCGATGACGCCACAGGCGAGAAAGTGTTGAGGGCGAGATGCGCGGCGATGAGGGAGGTCGTCATCATTCCGGCGATAAAACAGTTGGCGAGGTTGGCGCGGCCTTTGAGACGGAAGATGAGGTTGCCGGTGACTCCCACGGCGATGGCCGCGGCAGCGATGCCGAGGGGGACGCGGAAGGCTCCCATGGAGGCGAGGGTGAGGTCGGTGATGTGTCCGAAGAAGAGGCGATGCTGGCCGGGGTGCAGGTGGAGGACGGTCGCGATGTCGGTTCCCGGCGGTAGCGCGGGCGCGCGGACAGCGAGGAAGACAAGGACGGCGGACTTGAGGATGCCGCCGATGAAGAGGATCCAGGCGATGATGACGCCTGCGCGCCCAGGGTGCTTTTCGTCGGTGGCGAGCCATCGGGCGGCGAGCAGGGCGATCGCGGGCAGCGCGGGCAGGGCGAAGTACTCCTGGCGGCTGGAGAAGGTGTAGAGGGCGATGGTGAATCCGGCCCAGAGGACACAGAGCAGCAGCGCCTGCTGGTCGTGATCGAGCGGAGGCACAGGCGGAAGGGCTCGGCTGAAGATGCGGGCGGAAAGGCGCGTGAGCGCGGTGCCGGCGAAGAAGAACCAGGGAGTGATCCAGATAAGAGCGAAGGCCCAAAATATAAGGAAATTGGGCGGGGTGAAGCTGTGTATCGGGGCGAGGAAGGACTGGTTCGGAGTGACGCGGAAGGCGAGGGTCATCCACGGGATGAGGATAAGCAGGAAGAGTCCGATGCCAGCGGCGGGATACCAGCGGGAGAGGTGGCGGAGGTTGCGGTTATAGAAGAGAAACAGAACAACGATTCCAAATGGAAGGACGACGCCGGCGAGTCCGATGGAGAGGAAGCCGAGGGCGCAGGCGGCTCCGAAGGCGGCGGATGTGGGCAGCGTGGGGTGGCGGAGCGAGCGCCAGAAACAGTACATGGCCAGCGTGAGCCAGAGGGTGAGGAGCATCACGGGGTAAAGCAGGTGCGCGAAGAGAAAGATGCCGCATGAGGTGATGAGGATGAGGACGGCATAGACTCCGGCGACGGGCGTGAGGAAGAGGCGGCAGCCGAGCGAGAGCGTGACGGCAAAGAGGGCGAGAACAGTGAAGGCGAGCGGGAGACGGGCGGTGACATCGGAGACTCCGAAGACGCGGAAGCTGGCGGCGGTGAGCCAGATGAGCAGCGGGGGAGTCTGGGGCGAGCGGATTCCGTCGATGTGAGGGACGACCCAGTTGTCTGTGGCGACCATTTCGCGGGCGGCCTCGGCGTTGACGGCGTCGGTCCCATCAAGGAGCGGGGGCTTGAAGAGCGAGAAGGAAGCGTAGAGCAGGATCCAGAGGCCGAGCAGCGGGAAGACAAAGCGCTTGGCGCTGAGGAATGGGTTCACTGGAGAAGCTCCGGTCTCCGCTGCGAGGGCATTTGGCGATTATAGAAAAACGAGGGCACGGGGAGTAGGGCTCATGTCCCAGAGCGCCGAGTTCCGGGGGCTGGGCGCGGGCGACAGGCGTGGGACGCGGGGCACCCGACCGGGCTTGTGCGCTGTGTCACGGTGCAACGGTCGTGGTGCAACGATATATTAAGGACAGTTCTCAGCGCACCGCATGTCTACTGTTTCCAGCGTTTCCGCCGTTTCTGCTGCTTCCGTTCCCGGAGCCCCGACGACCACGCTGCTTTATAACGACTGGTATCCGGCGATGCGCAGCGAAGGCCTGCGCGGCAAGAAGCTCGAGACGGCGATGCTGCTGGGGATTCCGCTGGTGCTGGGGCGCAAGGATGATGGGCGGCTCTTTGCGATGCGGGACAGCTGTCCTCACCGTGGGATTCCGCTGTCGTGCGGGTGGTTCGACGGGCGGGAGCTGACGTGCAAGTATCACGGGTGGGCGTTCGAGCCGGTGAGCGGGCAGTGCATGGAGATTCCGTCGCTTACGGCGAGCGACACGCTCGATCCGAAGAAGATTTACGGGCAGGCCTTTGCGTGCGAGGAGCGCGACGGGTATGCGTGGGTGTACATTCCGCAGCCGGGCACGGGACGGGCACGAAGCGGCGAAGTGCCTCCGGTGCCGGAGGTGCCGAAATTCGGGCCGCGGTTCCGCGGGGCGCATCTTACGGCGGACCTGCCGTGCAACGTCGATCACGGGATCATCGGGCTGATGGATCCGGCGCACGGTCCGTTTGTGCACCAGGCGTGGTGGTGGCGGAAGCGGGCAAGCATTCACGAAAAGGAAAAGCACTTCGAGCCGATTCCGGAGGGTTTTCGGATGTCGGCGCATCAGCCATCGGGCAATAGCGCGCCGTACAAGCTGCTGGGGGTTTACGGCGAGCCGATTACGACGACGATCGACTTTGTGCTGCCGAACCGGAGGTATGAGACGATCCGGTGCGGCGACAAATGGTTCGCGAGCCTGACAACTGTAACTCCTACAGTTGCAAATGCGTGCCGCATCGATGTATGCGCGGCATGGAATGTGTTTTATGCCGTGCCATTTGT
This sequence comes from uncultured Acidobacteriaceae bacterium, assembly GCA_963724375.1. Taxonomy (GTDB): domain Bacteria; phylum Acidobacteriota; class Terriglobia; order Terriglobales; family Acidobacteriaceae; genus Silvibacterium. The sequence continues at coordinate 742,366 of CAVRUM010000014.1, forward strand.
AACTTCGATTGCGACTTTCTTTGGCAGGCGCTTTGTGAGGCAAGACCAGGAAACGATGATTCAGCAGGCCGAGGGGTTGAAGTACGATCCGTCGCTGATGCTGATCGATGACGCGGACCGTCCGGCGAAGTGGTACTTCGCGCTGAAGCAGGCGAGGCTGGATTCGATGAAGACCGGAGAGCCGGCGAAGCATCCGATGAGCGGTCCGGTGACGTTGCGGTGGAGGAGCTGAGCGGCGCAGGGGTAAGACAGCCAGCGGCCAGCGATAAGGCGGTCAGTCGCCAGGGATCAGATTTGTGTCATCTCTTCTGGACGTGGGCATCCGGCCGCTCCCACTCAAGCCCAACTGCGGGCTTGAATGGGGCACCGGCGCATAGGACAGGGAGCCGGGCATAGGGGTCAGGTCACAGGGTTGTTATTCCTTGTCGCTGACGAGCGAGAACATTGCGCCCTGAGGGTCCAGGCCCTGGATGATCCAGGCGTTGCCTGGAACCTGCATGGGACCGTTAACGATTTTGCCGCCGCCGGCTTTGACGCGCTCGATGGCTGCCTTGATTGAGTCAACGTGGAAGTAGAAGGCCCAGGATGAGACGGGCATATGCGGAGGCTTGTTCATCATGCCGCCGTCGCCCATCTCCTTGTGATCGCCCTGATCAAAGATGCGATAGACGCCCATCGGTCCCATGTCCATATCGTTGAGTTTCGTCCAGCCGAAGAGGTTGTGACAGAAGTCGAAGGCGCCGTCGAGGTCGGTAGTGTAGAGCTCATGCCAGCCGATGGTGCCGGGCGTTGGAGGGTCTGGGCGCTGGGGCGAAGCCATGGCGGGGTTGGGTGTGAAGATGACGACGACAGCACCCTGCGGGTCGGACATGACGGTGAAGCGAAGCATGCCGGGAACGTCGGTGGGGGGACGCAGTGATTTGCCGCCGGCCTCGACGATTTTTTCTGCGTGCGCATCGACGTCACCCACGGAGATGTAGCCAACCCATGCCACGTGGCCGGGAATGGTCAGCATGCCGGCGATGCCGGCCTTGCCGAGAGTGAAGACGGTATATGGAGTGTCATCGGCACTTTTCGTGGGCATTTCCTGAGTGGTCCAGCCGACCACGTCGGAATAGAATTTGCCCGCTGCCTTTGTGTCGCTGGTCATGAGCTCGTACCAAGTAAATTTTCCTTTTGGCGTAAACATCGCGAAAGTTCTCCTTAGTGAATGGCGCACCAAAATGATGAGATGAGTCGACTTGGTACGTTGGCATTGTGAAAAGACTGATGTCAATCCGGGGACAAGATGAATTGTGACGGATGGTGTGAGGGAGGGCTCAGGGAACAGAGCTCAGGGGTGAGAGGGCCAGCGGCCAGCAGCCAGCAGTCAGGGAACAGGGCGCAGGGCAGAGGGTACGGCGGTCAGAATCAGGGCGCAGGGAATGCAATTTCAATAGTGCGGCCTGATAAGAGGATGTGGTGCGACATCTCGTGCCTGCCTCTTCTCGCAGTCTATTCATGCGATGTTAATGCGGTACTGCCAGAACAGTTGAAACCATGGATAGCGGTATCTCGATGAGGTCATTGTTCCCCCCGCAGGCGACTCCTGCAAATCTCTTTGTCTGGACGTTTTCGGCTGATTGCGGCCGTTCTTCTTCTCACCGGCGGTTTCTCGAGCATATCGCTGCATGCGCAGGCGACGGGCAAAGATGTGTGTGCGCGTCCGGGGCCCGGGAGCCTGGTGACCGAGCCGCCCGACGTGCGCAGCAAAAACGGCACGCTCGAGATCACGCTGACGGCATATAACAGCGTCCAGCCTGACGGGACGACTCGTTATTGTTTTGTCGATGAGCACGGGCAGGAGTCTCCTAACCTGAGGGTGAGCCCGGGCGATGAAGTCATCATTCATCTGAAGAATGCCATGACGGATACGGGACAGGCGGGCGGCGCGCTCGATCATGTCCACATGCATATGGATGGCAGCACGTGCGCGGGCAGCATGATGTCGCTGGTCTCGACGAACCTGCACTTTCATGGGCTGACGATTCCACCGACGTGCCACGAGGACGACGTGCTGAAGACGTCGCTTGAGCCGGGAGATACGTTTGATTACCGCTTCCGGGTTCCGGAGGATGAGGCGCCCGGGCTCTACTGGTATCACCCGCACATTCACGGGTTCGGCAAGCCGCAACTGCTCGGGGGCGCGTCGGGAGCGCTGATTGTCGAGGGGATCGAGCGGGCGAAGAAGGAAGTGGCGGGGCTGGCGGAGAGGGTGTTGATCATTCGGGACCAGGATTTGATGAATCCGAACTCACCGCCGTCGAAGTCCGAGCCGGTGGTTCCGAAGTTCATGATCGACAAGGACGGCGATTCGGCAAATAACGGCACGGGGTTCGGCAAGCCGGCAAAGGACGTGTCGATCAATTATGTGCCGGTGCCGTATCCGGATTATCCTCCGGCGACGATTCGAATGAAGCCCGGCGAGAAACAGCTGTGGCGAGTGCTGAATGCGTCGGCGATTACGTATCTGAATCTCGAAGTGCTGGTCGGAGGCAGGCCGCAGCCGCTGGGGCTGGTGGGGATGGACGGGGTGCCGATCGGACTGGGGACAGGAAGCCAGGAAGCGCTGGATTCGGTGAATCCGCAGACGCACCTGGGTGTTCCGCCGGGGGCGCGGGTGGAGTTTATTGTTGAGGGGCCTCCGCAAGGGCAGACGGGTCTGCTGGTGACGCGGACGGTGGATACGGGGCCGGGCGGGGAGAACGATACGAACCGGGCGCTGGCGACGATTGTCGCGTCGGCGGATGCGCCAGAGCCGCAGTCGCGGCTGGAGATCTCGCCGCAACCGCTTCCCGCGCCGACGGAGAAGTGGCTGGGCGAAGTGATGCCGGTGCGGGTTCGTCATTTGTATTTCTCGGAGAAGCTGACCGATCCGAACGATCCGACGAGCGCGATCGAGTTTTATCTGACCGAAGAGGGAAAGACGCCGAAGATGTTCGACATGAATGCTCCGCCGGACCTGGTGGCGCAGCAAGGGACGGTCGAGGACTGGATCATCGAGAACCGCTCGCGGGAGTTGCACGCATTCCACATCCATCAGCTGCATTTTCTGCTGCTCGAGTACATGGGACGGCAGGTGCATGAGGACTTCCTGCGGGACACGGTGAATGTGCCGTATTACGACGGACGGCTGCTCGCGTATCCGAGCATTCGCGTGCGGGTGGATTTCCGCGACCCGAATACGGTGGGACTCTTTCCTTACCACTGTCATCTGCTGGAGCACGAGGACAAGGGGATGATGGGAACGATCCTTGTCCAGCCTGCGGGGGTGGAGCCGGCGGGCGCCCGCCCGGGAGAACCGATGGCGCAGGGGAGTCCGCGGGGACTTTCTCCAGCGCCGTCGCGGTCTGTGCGGTAGTGCGCGGGTAGTATTACTCTACTGTTAATAACTGATGAATTAGTAACATTAAATAAAACTAATATTTACCTCCTGTTAAACAGCCGGACATGTCCCTGAAATTCTCCGCGACATATTCTCAACGGGGTTGGGCCTAAGGCTCAACAGGAGGCAGTAATGACGTTGAAGCGTGTCGCATCAGGAGCTTTGCGAACGGTGCGCGCAGGTGTGATCACCGCCGCCGTCTTTCAGTTTGCAATTGGTAATTCTTTACTCCAGGCGCAATCGAATTCCCGTGATAACGAAACCACCTCGCCGATCAAGCACGTCATCGTGATCATCGGTGAAAACCGCTCATTCGATCACGTATTTGCAACTTACGTTCCAAAGCCAGGCGAGACTGTCAATAATCTTTTGTCCGAGGGCATCATCAAGGCGGACGGCACTCCGGGCCCTAACTTCTCGAAGGCGGAGCAGAAGGCCGCTTATGATGAGCAGCCGGATGCGTTCCTATTGAGCCCAGCCAAGACGACGTTTCCGGGAGATATCCTGCCGGCTCCGCTCGTGGGCGGGCCGTCGGATTCTTACGTTCCGGGCGACAATCTGAACCTTGCCAAGGCCTCTGAAAACGGGCTGCCGGCGGACTACTACCAGTACCTGGTTTCGGGAGGAACGGGGCAGACCTCGAAGACTCCTGACCAGCGTATCTCGCACGTCGACAACCTTCCTCCGGGACCGTTCCAGCTGACCAACGGCACGACATTCACCTACAACGGCTATGCAGCGAGCCCGGTTCACCGCTTTTACCAGATGTGGCAGCAACTGAACTGCGACAAGACCAAGACATCGGCCACCAACGGCTCGGGCTGCGATGCTTCATTGTTTGCCTGGGTGGAAACAACGGTGGGCGCGGGCACGAACGGCATCAAGCAGCCGGCGAACTTCAGCACGGAATATCTTCCGGGCAGCGTGACCACGGGCGAAGGATCGACTGCCCTGGGTTTCTATAACGTGCAGCAGGGCGATGCTCCTTACTTCAAGTACCTAGCCGATAACTACGCGATGAGCGACAACTTCCACCAGTCGGTCAACGGTGGAACGGGCGCCAATCACATCATGTTCGGCCATGGAGACATGATCTGGTTCAGCGACGGCAACGGCCATCCGGCAGTGCCACCGCACAACCAGCTGGTTGCGGCCGGATCGGCAAACGCAGGCGTGGTCGACGAGGTCGAGAATGCGGACCCGGCGCCCAACACGAACAACTGGTACAAAGAGGACGGCTACGGCGGCGGTTCTTACGGGTCGCCATCGTACGGCGGCGGATCGTACAGCGATTGCGCTGACCCCGGCCAGCCGGGCGCTGTCGGAGCGATCGTGAGCTACCTGAAGGGGTTGCCGCATCCGATCGATCCGCACTGCGAGCCGGGCCACTACTACCTGCTGAACAACTACAACCCGGGCTACTTCGGTAACGGCAACAACGCTTATACCGACACGAATCCCAACAACACAGTATTCACGGTTCCGCCATCGTCGGTGCCCAGCATCGGCGACGACCTGAGCGCAGCAGGCGTTTCGTGGAAGTACTACGGCGACCAGTGGAACAACTACATCAACGATCCGTATCAGCTGAATTATGGGGCGATCGGCAAGAACACGGACGAGTATTGCAACATCTGCAATCCGTTCCAGTACGACACGTCGATCATGGTGAATCCGAAGATTCGCGCTACCCACATCCAGGACTCGGTAGACCTTTACAACGGCATCGCGCAAGGCGTGTTGCCAGCGGTCTCCATCGTCAAACCCAGCGGATTGGTGGACGGCCACCCGGCGTCTTCGAAGCTGAACCTGTTTGAAGGTTTCGTGAAGAAGATTGTCGATGGTGTGCAGGCCAACCCAACGCTGGCTGCTAACACGGTCATCTTCATTACCGAAGATGAAGGCGGCGGGTATTACGACTCCGGCTATGTGCAGCCGCTGGATTTCTTCGGCGACGGCACGCGCATCATCTTCCTCGCGGTAGGCCCTTACTTAAAACCGGGTCACATCGATCACGCATATGCGGATCACGTTTCGATTCTGAAGTTCATCGAGCGGAACTGGAAAGTTCCTCCAGTGTCGAACCGCAGCCGCGACAACTTCCCGAACCCGGTCGCCGCAGCCGGCAGCCCGTATGTTCCGACGAACAGCCCGGCGATTGACGATCTGTTCAGCATGTTCAACTTCCCGGCCAATCCGTAACACGTAACGGTACGAATTACATTTTGCGCCGGGGTTGAGAGACTCCGGCGCTTTTCTTTTCCGGGCACGGGGGTTTTCAGTAGTCAGGGATAAAACGGCCAGCCGTCAGGGGAAAGATTTTGTGCCGCCCTGCGCGACTCTGGTCGATATCTGTCTTGTGTCCCGGCAATTCCGTGCCGGGGCTAGAGTTGTGTCGTCCTTCGGACTGGGGTTGTAGTCAGGATCAGGGCAGCTATTCGGCGTGGCGGATGGCGAGCTCGAGGGCGGGCACGGCGTTTTCGAGGATGGGTTTGCCGTGGCCGACGGCGATGCGCTGCGGCCGCAGCTCGAGGAGGCGGCGGGCGCTGGCGACGGCGGTCGGCTTGTGCCATGTGGCCCAGTTGGGCAGAGGAAAGACGGGCGATGCGTCGCCGCTGACGCGCAATCCTCCGATGGTGACGAGGGCGTCGCCGGCGATCAGCGTGGCGGTGCGGGTATCGAAGAAGGCGATGTGTCCGGGAGTGTGTCCGGGGGATGCGATGATCTGGAGCGAGCCGTACATTTCGCCGCCGTTGAGCAGGACGGAGGGGATGGTGTGGACTTTGGGGAAGCTGCCGCGGATCCGGGTGTTGGGCTCAGTGGGCTCGGTGTGGAAGTCGCGCAGGAGCAGGCGTGATTCGCGGTTGCCCACCGCGACGTCGACGCCAACCAGCCGGTTGGCGAGCACGTCGAGGGAGCCGATGTGGTCCATATGGACATGCGTCAGGGCGACGCGGCGCAGTACGCGATTGAGCGAGTGCGCGGCATTGAGGATCGCTCCGGCGGAGCCGGGAATCATGGTGTCGATGAGCGTCAGGCCGTCGTCCTCACGGACGAGGTAGCAATTCACGAGACCGAAGCGGGAAAGCTGAAAGATATCCGGGGCAATTTCGACTAGCTTCATTTAGGTTCTGCTCTGCATTGTTTCATCGCGGAGTCAGGTGTGGGAAGCGGGTTCGGCTTCGGGAGTGGGTTCCTCGATGACGAGCTCGTCGACGGAGATGCCCATGAGGCGGCCAATCTCGTTGAATTTTTCCTCCCAGGCAGCGGCCCGTCTAGCTTCGGCGTCGGGGCCGGCGTCTCCGTTGGTCTTGTCTCCATTGGCGTGAGCGCCAGCGGCGGCCTGGCGGGCGATGTCGTGGAGGTGGCGGTAGACGTTGTACCAGATGTTCTGGGCCTGCCAGAGATTGCGCTCGAAGGGCAGCTCGGAGAGCGTGCGAGCGACGAAGAGGGCGTTTTCAAGGGCAGAGGTCTGATGTTCGCCGCGGGTCACGACTTCGCGCTGGAGCTGGACCAGGGCCTGTTTCATCTGGCTGTCGGCGATGTAGCTAAGCAGCGGCTTTTCGAGCTCGACTTTGTCGGATTGCGCGAGCCCGAGGTAGATCCTGAGCTGGACGGCGTCGATGGGCTCAGCTTCGAGGGCGCGGCGGAGGCCGGCGTTGATGGCGAACGTAGCGGCGATGGTGAGGGCGGGCGGACGCTGCAGGCCGCTCTGACTGAGGAAATGGAGGAGCGAGGCCTGGTCTTCGTAGATGGACGCGAGGCTGGCTTCGACCCGCTGCAGGCGCGGGCGGAGGATGAGCTCCATGATGCGCTGCTGCTCGTCGCGGAAGAGAGAGCGGATGGAGTAAGTGGTTCCGCCGAAGTAGCGGTCGAAGCCGCGGATGACCTCGGGGAAGTCGGCCTGGACGACAGCGGAGCGTGCGGCGCGGCTGAACTCGTCGAAGGTGGAGTCTTCTTCGAGTTTGTGGCGCTTTACGGCGGCGGAGATGTTCTGGTCGCCGAAGTGGAGGACGGCAAAGACGACGGTTTCCTGCTCCTCGGTGATCTGAGAGCAGATGTGGGCCTTGCCCGTGACAAGGCGGCCGCGACCGGAGGTCTCGACGCTGTACTGGAGGCGACGGACGGTGTAACAGAAGAGGTCGGTCTGGTCGGGGTAGCTGGTGAAGACGGAGCTGATGGCATAGTGGGCTCCGACCTGCTCGAGTCCGACCTCCATGGGGCGGGCACCGATCTCGTAGACGCGGGCTCCGTCGCGCCACGCGGGGAGATTGCTCTGGGCGGCGCTGAGGCGGCGCTCGAATTCGGCTTCAAGGCCTTCGGCCTGCGCGCCGAAGAGGGTGCGGGCAAGCTGCAGGACACGGGCGGCGTAGGCGATGACCTGCACGGTCTCGATGCCGGATATGTCGTCGAAGAACCAGCCACAGCTGGTGTACATGAGCTGGGCATGGCGTTCGAGCTCCATCAGTTCGAGGGCGCGGACCAAGTCGGCCTGATCGAGTTGATGGGTGGTGTGGGCGGCGAGGTATGCCTCGATGTTTTCCGGGCTGCGGTCGAGGATAACCGAGATGTAACTGTTGCGGGCCTCGTCGATGTTTTGAAAGATTCGGGAGCCGAGCTGGCTGACCAAGGGTGCGAGGGTATCGCGGAGCCAGTCGAGCGATTCCCGCAGGGGCGTTCGCCATTGCTGGCTCCATCCCGGGCGGCCGCTGTTGCAGCCGCAGTTGGAGCGCCAGCGCTCGACACCGTGAATGCAGCTCCACGAAGTGTCTTCGACGATCTGGGCCTCCCAGGCGGGCGGAAATTTTGCGAGGAATTCGCCGTAGTTAGTGAGCCTGACGCCTTGCTGTTCTTCGATGAATTTGATGGCGAAGGCAAGCGCCATCTCGCCGTATTTGTGGTGATGGCCGTAGCTTTCACCATCGGTGGCGACGTGGACGATCTGGGCGTGGTCGCTCTTTTCGGAAAAGCCGTCGAGCAGACGCCGGGCGAAGACCTCTCCGTTGTTGAGCAGGCCTTCGAAGGCGATGGCGCGGGAGCGGGGTCCGTCGTAGAAGAAGACGGCGATCGAGCGGCCTTCGCTGAGATGAACGATGTATGGGCGCGTAGTGTCGACGCTGGCGTTTGGAGTTTCCTTCCAGACGAGCTCGGCGAGCGGGTCGGGAACGGAGGCTCCATCCGGCGCCGACGCGGCTTCGAGCGCGGCGACTTCCTTCGCAGCATGTTTTGCGGAGCGGCCTTTTCTCGCGGATTTGGCGGGAAGCTTGCGGATGCGGGCACACTGGTGGGGAGCGAGGACCACGAAGCGAATGCCGTGAACGGCGAGGATTTCGAGGGTCTCAGAGTCGACGGCCGTCTCAGAGAGCCACATGCCTTCGGGTCGGCGTCCGAAGCGGGATTCGAAGTCGGCGATGCCCCAGCGGACCTGCGTGATTTTGTCTCGCGTTGAGGCGAGGGGCATGATGACGTGGTTGTAGACCTGGGCCATGGCAGAGCCGTGTCCTGCGAAGCGATCGCGGCTGCGGGCGTCGGCGTCGAGGATCATCTCGTAAACGCGGTGGGCGTTGTCCTTTAGCCAGGAGAGCAGGGTGGGGCCGAAGTTAAAGCTGATGCGTCCGTAGTTATTGATGATGCGGGCGATCTTGGCGTAGCCGTTCAGGATGCGCGCGGCGCCGTTGGGCGCGTAGCACTCGGCGGTGATGCGCTCGTTCCAGTCGTGGTAGGGCGCGGCGGAGGTCTGGATCTCAACGGCTTCGAGCCAGGGATTTTCGCGGGGCGGCTGGTAGAAGTGGCCGTGGATGCAGACGTACTTTTCGGGGGAAGGCATATTTCTCGTCTGTGATGCAGGAAACAGTATAGGGGCAGAAGGTACAGGTCAGGTGACAAGACGGAGAGCGCGGCTCCCACTCAAGCCGACACCGGGCTTGAGTGCGGCACCCGGCCCTGATTCCCTTCTGGCTCACTCGTAGCGGAGGGCTTCGATGGGGTCGAGGGTGGCGGCTTTGTAGGCCGGGTAGATGCCGAAGATGAGTCCGATGGCGCAGGAGACGGTGAATCCAATGAAGGCCCAGACCGGTGACATGGACGCGGGCAGGGCGGCGACGAGGGCCCGGATGAGCAGGGTAATAATGCCGCCGACAAGAATTCCGATGATACCTCCGATGGCGCAGAGAGTGATGGCCTCGGTGGTGAACTGGATGAGGATGTTGCGCTTGGTAGCGCCCATGGCCTTGCGGACGCCGATCTCGCGGGTGCGCTCGGTGACGGAGACCAGCATGATGTTCATGACGCCGACTCCGCCGACCATGAGGCCGACGCTGGAGACGGCAACCATGAAGATGGCGAGGCCGCCGGTGAGCTGGTTCCAGAGGCGGGTGAGGGTGTCGGGGGCGAAGATCTCGAAGTCATCGGCCTTCCACGTGGGCACCTTGCGGCGGCGGCGGAGCAGCTCGCGGATCTCGTCTTCGACGAGGCTGCGGTTGCGCGGATCGTCGTACTTGACGCTGAGCCAGTAGTCCTTTTCTTCAGGGTGAAGCTTGAGGAAGGTGTGCAGGGGGAAGGTGGCCTTGTTGTCTTCAGGATTGGTTCCACCGCCGAAGATCTGCTTGCGCTTGTCGAAGACACCGATGACGGTGAAGAGGTCGCCCTCGATCTCGACTTCCTTGCCGATGGCGCTCGAGGTGCCGAAGAGTTTGTCAGCGGTGTCGTAGCCAAGGATGACAACATTGGCGCGGCGCTGGTCTTCATCGTCGGTAAACAGGCGGCCCTGGGTCAGGTTGAGGTCATAGATGTCGCGTACAGCGGTGGTATTGCCCTCTTCCATCGTGCCCTGTGCCTTCTTGCTGCCGTACTTCACGCCGATGACGCCGACCTGGAAGATCTTGTTGACGTGGCGGAGTGAGGCATCGGCGGCAACGACGTGAGGCAGAGTTCGCATCTCGACGGCATCGTCGAGGGTCATACGCCTGCGGGCTAGCATTTCGGTCGTGGGGCGCACGCCGATGACGGGCATGTGGAAGACCCAGAGGACGTTGGAGCCGATGGAGTTGACCCAGTCCTGGATGTTGGCGTTGAGGCCTCCGATGATTGAGGAAATGGTGATGACGGTGGTGACGCCGATGACGATGCCGAGGATGGTAAGGCCGGAGCGCAGCTTGTTGGCGCGCACGGTCTCGAGGGCCATTCGAATGGATTCGCCGGAACTGCCAAGTTTCATCGTGGACCTCCTCTCATAATTCAGACCGCAGGGCGACAATGGGGTCGAGCATCGCGGCCTGGCGGGCGGGGTAGACGCCGAAGAAGATGCCGATGCCGGCGGATACGAAGATAGCGACCAGTACGGACCAGAGGGCAATGTCGGAGGGGAATCCGATGGCCAGAGTGACGAGCTTGGCGACTCCCGCGCCGGCGATGATGCCGATGATGCCGCCGAGCAGGGACATGGAAGCAGCCTCAATGAGGAACTGGAGCAGTATGTCCTGATAGCGGGCGCCGAGAGCCTTGCGGACGCCGATCTCGCGGGTGCGCTCGGTGACGGAGACGAGCATGATGTTCATGATGACGATGCCGCCAACGACCAGAGAAATGCAGGCGATGCCGATGACGACGAAGAGAAATGTCTGGCTGATGCTCTTCCAGAGGCCAACGAAGGTTTCATTGGTCGAGACCTCGAAGCTGTCTTCTGCTCCGGGGGCGTCGTGACGGCGGGAGCGCAGCAGAGCACGGGCCTCATCGGTGGCGCGGTCGAGCGCCGGTCCAACTGAGCCGGCCTTCACGTAGATGGTGACGGTGTCGTTGGTGCCGTAGGTGTGTTGATAGGAGGTGATGGGTACGGCGACGTAGTTGTCCTGGCTGACGCCGAGAGTTGAGCCCTGGCGCTCGCCGACGCCGATGACGGTATAGGGCACGCCGTCGACGCGGACCTCCTGGCCGGTGGGATCGACGTTGGGCAGGAGCTTATCGACGATGTCGTATCCAACGATGGCGACCCGGGCGGCATACTGGTCGTCGGCGGGGACGAAGGCGCGTCCTAGGACGACGTTGAGGTTGGAGATGCCGGGCATGTTCCAGGTCCAGCCACGAATGTCAGTGTTGTCGCTGGAGTGACTGGTGGCGGTAACTTTGCCGCTGGTGTTGAGAAGCGCGCCTACCTCCTGACAGCTCTTGCAGCTGTCGCGGATGGCGTAGTAGTCGTCGATCTTGACGTTCTTGCGCTTCTGGAATTTCTCCCACTGGTCGTAACTGAAAATGACCGGCGACTGTTTGGAGAGGGTGAAGACGTCGGCGCCGTATCCATAGACCTTGGTGGCGACATAGCGGTTGACGCCATTGGTGAGGGTGATGACGGCGATGACGGAGGAGACTCCGATGACGACACCGATGAGGGTGAGTACGGAGCGGAGTTTGTTGGCCCAGAGGGACTGGAGCGCGATTTTGAAGGCTTCTTTGAGTTCCATGACGGTCGTCGATCCGGAACAGGGGGCAGTAGCACAAGTCTATGGCATTTGGCAGCCGCTGAAGCGGCCAAATTGCCGGTTTGTGACTGGCGGAGCTGTCGCGCACAGTTTCGCCCTGACCCTGTGGACGAGGATACGCAGGGGGGTGGGGTTTGGTTCCCCGAGTGGGCAGGGGACAGGGATCAGGGAACAGGGCAGGAGAACTTTCTTTCAGAAGTCAGCGTACCAAGCACCTGACTGAGCAGGTTTAGCCGGGGAGGTTTCATGAAGGCCGCCAGTGCCGCGCTGCTTTTTGTACTTTCGCTGTTTGGAATTGGTGCTCCACCGCAGCAGAACGGATCGGCGAACATTCCTGCATATGACGCGGATGGAAAGCTGATCACTCCGATTCATTACCGGGAATGGATTTACCTCTCGAGCGGGCTGGACAT